>NZ_PCPP01000001.1:2193184-2872025 GCF_002979755.1 Chryseobacterium culicis | reverse complement strand
GTTAAGCCCACCAGCGCCGATGGTACTGCTAACGCGGGAGAGTAGGCCGCCGCCAGTTTTTATTTTATTTTTAAAAATCCTTTATCATCAGATAAAGGATTTTTTTTGTTGTATACCCTAACCCTAACAAATCCCAACCCAACATCAATAATGAGTAATAAGCAATCAGTAATGAGTAATATCCAACGTATGCTATCATTACTTATTACCCATTACTCATCTTTACCCCAACACTATTGTCACTCCGTAGGAGTCTAACAATACATATTCTATTTTATCCCTTTTTTCAGTTACCAGATACTAAATTATGGCTAACCAAATTTTGAATTTTACTTAATCGTTTAAGTATCATAAGCTTTAGAAATATTAGATTGCTTTTATTAATGTATTTAACATAAATAATTAATGATTGTATATTAATTTAATAAGAATTGCGTTTATTTGTTAAAATATCCAGTGATATTATTAAGTATATACCAAATCTAATTTTTATGAAAAAAACCATTTTTAAGGTTGGGCTGCTCCAATCCTTATTCTGTTTCTATGGATTGTATGCACAAAGTGATTCAACTAAAACGTCAAAGATTGACGAAGTAGTTGTGACAGCTTATGGTGTAAAAAAAGAAAAAAAAGCTCTTGGATATTCTTTCCAAGATGTAAAAGGCCAAACCCTTGTTGATGCCAAAGAAAATAATATGACGAATGCATTGGTAGGAAAGGTTGCCGGATTACAAGTAATTAAAGGAAGTTTTGGACCCGGTTCTTCCTCCAAAATTAATCTGCGAGGTTTTAATTCTTTTACTGGGGATAATCAGCCTCTTATTGTCGTGGATGGAGTTCCGCTAAGTAATAGCCTGGGATCAAAGGTTAGACAGAATGGAAAAGACTTTAATAATGATTTCTGGAATCCGGATCTTGATATGGGAAATGGTTTAAGTGATATTAACCCGGATGATATTGAAAGTCTTTCTGTTTTAAAAGGTGGGGCAGCTTCTGCTCTTTATGGTTCCAGAGGGGGAAATGGAGTTATTGTGATTACAACAAAAACCGGTAAAAGAAAAGGGGGATTAGGAATTACCTATTCTACAAGCTTAGGTTTCGAAAATATTTTTATGAAACCTGATTTGCAACATAGTTTTGCACAAGGTAGTAATGGTTTATCCAATCCTGCTGGAGTTGACAATACCACTTCTTGGGGACCCGCTTTTGAGGGATCAAATATGACGATTTATGATAACTTAAAAAACTTTTTTAAGACAGGAACAAATTCACAACATACACTGAGCTTTCAGGAGAACTTAGGCGAAGGGTCAAGCTTGTACACTTCTGCTAATTATTTAAATAGTAATAGTCAGATTCCTAATTCAAAATACGAAAGGTTCAATTTTATGGCTAAAATGAATTCTAATTTTGGAGCTCATAAAAGATGGACGAGTGAGGTGAAAGCCCAGTATATGAGTATTAAAGGAACAAATAGACCTTCCGGAGGACGAGGTGATGGAAATTACTATCCAACAATCCTTCTGATGCCTCAAAATATTGATGTAAGAGATTATCGTAATGGGCAGATGCAAAATGAGGTTACTTCACGCTGGATCACTTCAAATGGAATTAACCCCTATTGGACTGCTTATAATGCATTGAATGCTGATAAAAAAGATAGGTTTTTATTAAACGGTTATCTCAAATATCAATTTAATAATTGGCTGAGTGCAGACGTAAGATTAGGAACAGATTTCTATTCTTTAAATACGGATGCAAGGGTTTGGACAGGATCTTCCCGTAATAATTCTTATTCTACCGGTCAGGAAAAGTTTTATGAGAACAATTATATCATAAGTCTGAATGCTAAAAAAGACAATATTATAGGCAAATGGGGAGGATCGCTTTCTGTGTATGGGCAGATGATGGAAAGCAGGGATAAAGCACTCTATTTTTCCACACAAAATCTTATTCTTGCCAACGTTTTCAGCACAAATAATACGAGTGATCTTGCCTCTATTACAACAACTGAAGTTGATATGTGGAAAAAAATTAATTCAGTATTTGCTGCTGCTGAGATTAATTATGACGGATATTGGTTTCTGAATGCTACCGCAAGAAATGACTGGTCCTCTACATTGAATATTGATAACAGATCTTATTTTTATTCTTCTGTGAGTACCTCATTAGTTGTAACGGATATGCTGAAGAAATTAAATGGAACGAGTTCGAATGTTTTGACATTTGCTAAGCTTCGTGCTGCCTATGCCGTTGTAGGGAACTCTTTACCTCCTCAAAGCTTGTACAACACCTATATTGCTTCCACTGATCCAAACGGACATATTGTACTTGCAAGAAATAAAATACTTTTTAATTCAAATTTACATGCAGAAAAACTTAAAACTTTTGAAGTCGGTGCAGATATGAAGTTTTTTGACAGAGTGTCTCTGGATATAAGTTATTTCAATAATAATGCAACTGATCAGCTTATAGCTATTCCGATAAATCCACTTTCCGGATATGAAAGAATGATGATTAATTCAGGCGGACTGCATAATAAAGGATTTGAATTCGTATTGAATACAGATATTGTAAAGAAGGAGAGTTTTGCATGGAATGTAAATGCTAATTTGTCAACTTTAAAAAGTAACATCGATAAAATTGACGGAAATATTTCAAAATATCCTTTAGCAGGTTTTGATAACGTTGCCTTCTTCGCTGAAGTGGGAAAACCTTATGGAGCAATTTATGGAACGAAATTTCTGAGAGTAGAAGATACCAGCAGCGCTCATTACGGAAAATTGATTGTGGATCAAAACGGATTACCACAGGCTACTCCTGATCAATACTATCTTGGAGATCAGACTCCGAGGGCTTTGTTTGGTTTTACCAACAGCTTTGTATATAAAAATATCGGACTTTCATTTTTAATTGACGGCAGAATCGGAGGAAAATTTTTCTCTGCAACACAAGCAGCATTACAAGCGAATGGACTTGCTGCGGACACTGCACCTGGAGGAAAACGTGATAATATGATTTTGGATGCAGTAGTACAGGGAAGCGGCGGTTATACAGCAAATACCAAAGAGATCACTCAACAGGATTATTGGGGAGCTGTAACAGCTGGAAATTTAGGAATTACAGAACAAAATATTTATGATGCTACCAATATTCGTTTAAGAAATATTCAGTTGACGTATAATTTCCCTAAAAGTATTTTCCAAAAATTGGCTCTACAGAGTGCTAAAGTTGCTTTTACGGCCAATAATGTATGGATGATCTACAGTAAAGCAAAAGGAATTGATCCGGAATCTGTATTCGCCATTAATTCTAATGCTACAGGATTTGAAAACCTTGCTTTTCCTACTTCAAGATCTTATTTATTTACAATCACTTTAGGCTTTTAATTAAAAACTGACTCAATGAAAAAATATATCTTATCATTTTTTACCATCGGTTTAGTATGTGCTTCATGTAATGATTTTGAAGACATCAATAATAATCCGTTTGCTGTAGACTCTAATAAAGCAGAACCTGAATATTTATTAAACAACTCAATTCTCGGTGCTCAGCAAGATCCTAATATTGCAGAACGTGTTTTTGTTTTATATTGGAAAACGGCATCCAGACAGCATTTAACAACAGGAATTGCGGGTGGAACCTACGATGATTCCTGGACTTCCGAATATTGGAAATATGCTTCAGATTGGCTTAATAATGCGAATGCGGCTATTCAATTAGCGAATGAAAAAAAATCAATCGGGCAAGGAAAACCTTATTATGACAATATCATTCAGGTTTCCAGAATTTGGAGAGCTTATTTAATGAGCGAATTTTCGGATAATTTCGGACCACAACCTATTCAGGCTTTTCAGGGAACGAATCCTACTTTTAATTCTGAAAAAGAAGTGTATTATTTTATTTTAGAAGAATTAAAAGATGCCGCCGCAAAAATGGATACCAACCAAGGAGCACCCTCAAATGCTAATGCCTATGATATGGTTTATGGGTTTAATTGGGCTCAATGGGTAAAGTATGCCAACTCTATGAGGATGAGGATTGCCATGAGAATCGCTGAAGTAGATCCTTCAAAAGCAAAAACAGAATTTGAAGCAGCGGCTAATTCAAATAAGTTTATCGCTACAAGTGCAGATAATTTTACAGTTGCTGAAAAACCGGGATGGGATGCCTTAACAGGGGTAATGTCAAGAGAATGGAACTCCCAAATATTGTCAGGAACACTTAATAATTTATACGTTGGTTTGGGAGGAGTAAGTTCCACAGACCAATTACCTGCAGCTCAGCATACAGCGGTTAAAGCATCTGACTATATTGGAATAAAATATGATCAGCAGTTTACAACAATGACCAACGATCCAAGTGCAGGCTATTGGTTGGATGGTTTACCCAATAAAATCGATCCGAGAGCGTATAAAACGTTCTATATTCCAGGAGATCTTACAAGTCCGGTTTATTCATTATATCCTACTTATACCAATCAGGCAACTACCAATCATGGAGATCTTACGTTTACAGATAATTCGACAATAACAGTAAACACAGTCAATACCTGGAATGCCTACACCATTGGAAATTGGGGAGTAAAAGGACAGAGAAACGGATTGAGAAATGTTGTAGGATGTATGCCGGCTTTGGGTAAGCAGTATCGCGAAAGTAAGAATTCAAGAATATTTTTTGCAAGCTGGGAAACCTATTTCCTTTTGGCGGAAGCTGCATTGAAAGGCTGGTCGGTTCCAATGAGTGATGAAGCTGCCTATAATAAGGGAATTCAGGAAAGTTTTGTTTATAATGGAGTTTCACAATTCTATGGACAATATATTACTTCAACAGATTATAATCGTGATGGAACTTCTGTTTCCTATGGTCATATTACAGAACCTGGAGTGAGCCATACAATGAAATATAAAGATCCTGTAACCGGGAACTTGGTTTCTGTAGACATTAAATACCCTGTGAATACCATTTATAAGAATGGATCGGTAAAGAATGATAAACTAACAAAGATTATTACCCAGAAATATATTGCCAATATGCCCTGGCTACCGTTAGAATCGTGGAGCGATCAGAGAAGACTTGGGTTACCATTTTTTGAAAATCCAGCAATAGAAACACCATTGGTAAATCTTCCTAATCTGACTTCAGGGAATTATATGACGAATTCTATTCAGAATTTCCCTCAAAGATTAAGATATCCAAGTACTTTCAGAAATACAGACCAGCCCGGATATGATAAGGCTGTACAATTACTTGGTGGTGCTGATGCTGTGCTGACTCCTCTTTGGTGGGCCAAGCATTAATTAATTTTAAATAGCATAAAAAAACAATCCTTTTCTGATTTTGAAAAGGATTGTTTTTATAGATAGAAATGAACTGAATATTTCTTTAGAGAAATTGTTGAATTAATTATGGTGTAAGGATCTGGATGGCTTTGACGTATTTTTTAATTTGCTCCTATGGTAAAAACGACTTGTGTACTATAAGCTGCAGCAGGAATCGTCACAGAAACTCCACCTATTTCCAATTGTACACTAATAGCAGAATAATTTACACTGTTGCCAACGCCTAAAACACCACTAAAGGTAATTGTTGAAAGTGTTACGGCCGTGGCTTGTGGTATTTCAATATAACTAAGGCCACCGTTAATAGTTGCTGTACACAGTACACAAAGACCATTGATTGTTGCCGTTCCTCCACTCCTTTTTGCATAAAGTTTCAGAGAACTGTTCCAGGAAGTTGGAACATGCTGCATACTGATTTTAGCTCCGGAGCTGCCCAGTAAATTTAGAAAAGAACCAGGTAAAAAACCTGATAATGTTAACAGACTGGGATTGTCATAAGTTCCGGTATAGTTATTTCCAGCTTCTGTAATGGTAGGTACACTGGCTGTCCAGCTGGTTCCGGCAATATTTATGGTTTGCCCTTCAAGAAAACTGCCCATTATTAAAGCAATAATGTATAGATATCTTTTTAAGAACTGTTCTTTGAGAAAGGGACTTTTGACTTTCATTTTCTAATTTTATTCTGTGATGGTATAAGTGATGACAATTGCTGTATTGGCCTGCGCCTGTAAATTGGCATATGTATTGGTGGCCAATGAAATGGTAAGGGCGTGGCCGTTATTAGCTCCATTTCCGGTATATGCTCCTCCGATGCCGCTTATAATAGTTGTGGGAGTTGTGGTGAGAATAACCTGTCCTGAAGATGTTCCCCGTGTTCCTCCTCCAGCTCCGGAAGCTGCCGCTGCCTGAATCCTTATATTCACACCTGCAATAACTTTATTCACTGAAGCTGTAATTCTTCGGGTAAGCCCTCCGGAAGTAATGGCGGAAGTATAATTGACCCATTTTGATGTATTGGGAGTGGGAGCTCCCAGGGCATTTCCAGCTTCAGTAGGAGCCGTAAAATTTAACGTAATACTTCCTGTTGGTTCAATATCCATTAACGTTACCACAGGCAATGTTAAGCTGACAGTAGTACTCGCCGAGGTTTGGGAATAGATTGAACCGGATATCATAACCGATGCTATTAATACTATGGAACGGATCAGAATCATCTCTTCTTTTTTATTTCATTATATCCTACTTTCAAGGATTCCTGTTGGTATTTGATCTCTATCTGCTGCTTGACAACATTGATGCTTAATTTCTTTGTTTCTAAAGGTTTTAAAGTAAAAAGAAATTTATCTGTCGAAATTTTATAGCGCTTATCCAATCCATTGCGGTACACTTTAACGGTCCAGTCTCCCGGGCGGAGATAAGTGAAATCAAAATCTTCTCCGATATAACATATCTTCCTAAAAGTCTGATCATTATTGGTGGCTTCCACAATAATGCTTTCTCTTTTCTTCTTTCCTTTTAGCGTTTGTATCTGTCCTAAATCTATCTGATCTTTCTCTCCCGTATCCAGAAACTGAATATGTCCCTGAACATTGGCAGCTGTGGTTAATCCAAAATTGAATGTATTATCCTTATTCACCAGGGAAAGGGCTGCAGGAAAAGTTTGGGTTGGAATATCATTAATTTCCGTAGTTGAACGGTCTATTTCAAGGAAATAATTCCCCGGAATAACATTTTTAAATATATAATTCCCTTCTTTATCTGTAATGGACAGATAACTTCCCAGTATTAATCTAATGCCTTCCGTTTTTTTGATCCCTAAATTGCTGATATTTCCTGACAGCGAAATATATTCCGCAGTTTTCTGTACCGGAATATGGGGACGCCATGTATAACGCATGGAGAAAATGAAATCTTTATTCCCAATTTCTCCTCTTTGCAATGAATATCTTCCCGAAAGGTCAAGTTCATTTCCGGGAAATAACTGCTGATGAAAAAGAAGTTCAAACACATTTCTGTCTTTAAAGTATTCTTCAGGCATATAATTGTTCTGATAAAAGATGCTTAAGCTGGTCTTATCAGAAAACTGGCTGAAGATTCTTGCTCCGTAATAAAAATTTTTCTGATTTTGAAGCTGATACCTTGAGCTTATGGCATAACTTCCGAAGATGTTAAAGGTTGTTCTGAATTTTTGAAATGAAAGATTCGCAGAATAAAAACTTGAATTACCGTTAAATCCTGTCAGATAATTATCTGTTTTACCGAATTGCCCATCCAGATTTACCTGAAACATTCCTACCTGCTGATTAACACTCACCTTGAAGTAACGTTCATAATAATCAAATTGTTTAGGTTCTAAACGATCTTTATAGGTTTGATACCCATTCGTAAGCATGACGAAACCGGTAGGCAGATATTTGTACTGTACTCCATATTGCAAATATTTTCTGTAAGGCGCTGCCAGTAAAAGGGTATCTCTTTGGAAATTTTTGGCATCCTGCATATAATTGGCAAATACACTGATCTTTTTGGTGACATTATAGTAAATATTACCATTGATGGTATTGGTATTGGTAAAATATCCGGCAAAATCAGGACTGGCTCTCATGTACATTAAGCTGGCGTTCAAATTTTTAAAAACAGCATCTGCCTGTAATAAATAAGCTGTTCCATCTGTTTTTTGTGTAGTGCTGTAGGCCAGCTCTCCGGAAACGTTTATATTTTTTGAAACCTTGAATTTTCCTTTAGCATAAGGAAGATGAGCATCAGAGTCTAGCCTGACATCTGTATAACGGATTTCTCCCTGCCGCGGAGTTTTGTAAAGATATCCCACAGTAATTTCAGACTCTTTTCTGATTTTAAAGGCGGAATAGAAATTAAATTCATCTTTGATATCTCTGAAAAATCTTGGATGATTATAGAAGCCCCCAAAGCTTACTTTATTAAAATCATAACGGATCTCCGCTCCGCGACCATACCTTGCAAACTCCGTAAGATAAGATGAAGAATACGATTTATCACCAAGATGAATATACAATTGATCCCGTTTATAGTTCACAAAATATTCTTCATATTGGGTGAATGTGCTGAGATCTACAGGATTGTGAGTGACAGCTCTGAACTCAATCTGGTTTTTGTTGTCTTTATCAAGTGTTCCTTTACCGTAGATTTCCCCCTGAAAACCATCGTTATACACTCCCATATTCTGCATTCCGATGAAAGATAATGAGAGCGCAACAGGAAGTCTGTGATAAATATCTTTTTCAGAGGGGTTTGCTGATATCACCTGAGTACTTACATAGACATCCTGATTTTCTTTAGGGTTACCCTTTGAATGTACGAAAAGGTTTAGGTTCTGAAATTCATTTTGAGCGAGTTCAGGACTTGTTACTTTATGAATAGTGACAATCTTTGATTCATTGGGGGCCAACACTAATGATGACTCATGATCAACGATTGCATTTTTGCTTTCCAATACAATGTTTTCGGTTACATTCCCATTATTTTTGATAAGGAAAGAAGCCCGGATGGTCTCTCCGGCTCTTATGAATTCAGGAGTATTTAATGGGGTAACCAAAAGATTTCTGTTTCCTGAAACGATGATTTTTGAGTTTTTCGTAAAAGAGATTCCATTATTACGATCGGTAATATTCAATAGGACTGAATAAGTACCCTGTCCGGTTTCTGTTCCCACACGTAAAGGAACCAGGTATACTGAGGTCTCATGAGGAGGAATCTGAAATTCTCCTTTTACTAAAATAGGATTGATAGACGGACTTGATGTAGTAACTGAAATATCATATGTTTTGGTTTCAGCTGAATTATTTTCTAAAGTGAAGGGAATAGAAGTAGACATTCCCGGCATTAAACTATCTTTTTTACTGATCAATCGGTTGGATTGCTCTTGAGAAAAAATAAATACCGGGAATAATGTTATGATAATAAATAAAGTCCAAGTTCTAATCATTTTTTACTTCTAATTCCACATTGAGTGCAAAAGCATTCTCCTCTTCATCGGTCGCTATGATCGCTGCTTTGTATTGAGCAGGGGGTAATTTGCTGATATCAATGTAAAATGTTTTGGAGGTGCCTGGGAGCAGCCCCATTGTTAAACTTGAATAAGTACCCACCTTTTCGCCTGTTTTGCGGTTGTAAACTTCAATGGAGGCTGTGGGCTTACAGTAAAGATTACCGGTATTGGCTATTGCTACCTTTGCGGTTTTTTTTTCCTCCATTTTTTCCACCTTTACACTTTCAAACTTAAGGTCCGGTTTGGCCTTTTCTGTTTCAAAATCTGTAATAACCTGAATGGCATATCGTATAACAGAAGTGATATTCACTCCTGGTTTGTTGTCGCTGGGTTTTATCTCTTCTACCGGTTCTACAATAATCACACTCCAATAGCTTCCGGGATCCATGGCCTGATTGGGAACTGTTATTTCATAGAATATTTCAGTCTTTTCTTTACCTTTAAGCGTAACAAGGTTGGTATTGAGCTTTAGCCACTCGCCGTTACTGCGTGTATTGGTACGTAATGCTGTATAATTGATCGTTCCGTCCGCATGGTAGGTATAATCCTGTAAAAATAATTTTACACTTTGAGGAGTACTGCTGGTATTTTCAATCGCAACTTTTCCTTTATAAACCTTTCCGTTTTCTATTTTATAAGAATGCGTAAGCCCATTGAGAATCACAATACCGGCATGTAAAAAGCTGAACTGCAAAATCAGGGTGATCAGAAGAAGGATACGCTTTATCATGATATAAAGTTTGGAGTTAAATCATTAATAATACAAAGCCAGGAAGAAACTGAATAACAGCTTCTTCTTGTTTTTGACAGGTAGAAAAGAATTTTGGTTAAATTCTAATTATCTGATATTGTATAAGTAACGGTAGCTGCAACAGTGGCTGTTGCCTGTAAATCTGCGTACGCTGCTACACCTCCAGGACCACTTCCTGCAGCAAGTGCATAGGTAAGATTGTGACCGTTATTGGCCCCGTTCCCGGTATAAGCACTTCCGATATCTAAAACAATATTCTGGTCATTAGCAGTTAATATTACCAGACCTGCAGATGCTCCCAGTGTTCCCGCTCCGCCTGTAGGAGCTGCAGCAGTTACGCGAAGATCAACTCCAGGAATAATGGCATTCATTTTTACACTTACGTTACGTGTAGGGTCTGCAACAGATTTAATAGAAGAATAATTAAGCCATAAAGTAGTGTTGGCTGCAGATGGAAGAATAGGATTTCCTGCTTCCGTAGGTGCTGTAAACCCAAGGGTAATGTTCTTGGTTGCTGCTGGTTCAATATCTACCAAGGCAACTTCGGGAATAGAAATGGTAACCGTATGGTTATCTGTAGCGAGGTCTTGCGCGCTCAGATTCCCGGATAGAGCCAATGCAAATAAAGACGCTGCAATAGTCAAATTTAGTTTTTTCATGATGCAAGTAATTAGTTGAGTGAATATAACAAAATTCAGTATACTTTGAAAAAAATATATTATAAATTTTATATTAATGAATATTTCTGTTATGTAATGCATTATAGATGAAATATGCTTTAACAGAATAACTCAAAAAAAATCCTGCACGTTTAAGTACAGGATTTTATTAATATTAAAAGAAATTTTTATGCCCAATGCGGATCAGAAACAGAGACTTTTCCCGTCTCTATACGTCCGGAAAAGTGCCACAGATGATCGTTTGACGTTATTTTCAAATCATACCACCCTTTAAATTTATCAAGATCAATAATTATTTTTTCTTCTGATTTTTGTACAAAAATCGTTTTTTTATTTTTTGTGTACAAATCTTCCAGATTGATGGAGAAATTTTTCTTTTTGTTATTTCTTATAGTCAGTTCCACTTGGTTTTTTGCGGTCATATTCTCTAAAATTATCTCCATTTCCGGTGAAATACTTCCCTGGAATTTCCTGAAAAAGCCATTGGGACCGAAAATTTCATAATCATAAGCTCCGGAATGTACAGCATGAGATAATTCCTGCTTTGAATATAAGGCATATGAAAAATGATAATCCTTACTGTCGAATTGAGTCCTGTCATACACCAAAAGCGGAACACCATTCTCTTTTAAATTGGACATTTTTATCTGTTCGCCTTCTAAATTGACATGAAAATGATACGGCAGTGGATTGGATGGTTTCAACCCTCTTTCCTGAATTTCAAGCAAATTGTTTTTAAGTTCATTTTCAGCATACCATTTCAGATGAGGAACCGGTTTATTTTTAGCGGCATTGATGGTTTTAGCATACTCTTTCTGATTCAGATAATCCATCTGTGGTGCTTTTACGCTGGTAGAATTAAAAGCAGAGGTGAGATCACCACATACAGCTCTTCTCCAGTCACTGATATTGTCAACATGCACATCCTTTTTGAATTTTTTCATGATAAATTTCTCCAGAAACTGCAGTACAGAAGTGTGATCCGATACTTCGGAATTTACAAATCCTCCTTTTGTCCATGGGGAAGCGATGATCATTGGAACCCTGTAACCCAATCCAACGGTTCCTTCAATTTTTTCATAATTTTTTAAAGAAGGATTGCTCATGTATTCCTGAGATTGATCCACATATTCCACGCCTTCTTTTCCGTTCATATCCACAGGCTGGCTTGGGTTCATAGGTGGAGCGAAAGGCAGGACATGATCAAAATATCCGTCATTTTCATCATAATTGATGATGAATATGGTTTTTTTCCAGGTTTCAGGATCTTTGGTCAGAATATTCAGAACTTCAGAAATATACCATGCTCCGTACCATGGTGATCCCGGATGGTCTGAAAAATGTTCAGGAGCTACCAGCCAGGAAACCAGCGGAAGTTTTTTCTCTTCCACATCTTTACGGAACTGGAACAGTACATCACCCTCAGGAACAACCAGTCTTTCTCCATTTTCATCCTTTCCGATTTCCAGTTTCCAGTAATCAGGATCATTAGAGTTGGTGGTAAATGCTTTTTCGTGAAGGTTTTTTTCTTCTTTAGAAAGTTTGGAATAATTATCCGGATGATATTTTACCTGATCTTCCTGAACCTCAGCCATCATGGCTTCCAGTCTTTCTTTCTGATTAGGATTTTTTTCAATTTCCTGCTTCAGATAGGCTATAATATTGGGGATATTCTGATAATATCCTTTTGAAAACTTAACATTGAATTTTGAAAACCACTCAATCGGGTTATCTGTAAAATTACTTAACCAGGCTTCCTGCTCGCCGGACATTCCTTTTGGAAGACTGATTTCATTCTGATAAATTCTCCACGAAACATTGTGCTCTTCCAAAATTTCAGGGAAACTCTTCCATTTTGCCTGTCTTGCTTTATCATAATCAATATTTTCATTCACAACATTGGCTTTTACCTTTCCGTTTTGTTGTTCTCTCAACGTTCCGGACCAAAGAAATAATCTGTTGGGAGTTGTTCCGGTAAGTGAAGAGCAGAAATACTGATCGAATATGGTAAATGCATCTGCCAGCTGATAGTAAAAAGGAAGGTCTTCACGGTTATAATACCCTAATGTAAGCGGTATATTTTTATAATCTTTATTTCCTGATGCTTTAGCCTGAAGCCACTGATCGTATTTTCCTTTGTTCAGTGCTTTCTGCTGATCGGCCCATGAGTGAGGCAGTGAGCTCATCCATGTAGATTTTGTATTTCTTAAATCCAGTCGGGCAGGAGATGCATATTTTCCATCATCATTCTTTTGAAAAAATACGGAATGTCCATCCTGCTTTACAAATGCTCTTTTATCCAAAAAGCCTCTCACTCCTTTGAGTGCCCCAAAAGCATGATCAAATGAACGGTTTTCCTGCATCAGGATTACAACATGTTCTGCATCGTAAAATGTAGACTGTGCAGCCGGATCAATAGCTAAAGCTTTTAAAATGGAAGGATGGAGAACATTTGACGTTCCTAATCCTGCTAATAAAAGACTTGATTTTTCTAAAAATTCTCTTCTGTTCATGTTCAATCGTAATAAGAAAGAAACCGCAAGTTAATAGGATTTTCCTGCGATTTCTTTGTTTTATATAAAAATAATCAGTTTTTTATTGTAACCACCAAGGTTTGGAATTGATATTGTCATTTCCTCCGTACTGGGCTGCCAAAGCAGTTTTTAAATTAGTACTGTTATAGCTGTATTCAGATTGTGGATATCTGAATCTGAAAGGAGCTGCCACTCCTGCTTTTAAAGGATAGTTTGGATACCCCGTTCTCAGATAGTCATAATAAGAAGTCCATTGCGCCTGATGGAACATGGTCATGTATTTTTGAGTCATGATTTTTTCAAGCTGTGTCTGCAGAGGATCAGCATTATTGTAAACTACCAAAGGAGTCGCCAGATATTGGTTGATATCAAATCCTGAGAAATATTGTCCCGGATTTTTTACATACGTTTGATAAAAACTGAAACTTGCCTTAATTGCATTATCATAATGGGTTTTTGCAGATCCGGAAATCCAGCCTCTTGCGGTAGCTTCAGCCAGGATAAACTCAAGTTCTGAATAACTTAATACAGACGCAGGTTCGTTGGTAGGATCTTTATAAAAACGGTCATTTACTTTAGAGATATTTTTTGCCGTGATCAGTGCTGCATTGTCAGAATATGGGGAAGTAGGATTTCCGCCGTTATATCCTGTATAATCTGTGATGGCTTTTCCGGCTTCTTTTGCTCCTGTAGTCTGTGCTGCAAAAGTAAATAAACGGGGATCATGCCTGTCTTTGAACATATTGATAAAGTAATCTGCCATATATAAACTGGAACCATATCCGCTGTTGTTAAACATAGTATATCGGCTGTCTGCTGCATCGGCAAATTTAAGTTCACCATTATCTGCAATAGAAGTCATCAAAGACTGGCTCCCTGCAATAGAAGTAAATTCTGTAGCAATATTATAATTTCCTACTGTAGTTTTTTTCGAAAGTGTGATTAAAACTTTTAGACGGAATGAGTTGATCAGTTTTTTCCACTTTAAAGCATCACCGTTATATACAATGTCACCTTCAATTTTGTCGTTGGTATTAATAAGATCATTGGCTTCTTTTAATTCTGATAAAATTCCGGACATAATTGCTTCCTGAGTGTCATACTTAGGTTGTGTAATGCCTGATTCGCCCTTTGCCGCTTCAGAATAGGGAGCACTTCCCACTTTTAAACTGATATTGAAGAAGTGATAGGCTCTCAAAAATTTACCAATGGCAAGGTAATTTTTATTTCCTCTTTTCTCTGCTTCCTGCATCATTTTTCCTGTATTCAGAAGTCCTTTGGTATAGACTTCAAAAGAAGCATCATTCCATTTCATATACTGGTAAGAATTTTCACCATCAGTACCAATCATCATTCTTGAGGCATACATATTATCACCATTTACCTGGAATGTATATTTTTCAACGAAGGTCAGTAGATATTTAGGATCAATGCTGGCCTGATCATTAGGGTTTTCATTGATTTTATCAAGGTTGGATTCACATGATGCCAACGTCAGAAGTCCTGCAGCAAAGATACTCTTCATTACCCCTTTTGCTGTTTTACCTTTTATCCCTTTTATTATATTACTATTATTTTTCATTGTCTTGACGTACTTTTTAGTTAAAACTTAAGATTAAATCCGATTCCGAACCATCGGCTGGACGGATCCTGAATATCGTTGGTGATATCTTCTTTTCTTCCGCTTCTGATCTGGAAATCAGGATCGGAGTAAAGATTCTTTGATTTTTTCCACATCGCCAGGTTATAGGCAGAAATATTGGCGGTGAAACCTTTTACCATTCCTTTTGGATTCAGTAATGAAGAGAAATCATATTCCAGAACTACAGATCTAAGCTTGATGAAGGTTCTGTCAAAAACGTTGGCAAACTCCTCACTTTCGTCCTGCGTTACTCTTGCCTGGTATGGATAATTCTGTGCCCAGTCCTGGAAACTTATCGCTTTTGTGTGTGGAGTATAAAGGCCGGTAGCAGGATTGTAGTTGACTCCATCCGGTACAAAATAATAGGTTCCCGGATTAGCATACTCAAGATCTCTGTAGGCTACAGAATTGGGATGCTTTCCGCCCCACCACATTTTTTCTACGACCTGTGACCTCATCACACCTCCGATGCTTCCGTCAATTCCTATATTTAAAGTAAATTTCTTGTATTTGAATGTGTTGTTGAAGCCGAAAGTCCAGTCCGGATTGAAATGTCCCAGGTTGCTTGGTGTATTGGCTCTTGTGGGCATTCCTGAATTGGCATCAAGGATAACTTTTCCGTCCGGAGACTTTTGCCAGGTATAGTCATAATAACTGTCCATTCTTTCCCCTAACTTAATGTTATTATAGTTCGGCATATTGTCATAAATGGAAGTCAATTTTTGTTCGTAAGTACTCCAGTTGATCAATGTTTTCCAAGTAAAATCGGCAGTTTTTACAGGAACCAAACCAAGGGAAACTTCAAATCCTTTTGTGGTGTATTCGTTTCCGTTTACATATTGGGAGGTGAAACCTGATGACTCTGCCGCCGGGAACTGAAGAATATTATTATAGTCTAATGTTCTGAAATAAGTGGCGTCTAAGGTAATTCTGTTATTCAGGAAACCTGCACTTAAACCTAATTCATATGACTTTGTCTGCTCCGGTTTCAAAGAGTTTTCTACATTCAGAGTCGTTGGATAATAATACGTAGGATTTCCATTGAAAGTGATTCCCTGATTATTCAGATAATAATTTCTGATGGAATAAGGCTGGAAGTCATAGGCTACTTTTGCCCATGAAGCGGAAAGTTTCAACATGTTGATAGATTCCGGCAATTTTACCAGGTTTGAAATCACAGCACTGATGGAAGCAGAAGGGTAGAAGTAAGATCTGTTGGCTTTAGGAAGCGTGGAAGACCAGTCGTTACGTCCTGAAATATTGATGAAGAAAGCATTATACAACCCGATATCAATCGTTGAATAGGCACTGTAAATCAGTTTTTCCTTCAGATAAGTGTAATTTTTGAGTGCTCCGATTGAGTTTTCAAAGGTGTATACTTCAGGAATTTTCAATCCATCTGTAGACCTTTCATTGTTATTGTTTTTATAATAAAAAGCTGAACCTCCGGCATTGATTGTAAAATCAAAGTTTTCAGATATTTTTTTCTTGTAAGTTGCCAGTACATCATAGTTGAGGTTCCATGTTTTATTATCTTTCAAAATATAACCACCACTTCTTGGCGCACTGTAATTGAAATAGGAATAAGGACTCAATACCTCCGTTTTGCTGTGGTTTTCCACAAGAGATATTTTCCCTTTTACTGAAAGATCCTGTGTAGCTTTATATTCTAAACCTGTCTGTGCATTGATGATATTGGTTCTGTTCTGATTCTTATAATATTCCGCTCCGAACCATGGGTTATTGTACCATGCATAGTTCCAGTTGGCCTGTGCCCTTCCTTCTCTTCCGGGAATCCACATGTGGTTTTTCAGTGCATTTCCATCTACGTCACCTCCCATCCATATCAAAATGGTGTACATGTGTCCGCTTGGGTTGTAATCGTAGTTGGGAATATTAGGGGTAAAAGCCTGGTTGAAATTGAATTTCGTATCAAAAATTAATTTATCTCCAAGATGATTTTCAGAGGAGAAGTTAATTCCATATTTCTGAAGATAGGAATTTGGAACTCTGTCATCATAATTCATGAAATTTCCAGAGAATCTGTATACATCTTTGTTATTTCTATAGCTGATCGCAAAGTTGTTATTATTGATCACCGCAGGTTTTAAGAAAGTATTTAAATTGTCATGATATTTCCAGTCGATCGGAACTCTTTCATATCTTGATTTGTCGTCATACTGAGTTCCTGTCACAGCTCCGTACCATGGAACTACTTGTCCTGTTACTTTATCTCTGATTGGGCTGTTCCATTGGGCTATCTGTAAACCGGGAACAAATTTTGGTCCCCAGATCATATCTCCGTCATTAACTCCACCATCAGCTCCGTCCCAGAATTCATATTTTCCGTGAGAACCGTTACCATATTCAGTCTGGGTTTTTGGAAGATTCGTAAATCCTGACGTAATCATGGTATTCTGAGAAAATTCTACAGAGAAGCCTTTCTTCTTAGCGGTTTTCGTGGTAATTAACACTGCACCGTAACGTCCTCTCGAACCATACAGAGCAGAAGCGGTAGCTCCCTTCAGTACGTTAATATTTTCAATATTGTTAGGATCTAAATTCTGGAAAACTTCCTTTTCTACAATCACGCCGTCAATGACAAAAACCAGATTGGAGTTTCCTCTCAATGTAAACTGTGGTGCCTGCTGCATTCCCGTTGGATTGGAAACATTCAAACCAGCGACCTGTCCGGAGAAAAGATTTCCAATACTTGGAGTGGTGATTGTTTCAAACTGTTTTGTTCCTACTTCCTGAGTGGAATACCCTATTTTTTCTTTCTTCTTGGCAATACCTAATGCGGTAATGACAACGCCTTCAATCTGTTTTTCGTTTGGCTTTTTTAAGACAACAGAATACTGTTTTTTGGAAGAAACCTCAACGGTATAAACAGAAAAATCAGGAGCAAAAAACTCAAGAATGTCTTTAGGGTTTGCAGAAATGGTGAAATTACCATTTTGATCTGTAGTAGCAGTCTTTCCTGTATTTTTATCAGTGATGTTTACACCGGAAACACTAGAGCCATTTTCTGATTTTACATTTCCGGAAATATTGATTTCCTGAGCGGAAAAATAAAGGGGAAGTAAAAAAACGGCAAAAGTAGCTAGAGTCTTCTTCATTTTTTTTGAAGGCAAATTTAGGAGAGCACTGTTACCTATACTTTAATGATGTATTAAAATAAAAATACGATTTAATATTTTTTAACATGAAGAATTAATAGAAAAGTAAAATGGGAAATATCCTTTGTGTATGGATTTTTGCTTTATTATACTATATAAGGTAGGAAGCTGGGAGAGGGAAGCTGGAAGTCGCTATCGTGTTATAAATTTCTGAGCAGTCAATGTTAATCTTTACAATAAAAATAACAGGATAGTAAAACCGGGACATCAATAACTTCCAGCCTCAATCTTCCTTCTTCCTTTCTTTTTTTAGAACCTGCTCAGGATTCCCCAGTGAATTTTGATATCATTAAATTTAAAAGGATTTCCAAATTCGTTACCATTAGACAGCTGGAAACTCATCAAACCGATGGGAATGAAGAAATTGAAACCGAGCCCGACACTGTAGAGCTTAGGTTTTACCTTCAGGGATTTATTATTGAGCTGTCCATACTGTCCAAAGAAATCGAAGAATGCCTGATTGCCAATCAGATAGCGGTATTCCAGACTTCCGTAGTAGTAGAAGTCGGCAGCAAGAGAGTTTTCATTAAATCCCCGCATGGAATTCCAGCCTCCAAAACGGTATAATTCATTCGCAGAGAATTCTATTTTAGAATCCATCATCGCTCCTTCTCCTTTGATGTTCAGAAAGTGGTTTCCTGAAATATGATAGTTATGTTCTCCAAAGAAATAAAACTGGTTTTGATTGGCTTTAATATTATCCTTAGAGTAGGTGGTTGTTAAAAAATCATATCCGGCATTGATCCTTGTTTTATAAAGGAAAAGATCAATATCGGTGGGCTCTGTCATCTCATACCATATCCCGATTCCCTTTTTGTTGTAGTCTTTTCCCTGAACGTATAAGGTGTCAATAATTGTTGAGCTTTCCAGAGTTGCCCTTAAACCTATTTTGTTCCGGTTGTTGATGTGATAATAAAAGGCTGGGAGGAATTTTACATTGGCAAAAGTAGAATCCTGACGATAGATGTTTACTTTTGTATCCATTCCGACATTCGATTTGAACAGATACGGAATATCCACCCGAAGATCAAAAGTCTGTCCTTTATCCGGGTTTCTCTGCCAGTATAAATTAACGGTTTCAAAACCATTGAACATATTCCTGAAATTGACATTCATCGTTCCGTTTAAGGTAAACTTGGAAGTTTTGTCATTCCCAAATCCGATGACCCCATCAAAAGTATTGGTTTTCTTCTTTTCCAAAAAAAGGTAAATACTGGTAGAATCTTTCGTAAATAATGTTTGTGGCTGCCGTTCAAGCGTTAGAAAAGGATGACTCTGAAAGGTTTTATTAATGGCTAAAAGGTTTTTGTCATCATAATTTTTACCTTTAAATTCCTTTTCAAGATTTTTGATGAATCTTTTAGGAACTTTTTCATATCCTTTGACAACAAATCCGTTGATCGATCTTTTGTCATTCTTGTTGATATCAAGTTCTACAATAGGATAACCATTTTTCTGCCCTTTATATTTAGATTTGATTCTGCTGAAAGAATAGCCTTCATCAATATAGGCTTTGTTGATACTTTTCTTGGTAGAATCTAAGTTCTTAGTGAAAAAATCTTTCTGAATTTTCAGTTTCTGAACAAGAGAATCCGTAAGATTTACATAGGTCTCATTAAAATTCTTCCCTTTATCATAGAAAATTTCAGTGCTGTCACCCTTTATTTTTACGTCTTTCAGTTGGGTGAAGAAATAATTACTTTGGGCTAATGAATCCAGAAATTTGACTGCAGAAGTTGAATCTTTTACTTTTTTTCTGATTTTAGTTTCCGTATCAATCAGCCAATATTGTTTCTTCTGCGCTTGTGTAAAAATGCAGAACAGTACAAAAAATATTTTCAGAAACAGTTTCAATCCCAAATATATCTACACAATAGGTAACGATGAAATTAAGTGTAATTATTTTCTTGATTTAAGACAAAACTTAAAGCGAAGCTTATCTTAATCATTCTTTACAACTTAATTCCTCTTAATGGTTTAAAATTTTATATTATCAAATAACTTTCTATACAACTGAAACTAATCCAGTTTATTATACTTCTTCATTAAATTCTCATAAGTTCCCTGGGGAAGAATCCATTTCAACGGAACCCCGATTTTCTGCCCGAATTTACCAAAATAATAATGAGCTTTCCATTTATTTTTTGCTAAAAGCTTTTCAATGTATTCTGCTACTTCCAATGGATCAGTTCCGTCATTCACATGAGAATTCATCAACGCATATACTTTGTCAAAAACATTTTTATAAGGTTGGGAAACCTGTGCTATCACTCTGTTGTCTGCAATATTGGTTTTAATATCTCCCAAATGCAGAGAGCATACTTCAATATTCCATGGATAAACTTCATATCTCATTGCTTCAGTTACTTTATCCAATGCTGATTTTGATGCTGAGTAAAATCCGCGGAAAGGCAGTCCCATTTCACTTCCGATACTAGAAACATTGATGATTTTTCCAAATTTGTGCTCACGCATTTTGGGAAGAACAGCACTCATCATCTGGACAGGTCCGGCAAGATTAAGGCTGAAAAGCTTCAGAATGTCTTCCTTCGTAGAGTCTTCTACTGCTCCTACCATACCCATTCCGGCATTATTAATTAAAACATCAATTCTGGTTTCTGTTTTTAGAACCTCAGCGATGGCATTCTGAACAGCTGTGTTATCAGTAACATCTGTAGGGATGGATCTGAAGTACTCACTTTCCGTATGCTTTCTGCTTAATCCGTATACTTGATGTCCTTTTTTACCAAAATATTCGGCCAATGCAAACCCGATTCCTGATGAGGTTCCTGTAATAATGATGGTCATTGAATTCGTATGATTTTTAATGTTTTAATTTCTCTTCTGATACTCACCAGACTGTTTTTAATGGTATGGGCTCAAAAGTAAAATCTATTTTCAGCAAATGTAAAAAAAGAAAAATGAACTGAGTTATTTATTATTCCTGAAATAATTGTAATGATATCTTCTTCTATTGTCTCTGATTGATGATAAACTTAAAATAAAGTTAATCTCAATTCTATATGCAATATCAGCAGAATGATTACTTTTAATTGCTTATGTTTCTGTAATTCAGTTATTTAATTTTGTTTCGTGGTAGGTAGGATCTGAAAAAAGCTAAAATTTCTTAATAAAAACATAAGAAAACCTTAATGAGTGGTAGGAGCGTGCTGTTCTAATTTTGCACCTAATCAAAAAGGAGATCATGAATGTATTTAAAATCCCTGTGTCCGTAACTTATTTCACGGGAAGGGTATTACTTATTGGTGCAATATCAGCTTCACCGATGTTCCTCGCTCAGAAAAAAGACAGCTTAAAAGAAAAATCGATCGATGAGATTGTGGTTGTCGGATACGGAACTCAGAAAAAAAGTAAAGTTTCCGGTGCCGTTTCGGAGGCTTCACTGGATAAGCTAACTTCCAGATCATTATCGGGAGTAGGGGAAGTTCTTCAGGGGAAAGCTCCCGGAGTAACTGTAGTGAACGAAGGTGGAGATCCTAACGGAGCGCCTAAGGTAAATATTCGTGGACTGGGAGGAATCAATGGAGAAACTCCTCTTTATGTAGTAGATGGAGTAGTTTTCAACGGAACACCATCTATTAATCCAAATGATATTCAGGATATCTCTGTCCTTAAAGATGCTTCTGCAGCTATTTACGGAGCAAGATCTTCAGGAGGGGTTATCCTTATTACCACTAAGAGAGGGAAAAAAGGAAATCTTACGGTAGATTTTGATGTTAAATACGGAGTGAACGAAGCATGGAGACTGAAAGAATCTCTGAATGCAGCCGAATTCCAGGATGTGATGTACAAAGCCTATGAAAATGCAGGGAAACTGGGAAGCCTACCGATAGCTTTTAATCCTAATCAATATCCGGATGGAAGAATAACGAGAACAGACTGGATGAAAGAAATTTTCAGAACAGGAACGATTCAGGAATATAACGTTAATCTGAGTGGAGGAAGTGAAAAATCCAGATATTTTGTGGGAATGAACCACAGAAGCCTGGAAGGAATTTTATTGAATACACAGGCAAAACGATACAACTTCAGAGTGAATTCTGAACATAAAGTAAAAGACTGGCTGACCATCGGAGAAAATATGTATTATAATTACTCAGACGGAAATACAGCCGATACCAAAAGTGGGTATACAGGGGCTTTAGTAGCCGCCATGTATTATCCACCGAATGTTCCGGTATATACTCCAAGCGGTGCTTTTTCCGGATTACCCATTGATGTGGCGGGAGGATATGGAGATATGATCAACCCGGTTGCTTATCTTCAAAGAATCAGTATCAGGAATCCGACCCATGAGATTTTAATCAACCCTTATGCGGAGATTACTTTAGCAAAAAATTTAAAATTCCGTTCCAATTTTTCACAGACTTTTAAATTGGGTACTGTAAAAAACTTTACGTACAGAGTATTGGAAGTTGGGAAAATTTTTGATACCAATAATCTGGAATATCAATCCAATAATTCATCCACAGCACTTGCAGAACAGTTGCTGACTTATAAAATAACTGCAGGCCAACATAATTTTGATTTCCTTGGTGGTTTTACTTTCCAGAAAACAATTGATGATGGTTTTGTGGCAAAATCTTATGACTTCCGAAGTGAAGCTGAGGTTTTCCAGCATCTTCAGAATGCTGCAGATACCAATAAAGATGTTTCGAGTTACAGATTCAAGCAATCTTTGGTTTCTTATCTGGCGAGAGTAAACTATGATTATGCAGGAAAGTATATTGTAAGTGTATTGGGAAGACGTGATGGTTCTTCACTGGTCGCGAAGCAAAACAGATTTGCCAATTACTATGCAGTTTCCGGTGCCTGGGTGGTTTCGAAAGAAAACTTCATGCAGGATATTTCATGGCTTTCAAGTCTGAAATTGAGAGGGAGTTATGGTATTCTGGGTAACCTTGGAGGGATTTCTCCTCAGGCGGTAAATCCATTAATGACAAGAGATAATAATGTTATTTTCGGACAGGATCCTTCTCAGAATATTGCTTATTATGCTACCACACGTCCCAATCCGGATCTTAAGTGGGGTAAATCTGAGCAGACCAATTTTGGAGTAGATGCTTCATTCCTTCATAACAGCCTTTCCTTGCAGTTCGATTACTTCGTAAAGAATTCCAAAGATCAGATCTTCAATGTAAGCTTACCAAGTACAGCAACTTATAATAATCAATATGTAAATGCAGGATTATTCCAGGATAAAGGGTATGAACTGGGGATTAATTATAACAAGGTAGTTTCTGGTGATTTTACTTTCTCAGTCGGAGCTACTATGAGTCAACTAAAAAATACGGTGAAGCAATTAGCCAATGTAGATGAGATCTTTATCAATGATAATGGAGTAAGAGGCGTTTTGAAACCAACCCGTGTGAAAGTAGGTGATCCTCTCTATTCTTTCTATGGGTACAAGACGGGAGGAATTTTCCAGACTCAGGAAGAAATCAATAATTATAAAGATGCCAACGGTAATCTTATTCAGCCCAATGCAAAACCCGGAGATATTAAATTCCTGAAGAAAGAAGGAAATACCGGAGTGCTTAATAATAATGACTTTGTCAATCTGGGAAGTCCATATCCTAAGTTTTCTTATGGTTTCTCTTATAACATGACGTGGAAAAATTTTGATCTTAACTTATTCTTCCAGGGAGTGTATGGAAATAAAATATTTAATGGAATGAAATTTATTTCCTTGAATCCGGGTGGAACAGGGCAGAACTACAATATGGACAGAGATATTCTGAACGCATGGACTCCTCAGAATACCAATACTGATATTCCAAGACTGGTACACGGAGATCCGAGTGGTAACTATTCCAAAGTATCAGATTTCTATGTGGAAGACGGATCTTACTTAAGACTGAAGAACCTTACCATCGGTTATTCATTACCGAAAGAATTGTACAGCAGGCTGGATGTAAATAAAGTGAGAGTGTATGTGACTTCTAATAACCTGTTTACAATAACGAAATATACAGGGTTTGATCCTGAAGTAGGAATGAATTCTTATGGTGTAGATACCGGAAGATATCCTCAGGCACGCTCATTCATCTTTGGTGTGGAGATCGGATTATAATTTTTAACTAACAAAAAGTAAAGAAATGAAATTTTTCAATAAAATATTTTTAATCTCAGGAATATCCGTAATGCTTTTATCGTGTACAGGGGAGCTGGATGTTCAGCCGGAAGGAACTCCTACGGAAGCTAGTTTCTGGAAAACGGAAAACGACCTTATTACCGGAGCAAATGCGATGTATAAACCATTATTTGACGGTGAATTTTATGGAAGAGGTCTTTTCTGGTTTATCAATGCCAGCGATGATATGGTAACCGGAAGAGCGAAAAGTGAGGCTGATAATGCGAAAAACTTCAGCAGCAATTATATCGCAGCAGGTGACCTTGAAACCCAATGGAACAAAAGATTTAATGTGATTGGAGTGGCTAATCGTGTAATCCGTAACGTTGATAATATTCAAACTTCACAAGCTACCAAAAATAAATATCTTGGAGAAGCTTTATTCATGAGCAGCAGAATGTATTTTGAACTGGCTTATTCTTACGGAAATGAAAAAGCGGGAATTCCTATTATTGACCGCTCAAAAGATCCGGATCCCAACCCAATTCCAAGAGCGGCCAACGTGATGGAAAATTACACCTACATTGTGAATGACCTGAAAAGAGCCGCAGAATTATTACCTACTCAGGCTGAACTTCCTGCAAAAGACTACGGAAGACCTCATAAAGCTGCTGCATGGGCGCTTTTGGCAAAAGTATATCTTTTTATGAAAGACTGGAAGAATGCAGAATTCTGGGCTAATGAAGTAATGACCAAGGGAAACAGAGCCTTATTGGGTAATTTCGCTGATGTTTTCAAAGCGGAAAATAACTACAGTTCAGAATATATCTGGTCTATTCCTGGAACTCCCAAATTTACTGCTTGGGGAAGTATCCTTCCGGGGGTAATGCTTGAAAACAAAGGTTGGGGAGAATATAACGGATGGGGATATTTCCAACCGACTAAGGAACTTTTTGACGAATACGAAACCGGAGATCTTAGAAGAAGTGCTACTATTCTGAAAATAGGAGACAAATTTACCTTCAACGGAAAAGAAAGAACATATGCTTCTTCTAATTCCCTTACAGGATATCAGTTTAATAAATACATGGATGCCTTCAAATATCAGTTAAACAGTGGTCATGTAAGTGCCAACGGAGATTACCCATGTACAGACCTTTCCGTTCCGATCATGCGTTATGCTGAGGTGATTCTCATCAAAGCGGAAGCAATGCTGATGCAGGGTAAATCTGCGGATCAGGAAATCAATATGATCAGAGTACGTGCGGGCTTAACTCCGAAAAACGGATGTACCATGGCTGATCTGAAACATGAAAGACGTTGTGAACTGGCAGGTGAATGGGCAGACAGACACAGAGACCTTGTACGTTGGGGAGATGCGCAGGCAGCGTATGCTAAACCTCTGCACGGGATCAATGGACAGGTAGTTTGGGCAGCAAGAAACTTTAATCCAGCTGTACATAATGTTTGGGCAGTTCCGCAGGCTGAAATCGTAAACAGTCATGGAATCATTAAACAAAATGAAGGCTGGTAAAATTTTAATCTTTTATATATAAGCCACTATATCATTGCAGATGCTTCTGTGATGATATAGTTTTTTTTCACAGGTACAGATTTAGATCGCTCCATGGTCTATAAAAAATAATAAGGATATACGATGAAACTATCAAAAATATGGGCTGTATTAGCCCTGGCTGCTTTTTCTGAAAATCAGGCACAGAATTATTTACATTACAATGTAGGAAATGCACATTCACATAATGACTATATGCAGGAGATTCCTTTTTGGCAGGCTTACTATGCTCAATTTGGATCTATCGAAGCTGATGTTTTTCTGGTAAAGGATAAACTTTGGGTAGCCCATACCGAAAAAGAACTTTCTGCAGACCGAACACTGGAAAATCTTTATCTCGATCCTATTTCAAAACAGATTAAACTGAACAAAGGGAATATTTATCCTGATACCAATAAAAAGCTTCAGTTGCTGATTGATATTAAGCAGGATTATAAAACAACACTGGCGACTTTGGTGAGTACTTTAAAGAAATATCCTGAGATCACAGGAAATCCGGGAATTAAAATTGTCATTACCGGAGGAAGACCTCAGCCGGCAGATTTTAACAACTATCCCAATTATCTTTACTTTGATGGAGATCTTGATAAAAGCTATTCTTCAGATCAGCTGAAAAGAGTCGGAATGTTCAGTGCAGATCTTCCGGGACTGGTAAAATGGAATGGAAAAGGAATTCCAAGAGATGAAGAAACTCAGAAAATCAAAAGTGCAGTTGACAAAGCGCATGCTCAACAGAAACCTGTACGTTTTTACGGTGCTCCGGATTTTCCTAATGCATGGGTAAATTTTATGGATTTAGGGGTGGATTATATCAATACCGATCATATTCCGGATCTTAAAAAATTCATGAATACTATTCCAAAGAACTTTTATAAGAATACAAAGGAATACACTACTTATACTCCGACTTATCAATCAGATGGTGTTGAGCAAAAAGTAAAGAATGTGATCCTTCTTATTCCGGACGGAACTTCTTTGCCACAATATTACGCTGCCTTTACAGCCAACAAAGGAAAACTGAATGTTTTCAACATGAAATCCACAGGGCTGTCCAAAACTAATTCATCCAACGCTTATATTACGGATTCGGCACCGGGATCTACGGCATTTGCAACAGGAGTAAAAACCAAAAATACATTTGTAGGAGTTGATAATATGGGAAAAGCACTTGCACAAATCCCTGATATTATTGCTGAGAAAGGAATGGTTTCCGGATTGATTTCTACAGGAGATGTTACAGATGCTACTCCCGCAGATTTTTATGCCCACTCGGATAACAGAAACAGTTCAGAACCTATTTTGAAAGATTTTGCGGCTTCAAAAACAAAAATCCTGATCGGTGGTCCTACTAGTGGATTGTCTCAGGAAAATCTGCAGAAATTCAAAGAAGCAAAAATCGATTTGTATCAGGATCTGAAATCTGTAACTAAAATTAATAATCGTACCCTTATTATTGATCCTTTGGCTTCACAAAGAATAACCAACGGAAGAGGAAACTGGCTTGCCGATGCATTTGATCTTACTTTAAATGATTTAAAGAATAATAAAAAAGGATTCTTTATGATGGTGGAGGCTTCACAGACTGACGGAGGTGGTCATAGCAATAACATAGAACAGTTAGTTACAGAATTACTGGACTTCGATCATGTTGTGGGTAAGGCCATGAAATTTGCTGATGAAAATAAAGAAACCTTAGTCATCGTGCTGGGAGATCATGAAACAGGAGGATTAACCCTTTTGGACGGTAGTCTGAAAGAAGGCTGGGTATTTGGAAATTTCAGTACCAATGATCATACTTCTATTCCGTCAAGTGTTTTTGCTTACGGACCGAATTCAAAAGAGTTCACCGGGTTATTTGAAAATACAGAGATCTTTAACAAAATAATGGCGGCTTACGGAATTCAAAAATAGCTTTGATTTTTATACTTTTACTTTTTACAAAGAGAGACTGTTTCGTTTTCGAAGCAGTCTTTTTTTGCGTGTTTAACTTAGAAATCCCGCAGATTTCACAGATTAAGCAGATGTTTGTGGATAATCTGTGTTATCTGTGAAATCTGAGGGAAATAAAAGCAGAGAAAAATTCAAAAAGGCTGCCCCAAAAAGAGAGACAGCCTATAAATATATCTAACAAATAATAAATTAGAAATTGGTCTTAACAATCAATTCAGACAATTCAGCATTCACAAAATCTATTGGCATTACCCCAAATGATCCTTTAGTATTGGTTTGGAAGAATGTTTTAAGTCTTGGATTGATATTGTTGGATACCGTAGGAATACTTGGAATTCCGAAGATTCCCGGTTTATAACCGCTGGTGAAATTCACGAAAAGTTTACCATTCG
This sequence comes from Chryseobacterium culicis, assembly GCF_002979755.1. Classification (NCBI taxonomy): domain Bacteria; kingdom Pseudomonadati; phylum Bacteroidota; class Flavobacteriia; order Flavobacteriales; family Weeksellaceae; genus Chryseobacterium; species Chryseobacterium culicis. The sequence continues at coordinate 2,843,861 of NZ_PCPP01000001.1, read as the reverse complement.
TGTCATTTTTGGCTTCATTAAGAAGGCTTGAAATTCCATTCCACTTATCATCATTGTTGGTTACTTTATAATAATCCTGAACTTTTAGCTGCACCCCGGAATTGTTGATGTCAAAAGTGGTATTGTCTGCCCATGGAGAAGCATTAATCCCTTTAGTGGTTCCCGCAGAGAACCTTCTTAATAATTTGATCTTTCCTCTTACAGCACCTAACGTAGGAATGTTTGCTCCAAGATCCCATTTAGAAGGATTTTTCTGTACATAAGCATCAAAAGTCTGTTCAAAACTTCTGGTGGTATTGGAAGCATCATATTCTTCTTTTACAGACATAATGATTGTTTCAGAAGGATGGCTGTTAAGGAACGCATAGCATGCATTAAGCACATCATCAAAATTCAGATTTTGGTAAATTGCTCCGTGATGAATCGCGAAAGCATTGTCAATATGTCTGCAACGTATATCCAGAAAACGGACTCCTGCATTAAGTTGTTCTGCAATGCTGAGGTCTTGGGTTTTAGCCGTACCTGATACAACAGGGGCATCTACACGAGCTCCGGAATCATGGGTTCCGGGAATTGAGATTTTTGAAATTGAAATATTGTCCTGAAGACCAGACATCCAGCTATTCATTTCGATAGGAGCTAAAGAAGTCCTGCCGGCTTTTGTGAAAGAAGCTAAATTGTTTTCATTAGAATCTCTTTCCAGCATACTGTCGTTTGAGCAGGAAAAAAAGATGGATGCAGTAACAACGCCAAGAGTAATGGCTGTGAAACGCTTCATGTTTTGTTTGAACATAGTTTTTTTATTTTTTAAGGTAGCTTAAAAATAAGAATATATCAAAATAGGAGGAGTTAATTTAACTTTAAGAGATGATTAAGTTGGTATAAAGTCAGGGAGCTAGAAGCTGGAGGATGGAAGAGGAGAAGTTGTTAATAGTTAAAGAATACTCCGATTTTAAAGAGAAAGTATTTACAATAAAAGCTGCTATCATAGATTAACCGTTAAACAGTAACCTCCAGCACCCAGCTTCATGCTTCCATCCTAAAATACAAAATCCTCCTTTAATCCAGGTATTTTAAATTTATGTTCCCCGATTTTGAAATCATTCATCTTGATAAGAGTCTGAAGTTTATAAGTAAATTCTTTGTGATAATTTGGGGGTATTTTGGCGTAATCATCACAGGATGAGAAAGTTTTGTCAATAATTACTTTTCCTGTAGAAAAATTGATTTCATTGGTAAAATTGAAATCACAGGTGTCTTCAAAATGATCATGAGATCCTATCAGATAGAAATCTCCGTTTTGAAACCTGAAAGTATGTTTGTATTTCTGGGTATGCCTTGAATTGGTAAAAAAAGATTGGGCAATATGAAGGCTGCCATTTTTAATATTGACCTCAAGACTGTTGTCGGAAGGATAGAACCCTGTTCCACTGGAGAAAAGCAGAGTAGAATTTTCTTTCCATATTTTCAGGCTACCATTTTCATTTTTCAGAATATAGAAAACCCTTTTGTTGTCAGCTGTCCCTTCCAGGTTTTGTGTGTCTGATGCCTTTATGTTTGTATCAAATACCAATACCATTTCATCCTTTCCATCTTTGTCAAGATCACCTTTGGTTTCAGTAATCTTTGTATATCCTTTCGGAACTGAAAAATCTTTCAGATTCTGAGCGTATAAGCTTGTCGCAGATAAAACAACCAAAAAGGAAAAGAAATGTTTCATCATTATTATATTTAATTTGTTTAAACTGTTGTTTTTGAAACATTAAGATTGTATTAAGGTGTTGAAAGTATTAAGATAAGCTTCGCTTTTAAGCTTAAAAATCAGAATGATTCATCTTAACTATACTTTATTTCTTCAATCCTTCTTAATGGTTTTTAAGATATACAACTTTAAACAGCTTCATTGTAAAAATGTGGTAATCCGAAATTAAAATAATTTTCAAATTACCACACTTTATAGGATTAAATTAATGTGTTAGGATACTTTCAAGGTCTTCCCAAAACACTGGATAAGATTTTTCTACAACATCTTCATCCTCTATATTGAGTTCTTTAATCAGGCAGAACGGAGCAAAACTCATTGCCATTCTGTGATCCTGATAGGTTTTAATTGAAATATCGTTTTCCGGTTCTCCGAAACTGATAGATTTAATGGTTAGATCTGTGATTTCTGTTTCAGTACCCAGTTTTTTAAGTTCATTATATAAAGCAAGAAGTCTGTCTGTTTCTTTTACTCTTAATGTTCCCAATCCGGAAATGTCAAAAGGAATTTTTAAAGCGGCGGCTGTTACACAAAGAGTTTGTGCAATATCCGGACAGTTATTCATATCCAGGATAATTTTTTCCGGGAAAGCAAAATCAGGCTGAGGTTCCAGCGTGAGTTGATGCTTATCTTCAGAGAATGTAGTTTTGATTCCGAAGAACTTCTCGTAGATATCAGCAATGGCTGAATCTCCCTGTGTTGACTCTTTGTAAAAACTTTTCAGGTGAATCGTTTTTCTTCCCAGCGCACAGATCGAATAGAAATAAGAAGCCGAACTCCAGTCACTTTCCACCTCATAATGCACTGCAGCAGAATCATTAGGAGTGAAAGGCTCTACTTTAATTGTATTTCCTTCAAAGCTGCTTTGGATACCAAATTTTGTAAGAATGTCAAGAGTCATTTCAATATAAGACCTTGAAGTAACATCTCCTACGAGATTAATCATCAGTCCGTTTTCCAGTTTTCCGGCAATAAGAAGCAGGGAGGTGATAAACTGGCTTGAAATATTGGCAGGAACATGTACTGAAGTCTGGGTAATCTTTCTTCCTTTAATTTTTAAAGGGGGAAATCCTTCATTCTCCATGTATTCAATTTCCACTCCAAGATCTCTCAAAGCACTTACAAGATTCTTGATGGGCCTTTCTTTCATTCTGCCTGAGCCGGTAAGTATTGTTGTTTTACCTTCCTGAATAGAATAATAAGAAGTAAGGAAACGCATTGCTGTTCCCGCATGATGGATGTCTACCACTTCCGTATCCTCAGATAATGCTTTTTTTAACAATTGCGTATCCTGAGAATTGGATAGATTTCCAATTTTTATATTGCTAAACAGGCTTTCCAGAATCAATAAACGATTCGAAATACTTTTCGAACCGCTGATCTGTACTGTTTTATTTTCTGATAATTTTGATTTTTCTAGCTTCTTCATTATGATCTACATTATAGTAAAAATGATGAGTTTAAAATTCATTTATAATTCAGAACTCATCATTTATCATTATTTCAATTTTTCGTTATTCTGATGCCGGTCTTTATCCCGGTCAGTTTTGATTTTCATTTTTCTGTCGAAAGCGTCCTGCAGATTAACCCCGGTTTGATTGGCCAGACATAGTGTTACAAAAAGTACATCTGCCAGTTCTTCACCGAGATCTTTCGTCTTATCACTTTCCTTTTCGCTTTGTTCACCATATCTTCTGGCAATAATTCTGGCTACTTCGCCTACCTCTTCTGTAAGCATCGCCATATTGGTCAGCTCATTAAAATATCTTACCCCAATGGTTTTGATCCATTCATCTACCTGCTGTTGCAACTGCGTAATTTCCATTATTGATAAGCTCCTAAAGTGGGATTAGTGGTTCTGGATACACCTACAATATCAGTAGGTACGGTTGCAGCTACAGCTGTATTTCCTTTTCCAATAGCTGGAGAACCCGTTTTTACTCTTAGATTCATTTTAGCCATAAAATAATTGACAAACTGAGGCTCAGCATTCTTTACCGTTTGGATTACATTGGGATTGTTGTCAAACGTGAAACCGGATCCTGTGGCACTGGTATATTTGATTAATGAATTTTGAAGTAAGAATTCAAACTGTTGTCCCGGAGTTTTTTCAAAATGAACAGCATCATCCCTGTCAGAATATACGATACTGTTTTTTATATCAAGCAGCTGCAAAGCTCCCTGTTGGGTCTGTCCGGCATCATTTTTCCATTCATTGGCAGCAAAAATTCCTGTTCTGTCAAAAGAACTCATCGTTTTGGAATAATTGGCAATTGTAGCATGGGTATAGCTATGTTTTCCTCCAAGGAAGATTCCGACACAGGATAAACCACAATTGTTCATCACCAGATTGTTGGCATTCACGGTAGAACCCACTGCATAAATTCCATATTCAAAGAAAGTATGAATAAATGAATTGGTAATTGTAGCGTTGGTTTGCTTCATATCAAGCCCTCTTGTACCTCCGAAAAGCCTGGCATGGTTCATCTTAAGGATAGAGTTAGCTTCCATTTTAATAGAATTCCAGTTTTTAGGAATCGTATCATAATAAGGATCGTTTCTGTCACCACGAAGAATAACCTGATCGGCCTGAGTTCCGTTGATATTTAAAACCGCTCCGGAAGAAATCTTCATTCCGCTGTTTTTATGGAAGTATACTTTAGTTCCGGCATTTATATCAAGGGTTATATTAGGATTAACCGTAAGATTTCCGTAGATGATCTTTGCTTTATTATTATTCCACGTGGTAGAATTGGTAATCACATTCGGATTGCCGGGTGTCTGGATAAAAAATTCAGCATCCTGAACCACAGAGAATAATGTTACATGCTGTTGCCCGCCAGGACTTGTGAAAAGAACTTTGTCTTCTGCAATGGCTTCAGGTCCGGTAGCTTCAGGGGCAATTTCAACAAAAATATAAAGACTGTCCTTTTTTCTCAAAGGCACATTTTTAAAATCATATCCCGGTTTTCCATCCACATTGATTCTATATAATGATGCAGCTCCTTTTTCTAGATTTACTCTTGGGATCAGGATATCCTTATCTTCATTATTATATACTTTTACAACATAGGTTTCTGAACGTACCTGATGATATACTGTGTCACAGAATACCGTGTCTCTTGAAAAACGAAGTTCCTGTGTAGGGCTGTCAAACGTAATGTCATCCTTATTACATGATACAGCTACAAGTAACATCCAGAAGGAAAAAGCCAGTAATAATTTGAATTTCATTGAAATTAAAGTTTAAGTAAGTTTCAAATTTAACGAAAATACTTTGAATTTCGTATCAGTAAAAAAATATTGAATTCAGTATTTGGAATTTAGAAAAAATGTTGTATTTTTGCAACCTAAAATTTAGCAGAGAAATATCCATTACTATTTCGAAAGCAAACTTAATTTTTTTAAAAATAGTATTATGAAAAACGGAATCCACCCAGAAAATTATAGACTTGTTGTTTTCAAAGATATGAGTAACGACGAGGTGTTTCTTTGCAAGTCTACTGCAGAAACAAAAGACACTATCGAGTACGAAGGACAAGAGTATCCTCTAATCAAAATGGAAATCTCTTCAACTTCTCACCCTTTTTATACTGGTAAAGTAAAACTAGTTGACACTGCAGGTAGAGTTGATAAGTTCATGAACAAATACAAAAAATTCGCTAAGTAATTTTTGTACAATTAAAATATTAAAGTCTTCCAATTTTTGGGAGACTTTTTTTATTGTAAATTTGTTAACCTTGAATTTTAAACCTTAAACTTAAAACTGAATGATGCAATTGGTATTTTCAGACGCACAATATTGGGAAGACTTTCTTCCGCTTACTTTTACACGCCCGGTTGCAACAATGCGATGCGGAATTCTTACATTTTCTGAAAGATGGCAGAAAATCCTCGAAAATACTGAAGTAAGCTACTTCACAGAAATGTATCTTCAGGATAAATTTAAAAGCCCTGAGGAAAAAGAAAGTCTCTTTTTAGTTCCGAATTTCCTTCCAACAGAAACTGTAATTCAACAGATAAAGGATCTTAAGCAAGGGGAAGCTTTAGTGTATGAAGACGAATTAATCGCCGCAAAAATCAATATGAAAGGTTTTTCTCTGAATCAGATTGAAAAAATGACGGATATTAAGGAAGATCTTATTTTCTTTAAAAGACCAAAAGATTTATTTACCTATAATCATCATGCAATTGATTTCGATTTTGATCTGCTTACTAAAGGAAGAACTTCACAGGAATTATCTTCAACCAATGGTTTCCTGGGTGATAAAAAAGATCTGTTTATTGAAGAAGGTGCGGAAATAGAATTCTCAACCCTGAATACAAAAACCGGAAAAATTTATATCGGGAAAAATGCAGAAGTAATGGAAGGCTGCCACCTGCGCGGGCCTATTACGTTAGGAGAAGATTCTAAGTTCAATCTGGGTGCTAAAATTTATGGGGCTACCACTATCGGTCCTCATTGTAAAGTAGGAGGAGAAGTGAACAACATTATCATCTTTGGATATACGAGTAAAGGACATGAAGGTTTCATCGGAAATTCCGTCATAGGAGAGTGGTGCAACTTTGGTGCTGATACCAATTCTTCCAATCTGAAAAATAATTACAGCCACGTAAAACTCTGGAACTACCGAACAAAAGCATTTGAAGATACAGGCTTGCAGTTTGCAGGGCTGATTATGGGAGATCATTCCAAAACCGCAATCAATACCCAATTAAATACAGGAACAGTGATTGGGGTGGCTTCCAATATATTCAAACCGGGTTTTCCACCCAATCTTGTGGAAAATTTTTCATGGGGCGGATTGAAAGATGATGAAAGATTTAGGCTGGATAAAGTATATGAAGTGGCAGAGAGAGCCATGGCAAGAAGAAAAGTTCCTTTAACAGAGGAGGATAAAGCGATTCTGAAACATATTTTTGATACGTATTAATTCGATGATAATAAAAAACTTCAATCTTTTTTGAAGTTTTTTTATTTTTGATGTAATAGATATGTAATGGCAATTGTCTTACCTATAAGAAACAAAACTCATGACCCAAGAAACTTTCAAGAATACGGTGTTTATTCTCAAAGACGAGATGTATCGTTTTGCGAAGCGGTTTGTCATGAGCAGTGATGAAGCAGAAGATGTAGTACAGGATCTCATGATGAAGTTTTGGCAGAAGAGGGATGAGCTTGAGCAATTCGGGAATTTTAAATCCTATGCGCTGAAATCTGTCCGGAATGAATGCCTGAACCGCCTGAAGCATCATGATGTAAAGATCGGTTTTGCGGATATGCAGCTTCATCGATCGGAGCTCTACAGTATGGAAGTTGATAACCTTAAGGAACATATTGTAGGATTTATCAATCAGCTCCCCGAAAAACAAAAGTTGGTCATCCACTTGAAAGATGTAGAAGAATATGATGTTTCCGAAATTTCTGAAATGCTGGAAATGGAGGAAAATGCAGTAAGGGTAAACCTGATGCGTGCGAGACAAAAAGTAAAAGAACAAATCTCACAACTGATGAGCTATGAAAAAAGATCAATTACAAGATAAATACAACGAAGTCTTCCGGGATATTAAGGAAGAAAAAATGGACTGGAGTTTTGAAGACTTTCTTCAGACTGCAGAAGGTGCGGAACCTGAACAGAATACTGCGCCTGTTATTCCGTTGGAAGAAAAGAAAAAGCCCTCCTTTCCTAAATGGTTCTGGATGGCCGCCAGTGTAATGCTGATTTTCGGGACTGGATTTTTCCTGAATCAGTATAATACAGATGTTCAGGAGAGAGAAAAACTGGTAAAAGATGAAATTTTAAAACAGAAGTCCGGATTCATTGAAGAAAACAGTGATCATCAGGAACAGGTAGCTGTGAATCATACAGATTCTATTTCCGGAGTGAAAAAAGATTCTGTTTTTCAGGATAATCAGGTAGCAGAAAAAGATGTATTGGATGAGATTCTGCCAAAAAGAGGACGACTTAAAAAAGAAAGAAGACCCAAATATGTAGACAACTCTTCCTACCATAACAACAGAAATATAAATGATTCTGCTGCAACCTACAATGACTCCTATGTAATTGTGAACGGAAAAAGAATCAGCAGTGAAAAAGAAGCCATAGATGTTGCCAAATACTCCTTTATGAAATTAGGAAGTGAGTTTAAAAAAACAGTAGCATCTTCTCAAAAAAATGAAAATCTTGACAGCGAATACTAAAAATCAGAACAATCTCATGAAAAAAATATTTTTTATAATAGCCATTATGCTAACCAGCTTTGCAAACTATTCTGCACAGACTGAGAAATTAGACAAGCTTTTTCAGGATTTTGAAAAAAAGGGAAGAGTGACCTCTATCAATATTAAAAAACCGATGTTCAAGCTCCTGAATACCATTGATGTTGATGATGCGTATGTCGGAAAAATAAGACCTATTCTGAATGATGTGGATGGACTTAAAATTTTAATTATCCCTAAAATTACCTTTCCGGATCGTTTAAAAGATGAGAATCTTGCCAATATAAAAATGAATGAGGATAAAACGGCAAGAATAAACGATGCCTTAAAATCATTAAATTTCAACGAGCTGATGTCAATGAGCAGTGATGGAACTTCCATGAAATTCCTTGCTGAAGAAGAAAAAGATAACTATTTGGAAAATCTGGTTTTCAATGTTGATTCCAAAGAAGAAAATATCATTTTTATTCTTAACGGAAAAATGAAACTATCAGATGTTAATAAGATCATTAATTCCGGTGAGACAACAACTTCTTCCGTTACAACTTCTGTAAGAAACAGCCTTACTTCAGACAATACATCTTCTTATCTGAATGGAGATAACAGAAATGTAGGAGAGTTCTCAAAAATTGATGCCAGTGTAGGCGTAAACGTTACCTTCAAACAGGAAAATACAAGAAGCGTAAAAGTAATTGCTGATGCAGATAAACTTCAATACGTGATCACGAAAGTGGAAGGCGGAGTGCTGAAAATATATGTTGACAATAAAGGGGTAAGAAACCTGAGATTTAAAAATCTGAATGTCAATGTCTCTGCTCCTAATCTTCATAGCATAAAAACTTCATCCGGAAGTGTTTTCACAGCGGTGAATCCTGTTAATGAGAATAGCATGGAGATCGATGCGGAATCTGGTTCTATTATTAAAGGAGCTTTCAATGTAAGACAAGCTGCCGCAGTTACAGTGAGCTCTGGTGCTGTTTTGAATGCTGAACTTAACACAGAGAAACTCGCATTGGATACTTCAAGCGGAGCAAGTGTGAGCTTATCAGGAGAAGCTGTTTCCGCAGTAATTGATATAAGCAGTGGAGCGTCTTGTAAGGCTGATGATCTTAAAATCGCAACTGCAGTGGCAGAATCTACTTCAGGAGCAAGCCTTTCTTTGCTGGTTACTGATAAACTGAAAGTAAGTGTTTCGTCAGGAGCCTCTGTAAAACTAAAAGGAAATCCCGAAGTGGACGCTAAAGTAGATAAAATCTCGGGAGGAAGCTTCAGACAAATCAAATAAAAAAACTAAACTATGAAGGCTCTTAAACACATTTTTCTCATTGTTCTGACAATAGGATGGCTTCAGTCATGCATTGTTTCAGAAAAACCGAATATAGATTTTTTCCAGAATTCAAAATATGATTTCAAGGGAGCTCAGTTTGCAAGTATTAATGTACCCATGGTTCTGGCTAAATCTTATATTAAGAAGGCCTTGAGAGAAGAAGGAGAAAGTGAAGAAACCATTGATCTGGTAAAGAAGGCTTCTAAAATAAAAGTACTTACCGTCACAAACGGAAGTAATGAAATGCTAAACGATTATGCTCAGTTTTTGAATGATAATCATTATGAAGAATGGGCAACTATAAAACATGATGGAGAGCATATTAACATAAGGGTAAAACAGGATGGGGATGCTATCAAAAATATGCTGATTACGGTAGGTTCGAGTAAGAATGAAATGGTCTTTGTAGATGTGAAAGGAAATTTCACCGCGAATGATATTTCAAAAATGATTAATTCTGTTTCTGATAAATAATCATACTACCTCAAACATTCAACGCATGGAAAAATTAATAAGAGAAGTCCGCATCCTTAAAATTTATGCGTTGTACTTCCCATACTGTGTGGCTTGTTTTTTTTCTTGCCTTTAAAAACCAATTTTCCAAATTATACGTATATAAAAATAATCAGACTCATATTGAGAATCTGGACGAAAATGGAAACCCTTTAAAATAGACCTTTGTGTTCATTATTTAACATATAACCAAAGTAGTTTCATACTTATTCAATTATTTTGTACAGTAACCGTTCTGATAAAAGAACGGTTTTTCGATTTAAGTTATTGATTATTAATTTTTATTTAAACTATTAAAAAGGATTTTCATATCTCACTAAAATAACCTAATTTTGCAAAGAAAGTAAAGATGTCTATTCATAACAAAATTGTAGAGACAGCCATCACTTTCGATGACGTTCTTCTAGTCCCTTCTTATTCAGAAGTTTTACCTAACCAGGTTTCATTAAAATCAAGACTTACCGACAAAATCACGCTGAATGTTCCGATAGTTTCCGCTGCCATGGACACTGTTACTGAAGCTGATCTGGCAATTGCTTTGGCAAGAGTTGGAGGGTTGGGCTTTATCCACAAAAACATGACGATCGCTGAGCAGGCTGCTCAGGTAAACCGTGTAAAACGTTCAGAAAACGGAATGATCTCTGATCCGGTTACTTTATCTAAAGATCATACTTTAGGAGAAGCCAAAGATCTTATGTCAAGATATAAGATTTCAGGTCTTCCGGTAGTAGATGATAATAATGTTCTAATTGGAATTATTACCAACAGAGATGTAAAATATCAGGAAAATCTTGGTATGAAAGTAGAGGAGATTATGACCAAAGATAATCTGATCACTTCAGACAAAGATACCAACCTTGAAAAGGCAAAAGAAATCCTTCTTAAGAACAGAGTTGAAAAACTTCCTATCGTAGATAAAGATAATAAACTTGTAGGCTTAATTACCATTAAGGATATCGACAATCAGTTAGAGTATCCTAATGCTAATAAAGATGAAAATGGTCGTCTTATCGTTGGAGCAGGAGTAGGAGTAGGAGAAGATACATTGACAAGAATTGAGGCTTTGGTACAGGCAGGAGTTGATATCGTAGCCATTGATTCAGCACACGGTCATTCTAAAGGAGTTTTAGATAAAATTTCAGAAATCAGAAAAGCATATCCGGACCTTGATATTGTAGGAGGAAATATCGTAACTGCAGATGCTGCTAAAGATCTTATTGCAGCAGGAGCAAACGTATTAAAAGTAGGTGTAGGACCTGGATCTATCTGTACAACCAGAGTAGTTGCCGGAGTAGGAGTTCCTCAGCTATCTGCTATCTATAACGTGTACGAATATGCTAAATCTCAAAATGTAACCGTAATTGGTGACGGAGGGATCAAACTTTCCGGAGATATCGTTAAAGCAATCGCTAGTGGGGCAGGAGCCGTAATGTTAGGTTCTCTTTTAGCCGGTACAGATGAAGCTCCGGGAGAGGAAATTATCTTCCAGGGAAGAAAATTCAAATCTTACCAGGGAATGGGAAGCCTTTCCGCAATGAAGAGAGGTGGTAAAGAGAGATATTTCCAAAGTGAAGCTAAAAAATTCGTTCCGGAAGGAATTGAAGGAAGAGTTCCACACAAAGGAAAGCTGGAAGATGTTATTTTCCAGTTGACAGGAGGTTTGAGAGCTGGTATGGGATATTGTGGGGCAAAAGATATTGAAACACTTCAAAAAGATTCCAAACTGGTAATGATTACAGGAAGCGGATTGAAAGAATCTCACCCGCATGATGTAATTATCACACAAGAAGCTCCAAATTATTCTTTATAGAATTATATGGGATTAAAATAAAAAAAACCGCACATTTCGTGCGGTTTTTTTTATTCTATGATATTGCTTTAATGTTTTGATTGATAGAGTGATAATCTTATATTTTGTTTTGTTGTATTGTTTGTTTTTATGGTTATTTATTTGTAATAATATAAGTAAAACAAGTTCTATTTATAATGATGTTAATTTTATTTTCGTTTAAAATGTAACAATAATGAGCTTTTTTCTACTAACTGTAATAAAATTTTAAATTTTATGCTTGTTTTCAGTTATAGTTATTTCTGATTGAAACATAAGATTGAAATATTTACAACCTATTTAAATTATTGAAATGAAGAAAACTATCCTTTGTGGGGCATTGCTACTATCCCTTTCAGTATCGGCACAGCAAAAAAAAGATTGGTGTGACTTTGATAATGAACAGAGAGTACACCAAAAGCAGAATGCGGAAATTGATGAAATGGTTCGTAATATCCGTAACAAAATTATTAGCAGTAATCAAAATGCAGCTGCTAAAAATGGAAGTGCATACAAAATTGTAAATGGAGTTTACGAGATTCCTGTAGTAGTGCACGTAATAGCGCCTACAGGAGCTGCTATTGGTACAGCTTATAACAAGAGTGATGCGCAAATTCAGACGTGGTTGGATAATTGCAATCAAATGTATGCGGGTACTTATCAATGGGCTCAGGGAATTCCTGCAGATTTTGGTAATGCGGCTACAATGCCGATTAAATTGGTATTAGCTAAAAGAGACCCAAGTTGTAATGCTACTACAGGTATTGTTAGATATAACGGGGGAACTCTTGCAGGATATGATACTTATGGGGTGAAACGTAGTGGCGCAAATGGTGTTACTACGGACCAGGTTAAATCAATTGCACCGCACTGGCCCGAGGCATCTTACTTTAATATTTATATCATGAATAAAGTAGATGGTGGCGGAACATATGGTATCATGGGATGGGCAGGCTTGCCTCAAAATGCTGATGCTAACTACGAATCCTTTATGAAATCTTTTGTAGTTACTTTATCGGATGATATTACTTTAGCGCACGAATTTGGACATAGTATGGGATTACTTCATACATTTGGTAATGCTAACGCTCAGCCACCACAAGGGACTACTTCTACTACTTATTGCCCTGCAATGACTAATAATGATTGTACTAAAGATGATGATCAGGTATGTGATACAGAAAGATCAAGAAGCTTACTGAATGACCCTGCGCCTACTAACAATGATATGAATTATTGTACAGGGGCAAACTATCAGGGAGTACAGTATAACATGATGAACTATACCAATCCAATTGCATTTAAATTTACAAATGGACAGCATGACAGAGCAGCTCTATATTTCTTTTTAATGAGAGGATCTTTGAGTACTTCATTAGGAGCTACAGCCCCTTCTTCTGCTGCAGCAATTGGAACACCTATTGCAGCGACATGTAATCCTACAGGTATTTCTACACCAGATAATTATTTTGTAGGACCAACTCTTGTAAAACTGGGAAGTATTAATAATGCATCTACAGGATATTGGCAGAATAATGCCAGTTTTTATGAAGACTATACAGGATCAAGCTGCCTGAAAGCTACAGCTACAGAACTTTCAGCAACTGGTACTCATAATCTTCAGGTAAATGTATCAGGCTCGAATAATGATGTGAGAGTTTGGATTGATTATAATAATAATGGAACGTTTGAGGCTTCTGAACTGGTAAGTTCTGTTGATAATATTGCTGCAGATCCGGTTACAGAAATTGGTACTCACAGCACTACCATTACGGCTCCTGCTTCAGTAGTACTTAATACTCCACTAAGAATGAGAGTTCTTGTAGATGATGAGAATTCTAACATGACTCCTTGTGGACAATTAAAGTACGGACAAGTTGAAGATTATACTGTAAAATTTGTTACCAATTTAGCAACAAGTGAAGTGAAAGCTGATAATGGTGATTTAACAGTTTATCCTAACCCGGTAGCTACCGGAGAGAAAATCTTCATTAAAGCTAAAAATGGTAAGAACTTAAAAGTTTCTATTTCTGATATGTCAGGAAGGTTGGTATCAACTCCATCTGTAACTGAAGAAGGAAGTGGTGTTTTCAAAGTAGACCAGCAGTTAGAAAAAGGAATTTATATGATTCAGATTTCTAATGGAAAAGACAATAAGTCTTCCAAACTGATTATCAAATAAATTAATCAGAATTTAAATAAATGTAAAAGTCTCCATTCCGATGGAGACTTTTTTATTCAATTCTAATCTGTTTGAATACTTCTTTGAAAAATTAAAGCTTCCGAAAATTTAGAAAGCTTTAATAATCAATTTCTTACAATAAAATAACCCGTTATTTTTTTATGAATTTAAAGTGATGGGTCTGAAAATTTCTGGTCGTTATTTTTAATATATAACCCCCTGGAATAAGTTGTGATACATCAATCTTTGAATCAAACATTTCTGATTTTACAAGACGACCGTCAATATTATAAATTTGGATGGACAACCCATCATCAATGCCGGAAATTCTTATAAAATCAGCCACAGGATTAGGAAAGATCTGAATTTTATTTTTCGAAAGATCCGAAGTTCCTAGTGTTGTGTTCTGTACATCCCCTGTCATGGTAGAATTTACCGCAGTAAGGTTTCCTCCACATTGACCGTTAGTCATTGCGGTATTTTCAACCCAGGTTCCAACACTATTACCAGGAGGAATCGGTAAGGAATTATTACCTGTTGAGTTATAATAAATCAGATAAGGAGTCGTAAAAGTTCCGTTTCCTTCATCACCAAGAAATTCCCATCTTGTAAGAGTGTTGTTCCATTGAATTTTAAATTCACAGGTACCCAATCCGCTACAATCTTGTGCGCCATCAATAGGAGTAGTCACATAGATGTTCTTGCTAAAGGCGTCTACTCCTGTTTTGTTAAAGACGTAAGTATTAGGCGGGCTGTCAAACAGATTTGGACATCCGCTGAAAGTTATTGTCTGCGTAAAAGCTGAGCTTCCCATAGCAAGACATAATAAGTAAAGAATTTTCATAACCATTAGTTTTGTGATGGAAAGACTCCTGCTAAGGCAATGATGCATTTCAGGGTAATAAAAGGAGGTCTGTTTTCATGAGGTTGATTTCCTCCGGTGTTTCCTACCATTGTGTTTTTCATCGTAGTATTAGCCGCTGCATCGGAATATTCTTTGTCAAGGACTTTGGTGTCTGCCGGAAGGCTGTTGGTAGGTGAGTTTTGATTCCCTTCCGCTGTTACTGCATTTATTGTGTGATTATGGGCTGGCATTTGTGTTATCAGTAATGTTACACTTTCAGCTCCGCCGGTTTCTCCCATAGTATAGTTCGTTGCCCCTCCCGGAGCTTGTCCGTTATGAACAAGTACCCTTCCTCTCATATCGGGTAAAGCAAATGTGGTGGTTCCATTCCCTCCATAAGTAGTTCCTAACAATGAAAAAAGTGCTTGATTTTGCGCGATGGGCAGAATCTGCCCATTACATTCTGCCCAGTATTTTGGTGCAAAATTATAAGGTACAAAGGCTATTTGCCCTAAAAATGGTTCTGATGCCTGAGCTTTTAGAGCAGGAGCAGATACACTGCATATCAGCAGCATACATGCAAAAAGTAAGTTTTTCATGATAATAAGGATTTTATGTAATATAAAATTAGAAAATATTTCGCATAAAATTCTTTATTAAAAGAAAAACCTTTCACAATTATGCAAAAGGTTAGATTTTATTTATTGAAAAATATATTATTATAGATTTTTTCTCTAATGTTTAAAGTCGGATAGAATATTGAGTTATCATTTTATTTTTTCAAATTATCTTTAAAATCATCGATTCTGAAATCAGTAAGAGCATTTCCTTTTTCAATTTTTTCTTTAGAATACAATCTGAAATCATTTTCTGTTTTTTCTAAAAGATAGTCATAGGGTCCTATATGAGAGATCAATTTTACCAGAACCGGAGAAATCTCAAGACAGATAAACAATCCCATGATAAAAGCTGCTGCAAGGCCAATGATTGCAGAATTCTTACCCAGTTCATCCAATGCCTGAAGTCTTGCTGCAAAGCCATTGAACTTATCTTCAAAAGTTTCTGTAGATTTTCTTTCAGTTTCCAGGTTGGTATATACCTTGGATATTTCTTTATCTAAATATTCCAGTCTTGGAGAAGCCTGCTTTTGGAAGTTTTCAAGATCCTGTTTACGTTGCTCTTTCAGTTCCTGTTTACGTTTTGCATTCGGCCCGTAACCCTCTTTTCCACTGGTGAGCCCAGATTGTTTTCCCAGAATTTCTTTTTCAAGTTCTACAGAAGCAGAGTCATATGCTTTCTGATATTGAGCGATTTTTCCTGAGATCTGTTGTTTTTCTGTCTCAAAAGGTCCGCTTTGCTGAAGAATCCTTCCGGTCATTTCTCCCTGGAGCTGTTTTTTGTTCCTTTGGATAATGGTATTCAGCTGTTTGTTGACTTCCTTTTCAAAAATTTTAAGTTCTAAAGGCTTAGAAATAATAATTCCTAGAAAGGTAGCAAGGATAAGACGAGGAATAGCCATCAGAACCTGATTCCACCATGTTCCCGTTTTTTTGATGGAAGAAACAATATAACGGTCAAGATTGAAAATCATCAACCCCCACAGAATTCCAAATCCTACTGATGCCCAAATGTTGTCGAATACCGTATACATGGCGTAGCCTGCAGACAAAGTGGCGAACACTGCAGTGAAAAGTACAATCCCTCCAATCCCGGAAAATTTATTCCATTCACTCGGAGTCTTTCTTAAAATATGGATGTTTCCGCCTGAACATACCATCAGAAATTTTTGGAACCAGTTTATTTTATGAGTCCCTTGATTTATAGTTTGTTGGTTTGTTTTCATAACTGAAAATTTATACAAAGGTAGTACTAAAAATCATACCAATGTAAAAGATAGTATTATGTTTTACCAAGTAACAATGTGGATTTGTATAAAAGACTGTTTTTAAGAAGGTTAAAATTCATTTTGAAAATTTTCAAAGAAAAGATAGAAATTACTTCAATCTATCCGGATTCTGCTTCAAAAAACTCTCCCAGCCGGAATACGATTTGGTATCCGCGATGGTTCCGGAATTAAAATGATGGCATACTGCAACGGCAAGACCATCGGAAGCATCTAAATATTTTGTAGGGAATTCTTTTAATTTAAGAAGGTTTTGAAGCATACCTGCTACCTGTTCCTTGCTGGCATTTCCGTTTCCGGTGATGGCCATCTTAATTTTTTTTGGAGAATATTCAGTAATAGGAATATTTCTGTAAAGGCTGGCAGCCATTGCAACTCCCTGAGCTCGTCCAAGCTTCAGCATACTTTGCACATTTTTTCCATAGAAAGGAGCCTCAAGAGCCACCTCATCAGGATGAAACTCGTCGATAAGAGAAAGCGTTCTTTCAAAAATATATTTAAGCTTAGTTTCGTGATTGGGATATTTTTTTAAGATCAGTTCATGAATAGAAACCATCTCCATTTTTCCTTTCTTTACGGAGATAATACCAAATCCCATTATCGCTGTTCCCGGGTCAATTCCTAAAATTATTTTCTCTGAAATCATTGCTTCAAAGATAGGAACTTTCTATGTTTTTTTAATGGAAAAAGTATTGACAATGATTTTAGTTTATGTTTAAAATTTTAATATCTTTAAATAAAAATGATCATGAAAAATGTATTTAACGTATTTGTTGTTCCTGTTTTTCTCTTTTTTGGTGTTCAGGAGAGAAATAATTTAGTTCATAATAAGCGTTCGGAAACTTTGACAACGAAGAGCGAACGGATTATTTATTTGTTTTTCAAGGCCGATAAAGATCAGTCTGGAAATGCAAAAATCACGCTCCAGAGTACTAAAATTGCAGAGGGCAGATTGAAACATATGCCTTCTTTTGAAAGAGATGATATTCGTAAAGGAGATCTTATTATCACATTGACTGCATCTGGTGGAAAAGAAGTTGGAAAACAGCTTGTGAAAGACCCATTTAATCCTGAACTGGAAGTGTATGAAAAAGAAGGAATTTCCAGACATCAGGCTTCCCTTCAAAATACGGAATTCAGTACCCGTTTTTCTTATTCTGAAAATGTTCAGTCAGTAAAAATTGAAAAAGCAACAGATGATGGTGTTCAAGTATTATTAACGCAAAAACTATAATTATGAAAAAAACTTTATTATCCCTTTTAATAGGAAGCAGTTGTTTTGCGCAGACATTCGAGACCGTTCCTCTTTTACAGAACGGAGACAATAGTAAGAGGGTTGTGATAGCTGTTCTAGGAGACGGATTTACCTCTGCACAGCAAACTGCTTTTACGACATCAGCCCAGAATACAATCAATTATCTTTTCACAAAAAGTCCTTATACAGAATATAAGAATTACTTTAATGCTTATGCTGTAAAAGTAATTTCAACAGAGTCGGGAGTAAAGCATCCTGGGACTGCAACGGATGTTACTGAGCCTGTAATCCCTGTAACCAATCCTAATAATTATCTGGGTTCTACTTTCGATGTAGGCGTTCACAGATGTATATACAGTAATACTACCAATAAAGTAGGACAGGTGCTGGCAGCGAATATTCCTGATTATGATATCACCTATGTACTGGGTAATTCTACAGAATATGGAGGCTGCGGTGGAACCTATGCCTTTGCTTCATTAAATGGTTCTTCCAATGAAATCGTAGTACATGAGTTAGGCCATTCTTTTGGGAAATTAGCCGATGAATACTGGTTCTCAGGTTCACTTGAATCTCCAAACAAAACCCAAAATTCCAATCCTGCAACAATCAAGTGGAAAAACTGGGTAGGATTGAATGGAGTAGGAGTATATGCTCATGCTGAAAGCCCAACCTGGTTCAGACCACACCAGAGTTGTGAAATGAGATATCTTAATCAACAATTCTGTTCTGTATGTAAGGAGGCAATTATTGAGAGAATTCATAGTTTAGTTTCTCCTGTAGATTCATATACTCCTGCCAATAATACTTCAGTGGATGCTACATCTAATGTTACTTTCACAGTCAATGAAATTCTTCCTATTCCCAATACACTGGTTAATTCCTGGAGTCTGAACGGAACCGCTTTGGGGGCAACAGGAAATAGTGTTACGATTACTCCGGCACAACTCAATAATGGAAATAATACGTTGACATTTTCAGTAGTAGATAACAATCCACTCCTGAAAGTGGATAATCACAGTACGCTTCATGTTACCAATGTTTCCTGGACTCTGAGTAAATCCACGCTTAAACTTTCAGAAGTAAAAGCTGAAGAGCGTCGTTTCAGTATTTATCCTAATCCGACAAATGGAGAATTTTTCATTAAAGGGAAACAGGAGTTTTCAAAGAATATAAATGTAGAAGTATATGATGCTTCCGGAAAACTTATTCCATCCAGATTTGAACTGAATGATTCTGCTATAAAGGTTGATATTAAAAACTATCCGGCAGGTACTTACCTGTTGAATGTAAAAGAAAATAAAAATCTGATTATTTCTCAGAAAATCATTAAAGAATAAATTGAACAAAAACCGGCTCCAGCAGCCGGTTTTTTATTTTTCCAGTTTTTTCTCTGCTATAGGTACCCATTGTCCATCATGGCGAAGAAGTAATATTTTATCAACTAAGAATTTAGTTTTGTATTCCTTGGTTTCATATTTTTCCCAGGCTTTAAGATAATTTTCCCAGGTCAGATCCCTGAATCCCACCGTCATATGCGGGTGAAAAGAATATTGAATAAAATTAAAGCATTCCTTTACTTTATGATAAAGCGCTGTTAACTGATCATTTTCTTTAGGTTGAATATAGAGTACAGGATTTTTAGGATTAGGAAAGCTTCCAAAGCCGTCCAGTTCTACTTCAAAAGGAGTGATTTCTGTATTGATCTTCTGAAAAGCACTATGAATATCGTCCTCCAGTTCAATTTCTCTTGAAAAGGGAGGAAATAGGGTAATGTGGGCTTCATTTTTCAAAGCCTTGGAGTTGGCATAATTCGTTGCCATATCCTCTTTAAAGATTTTTATTTCTTCAATAATCTCCTGAGGAGGGTAAACAGCGATGAAGTACATTTTTTTCATATAGCAATTTAAAAAGTTTTTATATTAAATTTATATACATAAGAAAATTATGCATAAGTTTGCAATGTATATAAGCCCTACTATGAAAAAGAATAGTCTTTATAAAGGTACTCTTCAGAATATTATTTTGAAGCTTCTTTCAAAGGAAGTTAAAATGTATGGGTATCAAATCACCCAAAGAGCGAAAGAACTTACTCAGGGTGAACTTGAAATGACGGAAGGCGCACTTTATCCATTGCTGCACAAATTAGAAAATGATGGAATGATCACTTCCGAAATTCAGAAGATTAATGGAAGAGACCGGAAATATTACCTGCTGACTGAAAAAGGTACAAAACAACAGACAGAACAGGAAACTGAGATGAAAAGCTATTTACTCAACCTACAGACAATATTCAATGTATGATCACCGAAGTACAGGAAAATAAAATTACAGATTATCTGGTAGCTCAGGAGCTTTCTTTAGATATTTTGGTAGAGATCAGAGATCATATGATGAGTCAGATTTCAGATATTCAGTTCAATGAAAATATCAGTTTTGAAGAAGCTTTTCTAAAAGTGAAAGAATCCTGGAACGGAGAGTTTACAATGGTTAATTACCTGCTGTTTTATCCCACTAAAATTCCTTTCATTGCTAAAAGAATTATCCAGGAGAAATATAGTGGCCTTTTCAAAAAATCTTTGATGGTAGGGGCTCTGGCTTTTGCTGTTAATCTATTGCTGATTTTTATGGCAGCAAATCAAGAGGTATATAAAATACTTTTCAGACTTCTTAATGGATCATTTGTCTTGACAACACTATTGATATGGATTTTTAATTATAAAATCTGGAAATATATAAAGGCTGATTTTAAATACAGAGGGAAATGCCTTTACACAATGTATCAGCAGAATCTGGGATTAATGGTTATTGGTGCCAGTTCCATGACACAAGTGACATTGAAAAGCGGGGATTATGCCTATCAGTTTTTCAGACAACAAAACTATACGGATGTTGTTGGGGTTCTGATGACTTTAATTCTTCCTTTTGTATTACAGGTAGCCCTTTCTTTTGCCGTCTTCAATTTTCTTGAACATAAAAAGAATTTAATAAAAATGCAGGAATTCCTGAAGCCGGCATAGATGAATTATCATGAAAATTAATGTTTTACTCTAAGCTGTGTAAGCGTGTTTTCAAGGTGATCTGTGATCTTTTTTACTTCAATATGAGGCCTGAAGATTACTCCTTTTCCTCTTTCTTCGTCTGCAATATTAGACAGAATAATCACAGAAGTTTTGGTGTCCGGATAATAGATATTTAATGAAGGGGAACCTTTTACATAACCGCTGTGGAAATAAGAATTGGGCTGGCCGATATTAAGCATAATTCCGTATGCGTAACCCATTTTTCCAAAGATAGCATGACGTCTTTCCGCACTTTTAGCCATAAAGAGTTTCAGGGTTTCCGGTTTTAAAATTTTTCCACCATACAATGCATTGTTCCATGAATGAAGATCCTGAATGGTAGACAATATTCCACCGGCAGGTGTTCCGATTTCTTGTCCACCTAATCTTTTCGGCATATTGGGAACTTCAGAGAACTTAGCAGGTGTTCCAAGATAAGCACTGGCAAAATGAGTTCCTTTAAAAATATCTCCGGTAGATGAATGTCTCATTCCCGCTTTTTTAAAGAGTTCCTGAACATTTTCATGATATGATTTTCCGGAAACTTTTTCTACAATCTTTCCAAGGGTATTGAATCCGTCATTAGAGTAGAAAAAATCTGAACCACTCTTAAACATCAGCTTCCCACCCATTAGATTCAGTCCTGAAGTATGATTTAACAACTGGTGAATCGTAATGTTTTCATATTCTCTGATCTGAAATTCTTTCAGGTATTTTGATGCTTTATCAGTCACATTAAGTTTTCCCTGTTCCATCTGAAGTAAGACTAAAACAGCGGTGAATTGCTTACTTACAGATCCTATTGCAAAAATGGTATTGCTGTCAATCTTAGTTTTTCTTTTAAAATCTGAATATCCGTTTTCTCTTCTGTAAAGAGGAAGGGAATCTTTAAAAACGGCAATACTTCCATTGAAATGATACTTCTTGAAAGCGGAATCAATCTGTTGTTCTAAAAGGGTCTTCTGAAAAGCAGCAATGGTAGAATCAACAATTGCTTTTTTATCAACAGGGGCAGCTTTTGGAACCTCAGTTGTTGTACAGGAAAATAAAAAGCAGAATAGGATTAGGAATACTAAATTTTTGATCACAGGTGTTGTATTTTTTTAATGATGATTGATATTCTTAAAGATACTAAAATATCCAAAAGAGTAGTATGGGAAGCAAATTGCGTGCTAAGATGAGGTATTGGAGCAATTTAATGTGGATTTAATCAACCTTTGTGAAATAGTGCAGTCATATGAATGAAATGCCCTTGAATAAAATACTATATTGAAAATAAGCCTGTGAAAGAATATTCACAGGCTTATTTTACTACCAGATCACTGAACCAGAAAACATATTCCTCATCTTCTTCTTCAGGAGTTGTTTTAGGTTTAGGGTAAGTCTTTTTGACTGTTTCCCCGATTTCAAAATGAACCGGATTTTTGAAAATTTGACCATCAAAAGTAAAGGTATGAAACTCTCCGTTTTCTCCGCATGGATCTACATTTTGAGGAAGATCATCAATGAATTTCTGATCAATAATTCGTCCTGCGAAACTTTTGTCGAGGTAAGACCCGTTAACGCAGGTAACAATAGTTTTAAAACCAAGCTCTAAAAATTCATGGATGAGGTGGGATGTATTTTGTTTCCATAGGGGAAATACGGCTTTCATGCCAATAGCGTTTAATTGTTCTTCTCTGTATTTTCGCAGATCTTCCAGGAAGATATCACCAAAAATTGAATGAGTGATTCCCTGAGCCTTAATTTCAGCCATTGTTTTACTCATAATTTGCTGGTATTCTTCCATGGATGGCTCTTTGGGAAGTTCCATTGTAAGTAATGGGATTCCCAGACTTTCTGCCTGCTTTTCTAAAAGGGAAACGTGAACTCCATGCATGGAAATCCTCTGAAACTCCTGATTGATACTGGTCAACAGAGTTGTGACTTCATATTGATCCTCTTGTAATATTTTATAAAGAGCGAGGGCAGAATCTTTTCCGCTGCTCCAGTTGAATAAAGCTTGTGGTTTCATTGTAAAATAAAAATCTCCCAAAAATAAGGAGATTCAGGTGATTAATTTTTGTATTTGACGAATTGATCTGAAATAAAGTTCAAAGTTGTATGGTTCAGAACTTTACTGTTTTGTATTTTTGATCTGTTCGTAAAATTTGCTCTTGGCAAGAACTTCTTTTTTTAAGTATTCGCTGGCCACTGTATCAATAAGTTTAGCACTATGCGGTTCTTCAAAACCGGAATAACTGATTTCCCTTATGTATTTGGAGTACGAGTCAAATGATTCATCATCTTTTTTTCCATATTGTGGAAGATAGATATGTTTCTGAACTAATAGCTCAGTCCAGTTCATATATTCATCAAATTGATAAGTGTTTTTTGTAAAAACATTATCTTCCTCTTTGCGTATTTCTTTATCATAGATAATATTCCCAGAATCATCATATGAAAGTAGATTGTGGGTCTTTTTTTCTTCTTTCATAGAACCTTTTAGACCTTTGCTGTAAATTGTTATCTTTTCTGCCTGATTTTTTGAAGAAAAGGTTGTTTTCTCTGTGTATAAAGATTTCCCT
The DNA here is from genome assembly GCF_002979755.1 of Chryseobacterium culicis. Taxonomy (NCBI): domain Bacteria; kingdom Pseudomonadati; phylum Bacteroidota; class Flavobacteriia; order Flavobacteriales; family Weeksellaceae; genus Chryseobacterium; species Chryseobacterium culicis. The sequence continues at coordinate 2,820,398 of NZ_PCPP01000001.1, read as the reverse complement.
GGCTCAGAATCTAAAGAAGTATAAATAAGATCTCCATTATCATTATATTCAAAAATTTCTCTTTCATAATTATCTCCTACGAAATTATGGGTTTCTTTTTTTGTTACTTTTTCTGGAAACTTTGGGTGGTCATAACGATAGATTCTTTCGTATTTTAATTCTGCTCTATTGGGAATACGCAAGGATCTTTCTTCTTTAATCATCCTTTGTTGTTTGTCAAAAGTGAGTTTCCTTTTTTCAATATGTAATCCTGTATGTTTCTCAATGGTATAGGTTTGAACAATTGTATTGCCGTTTTCAATATAATAATGATATTCCGTATAACTTCTAAAATCCAGATTTCCATCTTCCTTGTTATAATCATGCAGACTGATGAGATTTCCAACAGTATCATAGGTATATTCTCTTATATTGTCATATTCCTCATGGTGATCAATGATATGAGAAATAAGCGCTTTTTCATTGTAAATGATTATTGAATGGTCTCCATCGGAATGCTGCTGTATACTGTTTAGTTTCCCTGATTTGTTAAAATGTATTTCTGCCAGTAGCTTTTTTGCATCCTGAGGATTCTTTTCCATCAGATATTCTTCATAGATCTTTGCAGAACCAACAGGATGGGTAATGCTGAATCCTGTTTCAGGATACGAAAGTGCGTAAAAGGTAGTAAGCAAAAAATTTTGATCCAAGCTGTTTTCCACCTTTTCAGGAGGAAAATAATTGATATTGTTTTTGTTCTGGCTAAAGGATATTGTAAAAGTGAAAATTAAAGTAAGGAGTATTGTCTTGGTCATTTAGCTTTATTTAAAGTTAAAAATACAAAACCTCAAAGAAATCCTTTGAGGTTTTGTATAAAAATATTTGCTGTATAAACTTACATATTTCTTCTGTATTTACCACCCACTTCAAATAAAGCATTGGTGATCTGTCCCAGAGAACAGTATTTTACGGCATCCATCATCACTTCAAATAAGTTTTGCTGGTTAATAGCTGCATGCTGAAGTTCTCTTAAAGCTTCCTCAGACTTATTTTCATTGGCCTGTTGGAAGTTATGAAGAGATTCAATCTGTGCCTGTTTTTCCTCTTCCGTAGAACGGATAACTTCTCCTGGTAAAACGGTTGGTGAACCATCTTTTCCTAAGAAAGTATTCACTCCAATAATCGGATATTCACCTGTATGTTTCAGCCATTCGTAATGCATAGATTCTTCCTGGATTTTTGAACGCTGGTACATGGTTTCCATCGCTCCAAGAACACCACCTCTTTCCGTGATTCTGTCGAATTCAGTATAAACAGCTTCTTCTACAAGATCCGTTAATTCTTCAATGATGAATGATCCCTGAAGCGGATTCTCGTTTTTAGCCAATCCTAATTCTTTATTGATGATCAGCTGGATAGCCATTGCTCTTCTTACAGATTGCTCAGTAGGCGTTGTAATTGCTTCGTCATACGCATTGGTGTGAAGTGAATTACAGTTGTCATAGATTGCGTAAAGCGCCTGAAGAGTTGTTCTGATATCATTGAAATCAATTTCCTGAGCGTGGAGAGAACGTCCTGAAGTCTGGATGTGGTATTTCAGCATCTGGCTTCTTTCGTCAGCTCCGTATTTCAATTTCATGGCTTTTGCCCAGATTCTTCTTGCCACACGCCCGATTACTGAATATTCAGGGTCGATACCATTGGAGAAGAAGAAAGATAAGTTCGGTGCAAAGTCATTGATGTCCATTCCACGGCTTAAGTAATATTCCACATAAGTGAAACCATTTGCCAGTGTGAATGCCAATTGGGAAACCGGATTAGCTCCTGCTTCAGCAATATGATATCCTGAAATGGAAACAGAGTAGAAGTTTCTTACTTTTTCTCTGATGAAATATTCCTGAACATCACCCATCAGTCTCAATGCAAATTCTGTAGAGAAAATACATGTATTCTGAGCCTGGTCTTCTTTTAAGATGTCAGCCTGAACAGTACCACGAACAGTAGCAATCGTTTTAGCTTTGATTTCCGCATATACCTCTGCAGGAATTACTTCATCACCTGTTAATCCTAAAAGCTGTAGCCCTAAACCATTGTTGGATGGAGGAAGTTCCCCATTATATTTTGGTCTTTCTAAACCTTTGTTGTCAAATTTCTCCTTCAGTTTAGCTTCTACTTTAGCCTCTAAACCATTTTCTTTGATATATTTTTCAACATTCTGGTCGATGGCAGCATTCATAAAGAAAGCCAACAGCATCGGTGCAGGACCGTTGATAGTCATTGAAACTGAAGTTAAAGCATTCACAAGATCAAATCCTGAATATAGCTTTTTAGCATCATCCAGCGTAGCAATAGAAACTCCTGCATTTCCAATTTTACCATAAATATCTGGTGGTAAAGCAGGATCCTGACCGTATAATGTTACGGAGTCAAATGCTGTAGATAAACGTTTTGCAGGCATTTCTGCAGAAACATAGTGAAATCTTCTGTTGGTTCTTTCAGGGCCTCCTTCTCCTGCAAACATCCTTGTAGGATCTTCACCGGTTCTTTTAAACGGATAAATACCCGCTGTATAAGGGAAACTTCCCGGAAGATTTTCCTGTCCTTTCCATTGGATCAGATCTCCCCAGTCATTGTACTTTGGTAATGCAATTTTTGGAATTCTTAAGTGAGATAAAGATTCTGTGGAAGTTTCAACTTTAATTTCTTTTCCTCTTACATAATAAGAATAAAACTCTGCATGGAAAGCTTTTTTCGTGTCATCCCATGTTTTCAGGAAATCAATATTATCCTGTTGAAGTTCTTTTTCAGCCTTTTGATATTCAGCTTCTAAAACTTCATTGGAAATGATATTTTTTACGCCTTCAATATGATACATTTTTCTGGCCAGTTCAGCCTGCTTTTCAATATTGATATCGTATTGCTTATTATTTTCAACAATTTCAGAAAGGTAACGAACTCTTTTCGGAGGGATAATGGTTACTTCTTCTGTAATTTCCTGTTCTACAAAAGTCTTTAGGTTTAATTCGGAGAATTTATCATTTACTTTTGAAACAAGTCTGTTGTATAATTCAGTGGTTCCATGATCATTAAACTGAGATGCTTTCGTTGCATACACAGGCATATCATCTAATGGGCTTTCCCATAATAAATGGTTTCTCTGGAACTGTTTTCTTACCGCCTGAAGAGCATCCAATGCACCACGTTTGTCAGATTTATTTAATGCCACAAGATCTGCGTAATCTAGCATGTCAATTTTTTCCAACTGTGTAGAAGCTCCATATTCAGGAGTCATTACGTACATAGAAACGTCTGCAAAATCTGAAACTTCTGAACCAGACTGTCCAATTCCTGAAGTTTCAAGGATAATTACGTCCGGATGAGCCAGTTTCAGTACATTCAATGCAGAATGAATAAACGGCGAAACAGAAACGTTGTTTTCTCTGGTTGCCATAGAACGCATATAAACTCTAGGATCATTAATCGCGTTCATACGGATTCTGTCTCCCAATAAAGCACCTCCGGTTTTCTTTTTCGAAGGGTCAATGGAAATAATGGCGATTTTTTTATCCGTATTTGAACGTAAGAAACGTCTTACCAATTCGTCTGTTAAAGAAGATTTACCAGCTCCTCCTGTACCTGTAATACCAATAATTGGAATTGTTAAATCTTTAGATTTTTCGTCAATAGCTTTTACAAGCTCAGGTTTTTCTTCTGAAAAGTTTTCAACGGCTGAGATGATTTGTGCAATGCTGGACGGGTTTTCAAAACTGATATCGTCAAGATCTTTAGCCGTAACATCTTTTCCTGTTGCAAAATCCGATCTGTGTACCAAATCATCAATCATTCCCTGAAGCCCCAGTTCGCGGCCGTCATCCGGAGAATAAATTCTATCGATTCCGTAAGACATAAGGTCTTTGATTTCTTCCGGAAGGATTACCCCGCCACCGCCACCAAAAATTTTGATCTGCGGTGAGTTTTTTTCTCTCAAAAGGTCATAGATATATTTGAAATATTCGTTGTGACCTCCCTGATATGAAGTTAATGCAATAGCATTCGCATCTTCCTGGATCGCTGTATTTACAACTTCCTCTGCCGATTTATCGTGTCCTAAATGGATCACTTCGCATCCTGTTCCCTGAATAACACGACGCATAATATTGATCGCAGCATCATGCCCATCAAATAATGAGGCAGCAGTTACGATTCTTACCTTGTTGGTTGGAGTATATTTTTGGGTTTCCATAAAAATTCTAGAAAGTTTCTAAGTTCTCAAATATAGTAATAAAATGAAAACCCTGAATGGTGTATTAGTGTTTTGATTTACAGTGTTTTATGATAATTATTCTTTTGGACTGATAGACTTTGTTGGAGGTCAGGTCTGTATTTTACAGATTATTACGCTATTCTGTAAAAATGTAAATGTCAGCAGATCAAAATCTGCTGACATTTTTTTATTGTTTTACACTGAAGTTTGGTTTTTATTTCAGTAAAGCGTTCTGTTTTATTTTTTTTCTGAAAAAAGTGTTTTTCTCTTGCTGTCCAGTCCCCAGTTTAATCCTAGAAATGAAATGAGGTTGTTCTTATCCCCGTAATTTTTCCCAAATGCAGCATTGATGTACACACTGTCAGACACTTTATAGTTGATGATTCCATTGGAACGGAAGGTGTTGTCCAAATCACTGCTTCTGTAAATGAATTCATAGCCAATAGAGAATTTATTGTATACGAGTTCTATTTTTCCACCCAAATCATAATTGTTGGTTTGGCTGAATCCGTTAGCAACATCATAAACTGTTTTATCCTGCATATATCTGGCAACCGCATAGAAATTCAATCTTTTTTCAATTTTTGAAGCGTCTGTGGCAGAGGTTTCTTTAATGGTTACTTTTGATTTATCATTATTTTGACCTTCATCTTTCTTAGGATCTCTTGTTCTTTCAAGGTTGATTCCGGAACTCATGGTCATCCAGAATCCCAATTTCCCAAATTGATTATTTTTGAACTGGTTATCTAAAAAGAAAGTACTGTAGGCTGAGGCCACATCTAATTGAAAAGCAGGTTTTTCGTCAAGGTATTTTTTATATTTTTCAGTTTCGGTTTTGTAATAATCTGTGGCAAACTCATCTAATGCTTTTGCAAGTTTTTCTTGTATTTCATTTGGTTTGGCATTGGATGTGATTATGCTATTGTATTTTTCTGACTTTTCAAATTCCCTTTGGATATCGGTTAATTCCTTTGAAATATTCGTGTTTGAGGCTGTGATAGCGTCTATATTTTTTTTATTCCTTACTTTAAATAGGGTGGTTCGTAAAGAAAAAGATACCGAAGGATTTTCCGTGTCGAGGTCTTCAATTTTATAATTTCTCAGAAAGGCAAACGAGACAGAAACGTTTTTTGCTTCACTGAAAATGTTATTCTTATACTCATAGGTATTATCTGATTTTTTAATGCTTTTAATGCCGGCATACTTCAATGCATCCATCTCCGTGAGAGGAAATAAATGAGTAGGGGTAAGTTCTACTGCATAGGCATTGGGAAGACCTTCATTTTCACTGAATGAATTGACAATACTGGTCATGAAAGCCTTTTTTGATTTTGGGGTTTCCAAATCAGAACTTGCTAAACCAAGAAGCATCACACTGGGTGCATTGGAAAGCTCCAGTTTGTTTAACTCTGCACTAATTTCTTTGTTTTGAGAAAATAGTAGGGTAGATCCAGCGGTCAGAGCTGCTAATAATATCTTTTTCATAGCTCAATTTTTATGTATTTATAAACCCCATAGATAAATCTGTCAGCCAAATCTTCAGTCGTTTTACCTTCGAAAGGATTAAAATGAAAGTTCTTGCCGGGAATTTGAGGGAATTCAAATTTTATTCTGCAGGTATTGATTAGAATCTGCAGATGGTTCACCTGCATATTGATATTAAAAGAGGTCGCGAAAAGTAAATTATCAGAGGTTAAAGCTGCTTTTGGAATGGTAAAAGAAAATTTACCGTCACTTGAATTGTTGTCATCGATCCTCATTCCATTGATGATAAAATGGGGATCTCCAAATTGTGTATTGGCACTGATTATGACATTTACTTCAATATTACTTTCTTGAAAGTCAGTAATTTTTACTGTTTTTTGGGAAATCTTTTTCATGTCTATTAATTTTGGTTTGTGTATTTTTTTCTTCAAAATCAGGTCTCTCATGTTGGATGTCTGTAAAACGGTATGAGGGAATTCCAGCTTTTGATTTTATTTCAAATTTATCATTTGCGGTGTTTGTTGTCAATTACCTTTTTAGGTGATATTGCATTGTTTCAGTGATACTGTCTGGATTTTTCCGAAACCCAATCTTTATCCACTCATGAAAAGCAACCTTTAATTCAATAATTAAATCTTTGTAAGGATTCTGCACCCAATTAAATTCTCTATTTTTGCAGAATATTTTTACAGACATGCAAAAAGCTCTGATGTATTTCGCTTTAGGAACTGTAGTAAGCTTCCTGATTAATTATTTCTTTTTAAGTTCACAAAATATCGGACTGGATATTTACTATGCCTTTGCCTTTGGTTCTGCCTGGGGAATTGCTTATTATCTGGATACTCCCAATTTTACACTGCCTAAAAAAATGGGTCTTTCATTTGTAGCCATGGCCATTCTGGTTCTTATTGGGGCTTTGATTTTTAAACTTGAACTGGCAATTCCATCAATCTTAAAATTTTCAACAGTTTTTGTTGCCTATTACTTATTTGCAAGCTTCAGAGGAAACAAATCCCTTAGAAATTAGTGAAGCATAATAAAACTGAGATACATCAGTATCATAAACATCAGAATCAATCCGATATAATTTATAATAAATAATAAAGAGCCTTTCAGAATACTTATTCTTTTTTTTGTTTCATACACCCTGTGATGGGCGACAAAAAAATAGATTGTCATATAGAGACCTAGTCCCATACAGGCTAGAATATATAATAAGGTAAGTAAATTGTTGCCCGGCAGAAAGCTTGTAATCCTTTCACCTACTATAAATATAAGTATTGCTAATAAAAGGAATGAAAAATAGTGAAGGGTAAAAATTCCATGGTCAAAGTACCACCATTTCTTCTTATTATGGAACAGCCATAAAAAGAATGCAAATATGGGCAGATAAACGAAGAGTGCTTTGGGAATGGTATGAATGAAGTTCTCTTTATATTTTTCCCAGATCTGATGCTTGCTATATCCTTCTTCCTTTAATGAAAACGCTTTTTTTGCCAGAGGTCTCATTAATGAATAGATCCCTGTTTTATCCTTTGCGAGTATAGAATCATACTGTTTTATGGTATCAGCATTCATAATGGATGCATCTTTAGCATCAAATGTATTGTCAAAAATTTCAGTCTTTTCTTGAGTGGCTTTAATTTTTGTCGTATCCAACGCCTTTAAAGTATCCAATGCTTTTTGGGTGGTTGTTGCTGCTTCGTGTGACAGAACACCTTCTTTTTGTAAATCTTTTACAATGTCTTTTGAAATTTCTTTCGGATTTTTTGCTTTTGTTTCCTTTTTAATGTGGCTGGGCTTTTCGGCTTCTTCTTTGGCGTGAGGCAAAATATTGGGGAGGAAAAATGTAAGGAAACTTATAAATATATACAGTTTTACAGGAGCCACATACAATTGTCTTTTACCAGCCAGATATTCTTTGGTAAGTAATCCGGGGCGGGTAAATAAATACTGTATAGTTCTCCAGAACTGTCCGTCATAATGGGTGAAATCCTCAATGAAATGAGTAAAGAGAAAATGAAAAGGTTGTCGGCTTTCAATATTTTCCTGTCCACAGTGTGGGCAGAACCTTTCTTCAACCTGTTGCCCGCAGTTCAGGCAGGTCTTATCTTCTCTTAGTTTTCCGTGGCTCATGGATTATGGAATATGATTAACGCAAATATAATTATTTCAATGAAATTATAATTATATTAACATTTTTTACGGAAATCTTTAAAGTAAATTTAATAAAAGAAAGAGTCGAGGGAATAAACTCTTTGCTGTTTCATTGGTGTTTTTAGAATCTTCGAAGTGTTTTTTTCATCGGCTCATGAGTTCGCAAGATTTATGCCAAAATTGTAATTAGTGTTAAAATCTATTGATACAGGGCCGTACAACCAAGATTATATAGATTAAATAAAATATGTTTTTGGGTTACGAAAATAATTTGTACCTTTGCACACCCTTTTAGGGGTAAATTATGTTTAATCTTTAACTAAAACGTGTGAATACATTAAGTTACAAAACTGTTTCAGCGAACAAAGCTACTGCTAATAAAGAATGGGTTGTGGTAGACGCTGAAGGACAGCCGTTAGGTAGATTAGCTTCTACGGTTGCAAAGATTTTGAGAGGTAAGCACAAAACGAACTACACACCTCACGTAGATTGTGGTGATAACGTAATCGTTTTGAATGCTGGGAAAATAACACTTTCCGGAAACAAGTGGGCTGATAAGACTTATATCTGGCATACAGGATATCCTGGTGGACAGAAGTCTATGACTGCGGCTGAACTTCAAAAGAAAGATTCTTTAAAGGTATTAGAGAAATCTGTAAAAGGTATGTTACCTAAAAACAGATTAGGATCTGCTATCCTTAAGAACCTTTATTTATATGAAGGAACTGAGCACAAACATGAAGCTCAACAGCCAAAAACAATTAATGTTAACGAATTTAAATAATTAATTATGTCTATAGTTCACAAAATCGGAAGAAGAAAAACTTCTGTAGCGAGAGTTTATGTAAAACCAGGTTCTGGTGTTATTACAGTAAACGGTAAAGATGCTAAAGAATATTTCTCTACAGACGTGATGGTTTACAAATTAAACCAACCGTTTATCCTTTCTGAGACTGTTGGTCAGTATGACGTTACCGTGAACGTATTCGGTGGTGGTAATACAGGTCAGGCAGAAGCTATCAGATTAGGTATTTCAAGAGCTTTATGCGAAATCAACGCTGAGTTCAGGTTAGCATTGAAGCCAGCTGGTTTACTTACAAGAGACGCAAGAATGGTGGAAAGAAAGAAGCCAGGTCAGAAAAAAGCAAGAAAGAGATTCCAATTCTCAAAACGTTAAGATTTCTCGTTGGCAGATGGCTATTGGCTATTGGCTACAGAAATGTATTAAATTTTTTTTAAACTTAATCTCGGCGAAAAGCCAATTGCCAAAAGCAAAAAGCAGACCGCCAATTGCCCGTTACGTTTAGCATCCAAACGCTTCTCCCATCTAAAGAAGTTGTTGATTGTTTAAAAGACGGAAAGTAAACTAACAAAAACAGAAAACATGGCAAAAGCAAATGTAAAAGACCTTTTAGAGGCTGGCGTACACTTCGGTCACATGACTAGAAAGTGGAATCCAAATATGGCTCCATACATTTTTATGGAGAAGAACGGTATTCACATTGTAGACTTACATAAAACAGCAGTTAAATTAGATGAAGCTTGCAATGCTTTAGAGAAATTAACTTCTGCAGGTAAAAAAGTTCTTTTCGTAGCTACTAAGAAGCAAGCGAAAGAAGTTGTTGCAAAACACGCTTCTGAACTTAATATGCCTTATATTACAGAAAGATGGCCAGGAGGTATGTTAACAAACTTCGTTACTATCAGAAAGGCTGTAAAGAAGATGAATGCTATCGATAAAATGAAAAAAGACGGTACATTCGAAACTTTATCTAAAAAAGAAAGATTACAAGTTGACAGACAAAGAGCTAACCTAGAGAAGAACTTAGGTTCTATCGCTGACATGGTGAGACTTCCATCTGCTGTATTTGTAGTTGATATCTTAAGAGAACACATCGCAGTAACTGAAGCTAAGAAACTAGGTATTCCAGTTTTCGGTATCGTTGATACAAACTCTGACCCTAGAAAAGTTGATTTCGTTATCCCAGGAAACGATGATGCTTCTAAGTCTATTGATATGATCCTTAGCGTAGTTTCTGAATCTATCAAAGAAGGTCAGTCTCAAAGAAAAGCTGATAAAGAAAAATCTAAAGAAGAAGGAGAAAAAGTATCTGCTGATACAGATGCTGATTTCGATGCAGAATAATTAAAGATTTTCTTTAATATAGGAAAAACGCTGGATTTCGATCCAGCGTTTTTTTATTGTTTATACAGTCGTCTGCAAGTCATTGTGGTTCGTTTTATTAAAATAAAAATCCACAGAAATCTGCAGGTTATATTTTAGTTTGAAAGCTTTATAGAATAGGAAGTTGTGACAAACTTTGTAGACTGATAAGTAGAATTACAAAGCATACCCGATAATCTGTAATTTTGATTTTTCGGTACCATTGTGTATCCTATTTTTCCGGTACCAATGGGTATTTTCTTGAAAAAATTATTCCCGCTCACTGTAAGCACCATATTGCATGGAGATTTGTTTTCTACGGAAACAGAGGTTTTCGGATTTTTAGGATCATCACTGTTAAGAAGATCATTGAGTACATCAGCTGTTTCAGGCTTATACGTCTTTATAAGCTCATTGTATTCTCTTTCTGTATTCGTTCTGTTCCCTGTATTGTTAGCAGGATAAGGGTAGGAGGTTCTTCCCGGATAGCCTCCGTAGTTTACATTACAGCTGGCAATAATCAAAGAAGTTCCGATAAAAACGAATAGTTTTTTCATCCTATTTTATTTTTTGATTTTTGTTTTTTCAGTGACTTTTCCTTTATCGGTTCCTTTTGGGCTGATTTCAGTTCAGCGCCGCCCGGTTTTGGATTGTCTATCGTTACAAATATACTTTTTTTAATGTCTTTCCGAGACGAATATTTCACATCACAGATATTACTGCTAAAGGTATAGGAATCCTTGTTGAGGACAATGAAATTTTCCGCATGAGCAGGAACAGCAAGGTTGTAAAATTCTTTTCCTTCAATCCGTAATACAATATTACAGTCAGAATTATTTTTGAACAAGAGAATTGCTTCCTTGCGGCTGATATCCTCATTAAACATAGCATTCAGTACATTCACTGTTTTTTGTTTATGTTCAGCAGATGTTTCAGTGATAAGTTTCCTAAATTCTTCAGCATCATCCGAATTAGGATTTCTCATAGCCCCTTTTGGAATATCTGTAATGACAGGCCTGGTTTCCATAGGTTTGGCAGTACGGGCTCCTTTTGTCCATTCGGCATTTTTTAAAGCAATGAGCTTAGGTTTCAGCACACTCTTTTTAGGATCGTCAGGGTGTGCGTTCTTCAGGTATTCTTCAATTTCTTTAATGTTTGTGCTTTTTAAGATGTCTTTACTGCTTTTTTGAGCTTGTGTAAAGTTGGGGATAAGAAATGTGAAGAATAAAATCGTTAAAAAATTTTTTTTCATCAAGTTTTTTTAATTCATCAGCTTATCCGGAATTTAATGTAAGTAATAGTTTTTCCTTTCGCTGAGAATAGCTCTTCATAATACGTTTTAATATCTCTCAAATGTTCCGTATTAGGATCGTATTCTGGAGCCCCATAGATATCATGGTGAGCAGAAATGATTTCATACCCTGCACCCTGTAAATATCCAAGGGTATACCCATGCAGGAACTCTGAATCTGTTTTCAGGTGAATGATGCCTCCTGGCTTCAGGAATTTTTTATAACGGTCTAAAAAGTCCGGATGTGTTAATCTGTGTTTTGTTCTTTTATATTTTATTTGGGGATCCGGGAATGTAATCCATATTTCGTCTACTTCATTTTCAGCAAAGAAATAATCAACAAGTTCGATCTGAGTTCTTAAAAAAGCTACATTATTCATGTTGTTTTCTACGGCTTCTTTCGCTCCAAACCAGAATCTTGCCCCTTTAATATCTACTCCGATAAAGTTTTTTTCAGGAAATGTTTTTGCGAGTCCTACAGAATATTCTCCCTTTCCACACCCTAATTCCAATACAACCGGATGGTCATTTTTAAAGAAATTATCTCTCCATTTTCCTTTAAGTTCAAAGCCTTTTAAAGCGTCTTCTCTTGTAGGTTGGATTACATTTGGTAATATTTTGTTTTCTGCAAATCTTGCTAATTTATTCTTGCCCATTGAATTATAAAATGAGTGCAAAAATACTAAAAATTTATGGAGAATCTCTGTCTTTTGGAGGTAAAAGACAGAGTGATAATTCGTTTCTGATTGAGCTTAGTGACTTCCTAAGGCCACCATAATGGGTCTTTCTATTGTTTTTTGTGATGCATACTGTGCCCCGCAAACTAAACTCGAGAAAAGATACTGACCTTTTTCCACCACAATAGAGCCTTCTCCCTGAGCCGGAACTGCAAGTCTGTATTTGGTGATTCCCACACCTTCCATTCTGACAATGATATTACAGTCTGATTTATTTTGAATCATGACAATGCATTCTTTAGCATTAGGATCATTATCAAATAGAGAATTTAAGATTTTTACGGTCCTGTTTTTATGTTCTACAGGAGAAACTGCCATCAGCATGTTGAATTCTTCTGCTTCAGCGTTGGGAACTGCGGTATTAGCAGCAGCGTTTACAACATATGTATTTTGGGCACTACTTGGAGTATATACAGTGGTAGATTGTTTGGCAGCAAGTTCAGCCTTATATTTTGCAATCTGTTTTTGTTTGATGATGGCATTCATTTCATCAAAAGTAATTTTGGTAGAAGGTCTTCTTCTCAGCATAGCAAGCATTTCCTGCATATCTTTTACCTTCTGATCAGCAGGGTGTGCATCTTTGATGTATTCTTTCATCATTTCCATTACCCTTGGTTTCAGAACGGATCTTCGGGGGTCATCAGGATGGGCATCTCGCAAAAAAGCATTGATCTCGTAGATATTCTTACTTTTCAGAATATTACTATAGTCTTTACCTTGTTTTTGGGCAGAGACTGTAAAAAATAACATACATCCAAGAAGTAAAAGTACTTTTTTCATTAATTCATATTAAGTTAGAAATTGGGTGTTTCACTCTTAATTTGCGTTCCGGTTGCTTAGTTTTTTATTTGATAACGAATATCTCGTGTTTTTATTTTAAACACTTGTTTGTGAGATAAAATTAAACATATTTTTGAATATTGAAGAAGAATATGTTGTAAAAGTTGAATAATTCGTATTGTAGATGTTGTGGTAAACTATAGCGTGCATTTTTCGGTCATTTAACAAAAAAATAACCCGTGTAAAGCACACGAGTTATTCAATATTGTGAGTAATTTCTTTCCGAAATTTCTAATTACTGCTTACAACTTCCTGAAGATGCGAGCTTCTAAGCCTTTTCTGATAGATAGGAAGATATTTTTCAATAGGAATTTTTACCGCTTCAAAGTTGCCCGCCAATACATAAGCCTGGATATTTTCTGAAGTATAAACAAACTGAAGGAAGTTATCGATTAAATTTTCAGGAATCTTAAATTTTGTAAAATAATCTTTACCCAGATAATTTTTAATCTGAGCTACAGAGCTGTTCATCCTTTCATAGGCCTGATAACGTTGTTTTTTCTTTCGTTCTCCGGAGAGAATATCATAGATACTTTCAAGGCTAAAGGTAAGTCCTCCATCCCGCAGTCCGGCAACAGGAAGCTCCGGAGGAGTTCCGTCACCTTTTGGCTCAGGAAGGCCAATTACTTTTTTAAGAGCATGTGCTTTGTCTTCTTTTCTTAAAGAGTTCACATCATACCGAAGATTTCCGGTAGGCTTGAATCTGCTAAGAACAATTTCCTGAATTTCATAATATGCTATTTTCAGCTCAACCAGATTTTTTTGTTCCATGGATTGAGGAGTCATCTTAATATCTTTTCTTTCAGTAACGATAGAGGTAAAGCGAATCACATCCCCGACATTGGCAGGAATATTAAAATTACCATTGTAGTCCGTAAGAACAGTTTTCTGTGTATTCAGGTTAGTGACATAAACCTGATTGAGATATAAAATTGAGTTGTCTCTCAGAAATACCTCTCCGGAATATATTTGTGCATTAATTTTTGCCAGAAAAACCAATAGCAGTAGAGTAAACAGTTTCTTCATATAATGCGCAAAATTACATAGAAATAAAGCAATTCTGTGTAATTAGATGAAGAATAGTGGTTAAAGTTATATTAAACTTTGGGATTTAATTGTTAAGGAGTGTTAGAAACTTACCATTCATTTAAAAAATCGAAGATTTAAATAAAAAACCGGAAGAAAGAGTGGGGTTCTTTCTTCCGGTTTTCTGTTGTTATCTGTGTTTTACCAGCAACCAGCTTGTATATTTTACCATAAGGCTGGAACCATATTCTGTCCACGTGATAAAGTACCAATAATTAGCTGTAGGAACATATCTGCCACCGACTCTTCCGTCCCAGGTGTATCTGTTTTCAGGAGTACCTCTGAAGACTTCTGCACCATATCTGTCAAAGATCCTGAATATAAGATTCTCATTTTTCATTAAAGCAGAATAGTCTATTACTTCATTATAGCCGTCCCCATTTGGAGTAATGGTGTTGATCAGATTAATAATGGCAAATGGCTTTTTAACATCCTCACACATTTTAGAGTCTCTTACAAATATATTGTGTGCACCTCTAGGTACATTGTAGAAAATATTGGAACTCTGCCATACTACGCCATCCAAAGAATATTCATAAGGAGGTGTACCACCGCTTGCCCCAACTTTTACTGTCGTTCCATCAATTTCAATAGACGTAATGATAGGAAGAGGTAATTCCGTTACGTTTACATATTGCTTGTAAGTACAACCATTGAAGGTTAGTTCCACCCAATAGCTTCCCGGGCCAACATTTGTGATGGAAGGTGTTGTAGCTCCTGTACTCCATAAGTATTTTTCAAAACCAGGTCCTGCATTCAGTGTGGTAGTGGTTTTCGGACAGATAGCTTTATCTTTTAATACGTCTGATTTTTTAGGAACTTTAATATTGATTTTGAGAGTGCCTACTTCCGGACAAACTCCATTTTTTTCAAAACGGATATAATAAGTCTGAGAACCTGTAATGTTAACAGGTAAGGCAACAATATTTACATTGTTCTGAGCATCTGCTAAAGTTGCATGAAAAGTAAAAGTAACATTTGGATCTAAGGTAAACTGAGGAATAAACTGGGCTAAGTTGACACTTTTTATTCCATCCAGGTCATCGTCACAAGTAGTTTCTGTAACGGTTTTTGTAATTAATGTTATTTTGGCTCCAATACTGAATTGTAAAGGTTTGATAACAGAAGCACAACCATCGGGAGAATCTACTCTGATGTAAATCGTTGTGGTCGCGGTATAGCTCCAGTTATTAGGAAGATTATTATTGTTTCCGGCGTTAGCATCAGCCAGGTTTGCGTAATATCTTACAGTAGGAAAATAATTTGGATTATTAAGTACAATAGGGGTGATATTGGAAAGTATGACGGTAACCGTTCCATCCAGATTATCATCACAGAAAACACCATTGTAGTTGTCCAGTACAATTGCTTTATTAAAAAGGGATAGTGTTATTTGTGCAATATTTTTACAGCCAATATGGTCATTAACAACCGCATATATGATTGTTCCGTTAGTTGCAGTATAGGCAGTTGGGTTAGCAATCAATGCTGCTGCATTTTCATTTTGAGCATCCAATAGGGTAGGATAATAAGTAATGGTAACAGGAGAGTTGCTGGTAACATTTGCTGTTGTAAGGTTGAAGGTTCCCTGTCCATTGATATCACACGCAGATAATGCTGCATTCATTACCGTTAGAGCCTGAATATTCAGGGTGACAGTGACTGTTTCACAATCCGGGAAGTCAGGATCGTCTCCGCAGAATGTATAAGTGAATGTATCTGTTCCCGTTGTACCCAGAGTATTTACAGTATAAGTAATAATACCGGTTGCAGGGTTTACAACAGCTGTACCCAATGAAGGTGCTGTGGTAACAGCTACAGTGCTTGGGCTGGGAGTCTGTGATGAACTACTGAATGCAGGAATTATGGTTTTAACATTACATGCGTTATATGAAGTATTGGTAAGTTTTGTACAGTTCAGAACTTTAAATTGTTCAGTAACCAAAGGTGCACAACTTCCCATTGTTACAGAGCAAGTGTAATATCCTGATAATGTAGGGGTGATTGATGAAGTGGTAGCTCCCGGAACAATAACCCCGTTTCTATACCATTGGTAGGTATCATAAATAAAAGGATCTACGGTAAGACTCATTCCTGGAATACAGCCGCCTCCGGATTGTAAAATAACAGGTTGTGTAGGAAAGCCGGCAAAAAAGCCTCCATATCCTACAGCATCACTGCCGGCAGTGATCCCAGCCATAATTGCTCTATTTGAAGCTATAGTAATTGTACCTGTTACATTGGGAATACCATAGGTAACCCAATTCGTTGTACCTGTCATATTGTAAGGGCCGGTTATTGCAGGAGGATTAGCTCCATTTACTGTAATAATAGCACCACGTTCTGTAATGATGTTCAGTTTTGTAGGTATATTCAGCACTCCTCCGGGATTACCAATGGAATGAACAAAATTTTCATCAATAAGTCCAAGTTCATTAATTTGCTTTGGCAGGTAACAGTTCAAAGCAGGAATATAATTAAATCCACCGGTGGCCGTTTCATTTCCTGGATTTGAAACTCCTGCTAAAGTTTGGTAGACATAAGCATTTTTTGATGTTTTGAGATATAAGTTATAATGTCCATTGCCCTGAAGGATATATTTTGAGTCAGGAATGACAAAATATTTTCCTGCATTAAGGGTTGCAATAGGTGGAATTTCATCGTTTACAAAAATTTGAGTATTATCTTCAGTAGCAATTACAATAGCCCCTTCCATATGGGAGCCAATAGAACCGTTACCTTTTACAAGGGCAAATTCATTTCCAAGCCTGTTGACAGGTACTGCCTGATCCATTAAAATATCTGAACCAGCTGGATGATTTCCTGCATATTGACCATTAAAGTTTCCATTGGTGATATTGATGGGTTTGGTTGAAGTAATTTTAGCCCCAATAAAACCATCAAAGTTTGTTGTTATGTTTCCAATTCCATCAATAATGTAGGATTGTCCTTTATTTAAAGTGAAAGTCATTGTAGGATTGGTTGTCCCAGTTGTTCCATTTGAAAACTGAACGTTAGGACTGTACCCGGAAATAGTAACACTGGTATTATCTTCAGTTGCCAGTACACTGGTCATGAAATTCAGAATGGAATTGCTCACTGTAATAGGTGTGACAGCTGCGTAAAATTTCAGTCCTGTGGAAGAAATTCCTTTGGAAGTAATAATTTCTCCATGGTTGAACACTGAGAATCTTAAATTGGCATAAAAAGGGAATTCTGCCTTAAGGTATAATCCTTTTGTAGTGGGAGTAAATAAATCTGCCTGCAGTTTGGTAATAATATAAGTCCTTAATACATCAAATTTCTGAGGGTTATTTTTACTGATATTTACTGTTCCAATCAGAACATTATTATTGTAAATGCTTACAGGAAAAGGAGTTGTTCTGTTAGTAGATAAATAAAGTTTCTGATAAGGATTGGGAGCGCCTGTTCTGTCTATCATTGGAGCAAACCAATGCTCCCGGTCCAACTGAGCAAAAGCAAAGGTGAAAATGCAAAACATAAACAGAAAACATAATTTTTTTTTCATTCAGCGGTGGTCTTTATCACAAATTTAGTGATAAAAAGTATTGTATGGTTGAAAACATTATAAAAAAATGTGATTTCAAAATCATGGTTAAAAAAAAATTAAGTTTGTATTATTTTTTTTCGTATTTAACATAATCTAACAGATAGATTTAATCAGAGAGCTAAAAAAAATAAGCCACGATCATTTGATCGTGGCTTATTAAATATAGTTTTAAACTAATTATTACTCTCTGTTTTTAACAAGAATCCAACCTGTATATTTTATTGGAGTCTTTTCTTTGTTGGACTCATTCCAGCTGATATGATACCAGTATGTTCCTGTTCCAAGTTTTTTATCAAAGTGTTTTCCGTCCCATCTGTAGCTGTTGAATCTGTTTCCGGTGAATACCATATTTCCATATCTGTCATACACTACAAAGCTTAGGTTTTCTTTATATGCCAGTTCACTGTAATCGATATAATCATTTACATTATCTCCATTAGGGGTAATGGCATTTAATAGATTCGGAATAGTAACTTCTACTGCAATAGGAGTACAGTTATATGCATCTTTTACGTAGAAAGTGTGTTGCCCCCTTGTTAAACCTGTAAAAGTACTTGAATCCTGCCAGTTAGAAGTTCCGTCAACGGCATATTTATAAGGTGCTTTACCACCGCTTACAATTACTGTTGCTGTATTGTTGTTGATTTCAATGGTTTGAATTACCGGATCTTCAACTTTTTTAACTTTAACAGTCTGTGTAAGGAAACATCCATTCTTACCAAGAACTACGGTGTATTCTCCAACACCTACATCTCGGATACCTGAAGTGGTAGCTCCTGTGCTCCATAGGTAGGAATCATATCCAGGGCCAGCGTCCAGGTTAGTTTTTGCATCCATACAGATGTACTGATCTACAAGGATTGGTGACTTTTTGATTGGAAGTACAATTAATTCAATTTTAGCATTTGCTGTACATCCTTCAGCAGTCGTTACTTTCACATATACAAATCCTCCGGTGGAAGGGAAGTTTTCTGGTTGTGTGATTTCATTGATTCCTGCAGTAAGATCATTCAGTGTGCGGTAGTATTTTTTTGTAACAGCATTATAGTCTGTTACCTTAGCTTTTGTAAGGTCAAAGTAAGCGTAAGGATCCACATCATACCAACAAGCCTTAATAGAAGCATCCGTTACGATGAATGGTACTACAGTAAGGTTTAAGGTCACCTGCTCACAATCTGTAAATTCAACTGAATTTCCACAGAATTTATAAACGATTTTGTCTGGTCCTAAATATCCAGGATTTGGTGTATAAGTGATTGTTCCGTTTGGATTCACTACGGCAGTTCCTTTCGTAGGAGGCGTTAAAATTACTACTGTACTTGGAACCACTGTTTGAGTGGAAGAAGTAAAGGTTGGCGTAATTATTTTAGTAGAACAAGCATTAAGAGCTTGAGTCGTTTCTTTTAAACAGTTTTGCACTTTATAGATGGGAGTCGTCACTGGAGGACATGTTCCCATTGTTACTCTTACGGTATAATTTCCTGATTGTGTAGGAGTGTAAGTATAACTTGTAGCACCTGGAATGGCAACTCCGTCACGGTACCATTGGTATGTTTCATATCCATCATCTACTTCAAGAATAATTCCCGGAACACACTCACCTGTTTTTTTAGCAATTACAGGGATTGATGAGAATCCGGCAAAGTAACCTCCATATCCGGCAGAACTAAATCCTCCGTTGATACCAGCTGTTACAGCTTTTGTAGAGGTTATTTTAATGTTTCCAACAACTCCGGTGATTCCATAGGTTACCCAGTTAGTATTTCCTGCCAATGGATAAGGGCCGTCTGTCGGTGCGACAGGGTTATCATTTACCATTACAGTAGCTCCGGTCTCTGTTAAGATATTTAATTTTACAATAATATCCTGAACTGCACTGGCACCACCTGAACCGATTGGCATTTCATTAATCTTTCCGATTTCATCAATCTTTCTTGGAAGGAAACAGTTCAATGGCGGTATATAGTTGAATCCATTAGTTGCCTCACTATTCCCTACCCCTACAAACTGATAAAGGTATACGTTTTTAGTTGTTGAAATAAACATATTAGAATGCCCATTAGTACCTTGTGCTACATAACTGGTTTCATTAATTCTGTACCATTCTCCGGCAGCAAGTGTTGCAACAGAAGTTCCGACACCATTTAAATAAACATCAGTATTATCTTCTGTAGCAATAATAAGACCTCCTTCCATGTTCTGGCTAGGGATTGTAGATCTTGTTTTAACGATCGCAAATGTATTTCCAAGTCTTTCCACCGGTACTGATTGATCCAGAACCGGGTCACTTCCTGATGGAGAAGTAGAGAAGTTGGCATTACAGCTTCCGTTGGTAAGGGTTACAGGTTTATCAGAAACTATTTTTGCACCGATAAATCCAGTTTTATTTGCAGATTGTGTGCCTGCTCCGGCAAGAATCACAGATTGCCCTTTTTGTAATGTAAAGGTCTGGGAATTGCCTGTAGGAGTACCATTGATGAAAACAACTCCGGAAGTAGGGTTCCATGAGGCTGTTACAGTAGTATTGTCCTCAGTTGCCATAATACCTGCGGTAAAGTTCTGAATACTGCTGGTATTGGTATTGGGAGCAGTTGCAACGAAGAATGTTTTTCCGATTCCAGCTTTTCCTTTACTGGTAATTACTTCCCCATGAACACTTTGGGCAAGTCTTAAACTACAGTAAAAAGGTTTTACTGCTTTTAAATACAGTCCTTTATTACCAACAGTGAATGCTTCTGTAGTGGTTGTTCCACTAATAAGGCTATTGGTAACCTTATAGGTTTGCGGATTACCTTTACTAATGGTAACCGTAGTTATTACAGCATTGTTATTGTAAATGGTTACATCAAATGGGGTGTCTGAATCAGTAGACAGATAGATCATGTTGGTATAACTGTTACCGCCATAACTATCATAGTAAGGAGCAATCCAATGCTCTGTATCCCTTTGTGCAAAGAGTGTATTAATTGTCAAAAAAATTAATACCAGACTGAGTAGAAATCTTTTCATGTGTATGGAATTAGGATTTCTACAAAAATAAAATAAAAAATGAAATACTTTTAATAAAATTTAAATAAATGTTAAAAAAATGTTTTCAATTTTTAATTAAAAGCTATTCTGGGTATGAAACTGGTAATTAATGTTGAATTCGGTCAATATGGTTATTTGCCATGAAAATTTTGCCCGTTTGAATTGTTAATGTTTTCACTTATTTTATCTCTTGTTGGTGAATAGTGTTGATGGTTACGGGTTTAGGTTAATAAAAAATCCCGGTGAATTTCACCGGGATTCTATATTTTTTGAAAAAGTTAGCTTATAGGCTTACTCTTACAAATCCTGTTACTTTTAGGTCTGCGTTTACAGATTTTACGTAATCAGCAACTGAGATACTTCCGTCTTTAATGAAGTCCTGGTGTACCAAAGTGTTGTCTTTGTAGAATCTCTGCATTTTACCTTTAAGGATATTATCGATAATGTTTGCAGGCTTACCTTCTTCAGTAAGTTTGTGTCTTTCGATTTCTAATTCTTTATCGATAGTCTCCTGAGAAACTCTTGTTTCGTCCAAAGCGATTGGGTTCATAGCAGCAACCTGCATAGAAACAGCTTTAGCAGCTTCGTCAGCTCCATCTACTTTAGCAGAAAGAGAAGAGATTGCAGCGATTTTGTTTCCAGCGTGGATGTAAGCTCCTAAGAAATCTCCCTGGATTCTTTCGAAAGATCCGATTTCGATTTTCTCACCGATAACTCCTGTTTGCTCTACTAATTTCTCAGCAACAGTCATTCCGTGGAAGTCAGTAGCTAAAAGCTCCTCTTTAGTAGCAGCGAAGATTGCCATCTCAGCTAATTCGTAAGCTAGCTCGATGAACGCTTCATTTTTAGCAACGAAGTCAGTTTCGCAGTTTAGAGAGATTACTACACCTAAAGTGTTATCTTCGTTTACTCTTGCGATTACTGCACCTTCAGCAGATTCTCTGTCAGCTCTGTTAGCAGCAACTTTTTGTCCTTTTTTTCTAAGGATGTCTACCGCTTTTTCGAAGTCTCCTTCAGCTTCAACTAGAGCTTTCTTGCAGTCCATCATACCTGCACCTGTTTGGTTTCTCAATTTTGCTACGTCTGCAGCAGCTGGTGTATAAGACATAATATCTATTATTTTTTATTTAAGATTAGTATTAATTTTTAGCTTAATTTTAGAGCAGTGCAAAGATAATGATTTTAATGATAAACTAAAAAATGACTTTTCACGTTATTAATATATTTAATACTATTTTAAAGATTTGATTAATGAAAAAAATCTTCTTTCTCCTATTTATATGCATTTTCTCACTTGGTTTTTCCCAAAAAAAGAAAAAAACAAAATCTAAAGCTGTTGTTGAAAAAGAAACCGTAATTATCTATACAGAACAGGAAGCTGAGATTTCAAAAGAAGCCAGAGTGATTGCCGGATTTTTGAAACAGAATCCTGGGCATGCTAAAACGGACTATTTCAAAAGAAAACTTATTGATATTATTATGGCGAATAATTCTCCTGAAGCGAAACCAACCATTAAACCTATCAGTAAAGAAAAAATTGAAAATATTGTAAAAAATAATGAACTGAACAGTGGTAAAACGGTTGCCACAAATAAAACTTATACTGCTAATGGTAAGCCTGTTTCTAATAATACAGCGGCTGCTATTGAAGCGTTAAAAGAAGAAAGAAGAACCACCTTTGCATCGGTAGGTTCTGCGGCAAAAAGTGCAGGTACATCCACCGCGTCTAAATCTGAACCAAGTGAGGAAGGTAAAAGAAGAGCCGCAATGCTTACCCATCTGTTTAATAATGATGTCAATAAGAATGAAGCATATGTTAATATTAAAAACAGATCAGCATGTAATCTTATTGTAAAAATAAGTGGCAAAAAATATTATAATTTGACGGTTCCGGCAAAAGGGGAGAACTTTATTCTGGTGGATAAAGGGGAGTATGTAATGACAACATCCGTGTGTGATGCAAAATATTCCGCTGTGAAAAAAATTACCCAGGATATTGAAATTGCACTGAATGTTGCAGAATAGAATACAATAGAAGAAAACTAAAGAAAAAAGGTTAAGAAGAAATTCTTAACCTTTTTATTTTTTATCCTTTAAACTGACCCATCGCAATGAATTTATCCTGTCTCTGGGTTTCAAGCTCCTGTCCTGTAAATTTGGAGAAAGCTTTGATATTTTGTAAAATTGAATTTTTCAAATTCAAATAGGTGGTTTCCTGGTCATATTGAGCTCCACCAAGTGGTTCCTCAATGATTCCGTCGATGAACTTTTCTCTTAAGGCATCTGCCGGAGTAAGATTTAATGCATTGGCTGCATCTTCTTTATGATCCCAGTTTCTCCATAAGATAGAAGAACAGCTTTCAGGTGCAATTACTGTATACCATGTGTTTTCCAGCATATATACTTTATTTCCAACACCTATTCCTAAGGCTCCACCACTGGCACCTTCTCCGATAATGTAAGTGAAGATTGGGGTTTTCAGCTGAACCATTTCAAAAATATTTCTTGCAATTGCTTCTCCTTGTCCTCTTTCTTCAGCCTCCAATCCCGGATAAGCTCCCGGTGTATCTACTAAAGTTACCACAGGGATATTGAATTTTTCAGCAAGCTTCATTAGTCTTAAAGCTTTTCTGTATCCTTCCGGATTTGGCATTCCAAATCTTCTATGCTGTCTTTCTTTTGTCGTTCTTCCTTTTTGAGTACCAATGATCATTACTTTTTGACCATCAAGGGTAATCAATCCTCCAATCATTGCCGGATCATCAGCGAAATTTCTGTCTCCATGAAGTTCTAAGAAACTGCCTTTGTCTGCCATTCCGTTGATGTAGTCCAATGTATACGGACGATCTGGGTGACGGGACAGTTGTACTCTTTGCCAAGGTGTAAGATTTCCATAGATTTCTTTTTTCTTTTCTAAAATCTTATCCTCAATCTGGCTGCATGCTAATTTTACATCAACACCACTTTCTTCTCCTACTAAAGAACACGTCTGGTATTGGTCCATCAATTCTTTGATAGGAAGTTCGAAACTTAAATATTCCATTTCTTGAAGTAAATTAAATCTTTCAAATGTATGAAAAATTATGGTTATTCTATTTAAAATTATTTATAGCATTGTTTATTCTGGAGGTACTTTCCTCTTTACCAAGGGTTTCCAGAATGTCTGGTACATCCGGACCTTTCAATTCCCCTACTAAAGATAATCGTAACGGCATCATCACCTTACCCATACCTAATCCTTTGTTTTCAGCGAAATCATGCATTGTTTGTTTCAATGTTTCAGCAACAAAGTCTGTAGATTCAAATGCAGCTGCCAGTTCTGCTAAAATTGCAGATGTTTCATCATTCCAAGCTTTTTTTGAGGCTTTTTCGTCATAAGAAACCGGAGCTTCGAAGAAAAATTTTCCGTTTTCATAGATGTCTTTCGGGAAAGTTGCTCTTTCTTTCATAAGGTGAATCACCTTTAAAAGCTTTTCATCAGAAGCACCTGAAAGATCAAGATCTGTATTTTTAAGGATATGAAGTAGCTCCTGGTCAGATTTCATCTGGATATACTGATGGTTGAACCACTCAGACTTCTCTTTACTGAATCTTGCGCCTGCCTTATGTACTTTATGAAGATCAAATTCTTTAATCATCTCTTCCAATGGAAGAATTTCTTTATCATCAGCAGGAGACCATCCTAATAATGCAACCATATTGATAAAAGCATCAGGAAGATAGCCGTTTTCTCTATATCCCTTAGAAACTACTCCTGTAGCTGGATCCTTGAAGTCAAGCGGGAATACCGGGAAACCGAATTTATCTCCGTCTCTTTTGCTCAGTTTTCCTTTTCCTTCAGGCTTTAAAATTAAAGAAAGGTGGGCAAACTGTGGTGCTTCCCATTGCATTGCTTCATACAGTAACGTGTGAAGTCCTAATGAAGGCAGCCATTCTTCTCCACGGATTACGTGAGAGATTTCCATCTCATGGTCATCAATAATATTGGCAAAATGATAGGTTGGCATTCCGTCATTCTTTACCAGTACTTTATCATCTAAAGTATTGGTATTCACTGAAAATTTTCCACGAATGATGTCTTCAAGATTCAAGATTCTGTCAACAGGCATTTTAAATCTTACCACATAAGGAGTCTTTTCATCCAGTAATTTTTGAACTTCCTCTTCAGAAAGGGCAAGACTGTTTTTTAAACGGTTTCTGGTTTTATTGTCATATGAAAAAACATCTCCTTTTGCTTCGTACTCTGCACGAATTACATCCAGTTCTTCTGCTGTATCAAAAGCGATATAAGCATAATCGGTCTTTAGAATCTGTTCAGTATATCGGTCATAGATATCTCTTCTTTCAGACTGTCTGTAAGGAGCAAATTTTCCTCCTTTTTTAGGACTCTCATCAGGGATAATTCCGCACCATTCCAATGCTTCTTCAATATATTCTTCAGCACCCTCTACATATCTGGCAGTATCTGTATCTTCAATTCTCAATACGAATTCTCCACCTTGATTTTTAGCAAAAAGATAATCATATAATGCGGTTCTTACGCCTCCTAAATGTAATGGTCCTGTAGGACTTGGAGCAAAACGTACTCTTACTTTCTCCATTTCAATTTTAATTTTTGCAAATTTACTTAAAATTATGCGTTTAAGAGATGATTTATGACCTGGTATTGGTTTTTTGAGTCTAACTTTTTTATTTATTTCTCTAAATTTTCTTCAAATACCGCTTTCAACTCCCTCGTATTATATTTTCAAATAATATTTTTAATCAAAGAATTATAATCTGTGAATATTCTTGTTGTGGAAATTGGGTTCATAAAGGGAAATTATTAAATTGATTTTAGTATTCTGTTTGTAGTCTGATTAAGTTTGTTTGTATAATTTATTTTACTTATTAAATCACTAATTAGTGACTGTTAAACCTTTTATTAAAAGCATTTTAATTAACTATTAATTTCACTAATAAATGATATATGTCAGTTGTTGTTTTGTATTTCACACAGTATTGAAGTTTATATTTGTTGAGAATTTTAAAACAATACTATGAAAAAACAAATTGTATTTTGCTTCAGTACAGCGATGATGCTTTTCATGGGGTCATGCTCTTCAGAAGACCTGAATAATGAAGTGAGTCCTGATGGTCAGGCAAAAACCAGTCGTTTGTCAGCAGCAAAATTTGCAGGAGATGGCATTTACGATGTCTTAGGGCATGGGTTTGATGCAGCAGGGGAATATGCCAATGCTAATTCTGCAGGATTTAAAGTGATTGATATCGATCGCTTCAAGACTGAGCAGGCAGCAAGATTAGTTTCTGAAAATGCAAATACCCAACAGTATATTGAAGAATATGGGGAGAATGCGGAAACCTATTCTAAAATGGTTTCTACCAAAGTAGATGCTACTGCGGGAATTCCTTTATTCAAAAAAACATTATCAGTAGGTTTTAATTCAGCAGTTACTACCAATCATAAATTTGATGCAAAATATATTTATGGTAGCTACAATCTTTTAATCAAGCAGAAAAGATTAAGATTCAATGCTACAACAGATATGCTGGCAGATTACGTAACTCCGGAATTTGCACAGGACTTGCAGACAAAAACTCCACAGCAGATTGTACAGGACTACGGAACTCACGTAATGGTTGATATTTATACAGGAGCTAAAATGGATATTATGTTCCAGTCTGAAACCACTAACGAAAGCCGTGACCGTGCTGCAAGAATTGGGGTAAAAATCGGAATGCTTAAAATTTTTGACGTTGATGTGCAGAATGAGGTCAATACATCAGAATCATCAATGAATTACTCTAGAAAATTATCCTACAGAACAAGAGGGGGAGATCCTTCAAAAGGTTTGGTAGGAGAAGTGAATCTTGATCAGACTACTTCAAAAGTTAATATCGCAAACTGGCAAAATAGTTCTACCCCTAACAATTCGGTGTTGGTGGAATTTGGAAACAATGGCCTTGTTCTTATCTACAACCTTGTAAAAGATGCTGCAAAAAAAGCACAGCTTAAGGCTTACGTAGATCAGTATTTGATTGATAACCAGATTTCACTGGAGTATAATACAACAATGTTATATGGTTACCAAAACCAACCAGACAGTAATCATTACTTTACGTTTAATACAAACCTTCAGCCATCTTCTTACTGGACAAATGAAGGACCTACATTTAAAGTGTTTCAGTATAAAGCACCAAATACAGTTCCTATTTACTGCTATAAAAGTACTTCAGGAGCAGATCATTACTTTACGCAGGCAAGCACATTACAACCCTCTTCTTATTGGAATATTTATATGGGGGTAGCATTTTATGCTTATAAAGATCCTGGAGCTGGAAGGATTCCTGTATACAGCTATAAAGCTAAGAATGGATCAGATCATTATCTTTCAGTGTCCCCTAATTTAGGCCCTGTGAGCTATTGGAATACCAGAGAAGGTATCGCTTTCTATATTCCAGCTAATTAATTTTTTGGATTTATATAAATCAATTTGGTTATACATTGAAGTGAAGTCAGATATTCTGGCTTCGCTTTTTATTTGAAATTAAATACAGTAGACGTGAGTGTTGTGAAGTTGACAGGGATATTTGTTTATGAATAATTAATTCCTTTATTAATGATGGTTAGACTGTTTATTGATTGATTTTTAAATACTTATTATATTCACTTTATAATGATATATATCATTGTGTAACTATTTTTTCACTCATTGTTGAATATTATATTTGCAAAAACTTTTAAATAACCCATGAAAAAACAAATGTTATTTTGCTTCAGTAGCTTACTGATGCTTTGTATGAGTTCATGTTCTACGGAAGAACTGAATAGCGAAGGAACTCCTGGAAGTTCTGCTAAAAACAGCCGATTATCAGCAGCCAAATTTGCAGGAGACGGAATTTATGATGTGCTTGGACACGGCTACAATGCTGCAGGCGAATATGCGAATGCCAATTCTGCAGGATTTAAAGTTGTTGATATTGATCGTTTCAAAGCTGAGCAGACGGCAAGGCTGGTTTCTGAAAATCCCAACACTCAGGAGTACGTTGAAGAATATGGAGAGAATGCGGAAACTTATTCCAAAATGGTGTCTACCAAAGTAGATGTTACTGCAGGAATTCCTTTATTCAAAAAAACGCTTTCAGTAGGATTTAATTCTGCAATTACCACCAATCATAAATTTGATGCAAAATATATCTATGGCAGCTACAATCTTTTAATCAAGCAGAAAAGATTAAGATTTAATGCCACAACAGATATGTTAGCGGATTATATTACGCCGGAGTTTGCTCAGGATTTACAAACGAAATCATCACAACAAATTGTACAGGACTACGGAACTCACGTAATGGTTGATATCTATACGGGCGCAAAAATGGATATCATATTCCAGTCAGAAACAAGAAATGAAAGCCGTGACCGTGCTGCAAGAGTGGGGATAAAATTAGGAATGTCTAAAATTTTTGATGTTGAAGTTCAGAATGATGTCAATACTTCAGAATCTTCCATGAATTTTTCTAAAAAACTATCATACAGAACAAGAGGGGGAGATCCTTCCAAAGGTCTTATTGGAGAGCTGAATCTTGACCAGAACACTCCGAAGATCAATATCGCAAACTGGCAAAACAGTTCTACACCAAATAATTCAGTATTAGTAGATTTTGGAAATAATGGATTGGTATTTATTTTTGATCTTGTGAAAGATCCTGTTAAAAAAGCAGAACTTAAATCATACGTAATTCAGTACCTGATTGATAATAAAGTAATGTTGGATTATATCCCGGTTCCGATTTATGGATTCTATAGTGGTTCAGAAAGAGATCATCTTCTTTCTACATGGTCTGGAACTCCTAATACCTATCAGGCGGAGGGAGAGCAGTTTAAAGCATATAGCTATAAAGCACCGAATACAGTCCCTGTATATCAGTTCTATAGTGCAAATGACAAGGATCATTACTATTCTACTTATCAGGGTACACCTTGGAATTATGCATATGAAGGAATTGCGTTCTATGCCACGATGGATAGTACACAGAGACCTATTTATCAGTTCTATAGCGGAAGTGAAAGAGATCATTACTACAGTACCTATCCGGGAACGCCTAATAAGTATGTTGCAGAGGGTATTCCTTTTTATGCTTATTACTAATAAATATTGATATTTTTACAGCAAAGAAGCCGTCTCAGATATGAGGCGGTTTTTTATATGCTGAAGAGTAAAAATGAATATTCGTGAAATATTTTCATTGATAGGAGAAATACTGAAAGAATATTTCGGGGAGTCTTATTATTAAAAATGTATTTTTGTACCTTATAAATTTAGTTTATCAATGAGAAAAGCAATATGTTTTTTTATTGTAGGGGATAAGTACTGGAAAATGTACAATAAAAATAAGGCAACGTTTGAAAATTATGCTAAAAAATGTGGAGCAGATTTAAAGATTATTGATAAACCTATGGATGATCAGTTTCATCGTCCGCTTCTGGCTCAAAAACTGCTGATTCCTTCAGAAACAAGAGATTATGATATGGTTCTTTTTATGGATCTTGATATTATTATTTCCGATAAAGCACCCTCCGTTTTTGATTATCTTCCGGAAGACAAATATTTCGGGGCAATTCTGGATCCAAGAGGAACTGAAGAATTCAACAAAACCTGGGGACATATTCCAAGAATACTGGAAGAGACCAGTGAAATGTATTTTACTGACCGACATTTTGAAGCCAATCCCTTATTGCAGGGAAGTATCAATGGAGGAGTATTTATTTTCAGACCGAAGAAAGTAGCAGATATCTTTAAAGAATACTATTTTTCAGATCATAATCAAGGGGAGCTGAACAGCTTTGAAGAAACACCATTTGCTTATTTTTCACAGATTAATAATTGGTTTGAAGCTTTACCACCTGCATTCAATGTTCAGGTTTTATATAAAATAAAAGGAACAGAGAAAGGGAAGGAAGTAGAAAATGATGAGAAAAAACTTCCGGAATTTTTCAGGAAATATTATTATAAAAAAACAGGAAGCTGTTTTTATCCTACAAGGAAGTATAAAAATTACGTAAAACAAATCATTGCCGAAAATTACTTTACCCACTTTTCTGGCAACTATCCTATAATCTACAATTAAATTATGAGCTTACTTTCACGCTTTTCCAGTAAATTTGTAACTGTTTCTTACGGAATCACCGTCAATGATGAAGCTCAGGAACTTAAAAAATTATTAGATATTCTTATTCCTTTGATCGGTCAGAATGATGAGATCATTGTTCTGCAGGATATTACCAATAAAAATAAAGAAGTGACAGAGCTGCTTGCTCATTACAATAATATTGTAAAACTTGAGGCAAGACTGGATGGAGATTTTGCAACCTTCAAAAACAGATTAATTGAAAAGGCAAACGGCCAGTATCTGTTCCAGATTGATGCAGATGAATACCCTACTGAGCATTTTATCAAAACATTGAAACCTTATCTTAAAAAGGAAAGAAGTGTTGAGGTATTCTACGTTCCCCGAATCAATACTGTAGAGGGAATTACAGAAGAATATGTACAGCAACTAGGCTGGAATATGAATAAAGAAGGCTATATCAATTTCCCTGATTATCAGGCGAGAATTGTAAAGAATAATAAAAAGATCTTCTGGAAAAATAAAGTGCATGAAGTTTTATTTGGAAATAAAAACTTTACGGAAATTCCTGCAAAATATGAACTGTCATTGATTCATAAAAAGAATTTCGAGAAGCAAAAAAAACAGAATAGTTTTTATGAAACATTGGAAGATTAATTATTTGAATTATTAGAAAATAAAAATGACAGATTTAGGAATTAACGTTTTTGGATTTATTAATGGTGAATTTGGTATTGCGGAAGCCACAAGGCTCAATTGTAAGGCCATACAGAGCGCAGGCATGCCTATCAGTCTGATCAACTATGATGTGAGAACCAATCATAACAATAATGACCAGACGTTTACTCAGTTTTCCAATAAAGCAGAATATCCTATTAATTTAATTCAGGTTTCACCCTCTGTTTCGGAAATTTCAAATTTCTTCGAATATTTTGACTATTCTTTTTTTGAAAGAAAATATAATATTCTTTATATGGCCTGGGAATCAGAGACTATTCCTGAGGATTACCTTCTGAATATTAATCTTTTCGATGAAGTCTGGACCCCTTCAGAATATTGTAAAAAATGTATTGAAAAATATATAGCATCTCCCGTAAAAGTAATTCCACATCCGATTGATATTCACCTGAAAGAGACGCAAGATCCTGATGCTTTGAATTTTTATAACGAAGATTACTTTAATTTTTTATTCATCTTTGATTATAACAGTTCCATACAGCGGAAGAATGTACTCAACCTGATTAAGGTTTTCAGAGAAACATTTGACGGAAAAGACAATAATGCTTTTTTAACCGTTAAAACCTCTAAATCAGATAAATTTTCTTTAGAAAAACAACAGATAAAAGAGGCAATCGGTGACTCGGTGAAGATTAAAGTAGTAGAAAAGATTTTTGATAAAAATGCACTGAACTATGTGATCAGTAACTGTGACAGCTATATTTCTCTTCACAGATCTGAAGGTTTTGGACTGACAATGGCTGAGGCCATGTATTTTGGGAAGCCTGTTATTGCTACCGCGTATTCCGGAAATCTGGAGTTTATGAATTCTGAAAACAGTTTTCTCGTAATTGCAGAAAAAGTTTCTTACGGTTCAGACGACCTTAATTATGATTCTAATACCATCTGGTCTGAACCTTCACTGGAAAAAGCTTCTGAATATCTGAAAAAAATATATCAGGGTGGGGAAGATGTCAAAGTGAAATCTGAGAATGCACGCAAAACAATCACTCATGATTTCTCTCTTGAAGGAGTAGGGAAATTGATCAGGGAAAGATCTGAAGAGCTTATTTCGGGAGGTAAAATTCAGCAAAGCAGATCTGCATTAATAAAATTATATGCCGATAGTTTATTTCTGAAAAAAGACCTTAGAATTTATAAAAAAAGCAAACCCATTCAGTGGATATATGGTGTCAAAATGTATTTAAGAAATAGAAAACAAAAGAAATAATTGATAATAAAATTAAAGAGCGATGGATCCAGATAAATCCATCGCTCTTTTTATTTTTTACCTTTAACTTTCTTTAAAAAGATATTTACTTTTTTCCTGATTTTATTGTAGAGTGTTTTTTCCAGGTAATTCACTCTGCCACTCAATCGGTCTATTTCAGCAAGATAGAATACATTTCCTACACTATTTTCTGTGCTGCTTTCTTTTTTATCCATCTGGTCGATAAAAGACAATCGTATTTGAAGCAGATTTCCTATAGATTCAAGAGAAAAATGATCTCTGATCTGAGCCTCTGCACTTTCTTTAACAGCGTGTAAAGACCCGAAATTGTTTTTTATATACAAAAGCTTTTGGGTAGCATCCTGCAAATCAGGTTTTGCCAAAGTGAGGCCTTCAGCAATTAATCCTTTTGTATTGGAAGTTTTAATAAAACTATACTGAACAAGGAAGCTGTTGTTCACATTCATAAAATCCAGATTTCCGGAGTATCCTGTTCCAACAACAATTTTCCCGTAAGACATCGCTTCAGCCATTGTAAGGCCAAATCCTTCGGAACCATGCAGCGAGATCAGAACATCAGATTTCTGAATAAGGGAATGCAGCTTTTCTTTCGAGAAATGTTCATCAATAATGATAATATTCGAAATGCCTGCATATTTTTCCACTACTTTTTGTGCATCCTTACTTCTGTCGAGATTATGGGTCTTGACAATTAAAACACTTTCAGGATCATCTTTAAAGACATTAATAAACGCTTCAATAGTCGCTTCAGGGTTTTTTCTGATCGTTGTACTTAAAGAATCAAAAATGGTAATATATACCTTTGAGCCAGGCTTAATATTATATTCTTCAAAATTAAATTCATCAGAAGGAGCCAGCTTTTGAATAGGATGAGAAAATCTCATCACAGGAATTCCCGTATATTTTGTGAAAATATTGACACAAAAGTCACTAGGAACCCATAATTCATCAAAAATATTCAGAAACTCAACCGTTTTATCCGAAACTTCGGGAAATTCCCAGGCCCAATATACAATGTTGTAATGACCTGCAAGATTGATATCCTGATTTTTTGAGAAAAATTCGTGAGTCACATTACTGTTAATGTGAAAAATATTAATTAAGGCATCTGATGGTGTGTCGCTTTTAGATTTTTCAAGAGTATCACTTGAATAGCTGATGCGGTTTACTTTAATCCCTGCATTTTCCATGGCAGCAGCATTAAGCCTTGTGGCCTCTGCAATGCCAAAATTTCCATCAAAAAAACCGTGATAGTTTACGCTTAATGACATGTTTTATAATGTTTTAAGTTTTTCTTTTACTTCTTCAGGTGAAAATGCTCTCAGACTGTCTACGGAATTTTTGCTTAAAATATTCCAAAGCTCTTCATTATTATTCAGCTGAATAATTGCTTCTGCAAAACTATTTTCATCGTTAGCAATGAGAACATTCTTTTTATCGGTAAGCTTCATCCCTTCGGCACCAATATCCGTAGTAACCACTGGGAAAAAGTATTCAAAAGCTTGTCCGATTTTTCCTTTAACACCAGCCCCAAATCTTAAAGGGGCTACCATAATTTTCGAATTCATAAAATGCTCCTCAATGCTTTCCACAAAACCTAAAAATTTAAACTTAGGATATAGTTTAAGATCCAGCTTTTCTGCAACATTTCCGATAATGCTTACTTCCAGCTCAGGATTGGTTTTCCAGACAATGGGCATTATTTTTTCATATAAAAACTTGACTGCATCAATATTCGGCTCATGGATAGATCCGATAAAGGTAATTCCTTTACTTTCACTGAAATTTTTTCTTTCAGAAATATCAATTTTAGGATAATGAATATTAGATATGGTAATGATCTTATTTTTATCCGCATACTGGCTCATAATCTCTTTTTCCTTGTCAGAGATGGCAATAATATAATCCAGCTGTGGGGCAACAACAGTTTCCAGACGGAAAAAGTGTTTGTAATTTTTCTTCAAAGAAATACGGGTTGGCTCCAGTTCGATCGCTCTTTTAAACCTTAAAAAATGAATATCTACCATGTCATAAATGAATTTGGCAGAAGGTAAAACGGATTTCATTTTTTTATAAAAAAGATTCAGAGCCAGAGGGCCATTGAACCAAACATAATCTACCTTTTTAAAAGAAGACAGGAAGTCATAAATATTCTTATACTTATTGTTTTCTATATAAACGATAACATTGTGCTGCTGGTAAAATTTCACATAAGAATTATCTTCAAAAATATGGGGAGCAAATAATATGCAGTTATATCCTAATTCTTTGTAAATAAATATAAGTTCTTTCAGTCTGTTGGCTCCGGATTCTTTATCATGGGCCGGGAAATCTCTAGAAGCAAACAGGATTGTTTTTTGGGAAGTGTCATACTGGTTAATGTTGACTATATCCTTAGACTGAAGGTTTTTGAGTTTTTCTTTTCTTTCGAAGTGCTTTTTTATTTTTTTTAAGATTCCCATTTGTTAGTTTTTAGTATCCAGTTCAAAAACTTTATTCACCCAACTATCCAAAGTGTATCTGTAGTAGATTTCTTCCGGAATTTTTTCGTAAGGTCTTTCAAAAAAAGATTTATCAAGATTACTAATATTTTTGTTTAAAATCAAAATATTATTGGGATTGTAAAAATCATAGGTTTTAATGGCTTCATTATCAGTAATAATTTTCTTTTCCAGAGACATGGCTTCAAAAACTCTGAAGCTGAGTCCATATTGTCCTTCCCGCATGAGATCCAGTAAAACTTTTGAGTTTTTATAATATTTGGGAAGATCATTATGCGGAATCTTTTTAATACTGAAAATCAGGAAAAGATTCTTAGGTACTGTCATGAAAATATTGGTCAGCTGATGCTTCCAGGATTTTTTTCCAATGATCATAATCTGGAATTTTAATCCCTGCTCAATCAGTTTCTTAGCCAGTAATTTTATTAGTGAAACCCTTCTGTTATCATAAGATGTGATATAAAAAAGGTCCATTTCAGGCTTTTGAATTTCTTTTGAACAGTGCGGAAGGTAAATGTAATTCGTTAATTTTTCAAATCCGTGCTTTTTGACATCAATATAGTCAAAGGAAAATACCTTGTCAAAAAGATACAGTTTGTCTTCTACAGGAACTCTTTCAAGATTATCATAAAGATAGGTAACCAGACGGTCTGTATACTTGCGGATTTTTTTAAGGGTAGAAAGATCAAATGTATCAGGATTCATCACTAATATTTGATCCTGATGCCCTAGTTTTTCAAGAGAATCCAGTACATATTTCTGTCTTTTTTCAGTCTTAAGATTCTTGTTTAAAAAAGTTTTGCTTAAAGCATTTACAGCTCTTTCATTGAAGTTGGAATGAGTAACGGTACTGATCTTTACATGATGAGCGTCAATACCACGTTTGCATAATGTTTCAACAATATACTTATCATAATCCCAAAAATCATAACTAATGATACAAATCTTCATTCAACTAATTTTGCTCTTTTTTTAATGATTCATAGGTTTCGTAGACACTTAAAGACTGCAGATAAGATAACTGATAGCCTTCTTTTCCGTCTAAAATACCAAGTCTCATTATATAGGCTTTAAAGAATTTAAAAGCTGTTTTAAGATATTGAACTAAAACATTGTACTTTTTTCCTTTAGCAGCCATTTCTTTCCCCTTTAAAACTCCGTAATGAATCATTTTCTTTTTGTAAGATTCATAATCTGAAACGGAGTAATGGAGTAATTTATTTTTTAAAATTCCAATGGTTCCATTAACCTCCAGAGTTTCATGTACCTTTTTTCCTGCCATATATATGGCCTTCGATTTTCTGAATAGTCTGAAATTTTTATCAGACTGAGTTCCTGAAAAATGAATCGGTTTCTGGGCAAAAAAGAATTTCCTGTAAAAATAATAGGCATCCTTTTGCTCGGGTTTATTTAGCTCATCGATAATTTCCTGCTTCAGGGCCGGTGTAATTCTTTCATCACCATCCAAAAATAAAACCCAGTCGTTTGTTGCAGCTTTCAGAGCCAGATTTCTTTGCTTTGTAAAGTCTTCAAATTTATTTTGAATCACCTTTACATTGGAGAATTTCTTCGCAATTTCTACAGTTTTATCCGTACTAAAAGAGTCCACTACTATTATTTCATCACAAAAATCAAAAGACTCAAGGATATCCTGTATATTTTTTTCTTCATTATATGTTATGATTAAACCACTTATATTCATCACAACGATTTGTTTGATAGAGGAGTATGTGAATACTTCCTTATAATTGTTTTTTAAAATAGTTTTAATCTGCCAAAGATAAGTTTTAATTTGAATTTTATAATCGAATCTTTGCCTTTTATATCAATTCTACACAGCTCGTATGGGCGCTGGGTAGGGTAATAATTTACTTTATTTCCAATTCTTACTGCAAATTCAATTCCTATTTTTTTTAAAATAGAAAAAAAAGTTAATTTATCTTCTTTTTTTTGTGGATATTTTCCATAAGGATACGCCAAAACCTTTGAATACTTGATGTTGTGGGCATCGAGGATTTCCATATTTTTTTTTAGATCTTTTTCTATACAATCAATAGAAATGTTTTTTAAATTTTCATGGGCATGACTGTGAAGGGCAATCTCAAAATATTTTTTATCCAGACTTCTGATTTCGTCAAAGGTCATCATGGAGTAATTGTTATATCCCTTTTCAATAAATCCGGTTGGAATAAAAATAGTAGCTTTCAGATCATACTTTTCCAGTAAAGACGGCAGATATTCAAGGTTATTTTTGTACCCGTCATCAAAAGTAATGATAATATTTTTCTTTGATGAAATGGTAAGCTCCGAAAAAAAATGAGGAATATATTTTTTACGGTTTAGATAGGAAAACTGCTGTTCAAGGTTCTTTACACTGACTGTAAGATCTTCATGGCTTTCTTTTTCAACCTGATGGTACATAAGAATGACAAGCCTGTTATGCGGACAAGCAAACAGATAGAGACGGAAATATACGACGATAAATACCGCCAATAAAACAGGAATAATATACAGAATCATACTATTTTACCGTATTTTTTTCAAGTTCCTGGAGTCTTATTTTTTCACGCAATTTAATATATTTTAAAAAGGTGTAATAAGACATCGTTTTAGCAATATAATACCCTGGAAATCCGTCCAGAAAACCCAGTTTGAAAATAAAAACCTTGATAAATTCAAACATTGGGCTTACAATGATTTTAAATCTATTGATTTTTTTTCCTCTTTCAAACATTTTTTCAGCCATCATATCAGAATATTTATTGATTTTCGAGACATGATGGTGAATACTTTTGTAAGTATAATGATTCAGTTTTCCCTCGAGAAGCCCTACTTTTTCATAGGTCATCAAAAATTCATGAACTTTATCATGAGAATATGCTGCATATTCTTTTCTGAACAGCCTTTCACGGCATACATTTCCCCAACCTCCATGTTTGATCAGGTGAGTCCCTAAATGATTGTTGAATTGTGCCTTATACACATTGAATTCTGTGCTTGCTGAAGAAACGATCTTCTGTATAGATCTTTTCAGATTTTCATCAGGAACTTCGTCAGCATCCAGAAACAGGACCCATTCATGGGAACATAAATTAAGGGCATGGTTTTTTTGTTCACCATACCCGTTAAATTTTTTCTCAAAGAATTGTACCTGCGGATATTTTTGAGTGCAGATTTCTTTTGTCCTGTCTGTTGAAAAGCTATCAACAATGATAATTTCATCAGCTATATCTATTAATGAATCTAGAAGTCTTACGATATTTTCTTCTTCATTATAAGTGATGATTGCAAGGGAGAGAGCCATTTATTTATACTCAAGAATAGTCTTTTCAATAATCTTCACGCAATCCAGTAACTGCTCTTCAGTAATTACCAATGGTGGTGCCAGTCTGATGATGTTACCGTGGGTAGGTTTTGCCAGCAATCCGTTTTCTTTCAATTGCAGACAAAGATTCCATGCAGTAGAACTTTCGGGAGTATCATTGATCAGAATAGCATTTAAAAGTCCTTTTCCTCTTACTTTGGTAATAAGACCTGTCTTTTCGATCAGCTTTTCAATTTCAGCTCTGAAAAGTTTTCCTAATTCTTCAGCTCTTTCAGATAATTTTTCATCTGCTACTACGTCTAATGCTGCTACTGCTACTGCACAGGCAATAGGGTTTCCTCCGAAAGTGGATCCGTGCTGTCCAGGTTTGATCACATTCATGATGTTGTCATTCGCTAAAACAGCAGATACTGGGTACATTCCTCCGGAAAGAGCTTTTCCTAAGATTAAAATATCCGGTTGTACATCTTCATGGTGACATGCAATCAGTTTTCCTGTTCTTGCAATACCGGTCTGAACTTCATCAGCAATGAATAAAACGTTGTACTTTTTACATAGTTCAGCAGCATTTTTAAGGAAGTTTTCATCCGGAACATATACTCCGGCTTCCCCTTGAATGGGTTCTACAAGGAATGCTGCAATATTTGCTGCTTCTCTGCTAAGAACTTCTTCCAGCGCTGCAATATCATTGTAAGGAATTTTGATAAATCCTGGTGTAAAAGGACCGTAATTTTGGTTGGCATCCGGATCGTTAGAGAAAGAAACAATGGTTGTTGTTCTTCCGTGGAAATTGTTTTCGCAAACGATAATTTTCGCTGCATTTTCCGAAATTCCTTTTACTTCATAACTCCATTTTCTGGCTAGTTTTACCGCTGTTTCTACTGCTTCAGCTCCGGAGTTCATGGGTAAAACCTTATCAAATCCAAAAAGAGTTGTTATTTTCTGTTCGTATTCTCCTAATTTAGAGTTGTAGAATGCTCTTGAAGTTAGAGCCAGCTTTTGTGCCTGTTCTACCAATGCTCCTACAATCTTAGGGTGAGAATGTCCTTGGTTCACAGCAGAATATGCTGAAAGAAAATCATAGTACCTTTTACCTTCCACATCCCAAACGAAAACACCTTCTCCGCGATCCAGAACTACTGGAAGTGGGTGGTAATTATGCGCTCCATGTTTGTCTTCAAGGTCAATAAAATACTGCGAGTTTTTTGTTTGTTCTGCTGTTGACATATATTTTGGTTTTCAA
This sequence comes from Chryseobacterium culicis, assembly GCF_002979755.1. NCBI lineage: Bacteria > Pseudomonadati > Bacteroidota > Flavobacteriia > Flavobacteriales > Weeksellaceae > Chryseobacterium > Chryseobacterium culicis. Next base: position 2,781,627 of record NZ_PCPP01000001.1, on the reverse strand, counting down.
CAAATTTACGCAATATTAATGATATGCATAAACAAATGCCTAGTGACGTTTTGGGGTATAATTAAAGGAGATTTTAGGGCGGAATAATGTCGTATTGGAAAATATTTTCTCTGTTCGTAGACGGTTATAGGTATTATATCTTTATCGTGATGAAATTTTATTTTCTGTAGGGTTATCAATTTTTATGAATGAACAGGAATAGATACAGGAGTAACTTCTCTGAGGTTTGTAACGGAAAATTTTAAACTGATCAGCTAAAACAAAAACTGCCTCAAAAAGAGGCAGTTTCATTTTTATTTTAAAATAATCTTAGTGATTATCGTATTTTCTGTCCATTACAAAATCCTCCATGAATTTTGTGGTGTAGTTCCCGGAAAGATAATCTTCATTATCCATCAGTTGTCTGTGGAAAGGAATAGTTGTTTTTACTCCTTCAATATAGAATTCCTCAAGAGCACGTCTCATTTTTGCGATAGCTTCCTCACGGGTTTGAGCCGTAGTGATAAGCTTAGCAATCATTGAGTCGTAGTTAGAAGGGATTGTATATCCGGAATATACGTGAGTGTCTACTCTGATTCCGTGTCCGCCAGGGATATTTAATCCTGTGATTTTTCCTGGAGATGGTCTGAAGTCTGCGTAAGGATCTTCTGCGTTGATTCTACACTCGATTGAATGTAATTTAGGGTAATAATTGATTCCTGAAATAGGAGTTCCTGCAGCAAGAAGAATTTGTTCTCTGATCAGGTCATAATCAATTACCTGTTCAGTAATAGGGTGCTCTACCTGGATTCTTGTATTCATTTCCATGAAATAGAAATTTCTGTGTTTGTCTACAAGAAATTCAATAGTTCCCACCCCTTCATATCCAATGAATTCAGCAGCTTTTACAGCAGCATCACCCATTTTCTCACGAAGTTCATCTGTCATGAAAGGAGAAGGCGTTTCTTCAGTTAATTTCTGATTTCTTCTCTGTACAGAACAGTCTCTTTCAGAAAGGTGGCAAGCTTTACCGAATTGGTCACCCGCAACCTGAATTTCAATGTGTCTAGGCTCTTCAATCAGTTTTTCCATATACATACCTCCGTTTCCAAAGGCAGCTACAGCTTCCTGAATAGCAGATTCCCAGTGATCTTTAAGGTCTTCAGCTTTCCAAACCGCTCTCATCCCTTTTCCACCACCACCGGCAGTTGCTTTGATCATTACCGGATATCCTGTTTCTTCCGCTACTTTTACAGCATGTTCGTAAGATTCGATCAATCCGTCAGAACCAGGTACACATGGTACACCTGCAGCTTTCATGGTTGCTTTAGCATTAGCTTTATCACCCATTTTTTCAATCTGCTCAGGAGAAGCACCGATAAATTTGATACCGTTTTTCTGGCAGATTCTTGAGAAGTTAGCATTTTCAGATAAGAATCCGTAACCTGGGTGAATGGCGTCAGCATTGGTAATCTCTGCAGCAGCAATAATGTTAGGGATTTTAAGATAGGAGTCTTTACTCATTGCAGGGCCAATACATACCGCTTCATCAGCAAATCTTACGTGAAGGCTGTCTTTATCAGCAGTAGAGTATACCGCAACAGTTTTGATCCCCATTTCTTTACAAGTACGTAAAATACGCATTGCAATTTCGCCACGATTGGCTATTAATATTTTTTTGAACATCTCTCCGAAATTTTAAATTATAAATTTTGAATTTTAAATTATTTTAAATGAAAAAAGATTCATCTAAAATTTATAATCTTTAATCTAAAATTCCTTAAGATGGATCTACTAAGAATAAAGGTTGGTCATACTCTACAGGAGTAGCATCGTCAACTAAAATTTTAACAATTTTTCCGCTGATTTCAGATTCAATCTGGTTGAATAGTTTCATTGCCTCAATAACACAAACTACTTTACCAACAGAAACATCATCACCTACATTTACAAATACATCTTTATCAGGAGATGGTTTTCTATAGAAAGTACCAATCATTGGAGACTTGATCGTTACATATTTGCTGTCATCAGATGCAGCTTCAGCTTTCTCAGCAGCAGGTGCAGCAGCCTGAGTTGCAACAGGTGCCGGAGCAGCTACTGCTTGTGGAGCAGTGTGGTATACTGCAGGTTGTGCATAAACAGCATCGCTTCCAGCTAATGGAGTTTTAATAGTGATTTCGAAATCTTTAGTCTTGTACTTCACTTCTGAAACTTCAGCTTTAGATACAAACTTGATAAGATTTTGTATGTCTTTAATGTCCATAAATTTGATATTTGATTTTGGGTCAAAGATACCAAAAAAACGTAAAAAACAACAAAAAACCGCCAAATTTTATCAAAATTGGGCGGTTTTTGTATTAAAATGAGGCTTTTTCAATGAAAAGCGACTCTTAGTTTTCTTCAGTAGCAGCTACTTCTTTTTCCAATACTACTTTACCTCTGTAGTAAAGTTTTCCTTCATGCCAGTGAGCTCTGTGGTATAGGTGAAGCTCTCCTGTTGTTGCATCTTTAGCTAATTGAGGAACTACAGCTTTGTAGTGAGTTCTTCTCTTATCTCTTCTTGTGGACGATTGTCTTCTCTTTGGATGTGCCATTTTCTAATAACTTTTTTAATTGATGAGCGATGAGATTCATCATCTCATCATATTTAAATTATTCTATTTAATTATTGTCTTTTAATTTTCTTAAAGCATCCCATCTAGGGTCACTTTCATGTTCTTCTTCTTCAGTTACCTCAATATCTTTAGGACTGAACTGGTCAAGAATTTTAAGATCTTCATCACCTACATTGGGTGAAATCTTTTTCATCGGGATAGAAAGCATTACATTTTCATAAATCAAATGTGCTACATTGAAAGCATGCTCTGCAGTAGGAATAGTAATAACATCTTCATTGCTGTCATCATATTCTTCCCCGAAATTCACCAAAATTTTGATTTCATTTTCAATAGGATAGTCGAAATCTTCATTTGTGATATCGCAAACTAACTCAACCAATCCATTAATTTTAATCTCAAATTCCAGAAAAGTAGTGTGCTTATCAAGTGATACTTTCACTTCTATTCTAGGATTTGTAAATTCCTGCTCAGTGTCAAATAATTGAAAGAACGTATTATCTATCTCAAACTTGAACTCGTGTCTTCCGTTTTTAAGTCCGGAAAAGCTTACGTCATAGTTTCTTAACTTGTCCATAAAATGAGTGTGCAAAAATATGCATTTTTTTTATAATAACAAATAAAATCTGAAACAAATTAATTTAAAATTTGTTTTAAAGATTTATGCTTCAGTTTCCTCTGGTAGATCTTCGTCTATTCCGTTGTCTACAGTTATTTTTCTAGGCTGCAGGCGGTCGCTCATCAGTTCTCTGTATTCACTTCTGTTTTTGAAAACTTTGATAGCCGTGAAGATCGCTTCTGTGAAACTTTGTTCATCAGCGATATTTTTTCCTGCGATATCGTAAGCAACTCCGTGATCCGGAGATGTTCGGATAAAAGGAAGTCCTGCGGTATAATTTACTCCTTCTTCGTACGCTAATGTTTTGAAAGGAGCCAGCCCCTGATCATGATACATTGCGAGTACGGCATCGAAATTTTTGTATTTGCTCGGCTGGAAAAAGCTGTCTGCAGGGAAAGGTCCGAATGCCAATATTCCGTTGTCAGAAAGTTCTTTAATAGTCGGGCTGATAATTTCAATTTCTTCATTTCCGATAACACCGCCGTCTCCTGCGTGAGGATTTAACCCCAATACCGCAATTTTAGGCTTTTGAATACAGAAATCCTCTATAAGAGTCTGATTTAATACCCTGATCTGTTTCTTTATTTTTTCCTTGGAAATATTTTCAGCTACCTGAGCAATAGGAATATGATGGGTGGAAACAGCTACTTTAAGATCTTCAGTGACAAGGAACATTAATCCTTTTTTGCTGAATTTCTCTTCAAAATATCCCGTGTGTCCGGCATGCTTAAAGCCCATTTTTACCATCTCATCTTTGTTGATAGGAGCGGTTACCAGTACATCAATATCTCCTTTCATCAAAGCTTCAGTAGCCGCTTCTAAAGAATCAATCGCCATTTTTGTGGATTCTTCAGTAGGAACTCCCAATTCTACATTCACGTTTTCTTTGGTAAGGTTAACCATGTTGAGTTTTCCTACCTGTGCCTGTGAAGCCTCGTTAACATAGTTGAAGTTAAGATTCAGCTTAAAAATATTTTTCTGATAAGTGAATAATTTTCCCGAACCAAAAATTACAGGAGTGAAAAAATCTGTAATAGTTTTGTCTTTCAGAGACTTCATGATGATCTCCGGACCGATGCCGTTGAAATCACCGATTGAAATTCCTACTCGTACTTTATGGTTTTTTGGGCTCATTTTGATTATCTTTGAAGATTATAATTTACAAATTTAGCAAAAAATAATATGTTCACAGGAATTATTGAAGCAGTTGGTGTTATTGAGAAGATTGAAGAAAAAGGAAGCAATATAGATTTCACCCTGACATGCCCTTTTACAAACGAACTTAAAATTGATCAGAGCCTTGCACACAACGGCTGTTGCCTTACAGTTGTGGAGATAAAAGACCATCATTATGTGGTTACAGCGATCAATGAAACACTGGAAAAGACCAATCTTGGAAAATGGGAATTGGGAACCGTTGTGAATCTTGAGCGTTGTATGAAGATGGATGGAAGACTGGATGGCCATATTGTTCAGGGACATGTTGATAAAACCGGTGAAGTAGTGAGTATTGAAAATAAAGACGGAAGTTATTTTATCACCATGAAATATGAAAATGACGGAAGTTTTGTGACAGTACCTCAGGGGTCAATTACAGTAAACGGAATCAGTCTTACGGTTGCTAAAAGCGAAGACGATCAGTTTTCCGTAGCCATTATTCCTTATACCTGGGAATTTACGAATATGAAACATTTGAAAATTGGTGATAAAGTAAACCTGGAATTTGATATTATTGGTAAGTATATTGCTAGGTTAATTAAAAAGTAGAATGTCAATAAATAAGTATAAAGGATATAGCTTAAGGAATCGGGTATTCTTCGGTTTCTTACTGGTATGTTTTTTAAGTGTCGTTGCTACATCTCTTGTCCCTTACTTTGTGCTGAGAAATCATTCTTTGCAGCAGAGTAATATCGATATGCAGGACAAGACCAATGCGGTAATGCGGTATCTGGACTATGCGGTAAGTCAGACACTTATAGAAACAAAAGACCTTCCGGAAGTTTTAGGGAATAAAATTTTTGAAATAGCGGATATCAACCAGCATGACATTTTTATTTATGATCTGAAAGGACACTATTTACTTTCCAACAAAGATGAAGGTTTAGTTGAGCAGAAAACAATTCCTATAGAGATTATCAATAAAATCCTGTCTACTGATGCAAGAGTAGATATGATTAATTATGATGCGGCTAAAGATGCTAAGCTTACTTCTTCCTATCTTTTGTTGAAAAACAATGAGCTTGAACCCATCGGAATTGTTTATATTCCTTTATACCACAATGAATCTGCTTATCTTGAAGTTCTTCATCAGTATGTAAAATATATTCTTTTAGTCGATATATTCCTTATTCTTTTTAGTATATGGATCAGTTGGGTTACGTCTAATAGCCTTGCGAAAACCATTACGAAATTCTCTGATATGATTACCCGTATTACATTGTTTGAAAATGAAATGCGTCCCATCAGATACTATAAAAATGATGAGCTTAATGCTTTGGCGAGAGCTTATAACAGAATGATTCTGCAGATTCAGGATCAGAAAGAAAGACTTAGATTCAAGGCATCTGAAGAAGCTTGGAGAGAGATGGCTAAGCAGGTGGCTCATGAGGTGAAAAACCCATTGACTCCAATGAAGCTGACCATTCAGAATTTTGAAAGAAAATTTGATCCTGAAGATCCAAATATCAGAGAGAGAGTAAAACAGATGAGTAAAACGATCGTAGATCAGATTGATCTGATTGCTACGGTAGCCTCGGCATTCTCAGAATTTGCAAAACTTCCGGAAAAAAATAATGAAGTTATTAATCTGAATACTGAAGTTGAAGATATTCTCCGTGTATTTAATGATGACAGTATTTTCATGCATGCCAACAAGACGAATATTATGATCAATATGGACAGAATTTATCTTTCCAGGATTATAACCAACCTTGTTACCAATGCAAAACAGGCAGAAAGTGATGAAAGAAAACTGATCATTAATGTAGATGTGGAACAGCATCAGAGACGAGTGATTATTTCTGTTCAGGATAACGGAATAGGAATTCCTGAAAATATGTACGAAAGAATCTTTGAACCGAATTTTACTTCTAAAAGCAGTGGAATGGGGCTGGGGTTGTCTATGGTGAGAAAGATGATTGAAGATTATAAAGGAGAGATTTCTGTAAAATCTGAAATAGGAAAGGGATCTACCTTCATGATTACACTGCCTACCAATTTATAGTGAAACCTTTTACATTTAAGCAATTTAAAATTGAGCAGTCTAAAGACGTCTTCCGTGTAGGAACAGACGGGGTTCTGCTTGGGGCTTTAGCTAATGCTGAAGGTGCTTCCAGTGTTTTGGAAGTGGGAACGGGTACAGGTTTAATTTCTCTTATGCTGGCCCAGAGAAATCTAGATGCTGAGTTTTTGGGACTTGATATTAATGAAGAGGCAGCAAGGCTTACCAGGCTCAATTTTGAAAATTCTCCTTTTCATACAAGGTTGCAAAATAGACATCAGGATTTTAAAACTTTTGAAACGAAAGACCGGTTTGATCTTATTGTTTCCAATCCTCCATATTTCGAAGAATCGGGATCTGAAAAGGATAAAATTGCCCGTCAGACGGTGGAGTTAAACTTCATGCAGTTGATATCCAAAGCATCTCAGTTTTTATCAGAAGGTGGGATTTTTTCCGTCATTATTCCTGTTGAAGCGGGAGATCTTTTTGTTTCAATTGGAAAAGAAAATAATCTGTTTCTGATCCGAAGAGTACATATCAAAGGAATTGAAAATTCAAAAGCAAAAAGGCTGATTCTGGAGTTTTCATCAGAAGAAAAAAATATTGATGAATCTGACTTTATTATAGAAAAAAGTCCGAGAGAATACTCGGACCAATATCTTGAACTCACCAAAGAGTTTCATGTTTTTAAGTAAAGAAGTTAGAAATTAGATTGTAGAAGTTAGTTATTTCTGATCTTCTTATTTTTTTATTCTTATTCGAATAATTCTGAAGTATCCAATACAGAAACTTTCCCATCCTCACATCTGATGGCTTCACCAGGGAAGTTTTGAATCATATGATAATCATGTGTTGCCATTACCACTGCAGCGCCATTTTCAAGAGCTACCTGCTTTAATAATGTCATAATTTCGTTGGAAGTTTCGGGGTCAAGGTTTCCTGTAGGCTCATCGGCTAAGATAAGGTCCGGGTGGTTAAGAAGAGCTCTTGCGATGGCAATACGTTGCTGCTCTCCTCCGGAAAGTTCGTGTGGCATTTTGTGCTTTTTGCTTTTCATGTTCACACTTCCCAAAACCTCATTGATACGGTCTTCTATTTTTACTTTGTCATTCCACCCTGTAGCTTCAAGAACAAACTTCAGGTTCTTTTCAACTGTTCTGTCGGAAAGTAACTGGAAATCCTGGAATACGATTCCTAGCTTTCTTCTAAGGTTGGGAATGTCAGATGGTTTTAGTTTTGCCAGGTCAAATCCTACAACAGCTCCGTGTCCTGATGCCAATGGAATGTGTCCGTAAAGCGTTTTCAGAAGAGAGCTTTTTCCGGAACCTGTTTTTCCAATAAGATAACAGAATCTACCTTTTTTAATGTTAAGATTTACATCAGAAAGTACAGTGAAGTTTTTTTGGGCAATCTTTGCGTTTTGTAAACTTATGATGTTTTCTCCGGAGATATTTGTATGTGGCATAATTTAATTTTAAAGACTATTTCTAACAAAAATATTTCAACTTTTAAAAATAGAAAAAGATGTTGATACAGCCTAAATTTTAGTAAATTTTAACAACAAAAAATGCCTGAAAAGGAACTTCTCAAGCATGTTTTGTATATGATAATGTAGAATTATCTCTTAGCGCGTGATGCACTTACAGTTAAACTCTTTCTGCCTTTAGCTCTTCTCGCAGCCAAAACTCTTCTTCCATTTGGCGTAGACATTCTTTCTCTGAAACCGTGTTTGTTTCTTTTCTTTCTTTCTGATGGCTGGAATGTTCTTTTACTCATTACTATATGTTTAAATCGTAATTAATCTATTAATTTTCAGGTTGCAAAGATATATAAATTTTTATAAGTTACAAACTTTATATATCTTTTTTTAAAATTAAATGTTGCGTTTTTCAGTCGGGTATTAACAAACCCTCATGGAAAAACCATTTTCCGGTACAAAAATAATATTTAAATGATTTATATAAAAGCTCTATCTTTGAAAACTTTAATTTTAACGAAAAATAAACACCGGATGTTTACACCAGCAGAACTTTTAGATATCAATACATTACTTACCCAGGAGAGCAAAATAGTGATCCTTACCCATTATAATCCGGATGGAGATGCTATTGGGTCAAGCTTGGGATTGAAACATTATCTGAAAGCCAAAGGAATTCATGCAGAGGTTATCGTACCTAATGATTTTCCTAAGTTTCTGAAATGGATGCCGGAATCTAAAAAAGTTATCATTGCTGAGTACAAAAGAAAACTGGCCTCTGACATGATTGCAGGAGCAGATGTTATTTTCTGCCTGGATTTTAATTCTCCGTCAAGAATCGGATTGTTGGGAGACTGGTTGGTAAAAGCTCCGGGAAAGAAAATTCTTATTGACCACCATCAGCAGCCGGAAAAATTTGATTTCGTTTATTCCGATACGGTAATTCCTGCAACTTCACAGATGATCTATCATTTTATTGAGGCAATGAATGACGAAGGACTGGTGAATCAGGATATGGCGGAATGTCTTTATACCGGAATTATGACGGATACAGGAGGTTTCCGTTTTCGTTCTACAAGCGCTACCACGCACAGAATTATTGCCAATCTTATTGAACATGGAGCAGATCCTGCCATGATCACCTCTAATACATGGGATACAAACACCGTTTCCCGACTGCATTTACTTGCTTTGGTTCTGGGAAGAATTGAGGTAGTGAATGAGGGAACAGTAGCCGTATTGAGCCTTACAAGAAACGAGCTTAAAGAATTTGGATTCCAGAAGGGAGATACGGAAGGATTTGTTAATTATGGTTTAAGCATTGCCGGAGTGAAAATGTCGGCATTCTTCATGGAAGATCTGTATGAGGATTTTGTTAAAATTTCATTCAGAAGTAAAGATGATGTGGATGTGAACCAATTCTCAAGAAAATATTTTAATGGTGGAGGGCACATCAATGCTGCCGGAGGGAAATCTTTGGATTCTTTAGCCGGAACTATCGTGAACTTTAAAGCTAAAGTAAAAGAGGAAGGGTTATAATGGAATGAAAAGCTGAAATAGCTTATCCATTCCCGGTTTCTTAAACTTATTAGCTTTTGCGAAACCCTTTTTCTTCAAGTTCCAGACAGGTATATTCGTAGACCTGCTGAAACATTTCATCCATATACCTTTTGTTGAAAAGACTATACTTTGTCATTTTAGGCGGATCTAAAAATATATTGCAGTATTTTGCTTTAGAATACACGGATTTTGCGATGGCCAAATGGAGAATCCTGTCAAATTCTTTCATCAGACTCATTTTATTGAGTTCATCATAGCTGATCGAGTTCACATGGGATGCAATCAGGAAGTTGCATTTGTCCATGATAGGCTCAATGGGAAGATTGTCAAGAACGCCGCCATCCACATAAATTTTCTCACCAATTCTTACCGGAGGAAGGATGAAAGGAACACTGGAAGAAGCCAGCAACGGGCCGAAAAGTTCTCCTTCAGAAAAAAAGTCAACAATGCCATGCGTCATCTCTGTGGCTGCAACATACATAGGAATTTCCAAAATACTGAAATTGTCTTCCGGGAAATAATCTTTGAAAAGTTTTAAAATAAAATTAGAACTGAAAATTCCATTTTTTGATAATTTTAAAGCTGATCTGGAGAAAAAAGAGGTTTGTCTCACAATTTCCATCATCTCATCCGGTGTTTTTCCAAAAGAATAAAAAGCACCAATGATAGATCCTGCACTTGTTCCGGAGATAATGTGCGGCTTCAGGTTGTATTCTTCCAAGGCTTTCAGTACGGCAATATGGGCAATTCCACGCATTCCTCCGCCTGAAAGTGTAAGTCCGATAACCGGTGGTACCGGTGGTTTCTTTTTTTTGAATGAGAATAAAGCCATTACAAAAATTATCCTCTACTAATATACAGGATTTTTTATTAAACATGGCTTTAATATATTATGAAAACAATGTTATAAAACCAGTTTCTTAGGAAGGTTATGAAGAAGTTCTGTATTGATGATTTCGGCACAGATACCTGGTTTTTCCCAATGTCCGTTGTGTCCGCAGTCCAGGATGTAAGATTTGATATTTGTTCTGTCCGGAAGATGCTTAATCATGAGATTGGTTTTTACAGCATTGTCATGTTTCCCTGCCAATACTAAGATTTTTGCTTCCAGATTTTCCAGAACATGTTTTTTGTCGGTTCTTTCTACCATGCCTTTTACACAGGCAAGTGCGCCCATATTGTTGGTGGAAAGTGCAGTTTCAAGAGCGGTTTCAATTTTCCCTTCCAGGGTATCTCTTTCATTCGGATTGAATAAGTTGGGAATTCCGGCTCTGGCATAGTGGGCAAATGCATCCTTTATAATTCTGTAGCTTTTGATACGCTGTTGTTTTTTCTCTTCATCATCCGGAAAGTAGGTAGAGAAAAATAACGTTAAAGTTTTTAAAGAACTGGGATATTTTTCAGCAAAGGCAAGCGAAGTATAGCCTCCCATGGAATGGCCCAGAAGGTGAACTTTTTCTAAATTCTGATGGTCTAAAACTTTTTTTACTTCCTCAGCCATCAATTCCATGGTGTGAACTTCAGCCAGAATTTCAGACTGTCCGTGGCCGGGAAGGTCAATTTTGAGCAGTGAAAAATCTTTAGAAAGATGAGACTCCATATCGCTCCAGATGGTTAGGTTTTCCATAAATCCGTGCAGAAGTACTAACGTTTCTTTTCCGTTTCCTTTTCTTTCAAAGTTCAGCATGATTCCAAAATTTAGAAGGTTAAAAATAATACAACAGGTTGCGTGCTGCGGATCTGTTTCTCCTTTCAAATTTAGTCAAAAAAAGAGCATTTTTACAATGCTCTTCGTTTTTTATTGAGTTAATTCCTTGTAAATCTTTGTTTCCCAAGGCTTGATATCTGTTACGCCATATCGTTCCTTTTTGGAAATAGCAAGATTGTCAAGCATGTCTACAAAATTTTTATAATTGGCTTCATCTGTTGGTTTTACAATGACAGTGAAGTTGTTGGGAACCGGAGCATTTTTATAAGCTTCAGCAATGATTTTTGAAATTTTTATTCCACTGAAATCAGTTTCCTTAAGGGTTCCTGTATTTAAATCTTTAGCATTGCTTTGATGATAAAATACACGGTTGTCTTTTCCAAGGATAAAGGTAATCTGGTTTTGATCTCCTATTACAGTAATATCCTTAGGATGAGGGTTAGGATCTTTTGCCGGTAATCCCAGATCCATTACGTTGGGTTTTGTAAAATTGGTGGTGAACATAAAGAATGTGATGAGCAGGAATCCCAGATCTACCATAGGAGTCATATCTACTCTGATCATTTTTTTCTTTTGTTTGCTGCCTTGTTTTTCTTGTGCAATTACTTCTGCCATGATTAAAGTTTTTAAATGTTAAACGGTATTTTTTTTTGAATAATTCTTACAAAACGCATGCCTTGTTTGTGGAATAATCAATAGATTCATGAATTTATTGATTGTTTTTGTATTGAATTTTGGAAAAAATACTGTTTCTTTTACAACATTTATGCTATTGAGTTTGAATGGCTGAAATATTCACAAACAGTTTACCTGTTTACTGTTATTTTTTTTGAAAGAATGATTTTGTTTTTATTTTTTATCTGTACCATGTAGATTCCTTCAGAGAATGTATTGGTATTGATTTTTATTTTTTTCTCATGATACTTTTGAGAGAATATTTTTCTTCCTGACATATCGATAATATCAATACTGCTTTCCTGTGGCAGATGATCTGCATAAAAGAAATCTTTTGCCGGATTGGGGTAGAGGTTAGGTTGAACAGTCTTCTGGCTTTCTGAAATTCCTAATTGTTCAGGACTTAATTTTACAACCCAGGCATCCATCAAACCATGATTTCCTGTAACATCTCCGTCTGTAGATAAGGTGCTGCCTGAAATAATATACCCATTGTCATTGGTGAGCTCAACAGAATTCAAGTATTCAAAATCTGAACCTCCCAATGTTTTTTCCCATTTCAGATTTCCATTAGGGTCCAGTTTTACAATCCACCAGTCCAGATTTCCATGATTTCCGGTTACCTGTCCGTTATTGGAAGCTGTCCAGCCTCCAACGATATAGTCCCAGTCGGGAGTTTGTCTTATGGTTATTGCGTTATCGTGAAGGCCTCCGCCTAAATATTTTTCCCACTGTATAACTCCGGTACTATTTAATTTTATGATCCAATAATCAGGAAGTCCATTTTCAATGTTTGAGAGATCATAAGAAGTGCTTGCAGCGATATATCCGCCATCAAAAGTTTGTTGTACAGAATACCCCATATTATCCGCCAAATTGCCCAATGTTTTTTCCCATTGTATATTTCCCGAGGCATCAAGCTTTACCACCCAGAAGTCATTGTTCCCATAGCTCACAGTAATATGGCCATCTGTAGATACGGTGGTTCCTGCAATAATATATCCTCCGTCAGAAGTTTGCTGAATAGAACTTAGCTGATCACTATCACTTCCTCCCAGCGATTTCTGCCATTGTATATTTCCGGTGCTGTCCAATTTTACGACCCAATAGTCTTGTCCTCCTTGATTTCCGCTCACATCTCCATCGTTGGAATGGGAAGAACCGGCTACAATGTATCCTCCATCAGCAGTCTGCTGAATAGATTGTGCGGTATCACTGTTGCTTCCTCCCAGCGATTTTTGCCATTGTATATTTCCATTGGAGTCAAGCTTTACCACCCAGTAATCATCATTTCCGTGGTTTCCTGTGACATCTCCATCGTTGGAATTGGACGTTCCGGCAACAATATATCCTCCGTCTGTCGTTTGTTGAATGGATTGTGCATTATCGTGATTGCTTCCTCCTAATGATTTTTGCCATTGTATATTTCCGCTGCTGTTCATTTTTACGATCCAGCTATCGCCATTTCCATGGTTTCCATTCGCGTCTCCGTCATTAGAAGAGGTTGCTCCTGCCATAATATATCCTCCATCAGAAGTCTGTACTGTTGAATTGGCTACTTCACTTTGAGTGCCACCCAATGCTTTCTGCCATTGTATAGGAGGTGCAGTTTGGGCTGTTATTATTGAAAAAGTAAAGAATAAAAAAGTAGATGTTAAATATCTCATATGTATTTGAATAAGTGATGGTTATTCAAATGTAATTAATTTTGTACTACGTTTGGTGTTTTATTGTTTATTTAATTCATGGAAATAAAAAACTCACACGATAAAGTGTGAGTTTTAAATGATATGTAAATAATTTATTTATTCTTTTTATAGAAGTTCACCCCGCATTCCAGGAATTTTTTGAAATCCTCTTTCGGCATATATCCTGAAACAGGTGTATTAATTACTTTTCCGTCAGGAGTGATTAAAACATAGTGAGGCTGGGAATTATTGTTAAAGTTCACTTGTTGGAATAAACTCCATCTGTCCCCAATTGTTTTTACCTTTTTGATCTGTCCGTCCCCAAGGTCAATTTTGGTTTTCTGATCCTCAGGAAGCTCTTCCTTATCATCCACATAAAGAGAAGCCAGTACTACGTCATTTTGTAGGATAGGCAAGATGTCCGGTTCGCTCCAAACAAACTCCTCCATTTTTCTACAGTTTTCACATCCGTATCCGGTGAAGTCAATTAAGATCGGTTTATCTTCTTTTTTAGCCAGTTCTATTGCTTTGAAGAAGTCGTGTTCCGGATGCATTCCTAAAATTCCGTCTTTTTCATCATGGAAATAACTTACATTCAGAGGAGGTAAAATTCCGCTTAATAACTGAAGCTTCGGACGATCAGACGGGATTAAACCTTGTACCAAGTAGATGACAAAACCGATTCCCAATACACCCAATACCTTTCTTGTGATTGAGATTTTAGGTTTTTTATCATCATGTGGGAATCTGATCAGTCCCAATAAATATAATGCTAACCCTAAGGCAATAATGATCCAGATCGCAATGAAAAGTTCCCTTTTTAAGAAGAAGGTTTTAGAAACAAGATCTGCTTTAGATAAGAACTTCAATGCTAATGCCAGTTCTACGAAACCTAACACTACTTTTACGGTATTCATCCATCCGCCTGATTTCGGAAGACTTTGCAATGCCTGCGGGAATAAAGCCAGTAAACCAAAAATAATCGCCCATGCCAGCCCAAATCCTGCCAACGCAAAGGTTAGCAGCATAGGAACATTTGTGGAACCTGTTACTGCACTTCCCAGTAAACTTCCTAAAATAGGTCCAGTACATGAGAAAGAAACAATCACCAGCGTTAATGCCATGAAGAAAATACCGATAATTCCTCCTGCCTCTTCCGCTTTAGAAGATTTGTTGGCAATAGAACTAGGTAGTGTGATATCATAATACCCGAAGAAACTTCCGGCAAAGAAGATGAATATAATAAAGAAAGCAATATTCAGCCACACACTGGTAGAAATCTCGTTGAAGACATTTCCGGCAATCCCATCAATAATGTGGAAAGGAATACTCAGTAAAACGAAAATAAGAAGGATGAAAAACCCATAAATAAGAGCATCTCTTTTTCCTTTTGCTTTGTTCTTACTTCCTTTGGTAAAAAATGAAACGGTCAGTGGAATCATTGGGAAAACGCATGGAGTAAGCAAAGCGATTAATCCTCCGATAAACCCAAGGAATAAATACGTCCAGTAGTTTTCATCCACTTTGGTAGAAGCTGTACCACAATCCGTCAATGGTTTTTTGAAATCAATACTCTCAATTTTCAGTTGCTTAGGATCCAGTTTAGAAGTTTCTGTAATCGTAGCTTCTGTTTTTGCTGGATTTTCAGTTATTGTCTCAACTGTTTTTACAGAATCTTTTGCAGGAACCACTTCCTCAGTTGCCGTCTCTTCCGTTGCTCCTTTTGGAGTGACTTTTTGATTGAATTCTAAGGTATTGGGAGCCAGACAAACTCTGTCGTCACAGGTCTGATACGTAATCTCAGAAGTGACATCCGCAGGTTTTGCAGGATCTTTTAATTTAAATTTTTGCTTAAATCCAGCAGAATTGGAGTAGAAAACAATTGTTCCTCCAAACGCTTCAGAAAACTCTTCATGTTTTTTTCCTACTTCGGTAAACTTTCCGATCAGCTCAATGTTTTTTCCGGTAACTTTATACTCGGTAGGAATACCTGTATCTTCCGGTAAATCTTTGGAGTAAATATGCCATCCGCTTTCCATGGTAGCATTCAATACCGCTTCGTACTGATTGTTTCCAAGATCGTTGATGGTAAATTTAAACTTTACGGGATTCTTTATCTGCGCATTAATTCCTGTCGCTAAAAAGAGCAGAATTAATAAAAACCAATTTCTAAATTTCATTGTTCCTTTCATTAAAAATTTTGAGACTCCACTTTGTCTTCTCATTCTTTGTATATCTTCTATCCTGCCTGAAAGGATGATCCCTAATAAGAATCATTGCTGTCATTCAGTATCCAGATTTTTTGCCTCGCTAAAATAGATAATTTTTCGTCCCTAAAAAACTTAGAAACTTTCTTTTTTTAAGCCTGATGTCTAAAATATTCTGTCTTCTGCCTTGATGGCAAGAGACGTGTCACTTATTTTATCCTTCAAAATGATTATTGATTTTGTCAATTTTGTTGACTGGAGATTATGATTAGCATCTTTTGCCAATACAAAAACTTTCTTTTAAAATCAATTCAGGTTTTTTAAGATATCCTCTACAGACGCTCTCTTTTTATAGTCTGTTTCAAAATGTCTCCATGTAATTTCTTTACTTTCATTAAGGATGAAGGTCGCCGAAACAGGAAGTCTTCCCGAATGATCTGATCTGCTGTCAGCAAAATCCTCCTTTAATTTTGAGTTGTATAGGTTAAGCGTTTCACTGTCAGGAGTATAAAGAACATCGAATGCTTCTGCAATTTTATATCCCTCATCATATAGAACAGTATAGTCTGTCTTTGTTTTGCTAAGGGTCTTTTCTATAAATTCAGGTTTTTCAGGAGAAATAATAACAAGTCTTGCATTTTTCGATTTCAGTTCGGGAGACAGTTTTTGTAATGTTTCAATGTATTTGTTACAATAAGGGCACCATTGCCCACGGATAAAAACGATCACCAGTTTTTGATTTTCTTTGGATGAAGAAAATGTATTTCCCAAATGGTCTTTCGCATTGAAATTATCAATTTTATCTCCAACCATTTTTCCTTTTACCTGATCTAAAGTTTTGCCGGATTGAGACATCTTTTTCCCCAGAACTGAAGCTCCTACTCCTAAAAACTGTTCAGCATTATAATATCCGAAATCATATTGAACCAGTTTTCCTTTTGGATCCAGGAATAAAAAAGAAGGATAGTTTACCACTTTAAACTCTTTGGCCAGGTTTATCCCTTCTTTTTCTGCATCCAGGGCAATATTGACAAAATTTTTGTTGAACATCTCTCCAATTCTAGGATCGGTAAAGGTGTTTTTTGCCATGAGCTTACAAGGCCCGCACCATGTGGTGAACAGATCAATGAAGATCAGTTTATTCTCTTTTGCTGCGATTTTTTTTGCGGCCTCCAAATCAATTTTTTGAAAATTGATGCCTGCACTTTGTGCTCTCAATGAAATTCCTACTATTATAAGAAGGCTCAATACAATTTTTTTGAACATATATTCTTTTCTTATTATGTTCCCTGAAAAAGAAAAAAATCACCCACAAACAATAAGTTTTTATGTAATGATTTGATTTTCAGACGGAAAAAATGCTTTTGTTTTTAATCTTTTTAATCTGCTCTACACATTTATACTTTTGATTCTGAGCATTATGTTTGCTGGAATATTGATATTTATCCTGAATTTCTTCGATACTTTTGTTTTCAATAAAAATGTCATGAATCAGATTCTGACAATGTGAAGAGATTGATTTGATATAACCAACCAGCTTTTCCCAGTAATACCTTTCGTTTTCGATAGCATCACTGATTTCCTCCTGATGTTCCATGAAATAGCTTTCCGGAGACTCTACATAAAAGTTTCTGTTTTTTAGTTTTTTAAACCAGAGATTTTTTACAATTCCGATAATATAATTTCCCAGACAGGTTTGAACTTTGAAGTCATCAGCATTGAGCTTTTCGTAAAGAATCAGTAATGCATCCTGGAAAATATCTTCTGCATCTTCCAAATTACCTTTATTCTTGAGAATAAAATTCTTAGTATACCCGAAATACTGTTGGTATAAAATTCCAAAAGCTATATTGCTGTCTTTCTTAAAATCATCAACAGCTAACGAATTAGTTGTTTTTCTGTCCACTTTACAGTTATCTTTTTTTGCGTAGTTCTGTCTGCCTGATATCTGCGATCTTGTCTAAGGGGGATGACTCCCAAAATATGGTTTCCTGAATCACAGAGTAACCAGATCTTTTCCTTGGTCAATGCAGATAATTTTTCGTCCCTAAAAAATTTAGAAACTTTCTTTTTCCCTGAAAACCCTGCCGGATAAAATTCATCTCCATCCTGTTGTTTTCTCAGAAGGAGAGGGAATTGAAGCTTTTCAGCATCGAAGTTCCATTCAAATCTTTTGCCGATCTCGTCAATGTTTTCAATAGCATTTACGAGGTCAATGCAGATTTGGTTTTCGGAAAAATCAAAATTTTTGATCAGTACTATTTCTTCCGGAGTTTCCTTTTCTTCGCTTTTATCAATGAAAATAAGTTCATCACGGTTGACAATCAACTGATATTCTTTTGAAAAGAAAGAACTGTTGTTTTCTGCTGTAAAAATTTTGGGGATTTCTTCCTCCTGACTGAACCCGTATTTTTTTAAGATTTCAAATTTTACGAAATCACTTTCCTGATCCAGCTTTTCCTTTGATAGGATTTTATAGTTTTGGTTAAATATTGTGAGTTGATTTTCTATCTCCTGAATCTGTTTGTAGACAAAATCTTTAGTCTGATTGAGATACAAAGAACTTTTCCTGAAGTTTTCCAGAAAGTGGTCGTTGGTTTCCATAAGCATCGGAACAATCTTATTCCTGATCTTATTTCTCAGATAATCATCCTTTTTGTTAGAAAGATCTTCCCGGAATTTAATGCTATTCTCCTCAGCAAACTGATAAATTTCTTTTTTGGAAAAATCTAAAAGAGGACGAAGTATGGCATTATCATTCGATGGTATTCCGCTTAGCCCATTGATTCCTGCGGCTTTGGAAAGATTAATGATGAAAGTTTCCAGCTGGTCGTTGAGATGATGGGCTGTAACAAGAAATTCCAGTTTTTCTTTTTCCTGGATTTCTTTAAAAAAGGTATACCGTAGCTCTCTTGCCCAAAGCTGGATAGAGTTTTCAGGCTTATTGTCCTTTTCCGAAACTTCATACAAATGAAATTTTATATGATTTTTCTCACAAAAATCCTGCACTGTTTTCTGATCCAGATCTGAATCATGACCACGAAGTTTATAATTGATATGGGCCACCTGAAACTGGAATTTTGAACCCTGAATTTCATGCCCGAAATCCCTGAACAAAGAGGCTAAAACCATGGAGTCCGCACCTCCGCTTACCGCCAGAAGAAACGTGTGGTTTTCCGGTTCGTATACGAGATTTTTTAATTGGTTGATAAAGGTTAATTTTTTCAACATATATGTTGAGAATTTCTTTTATGCAAAGATAACCGATATAATTCAATTGAATTTTCCTAACTTTGAGTAGTCTAAAAATGATTATTTATGAAGATTTTAAAAGTTTTAGCAGTTTCTGCAATGGCGCTGGGGATGACATCTTGTGTCAGCAAAAAGCAGTATGATGCTTTGAGCACAAACTATAAGCAGTGTATTGAAAATATTGGAGAAAGACAAAGAGAAATTCAGGATTTGAAGTCTCAGAACTCTGCATTGTCAGGTGAAAACAACTTGTTGAAAAGCCAGCATGATGCTTTAAAATCATCTCTTGATGCATGTTTATCCAATACAGGAAAAAGTTCTGCTAACATTGATAAACTGGTAGGTGAAATCAATGCTTCCAATTCTTATATCAAGCAATTGATCTCAAGCAATGCTAAGAATGACAGCTTGAACCTTGCATTGTCTAACAAGCTGAAAAGATCTTTGGATAATGTATCAGATGAAGATGTACAGGTAAAAGTATTGAAAGGAGTAGTAATGATCTCTCTTTCAGATAAAATGCTATACAAAACAGGAGACTACAATATTTTACCTGCAGCTCAGGAAGTGTTAGGTAAAGTAGCAAAAGTAATCAACGATTACGATAAATACTCAGTATTAATTGAAGGTAACACCGATAACGCTCCGTTGAACTCTCCAAATCTTCCAAGAGACAACTGGGATCTTTCTGCATTGAGAGGTACTTCTGTGGCTAAAGTTCTTCAGACTCAGTTTGGAGTAGATCCGGCAAGAATTACAGCTGGAGGACGTTCAGAATACAATCCGAAAGCTACTAATATGAGCGTTTCAGGAAGATCAGAAAACAGAAGAACAGAAATCATCATTATGCCTAAGCTTGATGAGTTTATGAAACTGATGGATATCGCTCCTAAGAAATAATGATTAAACCATATATCAAAATAAATCCCGAAGCAATTCGGGATTTGTTTTTTTATGAGCTAACCTGTTTTGGAATATACTCCACAGAGATTTTTTTCTTTGAAGAAGAGACTTCCTTTTTTGCATACTGTTCAAAATAAAAATTGGTGATATTCCAGACGATCATAATAGCTGAAAAATAATATAAATTGAGAACAAGTGCAATTCCTATATGCATGGAGACTGTAAGGAAAAGCCATGTCTTTTGTGTTGGTTTATACCAGATGAAAAATGGATAGCACATTTCAATGACAATTGTACTCCATCCGATGAAGCTTAAAATATAAGAATGTTCTGTAAGCCAGCTGAAATCAATATTCAGATCCCTGTTGGAGTAGGGAAGATGAATAGCTTTCCAGATAGACTCTCCATTCCACCAGTTGAAACCTAAAGCTTTGTCTAATCCTGAAAAAAAATAGGCCATAGAAATATGAATCTGAAATAATCTTTTAACCGGCATAATGTTGATATCTCCAGCTGTTCTGCTGAACATAAAATTCCTAAGCGAGAAATGCTGGTCAGCAGGAAAAAGAATCAGGTAAAATAAAGACATGCTTGTGAAAAAATCTGCACCATACGCAAAGAAGGAACTTCCTTTCAGCAGTGCTATCTGCAGTATAAGTAATAAGAAGGCAGATATTCTGGAATAAAACCCGGTGATGATAAAAATGCATAATGTGATGAACGATACTTTGGTGATCACAATTGTTGTGCTTTCTTCAATACCATAGCTTTGTAAAAAGCTGACCATTTTAGGGAAGGTAATCAGCCAGTCTGGAGTGAAAACACTCATGATATCTTGTGGAATGATACTGCTGCTTGAAAATAATGTATCAAAATCCGGCAGCACTGCAATAAATTGTAAAAGGATAACAGCTCCTATGGCAACCCGGAAGAAACTTAAGAATTCCGTTTTATTATCCTGTCTGAAAAAGAAGTTTTCAACTTTCGCATAGAGTATATTCAGTTTTTTCATGGCTCTAATGTTTGAATTCATCAATAAGAATCAGATTTTCATTCGTTTTTCCCTGTCTGAAATCTGCAATGGTAGGATAGTCGTACAGGTAGAGGCGCGTTGTGACGCTTGCTGCTTTCGGATTTTCCTTCATGACATGTGCTGCGATCTGCCTGATAATAATATCCAGATACTGATAATATTTGCTGTCATAGCTTTTTTGGTCAGAGATTTTATCAAGAAACATATTAAAAACAGTGGTATATCTTACTCTGCTTTCTTTGTTTTTAAAATGAGGCAGATTTTTTTGTTCAAGGATATTTCCATGCTGATCTTTCAATTCAAAGCTCATTACAAAATCACTGGCAACATTAGGAGCATAAAAACCATATCCTGTATCAAAACCTGTATAAGAAGTAAATATATTAACGGGTTTCGACTGGGCAATGTTTTCCGAAATACTATAAGCCAGCGGTTTTTCATAGTTTTTGTTTTCATAATAAAAACCATAATAGCCATCAAATGTTCCTTTCAGACCAATAACAAAGACCACCAGCAGGATAATGAAAATTCCGGATAACTGAAGTTTTCTTTTCATGGTAAAAGATTTAGAAAAGGCTGTCTTTAGGCTAAAAACAGCCTTTTGAGGTTATTTGTAATTGAGCAATACATTATTAAGTTTTACATTGATTCTGGGATCAATAGCTGTATTGACTTTGTAAGATTTTATGATCACATTGGTCAGGTTCTTTCTTCCCATTGTTGGCGGGCAAATGGTGTATTCTTCGGCACCTCTTACCGTTAATTTACTTAAAGATGAAATGTCCTTCTGACTTAATAATGCAGCGTTGGTAGCAACCTGATTGTTTTGAATAGCATAATAATCTTTTCCAAGTTCTTTAGCTCCATATTTTTTCAGAATTCCTTCCACTTTAGCTCTTAAATCACCATATTTTTTCCAGTCGATATTTGCTTTCATTAAGCATCCACGGATCACATACTGTCTGTTGATTTTGTAAATAATAAAATTAGTTCCCAAACTATTCTGATGAAGTTTTTGCAGGCTTAATAAACTCTTTAGGTCTTCATCAGAAATTTTTTTGACATCTTTCAGAATGTAATTATTATCTACAATGTAATTGCCTTTCTCTTTGTAAAAAGACATTTCCTGAGGTTTTAGTTGGGAAAATATAATAACAAGTCCCACTATTGCTCCAATTAAAAATAAAGTCTTTGTTTTCATGTGGTTGTTTTTAAAATATCCCTACTCTTTTTTAGGATTTTCGGGTTCCTCCTTTATTTGAATGTTTCATGGTTGGAAAACTTATATCAAAGGTAGAGGCATGTCAGCAGTAATATACAGGTGTTTTTCCTGTTTTTTATAAGGATTTTGACTTTTGAAGGAAGTCTGAAGAAGATTATTTTTCAGGAATAATGTCTGCTCATGAGCATTTCAGGCAATGAGATATTACTTAAAACATAAATTCTGAAAAAGACATGTAGATAGAACTTAGCAAAGTTCTGTTGAATAAACTGTGGTGAAAATAGGCTCCCGTAAGGAAATTAAGATGGTTAATCCGGAGCTCAGGCAGAATGATTGGTGTAATCGAAGAAGAAATAATCTTGGTGTAAAGCAAAAATAAATCCCGAAGGTGGCCGGGATTTATTTTTTAATCAAATTAATTCTTCTTTTTTCAAGAGCGAAATAATTCGTTGCAAAAATGAAGTGGATATTTCTTTCTTAGTTTTTGCTGCAGAAGCATCAGTCCTACCTCTCGGTATTACTGTTTTATGATTCTCATGGTTAGTTTGTGTCTCTCCTGCAATCATCATGTTTTCTCTTAGTGTTTTTACCCCTTATTCTTATTGCAAACTTACAACGGATACCTCAAAAATACCATCCGTATTTTCCCGGTATTTCATATGGGGTTTTCACTGATATGAAAAGGTGAATCTATTGTATGAATAATTTATATGAGTGTAATTAGGTGATTAATAAAAGAATATGTATATTTAAATCTCCATTAAAGGAAATAAAAGAGGTGTCCGAAAATCTTAGAGAGTAGGAAATTAATACTAAACAAAATAATTATGAAAAATTCAAAAAAACTTTCAAGAGGAGAAATGAAAACTGTACAAGGTGCTATTAGAGGGTGTAATCCACAGATATTTTGTACCAGCCCACAAACAAAGTGCTGTCCAGGATGGGTTTGTGCTGGTATAAGACAATATTGTATAGCAGTATAATGATTTTTTACATAAAATTTAGATATGGCTAAGAAAAAGAGAGGGATTAATTTCTCTCTTTTTTTGTAACTTCTTGTTGAATTTAAAAACTAGCTTTAAAATCCTTAAATTTGTTTAAATTAAAATGGTATGAGTTTTTTTGAAGAAAAGAATCCTGAAATGGACAGATATTTGGAAGCACACGCTTCTTCGGAATCCGAAATTCTGAAAAAGCTGAGAAGAGAGACTTATCAGAAAACAACACAGCCTCATATGATTTCCGGGTATCAGCAGGGAAGATTACTGACTATTATTTCCCAGATGCTGCAGCCGAAAAGTATTCTTGAAATAGGAACATTCACGGGATATGCTACCTTATGTCTGGCATCAGGATTAGCAAAAGACGGAAAAATTACTACGCTGGACGTCAACGAAGACCTTGCTTATCTTCCCAGAAAATATTTCGAATCTAGCGAATATGCCGGTCAGATTGATTTTAAACTTCAGGATGCCAAAGAATATTTAAAAGAAACAGATGAATTTTTTGATCTGATTTTTGTAGATGCCGATAAGGAAAACTACGCCGAATATTTCAGACTGATTAAACCCCATACAAAATCCGGAACCGTAATCCTTTTTGATAATGTGCTATGGTATGGAAAAGTTTTGGAGGAAAACCCAAAGCTGAAATCTACGCAGTCTATTCAGGAATTAAATGATTTAGCGGCAAAAGACGAAGATTTTGAAAATCTTATTTTACCTTTGCGTGATGGAGTTAATTTTCTTCGCAGAAAGTAATTAAAATATCCAAAGATTACGACATTTAAAGAAAGTACAGATGGTATTTTTAATCTTTAAATTATTCAATCTTTAAATTGAGAGTTAATGAATAAAGGAATTTGTATTGTTACAGTGGCACCCGTTCGTGCAGAAAATTCTGACAGAGCTGAAATTGTTACGGAAATATTGTTTGGTGAAAGTGCAGATATTTTGGAAGTAGATAAAAACTGGACCAAAATAAAAATGCACTATGATGGCTATGAAGGATGGATGGATACCAAACAGCTGAAACCAGTGACAGATGAAGAACTAGCCAATAGAAAAGTGACTGTTGTTACCGAAGATTTTTCTTCTGTACTCATGAACGATGGGAAAACTTTACTTTCTATGGGATCAGAAGTAGAGTTTCCGGTGGTTGCTTCCAGAAGAAGTCATGATGTGCGTGAAAGTATTGCATTGACGGCGAAAGAATTCCTTAATGTACCTTATCTGTGGGGTGGCAAAAGCTTTTTTGCAGTAGACTGCTCCGGATTTACCCAACTGGTTTATAAAATCCATAATATTAAAATACCGAGAGATGCATCACAGCAGGCTGAGGTGGGAGAACCACTTACTTTCATAGAAGAAACACAGCCGGGAGATCTTGCTTTCTTTGAAAATGCAGAAGGAAAAATTATTCACGTAGGAATTATGCTGGAGAATCAAAAGATCATCCATGCTTCGGGAAAAGTAAGAATTGATACACTGGATTCTACCGGGATTTTTAATAAAGAAATGAATAAACACACTCATAAACTGAGAGTGCTGAAAAGTGTAATCTAATCCTGATTCAATCTCATCTGAAATGGAAAATATTCTTTTTACAATTTTTGATATTTTTAATTTTGGATTAGTTGTTTTTCTGTGGTGGTTTACCCTGAAAAATTATAATACTTTGCCGGAGAGAATTCCTGTACATTTTGATATGGAAGGGAAAGCGGATGGATTTGGTGGAAGAATATATGCTTTTCTGATGCCTGTATTGGGTCTGGGATTATATGCTCTGTTTGTGTATGGTATGAGACATCCCGAAGACACTAATTTCCCTGTAGAGATTACAGCTCAGAATATGAATGCTCAGTTTTTAGTTATGAAAATTGGATTGAGAATTCTTTTTTTGCTACTGGCTGTGATTTTTATGAATATTCAGGACTATATGTTCAGATCTGCCGTTGATGATCAGGCTAAACCGAGAATTACATTTGCTACCATCTTTTTATTTGTTGTTTTATTTACGCCTGCATTACTTTTTATCGCCCATCTATTTAAATGATACACTCTAAAGATAATTCAGAACATTACACCTGGGGAAACCAATGCGACAGCTGGATCCTTAAAAATACACAAAGCTTATCCGTAAAGCAGGAGAAGATGCCTGCAGGAACTTCAGAAAAATTGCATTTTCATAAAGTGGCAGAACAGTTTTTTTATATTCTGAAAGGAGAAGCGGTATTCTACATTAATGAAGAAAAATTCTTAATTGGTCAGGGAGAATCTATATCCATTGAAGCAGGATCAAAACATTTTATCTCCAATGAATCCACTGAAGAAATTGAGTTTTTAGTCATATCCAATCCTCCTACGGATCATGACAGAATTGAAATTAAAGAATAATAAAATGGCTTTTCTCTACAATATATTTATAGGTTTCCTTACTTTCGGAATGAAGGTTTTTGCATTGATTAATGATAAAACTAAAAAAGGCGTTGAAGGAAGAAAGGAATCTTTAAGTAAAGTGAAATCTGCATTTTCAAAAACCGATAAAGTGATTTGGATGCATGCAGCAAGTCTGGGCGAATATGAACAGGGATTACCTGTGCTGGAGAAGCTTAAAGAAAATTTTCCTCAACACAAAGTTCTGGTGACTTTCTTTTCACCATCAGGATATGAGAATGTCATTAAAAAGAAACATATTGCAGATGCTATCTGTTATTTACCTTTCGATAAAAAAAGTACGGTAAAAGAATTTATAGCCCAGTTTAATACTGAACTATTTTTTACGGTTAAGTATGATTATTGGTACAATCTTCTTGCTGAGCTGAAAAATCAAGGAGTGAAGGTTTATGTGATTTCTGCATTGTTTTATGAAAGACAATCTTTCTTTACCTCCTATGGGAAATGGTTTGTAAAGCAGCTTCAGAAAAATGTAGACTGGTTTTTTCATCAGACTCAGTTTTCATTGGCTTTGGCGAAAAGTGTAGGGTTGATAAAATCTTCTGTAACGGGAGATACAAGATTTGACAGAGTGAAACAGCTTCGCGAAAGGGATAATCATATAGATTTCATTGCAGACTTTAAAGGAGAGCGTAAAGTAGTTGTTTTTGGAAGTTCATGGCAGGCAGAAGAGAAAATAGCAGAAGTCATTTCCCGAAAAAATAACACGGTGAAACTTATTATAGCACCTCACGATCTGAAAAGAGTAGAGCATTTGAAAAATATATTTCCGGATGCTTTACTGTACAGCGAAATACAACGCTCCCAACCTTCAACTTTCAGTTCTCAGATTATGATTATAGACAGCATTGGTCTATTGTCAAAACTATACTCTTATGCAGATGTAGCGGTTGTAGGCGGAGGTTTTCATGATGCCGGACTTCATAATATTCTGGAGGCAGCAACCTTTAGCGTTCCTGTCATTTTTGGGAATCATTACAAAAAAAATCCGGAGGCTGACGATCTGATCTCTGCTAATGGTGGAAAGGCCTTTCCTGACGAATATACAGCCGCAGAATTTGTTTTATTTCTTATCAATGAAGAGAACAGAGAAGAACTTATCTCGATGTCTCAAAATGCCGGAAGATTTGTTGATGAGAAACCTGATTCTACCAGAATGATTCTTCAGAAAATTTTATCTTAAGAATCCCTGGCTTTTAATGTCTTTCATCATCTGATCAATGTTATCTGGAATCCTGTCGCATTCCAGCCAATTGAAGTCAAGGCCATTGTTAATACAAAGTTTCTGAAGATAGTGATTTTCTAAAAGTTTATTCTGAGTGTCACGAAGGTATTCATCAATTTCCATCCAGTAATCTTCATCCAGTTTCTTTATCAGAATCAGAGATTTAAATACTTTATTGATGATATAAATATAAAGCTTGTAAACATTGTCGAATCTTTGTCTGCTGAGGTCACTGTTGTTTTCCAATACCTTATTGATGAGAAGAAGGTTCAAAGAAACTTCCCCGAATTTATCCGTGGTAATTTTTACATGTTCTGTAATTTCAGCACTTATTTTTCGAACGATCGTCAGAAAATATTTGGCATTTCCCACATATTTTGATGCTAAAAGAACCTGTTCCTCCACATGATCTTCCATGGAATTTCTCTTATCATCCGTAGTTTCCGGATCAATAAGTTCGAAGTAGAGTTTTTTAGATAATAATTTATCCTTTCTCAGGAGTCTGAAAATTAGTTTGTCCTTTTCGGGGCCGGAAAAAGCACTCAGAGCGGCTTTGAACTCTTTTGAATATTCCATTAATTGAAAATTTTAGAATACTTCAGGAATCCGTTTAACGCCCAGTTAGCCGTATAATACAATGATTTTACTGTTGAGAATCCCATGAAATCTTTATAGACAAGATATTGATCTTTGATGATGTTTTTTTTATTTCTGGAAACACTGTTTTCACGCATTCTGTATTTGGCCATTGTCTTTTTTACCGGATAACCTTTAGGAATTACTTTCAACAAATTCAGCCACATGACATGATCTTCACGCTTACTTTTTACCGGAAAGAAAAATTTCCCGACTCTTTTGGTATCGTAAATGGTGGAAACCGGAGCCAGTCTGCAGGTTTTAAGTAAATTCGAAAAAGTAACAATTTTGTCGGCTTCGAAATCTTTTAAAATCGGTTCCATTGTATATTCATCACATCTTGAGTAGTTGCAATACGCCAGTTCTGCATTATTTTGCTGAAGAAACGTAATCATGCTTTCCAGGTATTCGGGATACCACAAATCATCGGAATCGAGAAACGCAATATATCTTCCATCAGCTCTTTCAAGACTTTTATTTCGGGCATTTCCTGCTCCTCCATTTTGCTCCAATACTTGCAGTTTTATTCTAGGATCATTATATTTTCTGATGATCTCAACCGTATTATCTTTAGAAAGGTCATCAGTGATCAGCCATTCCCAGTTTTCATAGGTTTGGTTAAGAACAGACTGTATGGTTTCCTCAATAAATTCTGCAGAATTATAACAGGGAGTGATAATGGAGACAAGATCTTTCATTTATGCTTTTTGAATTGTAAAATTATAAAAATCTTTTTTCATAAAGGTGCCACGAGCTTACCCCTACAGCAATAACTACCAACATGCATACCAGAGCCATTACAAACGGATTGTAATCCTCAAACAATCCTAAGGTCTGGAAAGTTCTGATAATTGGGAAGTGGAAAATGTAAATTCCGTAGGTGAAATCACCATATTTTCCGAAATTATTTAAGAATTTGAATGAATAGGCAATATACATAACGATAGCACCAATCATCATTGGAGAAAAAAGCTGAATTTTTAAATATAAATCAATCCAAACGGTAGCAAGAGCGATGATAAAAATGAGATTTTTATGTTTGATAAATTGATCGAAATTAAAGTAAATCAGCATTCCTGGGATAAAATAAGATAATGTTCCGGGAAGCTGCTTGGCAAGTGAAATTTTATTTAATGACTCAAAATAATTTAAATAAACAAGGGACAAAAAGTATAAAATAACTAAACTTATATTTCTGTATTTATTATTCTTTCCAAAAAGTAAAAACAACAAAGGGACAGCAAAATAGTAGCACATCTCTATTTTCAGTGTCCAAAGAGCGCCATTTACAGCTTGATTTCCAAAAACTCCGGGAAGCCAGGGTGCTTTGAAATTTAAAAATAATGAATTCCAGAAAAGGTATTTGTAAACTTGTGTATTGCTAAAATATTCAGTGAAAGAATAAGTACTTACCAAACTTAATAAAATAGCACATAAAAAAATAACCAATAAGTAAGCGGGAACAATTCTTTTGATTCTCTTTTTTAAATAACTTTTCAGGCTTGAAGACCTTTCATAACTCCTTGCTATAAGAAATCCGCTGACTGCAAAGAAGCCGAAAACGGCAATTTCTATAGGGCTGTACTCAAAAATTTTAAGATCAGGAGAATTACTGAGGGTGCCAAGATGTCCGAGGAAGACAATAAAGGCAAGGAGAACGCGTATAAAATCAAAATTGTTTTTCGTAATATCCTGCATTTGTATTTTCTTTCTTGCAAAAATAACTTTTTTAATAAAATGAATGGTGCTCATGTATTCATTATTTGTTAAATAGAGGGGAAATGAGGTCTGGCTGTTTTAAAATATATATAAATAAATGTCAATGAAATAATTTTTCATAAAAAATAGTAATATAAATCAAAAAAATTATAATTTTAGCGCTTGAAAAAATTGATCTATGAAGAAATTAGCATTACTATTTGCAGGTTTGTCTTTGTTTGTTGCAGCTACTGGCTGTAGTGATGACAATGATACTGTTCTGGAAGCTCCTCTTGTTGGGACATGGCAACCGTTAAAAGAAGTAGTTACCACTGTAGAAGTTGGTGAAGACCCGGTTTCTAACACGATTACTTATACTGACTGTCAGAAACAGACAAGATGGTGGTTCAGCCCTGATTCCAAAGGAGGGAAAACGAACTGGGGAGATACTGCTACACCTGGTCAGTGTGCTATTCTTTCAGATATAAAATTTAATTATACCTATAACAAGGAAGGAAAAGACGTTCAGATGAAAATTCAGGGAATAGTAGAACCGCAAAATGCAAAGGTTATTACTTTGGATGCCAATACGCTCAATCTTGCGGTAAGAGAAGAGACTCAGGATCCTACTATATTTCAAACAAGAACTTATACATTTAAAAGAGTTCCTCAATAATAATATACTTCAGGACATAAAAATAGATCTCATCCCCGGATGAGATTTTTTTGTTGAGGGTAAATGGTAATTCATCATAAATTCAATTTCTATTTACTTTAAAATCATTAATTTTGTGAATCTTGTTAAAAAGAAAAATAATTCAGTCTAACATATAACATATATATAAAGTGTTTTACGATCATCAGCAGATAGAAAAAAAGTGGCAGAAATACTGGGAGGAAAATCAAACCTATAAAACCTCTAATAATACAGATAAACCCAAGTTTTATGTACTCGATATGTTTCCGTATCCATCCGGAGCAGGACTTCACGTAGGTCACCCGCTGGGATATATTGCCTCGGATATCTATGCGAGATATAAAAGACATCAGGGATTTAATGTTCTTCACCCGGTAGGATATGACAGCTTTGGACTTCCTGCTGAACAGTATGCTATTCAGACAGGACAGCATCCGGCTATTACTACAGAACAGAATATCAACAGATACGAAGAGCAGCTGAGAAAAATCGGTTTCTCATTCGACTGGAGCAGAGAAGTAAGAACTTCAGATGCTTCTTATTATAAATGGACACAATGGATTTTTATCCAGTTGTATCACTCATGGTATAATAAAAATACAGATAAGGCAGAAGCTATTGATTCTTTGATTAAGCATTTTGAAGAAAAAGGAACAGAAGGATTACATGCTAATCAGAATGACGAATTAAACTTCACAGCAGAAGAATGGAAAATTGCTTCTGATCTTGATAAAGAAGATATCCTGTTAAACTATCGTCTTGCTTACAGAGCTGAAACCACTGTAAACTGGTGTCCTGCATTAGGAACAGTATTGGCCAATGATGAAGTGAAAGACGGTAAATCTGAAAGAGGAGGATTCCCTGTTTTCCAAAAGAAAATGATGCAGTGGAGCATGAGAATCTCTGCATACTCTGAAAGATTATTACAAGGATTAAGTACATTAGACTGGCCGCAGCCGTTGAAAGATTCCCAGGAATACTGGATTGGGAAATCTCAGGGAGCACAGGTTCAGTTTCAGGTAGAAGGTTATGACGAAATTGTTGAAGTGTTTACAACAAGACCTGATACCATCTTTGGAGCTACTTTCATGGTATTGGCTCCGGAAAATCCTTTGGTAGAAACCATTACTACGGATGCTCAAAAAGTAGAAGTAGATACTTATATTGAAGAAACTTCCAAAAAAACAGAGAGAGACAGAATGTCTGACGTGAAAAACGTGAGCGGTGCTTTCACAGGAAGTTATGCAATCAACCCGTTCAGCAACGAAAAAATGCCGATCTATATTTCAGACTATGTATTGATGGGATATGGAACAGGTGCTGTGATGGCAGTTCCTGCACATGACGAACGTGATCATAGATTTGCAAAGAAATTCAACCTTGAAATCAAAAAAGTTGTAGAAACTGAAGAAGACGTTCAGGAAAAATCTTTTGATTCCAAAGACTCCGTTTGTGTAAACTCTGATTTCTTAAACGGATTGAATTATAATGAGGCAAAGTCAAAAATAATTTCAGAGATCGAAACGAAAGGAATCGGTCATGGAACTACAAATTACAGACAGCGTGATGCTATTTTCTCAAGACAACGTTATTGGGGAGAACCTGTTCCTATATATTATAAGGATGGGATGCCTTACACGTTGCCGACTTCTGCTTTACCATTGGAACTTCCTGAAGTTGAAAAATATTTACCTACAGAAGACGGAGATCCGCCATTAGGAAATGCTAAAGAATTTGCATGGGATGAAGCTAACCAGAAGGTAGTCGCTACAGAACTGGTGGATGATAAAACAATTTTCCCGTTAGAATTATCTACCATGCCAGGTTGGGCAGGAAGCTCATGGTATTTCCTGAGATATATGGATCCGCAAAATGACGGAGAATTCTGTGCAAAGAATCTTTCAGACTATTGGGGACAGGTAGACCTATATATAGGAGGAAGCGAACACGCAACCGGACATTTGTTATATTCCCGTTTCTGGAACATGTTCTTAAAAGACAGAGGATATATCAATCATGATGAGCCATTCCAGAAATTGATCAACCAGGGGATGATCTTAGGAATGAGTGCATTTGTATACAGAATTGATGGAACTAATCAATATGTATCTAAAAATTTAGCTAAAGATTACCAGACTCAGCAGATTCACGTAGACGTATCCTTATTAAAAGGTACCTCAGACGAATTGGATACTGAAGCTTTCAAAGCATGGAGACCGGATTATGCTCATGCAGAATTTATTCTTGAAGATGGAAAATACATCACAGACCGTGAAGTAGAAAAAATGTCCAAGTCAAAATATAACGTAGTAAATCCTGATGACATCTGTGAAGAGTACGGAGCGGATGGGTTAAGATTATATGAAATGTTCTTAGGACCATTGGAGCAATCCAAGCCTTGGAATACACAAGGGCTAAGCGGAGTGTATGGTTTCCTTAAAAAATTCTGGAACCTGTATTTCAACGGTGAAGTATTTGAAGTTTCAGACGAAGAACCTTCAAAAGCAGAATACAAAGTTTTACATACCTTAATAAAGAAGGTTGTATATGATATTGAAAATTTCTCTTTCAATACCTCTGTATCTTCATTTATGATTGCGGTGAACGAGCTTCAGAAAATAAAATGCAACAAGCGCAATATTTTAGAACCACTGGCCGTTATCATTTCTCCGTATGCTCCTCACATCTGTGAAGAACTATGGAGTTTATTAGGACACGATACATCGATAGAATTTGAAAGATTCCCGGCATTAAATGAAGATTATCTGGTTGAAGACGAAATTGAGTATCCGGTAAGCGTAAATGGTAAAATGAAGTTCAAAATTTCACTTTCAGCTCAATTATCTGCTAAGGAAGTGGAAGATTTGGTGATTTCGAACGAGAAAATGCAACAGATTTTGGAGGGTAAAACCCCTAAAAAAATCATTGTAGTCCCTCACCGTATTGTGAATATCGTAATTTAAAAAAAAATTAACATTGGGAAATTAAAAAAAATGGGTGTCTTATTTTTTTGATTTTTTAATTCAAATGTTAAATTTGGAAAAAATAAATAAAATAATTTAAAATAATTACTATTTCGAAATCGTATTAAATTTTCTTTATCAAAAAAAAGCAAAATGTTTAATTAAGACTCTTGCATTTTAATTAATTTTGCCTTTAATTTACACCCTGTAAAATTTTAAAACAATATAATTTAGTTAAATATGGAAATGAATGTTTCAAAAAATGATGAGCAAGTAGTTGCTAGAAAGGCAGGAGGTTTAAATCCAGCTGTTATTATTCCTATTCTATTTGCTATAGGAGTATGTATTTATTTATTCGTTCTTGGTAGCCCAGGAAACTTTAAAGATGCAGATAAACTAGGAAGTGGTTCTGTAGCTTTTTCAAGTGTTGAAGGAAAAGACATTCACCCAGAATCGTTTTTAGGTATTATCTACAAAGGAGGGGTTATCGTACCAATCTTGATTACTTTCATGATTACTGTAATCGTTTTCTCTTTTGAAAGATATTTCGTTCTTGGTAAAGCGGCTGGAAAAGGAAACTTAGACAACTTCGTTGTTCAAGTAAGAAGCTTACTAAACCAAAACAAAATTGACGAAGCTATCGAAGAGTGTGACAGACAACAAGGTTCTGTTGGTAACGTAGTAAAAGAAGGTCTTACTACTTACAAAGCACTTTCTCACGATACTACATTAAATAAAGAGCAGAAAATGGTAGCTCTTAACAAAGCTATCGAAGAAGCTACTACTCTTGAGATGCCAATGCTTGAGAAAAACATGATGATCCTTTCTACTTTAGGTACTGTTGCAACGCTAATCGCACTTCTTGGTACTGTAATCGGGATGATCAAAGCGTTCTTTGCATTAGGTTCAGGAGGTGGTACTCCGGATGCTGCTGCTCTATCTACAGGTATCTCTGAAGCCTTGATCAACACGGCATTAGGTATTGGTACTTCAGCAATCGCTATTATCCTTTATAACTTCTTTACATCTAAAATTGATGGATTAACTTACAAGATCGACGAGATCTCTATGAGTATCCAACAATCTTTCGCTGAATTCAACTAAGAATTAGCAAGATATTTGCATTAGCAATTAAAAGAAGTTTAATTAAAAATATTTTATAATAATGGCGAGAGTCAAACCTAAAAGACATGGAGTCGTAACGGACATGACCGCAATGTGTGACGTTGCGTTCCTACTTCTTACGTTCTTTATCTTGACCACTCAGTTTAAAAAACCTGACGTGGAGCAGATCAAACCGCCATCTTCAATTTCGGAAAAATTGCTTCCTGATGCTAGTTTAATGACTATCAACGCTACTCCGGACGGAAAATTCTATTTCCAGCCAGTAGAAAATGCATCAGAAAGAATTGCTCTTTTGGATAAAATGGGACAAAAGTATGGTATTACTTTTGACAACAACCAAAAAGCTGCTTTCCAGAAAGTTCAGGCAATTGGAGTTCCAATGAACCAGCTTAAAGGGTACTTGGATATGCCTGCAGATGAGCAGAAAAATTATAGAAGTCCATCAGGAATTCCTATGGACAGTACAAATAAGCAATTAATTGATTGGGTAAAAGAAAGTTTGAGCGTTAACCCTGACTACAAGTTAGCTATTAAAGGTGACGTTACAACTCAATACCCTAAAGTGAAAAGCTTATTTGAAGGTTTAAGAGATATTGATTTTCTTAAATTTTGGTTGATTACATCACAAGAAGGTAAACCTAACGAATAATATCGATAGAAATGGCAGAAGTACAAGTACAAGAAAAAGGCGGCAAGGGCGGCAAGGTCCGTTCCAAGAAGCAAAACACCAGAGTCGATATGACTCCGATGGTGGACTTGGGTTTTCTATTGATTACCTTCTTTATGTTCACAACTACGTTCAGCAAACCGAACGTTATGGATTTGGGTCTTCCGGCTAAACCGAAAGATGAAAAACAAAAACCACCTCCAACAGAAATTAAACTTTCTAACTCAATTTCTATTTTATTAGGAAAAAACAATAGAGTTTTTTGGCACCAGCAGGATGCTACATCCTTGAATGACCAAACTCTTATGGAAACTACTCTTGATAGAGAAGGAATTAGAAAAGTAATTCAGCAGGCAAAATCTAGAGCTGCAGATCAAACGAAATTTACCGTGATCATCAAGCCAACTGACGATGCTATATATAAGAACTTTGTTGATATTCTTGACGAAATGGCAATTACCAAAAGTGAGCAGTACGGGGTTACTGATATCAAGCCTTGGGAAAAAGCTATTTATGAGAAGAAAGTAGGAGGTGCTGCTGCACCGGCTGCTACAAAGTAATTTAACCATAAAATTGTATATCTAATCTATGGCAGATGAAAATGTATACGGTCAGAATCTTACTTTAGACGAGATCGTATTTGAAAATAGAAACAAGGAATATGGTGCCTACGATATTAGACATCAGTATCCGAGACTTTTAACAAAGTCTTTTATCATCGGAACAGCTTTATTCCTTTTGGCAGCTTTGTCTCCGTTCATCTATCTTACGATTAAAAATCTTACAGCTCCGCCTAAGCAAGAAGTAAAGGCAGACCTTGTAGATATTATCGAAGAAGAACCAATTATCGAGCAGCCTAAAGACGAAGAACCACCACCTCCTCCTCCTCCAAAAGAAGAAGAGAAAATTGAGGTGATTCAGAACGTAGTTCCTGAGCCTGTAAAAGCTCCGAAAATTGAAACTCCACCACCACCGATTTCTAAGCAGTTGGAAACTACAACTGGTTTGAACAATCAGGAGGGGGTAAAGGCTCCAGCTTATACGCCGCCGCCACCGCCACCATCTACAGGTACTAAAGCTAGTACAGCAGAGGTAAAAGCAAATAATCCTAACGAGATCTATAAAGATGTTGACCAGTCTGCAGAATATCCTGGAGGTATGGGAGCATTAAGAAAATTCTTAGGAGATAACTTTGATACTTCTCTAATGGAAGGAGGTGAAGGGACGCTTAAAACTAAGCTTAAGTTCGTTGTAGAAAAAGACGGAACTGTTTCAAATGTTACTATTGAAGAGAAATCTCCAAATGGCGACTTTAACAGTGAAGCTATGCGTGTAGTTAAGAAACTTAAAAAATGGACTCCTGCGAAGAGAAACGGGGAGAGCGTTAGATCTTACTATAGTGTACCATTTACTATGAACTTTGAATAAGACTTATTTATTCAAAATATAAATAAAAAGAGAAGCATATGCTTCTCTTTTTATTTTTTTTGGTATTTTTGTTACATGATGTTCAATTGGTTATCCCTGGTTACGGGATTGTTTTATATCGTTTTAGGAATTGTAGTGATTGTCTACAAATTCTTCTTTACTAATTTAGAACCTGCTATTGCTTATCCATTAGGAGTATTGCTGGTTATTTATGGTATTTTCAGAATTTACAGGGCGATCTCAAGAATTAAAAAATCGAGAAATGAAGAATAGTTTTAAGCTTGCAGTAGTTTTTGCTTTAAGCATAATGCTTGCAGGCTGCAAAAAGGAGAAAAACGCTCCTTCCTATCACAAAGGTGATCTTACAATTTTCACTGACGAATCTTTTCAAAGCGTTACAGAGGCATTAGCTGAGGGCTATATGATCAACTATCCTGACACCCACATCAAAGTAGAAACCAAGAAAGAAGATTTAGGACTTCTTGATCTTCTTAAGGGAAGTGCTAAAGCAGTGGTAATGTCCAGAAATCTTACCCCAGAAGAAATAAAAACATATGAGGAAAGAACAGACTTGAAGTTTCTTCCTTCCAAATTTGCTGCAGATGCAGTCGTATTTGTGGTTCCTAAAGATTCTCCTAAAGAAAGTATTTCCATGGAGGAAATCAACAGTGGGCTGGTATCTGATAAAAAAGAATTTATCTTCGATGGAACCAATTCAAGTAATCTGAATTTTGTTGCAGAAAAACTTAAAAAACAACCAAAAGACCTTAAATTTTCCATTATTCCGGGAAATCAACAGATTATCGAGGAATTAGGAAAATATCCGAACAAAATTGGCGTTGTTGGACTTAACACTTTTAGCCGTCCTTATGATAAAACTTCAGAAAGGTTGAGAGATATGGTGAAAGTTCTTCCTGTGGTTGAGAAAGGAAAATCATACACAGCAGATTTCGAGGGGCTTCGTACCATGGAATATCCGTTTACAAGAGTACTTTATTTCCTTATTAACGAAGGCAATTTTAATATTGCTAATGGATTTATCAGGTTTTCATGTACCCATTTAGGCCAAAAGATTGTACAGAAAGAAGGTCTGCAGCCTTATAACATCTATAAGAGAGAGGTACAAATGCGTTAAAAAAATTAAATTCACAATTTATCCCTAATAAAATATTGATTTGGTCTGAAAATTGTGTAGAATATAACTCAATTATTAGAAAATATAAAATGAAAGATATAATGAATATGAATGTAAAGAAGATTGCTTTTGGAGCAGCCGTGGTATTTTTTACCGGTTTTGCCTCTGCACAGACATTGCAGGATGGTATTAACAGTATAGACAGTGATAAATTTGCGCAGGCAAAAACAAATTTCACTGAAATGATCGCTAAAGAGCCTACAGCTGATAACTACTTCTATTTAGGAAATACTTTCTTAAGACAAGGAGAGCCAGACTATGCTAAAGCAACTGAAAATTTCAACAAAGGTTTAGCTGCTGACAATAAAAGCTATCTAAACAAAATTGGTTTAGCTGCTGTTAAATTAGGTAAAGGAGATAAAAATGCCATTGCTGAAATTCAAAAAGTAGTTACTGATTCAAGAGAAAAAGATGCTGAAGTGCTGTTCAGAGCGGCAGAAGCTTTAACTTTATTTGAAAAAAACAGTTCACCAGATCTAGCTATCCAGTTTTTGACTAAAGCGATTGAGAAAGCTCAGAAAAAAGGTGTTCCTGCACACTATTACTATACATTAGGAGATGCTTACAGATTAAAGAGAATGCCGGGAGAGGCTATGTCTGCTTATGATAAAGCATTACCTAGTGCTAAAAATAAAGCTTCCGTTTATACAAGAATGGCAACTTTATGGATGGCAGCACAACAATGGCAGCAAGCTAAACAAAACATTGATAAAGCTATTGGTGTAGATGCTACTTATGCTCCTGCATATAAGGCATTGGCTGGTTATGATATCAGATACCAACAAAATGCAAAAGCAACACAGGATCTTATCAACTATACAAAATATGCTGACGAAGATCCATATACTCAATTAGAAATTGCTAAGTTATACTTCACGAATGAAGATTATGCAAACTCTAAAACGGTATTGGATAAAATCTTTGATAAAATCGATGATCCTATTAAGTTCAAATTAAGAGCTTACCAGGCGTATGCAGATAAAAACTATACTGATGCTAAGCAGAATATGGATACTTTCGTTTCTCAGGCTGAAAAAACAAGAGTACAGCCTGCTGACCAAGGTTTACAAGGACTTATCGCTGCAGGTTTAGCAAAAGATGAAAAGGATGCTGCTAAAAAAACAGCTTTAATGACGGAAGCTCAGCAGAAAGTTGCTATTGCAAAAGCTGCTAAAGATGAGACCATGAAATGGGATCTGGAATTAGCTAACATCGCAGGTGGCGGTGGTGTGTCTCAATCAGAAGTTGATAAAGGACCTACTAACCCTGCAATTGAAGCATTGAAACAGCAGGTGGCGGCAAACAACCAGGATTCTGATGCTCTATTTAAATTAGCAACAGCTTACCAGGATATTAAAAACTGGAACGGAGCAATTCTTACATGGCAAAAAATGTCAGCTCTTCTTCCTGATTGGGCTCCTGCATATTACAGCCAGGGGTATTCTTACCAGCAAGCTGGAAACAATGATGCGGCAAAATTGGCTTATGAAAAATTCATCAGTACAGTAAAACCAGCTGATCAGGAGGCTAACAAGCAGACTCTTGCTTACGCTTACTTTGCGGTAGCTTATATGAGCAAAGATTCTGATGCGGCAAAAGCAAAAGATTATGTAGCTAAGTCTTTACAGCTAGATCCTACTTATCAGGATGCTGTAAAATTAAATGCAGAAATCAATAAGTAATTTAAATTTTAAATTATAGATATTAAAACTTCCCATTCGTAATGTTTGGGAAGTTTTTATTTTAAATCCTATCTTTGAATTTATGAAAACTGATATACTTGCTTTTGGCGCCCATCCTGATGATGTAGAACTTGGATGTGGAGGAACTATTGCTAAAATGGTTTCTGAAGGAAAAAAATGTGTGGTTGTAGATCTTACGAGAGGAGAATTGGGAACAAGGGGAACTGATGAAACCAGAAATGCAGAAGCGGCTGATGCTGCTAAAATCTTAGGGCTTTCCGCCAGAGAGAATCTGGGAATGAAAGA
This sequence comes from Chryseobacterium culicis, assembly GCF_002979755.1. Classification (NCBI taxonomy): domain Bacteria; kingdom Pseudomonadati; phylum Bacteroidota; class Flavobacteriia; order Flavobacteriales; family Weeksellaceae; genus Chryseobacterium; species Chryseobacterium culicis. Next base: position 2,742,389 of record NZ_PCPP01000001.1, on the reverse strand, counting down.
TGGTTTTTTGGTAAATTCTGAAGAGTACCAAATGAGGATCGTAAAAATGATTCGTAAATACAGACCAGAAATCGTGTTGGCCAACGCAATTGATGATAGACATCCAGACCATGCAAAAGGAGCGAAATTAGTGTCGGATGCGTGCTTTTTGTCCGGGCTGAGAAAAATTGAAACCGTATTGGATGGAGACAATCAGGAAGTATGGAGACCTAAACATGTTTTTCACTATATCCAATGGAAAGATATCAAACCGGAATTTGTAATTGACATTTCAGAACATCTTAATACAAAATTAGAAGCTTGCATGGCCTACAAAACTCAGTTTTATGACCCGACTTCTAAAGAGCCTGAGACTCCTATTACGACAAAAGACTTTTATGAGAGCTTAACATACCGAGCGCAGGATTTAGGCCGATTATCGGGAGTTACTTATGCTGAGGGCTTTACGTCTGAGAAATTAATTTCTTTGAAAAATTTTGACGGAATTGTTTGGTAGTTGAGGAAATTGTCCTATATTTGCACTCAGAAAACGGTGATTGTAGCTCAGTTGGTTAGAGCGTCGGATTGTGGTTCCGAAGGTCGTGGGTTCGAGACCCATCATTCACCCAAAGAAAGTACACTTTTTGAAAGTGTACTTTTTTATTTTGTGCCCATTTCAGTAATCACTGAAGGTTTTCTTTTTTACTTTTTTCTCAATTTTTTTTCATGTATTTCGCTTATAATCTTATGTCAGCGCATAAAAATGGTGTTCTTCTCATCCTTTGAAATAAATACACAGGTTTGTGATTGAAAATTTTATATTTGTTTTGCCAAAATCGCGGGAAATAACTCCCTTTAAATGATCTTAAAATCTAAAACTATTACTATGAAAAAACTCTTTACAATTCTCACAATATTACTTGTATTAAAGTCTTATGCTCAATCTTATTATCGGGATTTTTTTGATAGTATGGGGTATGATGTCCACCTTGGGTATTCCGAAAGTGGAAATCAAACTGATTTTTCATGGGCAACATCTGCTCACATGGAAGCATTAGTATTGATGTATGAAAAAACGCATGATCCTAAATATGCTAATACTTTGATACGATGTATGGGTAATGTAATTGACAGAAGAGATGATCTTAGAGACCTGCTAAATCTACAACAATTTGGCATTAGTAATATATCTGATTACCGTGGAATTTCTGGTGCTGCATGGTCTACCAATCATTATAATACAACTGAGGATTCAGGAGATACTTATGCTCATATGGTGCACAGCGCTAATATTACATATCCTATGGCTAAATTTGCCGCAATAGTGAAGAAAGATTTGACACTTCACAATTTGAAGTCGGATTCGATTCCTCCTGGTCGCTACGCTGGCAAAAAATACCTTATTATTGCTAATGATTTGATAGATAGGGTGAAAGAGACCCTTCTTTATCATGCGGATCAATGGCATACTGAGTCTTCTCCTAATTCTAACAATATTATAGGTTATTATAAAGAAAGAGATTCCATTAATGTTGATTCCCCACCAATAAAGCATAAGGGTATAATTTCTCCATTTAATATGCAAAGTTCTATGGGGAGGGTTTTGGTACAAATGTATAGGGCAACAGATGATGTGGAATATCTTAAACAACTTAATCAAATTGCTAATTTCTTAAAATTGAATACCGTTCTTGATCCCAATCTGGGGGCAAATACTTGGAAATATTGGAAAAAGAATGCTTTACTTCCTGATGATATTTCTCACGCGGGCTTAACTATAGCTTTTCCATACGAATGTTGGAAGTATGGAATTCTAATGGGTGGAAATCTTATTTATACCGATTCTGACATGAAAGCCTATTCTAATACCTTAGCTAAGGATATTTCGTCATCTCCTTTATTCATCCATGTAGGAGTTGGTGATCATAGTAAATCCTGGGATGTTAAGTCTGGAGCTATAACTCCCGAAGCATCATTTGATAATTATATTTCTTATAGATGGCTATGTCTTTCAGATTATGATAGAAAAATATATCAGTTAGTTGACGATTTTTATGCAGCTAAAAATTACTATACTAAAATCCCCATCAATAATTTATCTTATTACTCTTCTCTTACAATCGCCCTTTTAGCAGCTCATGAAAAGTTAATTGTGCCTACCCATACAGATCATGAGTGGGGAGCGGCTTCTGATTGGAAAGGAGTTGCGAATGGACGTTTTTATGGAGAAGCCAAAGATGAGTTTGTCGTAATCAGAAATTTCGATGGGATGATAGGTATTATGAAGCCTCAGGGCAGAATGTTTTATAAGTTTCCGAACCCTAAAGTTTATGGAAATTCATTTGACTGGAGAGGAATTGCGGCTGGTGATTTTTTTGGAGATAATAAAAGTGAGATGATAGCATTAAGCAATCATTCTAATAACGCTGATAATGGTATTTACGTTTTAAAAATTGAAAATAATAATATTATTGAAAGTGATAAGATTACAGGCTGGGGGACACAATCCGATTGGGCAGGAGTAGCTGCAGGAAACTTTATCAGCGGAGGAAAAGATGATTTTATTGTTGCCAGAAACTATAATACAGAAGTCATTGTATATAAATTTAACGGAACTACTGCCCAGCCCGTTTATAGTAATGCACTTAATTTACCTGCAAATTCTAAAATTGCAGCAGTAGCTTCAGGGAATCTTGATAATGAAGATAAAGATGAAATTGTATTACTTGTAAATTCTCCTGATGCTGCATATAGCGGAATACATGTTTACGATATAGATGATAATGGAATAATGACAAAGATTGCTGAACGTACCAATTGGGGACCTGCTTCAGAATGGAGAGGGTTAGCTGTTGGTAATCTTGATGGTAGTGGAGTGGATGAAATTATTGCTCACAGAAATTTTGATGGAGAGTATAATGTATACAAACTAAACGGGAATATTTTAAATGGTGTTGGATCAGAAAGTTTTCCTCTTTTACAAACCGAAGATAATGTAATGTGCTTTGGAAACTTTGATTCAAGTTCACAAAATGAAGAACTGGTTACCCTTAGGAAAGATGGAGGAATAGTGATGTTTTCTGCTGCAAAAGTTATCAAAAGTACTCCTAACAGTAATAAGAGCTCAGATGATCCTTGTCAGAATGAGCTTCCCAATGAGTTATTTAGTTTTCTGAAGCCTGTTCGTTTTAATAAATAAATTGTATTGGTCCTGAAATGCATTTGAACATCTTAAAAATAAAAATATGAAAAAACTCTTTATAACCCTCATTCTGTTATTTGCTCTAAAGTCTTATGCCCAATCTTATTATCAGAATCTTTTTGACAGTATGGGGTATAGTATTTCGGTGGGAAACTCAGTCAGTTTTGACCAGCAAGCTTTTTCTTGGGGTGTACCAGCCAACATGGAAGCATTGGTATTGATGTATGAAAAAACGCATGACGAAAAATATGCAAAAACCTTAATAAAATGTATAGGCAATACAATTGATAGAAGAGATAATCTTAGAGATCTGCTGCAACTACCAAACGTAAGCAATATTTCTGATTATCGTGGTGTTTCTGGGGCTGCATGGTCAACCGATCATTATAATACAACCCCAGGTGATGGAAATGCTTATGGACATTTAGTTCATAGTGCGAACATAATTTACCCTATGGCTAAGTTTGCAGCGATTATTAAAAAAGATAGCAACATTCAAAATATATTGTACCAATCAGGTGGACGATATAATAATATGACTTTTAATGTTATTGCTGATGATATTATACAAAAAGCAAAAGAAACCATTAATTATCATGAAGATCAATGGTATACTGAACCTGGCAATATAGGTTATTATAAAGAACGAAATGATGCCCCAATAGAGCATATCGGAATTTGCCCCTTTAATATGCAAAGCTCAATAGGAAGAGTATTTGTGCAAATGTATAGAGCAACTTCAGAAGGACAATATCTAACAAAAATACGACAACTATCGAACTATATTAAGCTTAATACATCATTCAATACTAATTCAGGAGCTAATATTTGGCCATATTGGAATACTAATGATTTGCCGGAAGATATTTCTCACGGTGGCTTTACCATGAGCTTTCCCTACGAATGTTATCAATATGAAATTTCAGAGGGAGGAAGCTTTATTTATCTGGAATCAGATATTAAAGCATATTCTAATACTTTCACAAATGATCTCTACAGATCTCCATTGAATATAAGTGGCAGAGTAGGACATGATAAAATTTGGGATATTAAAAATAGCCCATCAGGTAGTTTGGCATATGGTGATTACATTAGTTATATGTGGTTATATCTATCCAAAAAAAATAAACCATTATACCAAATGATTGCAGATTTACAGGCAGCGAAAAATTATTATGATCATATCGATGTAGAAAAATCACCTTTAACATTAGCGCTTTTAGCAAATTATGAAAACTTTATTGTGCCGGTAAATACTCACCATTTGTGGGGTGTGGATTCTGACTGGAGAGGAGTTGCAAAGGGTAATTTTGATGGAGATAGTAATGATGAATTTGTAACAATCAGAAATTATGATGGGATGATAGGTACTCTGGAACCTTATGATAAGGGTTTCCGTACTGTTACAAACAGCATGGTCTATAGTGGTCCCTACAATTGGAAAGGATTAGGAGCAGGTGATTTCTTTGGAGATAATAAAAGTGAAATTATTGCCTTGAGTGATCATGCTGATTTTAATAATAATGGCTTTTATATTTTTAAAATTGAAAATAACCAAATCGTTGAGCATTCAAAATTTACTGGTTTTGGGGCAGAATCAGATTGGGTAGGTATTACTGCCGGGGATTTTATCAGTGGGGGAAAAGATGATTTTATTGCTGTCAGAAATTACAACAAAGAAGTAAGAGTATACAAATTTAATGGTACTGATCCTGAATTGGTGTATTTTAATCAGCTCAATCTGCCTGTGAATTCCAAGATTAAAGCGGTTGCTGCGGGTAATCTTGATGACGATCCAAAAGATGAAATTGTATTGCTGATTGATGCTGAAGATTATATGCAGAATGGTGTATATGCTTATGATATTGACGATAATGGGGTAATGACGCTGATTGATAAATCTATAGGATTTGGTGCCGGTTCAGATTGGAAAGGACTGGCTGTTGGAAACCTTGATGGTGATGGAGCGGATGAAATTATTGCCCACCGAAATTTTGACGGAGAATATAAAATCTTTAAACTGAATAAGTCAAATGGAATCCGATTTTTAGATGATATTGGAATTGAAAGTTTTCCTGTTTTACAAACCAAAGATAATGTAATGTGCTTTGGTAACTTTGATCCAGGCTCAAAAAATGATGAACTGGTTACCCTTAGGAAAGATGGAGGGGTAGTTATGTTTTCTGCTGCAAAAGTTATTAAAAATACTGCTACTAATCCTACTAACAAACAATCAGATCCTTGCCATAATGAGTTGCCAGATGTATTGTTCAGCTTTATGAAATCTGCATCTTTTGAAAGAGAAGATATAAAAGAAATATCTGTAAGATAATAAGATGAGGAATAAAAATATAATATTAATAGAAACGGGTTTTAGCCCGTTTTTTTTATGTAGCAAGTAAAATCGGTAAGGTTTAAAATTGATTGGGCAAACTATAAAAAGTGTTAATAAAGAATCCTGTTTTATGGCATAAAAAAAGCATCTTTTTCAGATGCTTGTGTTTTTAGATATTCTTTTTAAACTTCGTCGTCAGAATCAATTGTATAAGATCTGCTCTTAAAGTCTTTGTCATGTTTTTCTGAAATTACATCCTCACCCTTTTCGTTAATGATGAAATCTGTGGACTCATTAAACATCTCCTGAAAACTCTTAAAATCTTCCTTGTAAAGGTAAATTTTATGCTTCTCGAATGTAGCTTCCCCATTCTCTCCGAAATTCTTCTTACTCTCAGTGATTGTAAGATAATAATCTCCTGCTTTCGTCTCGCGCACATCAAAGAAATAAGTTCTTCTCCCTGCTTTTAACACCTTCGTGAAAATCTCATTTTCATGGCGTTCCTTGTATTCACTCATTGTTAGATATTTTTTAATCTTGTTAAGAACAAATATAAAAGAATTCTTTTAATCACAAAATTTTTTTTATGATTTATTTAACAATTGAGAACGAAATGGCTATGCGGTTACAGAATTGGCAATTTCAGTAAGGTTGATAATTTGATGGGCTTTTTGAGCGCTAGACTCTCTGTGTGTGATAATTATGGAAGTAGCATTACTGATTTTTTTATCAATATTTTCCAGAATATTCTGCTCCGTTTCAGTGTCTAATGCAGACAAAGAATCATCAAAAATAATGATATTAGGATCCTTAATTAAGGCTCTTGCGATACAAATTCTTTGCTTTTGTCCCCCGGAAAGCATTACGCCCCGTTCACCTACAAGTGTTTTATATTCATCTTTAAACTCTACAATATTTTTGTGAACATCGGCAATATTTGCGTACTCTACCACTTTCTCATGAGAAGGATTATCAATGGCAAAACCAATATTATTTTCGATAGAATCAGAGAATAGATAGCTCTCCTGAGGAATATATCCGATAAAGTTTCTGTAGTTGTACAGATTATGATCTTTCAGATTTTTGCCATCAATCAGAATCTCTCCTTCACTCGGGTCAATCAGTCTACATAAAAGCAAGGCAATCGTTGATTTTCCGCTTCCGGTTTTGCCCATAATAGCTAATGATTCTCCGGCTTTTACAGTGAAACTTAAATTATCCAGAGCTTTGATTCCTGTATTAGGATATACATAAGAGACGTTTCTGAATTCTATATCTCCTTTGATAGGATAATTTTCAAAATTGGTATTAATAATCTCAGACTTTTTATCCATGAATTCATTGATCCTCTGCATCGATGCTTCAGCTCTCTGATTGACGGAAGTTACCCATCCTACCATAGAGAAAGGGAAAATCAGGGTGTTGATATACATGAAGAAATCTGCAATTTTACCGATACTCAATTCCCCTGCAATATATTTAGCGCCTCCAATCCAGATAACCGCTACGTTTAATAATCCGATGACAAAAAGAATAATAGTAAAGAAGTAGGCTTCTGTTTTGGCAAGATCTAATGCTTTATTTTGATAATCTGTGACTTTTATCCCGTAGTTTTTCCCAATGTATTTTTCTCTCGCGAAAAATTTTACCACACGAATTCCAGAAAAACTGTCCTGTACAAAAGTAGAAATCGCAGACTGGCTTTTCTGCATGATCTTCGACTTTTTGTTAATGATCGAACTTACTTTATAAATGGCATAAGATAAAATCGGAAGCGGAAGTAAAGTCCACATCGTCATAGAAGCATCCGTTTTTACCATATAAATAGCCGTAATCAATACCAGGACGATCAAATTAGCTACATACATCACTCCGGGACCAAGGTACATTCTTACTGCCACAACATCTTCACTCAATCTGTTCATCAGATCTCCGATGGTAGTCTGCTTATAATCTGTTAAAGATAAATCCTGATAATGTCTGTAGATCTTATTTTTAAGCTCGTATTCTATTCTTCTGGAGGCAACAATAATAGTCTGCCTCATCATAAAGGTGAAGAATCCGGTTAAAAGAGAACATCCTACAATAATCCCAACATAAATTAAAACTTGCTGATTGAAGCCAAGATTCCCACTTTTAGTAAGTTCATCTACAGATTTTCCTACAAACTGAACCTTATATATATTAAAGAAATTACTGGCGATGATAAAGAGTACCCCCCAAAACAATAGTATTTTGTGTTTCCAAAAATAAGGGTTTAAGGTTTTTAGCGCTTTCATATAGTTTGGCAAAATTACAAAAATGTCATCACACTACGAATTTCATCAATTTTAAATTTTGTATCTTTGCCCCCATAAAAAAGCTCTTTGAATGTTAGGAAGACGACAAATCCGTGAAAAAGTAGTACAGACAGTGTATTCTTACTACCAAAATCCTGTAAAATTTGATGTTTTAGAGAAAAACATGTTTGCTGGGATAGAGAAAATCTATTATCTGTACATCTACCAACTCAATTTTTTGGTAGCTCTGAAAGAACTGGCAGAACATCAGATCGAAATTGGTAAGAATAAGTTTCTTAAAACTGATGCTGATATTAATCCTAACCAAAAATTCATCAACAACCAAGTATTGCTTAAACTGGAAGAAAACCCTGAAAGATTATTTTTTACAGGGCAGCATAAGCAGCTGAAATGGGATATGCATGATGATTTATTGGTAAAGACTTTCCAAAGAATTACTGCGGGGAAACGTTATCAGGATTTCATGAAAGAAGAAGGATACTCCTTTGAAGAAGATCAGAAATTTATCGGTAAATTATTTTTGAGATATATTGCTGAGAATGAAGATTTTCATGATTATTTAGGAGATAAAGAACTTTCATGGTATGATGATATCCACATTGCCAATTCAATGGTACAAAAAACGATCGGTTTCCTGAGAGAAGATGAAGAAAGCAGAACTTTGATCAAAATGATTAAAGATGAAGAAGATAAAACATTCGCTGCAAAATTGTTGAGAGATACTCTGAACAACTGGGAAAACAATGAAAAGAAGCTGGAAGAAAGATTGGAAAACTGGGATCTGGAAAGAGTTTCTTTAATGGATAAAGTAATTTTGTCTACAGCCATTGCAGAGCTTGATAACTTTGCTTTTACCCCTTCAAGAGTGATCATTAATGAATATATTGAAATTGCAAAAGTATTTGCTACAGACCGTTCCAATATCTTCATCAATGGTATTTTAGATAAATATTGTAAAGATCAAAATAGAATATAAAATGAAAAAGACGTTATCAATTATCGCCTTGTCAATTATAGGCTTTGGGTTAGTTTCATGTAAAAAGGAAAACAAAGAAACTCAAAGCACTGAAACTGCAACTACTGATTCTGCAGCTGTTGCGGCTCCGGTAACCACTGATTCTGCGGCAGCACCTGTAGCGGGTGAAGCAGCTGCTCCGGTTTCTAATGAACCATCTACTTCTGTAGCTTTATCTGAAAACAGCTTCGATTTTGGAAAAATCAAAAAAGGTGATAAAGTAGAGCATGTATATGAAATTACCAACACGGGGAAAAACCCATTGATCATTTCTGAAGTGAAGCCAGGATGCGGATGTACGGCGCCAGACTTTACAAAAGAACCGATTATGCCGGGTAAAAAAGGAAAAGTTACTTTGCATTTCGATTCTTCAAGCTTTGACGGAAACGTTCAGAAGTATGCAGATGTTTTTGCAAACGTAGAAAAAGCTCCAATCAGATTAACTTTCACAGCGAACATTCAACCATAATATTTACAATATGTTGACACTATTTTTACAGGCAGCAGGTGGGTCATCACCAATGATGCTGATCATGATGGGGGTGATGTTTGTAGGATTTTATTTCCTGATGATCAGACCTCAGATGAGAAAACAGAAGCAGGAGAAAAACTTTCAGGAAAACCTTAAAGTAGGAACAAGAGTAGTTCTTACATCAGGTCTTCACGGAAGAATTGCTCAGGTTCAGGATGATGGTTTTGTTATCGAAACATTATCCGGAAAACTGAAATTCGAAAAAGCGGCAGTTTCAAGAGAAATGACAGAAGCTCGTTTTGGAGATAAAGCAAAATCTACTGATAAAACAGAAGATAAAAAAGAAACAGCAACTGAAGAAAAAAAATAATTCAGTCTGAAAATATTTGCTGCGGCGGGTGAACGAAGTTCACCCGCCGCAGCTTTTTTATAGGGTTTTAGTGCCTAATAAAATTTATCTTTGTCCAATGAATCAAAACACAAATAAAACCGTTCTTATTCTTGGCGCTAATTCAGATGTAGCAAAACAATGTATAATACAATATACTGAAAAAGGATTTTCAGTCATTGCTGCTTCCCGAAATACAACATCTTTGGACGATTTTATTGATTCAAACAATCTGAACCGCTCACTAATTTCTGTTTTATATTTTGATGCCGCAGATTTTGATTCTCATCATGAATTTTATTCCAGTCTTTCTGTAAAACCTCATATTGTAGTGTATGCTGCAGGCTTTTTAGTAGACAATCAAAAAGCTTTGACTGATTTTAAAGGCGCCAAACAAATGATGGAAGTCAATTATATGGGTGGGGTGTCAATCCTGAGCATTATGGCAATGGATAAAACCAATTCAAACCTGGAAAGAATCATTGGACTCTCTTCACTTTCTGGAGTAAGAGGAAGAAAAAGTAATTTTGTGTATGGAAGCACAAAAGCCGCATTTACCCAGTTCTTGGCCGGATTAAGACAGGAATTAGCTTCCCGTAACATCATTGTCAATGCTTTGGTTATTGGTTATATCAGAACAAAGATTAATGAAGGATTGGAATTGAATGAATCCTTGATTATGGAACCGGATTATGTGGCCAAATTTATTGTTAATGCAGGAAACTCCTTTACCATTGTTCCAAATTTTAAATGGAAGATTATCTACCATATTCTTAGACTTTTACCGGAAAGCCTGGCCGCAAAATTACCTTAAATAACGTTTATTAACATTATTTTTCTTTGATGACTACCACACTTCGGTATTGTTTTTGTAATTCTATGACCTGAAAATTATTTCTTCCTGCAAGATTCAATTTCTGAATGATTATTGAGTAAAGCAGAAACAATCTGTTCTGCTGTCAATCTATTTTAATCTATAATATTTTTACTTTCACTAGGTTGGTGTAAGGTGAATTTCTTTTTGAACCGGATTATACTTTTGTTCAGTTTCATTTTAAGTCTTGCAGAAGATATCAATATCTTATTGGTATAAATAGTAAAACACATACATACGTACAAAAATGGACGATTTAGAATTGAACAACATTCAACAACACTGGGACACCTTAATTTCTTCAGCAATTTCATGGGCACCGAGAATTTTTACTGCAATTATTTCTGCATTATTAATTTATCTTATCGGGTCATGGATGATCAGAATGATTAAGAAACTGGTGGAGAAAGCTTTCAAAAAAAGAAATATGGAAGCTTCTCTACAGCATTTTCTTTTAAATATTATCAACTGGGGGCTTAATATTCTGTTGTTTATTGTTGTGGTGACACAGCTGGGAGTACAGACTTCTGCATTTGTCGCAATGATTGGTGCTGCCGGTTTGGCTGTAGGTTTAGCCTTACAGGGATCTCTGACGAATTTTGCAGGTGGAATATTAATTTTACTATTAAAACCTTTTAAAATCGGAGATTTTATTTCTACCAATTCCGGAGTTTCAGGGACGGTAGATGCAATAGATATTTTTCATACAAAACTAATCACCCCGCAAAACCAACTCATCGTTATTCCAAACGGAGTAGTTTCAAATAATAGTATTACCAATTTTACCCAATTAGGAACAAGAAGAACATCATTGGATATTGGGGTTGCCTATGATGCAGATCTGAGACAGACCAAAGATGTTTTAATGAATGTTATTAAAAGTAATCAATATGCGCTCGAAACACCTGCGCCCCAAGTAGTGGTGACTCAGCTGGGAGATAGCGCTGTCAATTTATCCATAAGAGTGAGTGCTTCCACTGAAAACTTCTGGACAATGAATGAAGAATTAATCATCGGTTGTAAAGAAGCTCTCGATAAAGCAGGAATAGGAATTCCTTTTCCACAACGAGATATTCATGTTTATAATCAATAATTATATTTAATTTTTTTAAAGCTCCTGCATGGTATTAATGTAGGAGCTTTTTATTCTTTACAATTCAAATGAAAATTATTTATTTTTTGATTTTGTTTTACTTTTTAAAAATTCAAGTATTTCCATATATTGATTAGTTTCTTCCTCACTGACGAGGAAAGTAAAGACTGTACCCAATTCAATATGGATCAATATGATTTTATTGGAAACTTCATAAGTTACTTTTTTCCAAATACTTCTTACATCAAACTGTTCACTTTTGATAAGGATACTGTTTTCATCAAAATATAATTCTGTTATAGGATGGTAGCCTTTTAACTCATCAATATGTTTATCTAATTTAATGGAATGATTGGCTTTCTGATAAAAAAAGTAGATAAGATAAAAGATGCAGACTACTCCGGAAAATATGAATGCAAATCGTAAAAAGTCATACCTGCTCTTATTACCGATAAGACTATCAAAAATAAATAGAGCAAGAAGGGTGTAACATAAATTTCTAAGAATAGTTGGGAGTTTCTTTTTCCATGAATAATAAAAATATTTCCACAATTGTTTGCGTACAATATTTTCATTAAAAGTTACCGGAACATTCAATGTGTTTTCCATTATTATAATTTCCGGCAAAAGTATAGAAATTAATCAATATTCTGCAGCAGTTCCAAAGCCTTTATCATATCAATTCCCTTACCCAGAACAGGTTTGAACAGGTCTCCTTTCTCTTTAATTCTTTCAAGTGCATTGGTAATAGTAAAATCTGTTGGTTTCAGCCCAAACTTTAATTCATCCCAATCCAAAGGCATAGAAACGGAGGCACCTTGTTTAGGCCTAAGACTGTAAGCACTTGCCAGAGTCTGGCCCGTTCTGTTTTGCAGATAATCAAGATAAATTTTTTTATTGTCCCTTTTTTGGAGACTCCTTTCCAAAGTCGTAATCTTAGGGAGCTTATCATTCACCTGTTTCATGAGGATATGAGCAAAATCTTTTACCTGGTCAAAATCATATTTGCCACCCATCGGAATATAAATGTGAATTCCCGTACTCCCTGAAGTTTTGCAGTAACCTTTTATTTTAATTGATTTTAAAACTTCATTCACCTGAAGAGCCGTTTCGATTACTTCATCAAACGTATTCTTTGAAGAAGGGTCAAGATCTAAAGCCAGATAATCCGGATGCTCAAGATCCGGTAAAGAACTATTCCATGGATTGAGGTCAATACAGCCTAAATTATTCAGATATGCTAATGTTGCTTTGTCATTACAATAAATATAATCAATGTATTTATCATTCGATTCAGAATATACCTGTGTGGTTTTTATCCATTCAGGAATATGATCTCCTGCATCTTTCTGATAAAAACTCTGTTTTTCAATTCCATTGGGAAATCGATTGAGAGAAAGGGGGCGGTTTTTTAAATAAGGCAGAATATAACGTGCTATAGATTGATAATAGTCTATGACATCTCCTTTCGTAATATTTTCTTCAGGAAAATAAACTTTATCCTGATTCGTAAGTTTTACAAGATGCTTATCTAAAGTGATCTCTTTTTCTTTCTCAGTAACCTCCGTTTTTTTTGATGCAGTTTTTGATTTCATTTCTTTAGGTTTTTCGGTGAAGGATGATTCTTTAAGGTCTTCCGGACTTTTATCTTCTCTGATTGTCATGAAAACTGGATGTCTGAAGATTCCGTCCCGGGTAATTTCAGAATATTTTATTTCACAAACCAGTTCAGGTTTTATCCATGTCACCGGCATATTGGTTTTGGGAACTGTTTCGAAAGGTGAAGATTTTACAATTAATTTCTGAAACCTTTTATAGAGCTCTTTCAGAGAATTATTATTAAATCCTGTACCTGTATGGCCACAGTAAGTAAGGTTACCATTGATATATTTTCCTAAAATCAATGCTCCGAAACTTTCCCGTGTGCCTCTGGGCTCAGTAAACCCACAAATAATAACCTCATCAGTATTGGAGAATTTTATTTTAAGCCAGTCATCGGTTCTGTGGTTTTCACTGTAGGAGCTATCTGCTCGTTTCGCAATCATACCTTCCAGCTGCATTTTTTTCATCTGAGCAAAAAATTCAATACCCTTTTCCGGAATATGATCACAATATTTAATACTGTCAGTTTCTGTCAGAGCTTCCTTTAAGAGTTCTTTCCGCTGAATAAGAGGAAGATCTTCTGTAGAATGGCCATTAAGCCAAAGAAGATCAAAAACCTGATAAACAATAGCCGCATTGGGATTATCTCCAATTTGTTGCAAAAGCTGGAAATTAGGCTTTCCTTGTTCGTTATAGGCTACAACTTCGCCATCCAGAATCATATGATATTTCTGTTTTTCAAGCTCCGATGCTATTTTTTCGAATTTAGATAAAAATGAAATCCCGTTTCGGGAATAGAGGAGTGGAGTATCTTTACTGAGGTCTGCAATAGCTCTGTAGCCGTCCCATTTTATTTCAAAGATCCAGCCTTTATCATTGAATGCTTCCTCTGAAAGCTTAGCCAGCATAGGTTTGATGAAAGACTTCAGTTTTTTTTCGTTGGTTAAAGAATTAAAACTTCTGAAAGATCTGTCAGATGTTATGACTTCTTTTTTTCTTTTATTTTTAGGCTTTTTTTTTCCTCTAAAAATTTTGTAACCAGAGATTTTGGAGAGGTGTTTTCTTCAGCATCATAATGGGCTTCTGCAAATTCATCTTTATGTTTGATGAGCAGCCATGAATGATCCTCTGTATTTTTCATTTTAACCAAAGCAAATTCACCTTTTAATTTTTTGCCATGTAAAATAAATTTTAAAGAACCTGCATGTAATTCCTTCAGAAGTTCTTTTTCATCTGTAAGTTTAGAATTTTCTTCCAGAGGTTCATAAGTTCCGCTGTCCCATACTTCCACCTGTCCGGCGCCGTAATTTCCTTCAGGAATATTTCCTTCAAAATCTTTATAATCGTAAGGATGATCTTCTACCATCATGGCCAGACGTTTGTCTTTTGGATCTAAAGACGGACCTTTTGGAACTGCCCAGCTTTTCAGTACACCTTCCATTTCAAGCCGGAAGTCATAATGAAGTCTGGAAGCAGCGTGTCTCTGAATCACAAAAATAAGTTTGTCTTTACTTTTCTTGGTTTTTCCTTTTGGTTCGCTGGTTTCATCGAACTTCCTTTTACTATTATAATCTTTAAGAGCCATTATGATGCGGATTTGGATTTGGGGCTGTTAAGACTTGCTTTTAACTGCGCCATCAGGTCAATCACTTTACCTTCTTTTGCAGGCTGTGCTTTTTTAGCTTTTATATTTTTGCCTTTTGCTTTCTGCTTAATGATCTTCATCAGTTCATCAGAATAGGTGTCTTTGTACATCGCAGGATCAAATTCCTGAGAAAGCTGCTCAATAAGATTAACTGCCATTTTAAGTTCTGCAGGCTTGGGAGCTTTTTGAGCAGGGATTTTTAAATCTTTATAATCTCTTATCTCCTGATCAAATCTCAAACGGTTGAGAACGAGGATATCATCTTTGTACGGACGGATCATTCCAATAGCTTCCGTTTCACGGAGTACAAATGTTCCGATTCCCACCATAGCTGTTTTTTCAAGAGCCTTCAGTAAAAGTCTGTAGGCATTTTCTCCATTTTTCTGGGGTTCCAGATAATAAGGATTTTCAAAATACACACTGTCTACTTCCACTTCCTTTACAAACTGGTCAATAGAGAGTATTTTTGACTTTTCAGGGCTTGCTGCTTCGTAATCTTCCTCATCAAGAACGATATATTTTTCGTCCATGAGATAACCTTTGACGATGTTTTCCCATTTAACTTCTTTTCCTGTATTTTCATTTACTCTTTTAAACCGTATATTGGAAAAATCAGATTTGTCGAGCATATCGAGATCCAATTTTGTGGTTTCCGTTGCCGAATAAATTTTAACGGGAATGTTGACTAAACCGAAGCCAATGGCGCCATTCCAAATTGCTTTCATTGTCTTACGTTTTTAAAAATCAAGCAATTAACATGCCGTTGAACACCCGTGTGGTACCTTTAGATGGCTTTGTTGCCAAATGACAATTGTTTTTAGCGCCGACTTTTATATCTTTATCTTTCCGCAATCTGTGGATACAATACAACATGGAAGAACTTTTTAATTATATCAAAAAATTCGGGTCACTGAATCCTCAGGATGAGCTTTTGATTGCTGAAGGCATTCAGGAAGTCACTGTAAAAAAAGGAGAACCTTTTGTAGAAGCAGGAAAGGTGAGCCAAAGAATTGCTTTTGTGAAAAAAGGAGTATTTCGGTCTTTGTATTATAATAAACAGGGTGATGATTTTACCAGGTATTTCATCTATGAAGGAAGATTTATCGGAGATTTTCAGGGCTTTACAGATCAGCTGCCCGCGCATGAAGATATTGAAGCGATTACTGATGCTGTACTTTTGGTGATGGATCTTCAGTATTTTAAAATCCTGGAACAGAAAATTGCAGTGTGGCCGGTTTTATTTGCCAGAATTCATGCCTTTGTGGTGGAGAACAAGTTAAAGGTGGCCAGTATCATGCTGAATCAGGATGCTAAATCACGGTACATTCATTTTTTAAACCATTATCCCGGTCTTGCCAATAGGGTTCCACAGTCTATGCTCGCTTCCTATCTTGGGGTTACTCCTTCTTCATTAAGCCGGATCAGAAGAAATATAGTCTAGAATGATCAATGATGAATGATCATTGATAGATGATACTAATGAGTGTGTAAGAACAACAGACTTTGTAAATTTGGCTAACATCTAACATCTAACATCTAACATCTAATATCTAATTAATAAATCTCTTTTTGTCAAATGGCAATGGCCTTTCTATTTGACTGTCATAGCTTTGCCCTATAAAAATTAAAGTACGAATATGGATATTGTATTAGGATTACAATGGGGTGATGAAGGAAAAGGAAAGTTTATTGATCTTATCAGTGAAAATTATGACATTACAGCGCGTTTTAACGGCGGATCTAACGCTGGGCACAGCATAGAAAGAAATGGCCGCAGAATTACGCTTAAAATGATCCCTTCGGGAATCTTTATGAAAGGAGTGCAGAACGTTATCGGTACGGGAACTGTTCTGGATCCGGTGAGTTTTAAAAAAGAGATTATAAACCTGCAGACATTTGATGAGACAGTTCAGCCGGAAAATAATATCGTTATTTCATTAAAAGCTCACTTTGTACTTCCTACCCATAAGCTTCTGGATATTTTTATGGAGGAGAGTTCTGATTATACTACCATTGGAACAACTAAAAATGGGATTGCTCAGGCCTATTCAAATAAAATTTTAAGACAGAATGTAAGAATAGGAGATATGTTTGCACCGGACTTTGAAAGCAGGGTAAAACATATTTTAGCAAGAGATTACAAAATGCTTGCTGAGGGAAATATAGAGTTACCTTCTTTAGAAGATATCAGTAATGAGTTTTTTGAAGCAGTCGATTTTCTGAAGAGATTTAAGTGTACAGAAACCGAAATATATTTAAACAATGCTTTGACTGAAGGAAAGACAATATTGGCTGAAGGATCTCAGGCAGCCATGCTTGATATTGATCACGGAACCTATCCTTATGTAACTTCTTCTTCCACAACAGCTTCAGGAGCGAGCAGTGGGTTAGGTGTTTCACCGAAAAAGATCGGTGAAATATTTGGAATAGCAAAAGCATACTGTACGAGAGTAGGGAACGGAGTATTTCCAACAGAGTTGTTTGATGAATTAGGAGAAGAGATCCGAACTAAAGGGAATGAGTTTGGTTCCAATACAGGACGTCCGAGAAGAACAGGCTGGCTGGATTTACCTGCTTTAAAATATGCGGTAATGATCAACGGAGTCACGCAGCTGGTTCTGACGAAGGCAGATGTTTTAAGCGGATTGAAAACTGTAGCTGTTTGTACCCATTATGAACTGGAAGATGGAAAAACAGTAGCGGCTTCAGGAATACTTCCGGAAAACGGAAAACCTGTACTGAAATGGATGAACGGCTGGAATGCTGATTTTTCTACAATGAAAAGCCCTTCAGAGTTACCAAAGGAGTTAATTGAATTTTTATCATTTTTGGAGGCTGAATTGGGGATTCCGGTGGCTTATCTTTCAACAGGTCCGGGAAGAAATGAAATGTTAAATTTAACCAGTAAATAATTACAGAACAGAAAGTATATACTGATCTGATAAACAGAAGAGGTTAGGAAATACATTTCCTAACCTCTTTATTTGGATGAAAAAGTTTAGTTAACTTTTGTAAGTACAAAACGTTGCTTTGTAGAAGGCTGAACCGTTTGATCCGTAGTACCGATTACAATAGGAGTAAGATTAGTGGTTAAACCATTCTTTACCTCTAATCTCAATGCTGGCGCATTCTTAGGAGCGAATCCAAAACCATTATTTCCCAGATTGAATAATAACCATTTCTGAGAATCCGCATTAGAATTGGTTCTTAATTCAACAGCAGTTCCATTTGTTGTTCCGTTACTTTTTACGGTTAATACTTTTGCAGGATCCAATATAGATTTGATGATATAATACCCATGATCTGATTTGGTGAAAGTAAATCTCTGGTTATTCCCTGTAGAAGCTGAATACAGAATTATACTGGTGCCGTCTGTAGTGGAACTTCCGGAAATATCTAAATTTTTATCACTCGCTAAAGCCGTTGTCATTGTATAGGTTCCGTTGATTGCAGAAGAGGCATTAACAGGTCCATACAAATGGTTTATTCCGGCATAGTCACCAGCAGATAATCCTGTCCTTTGCTTGGTAAATGTAGATCCGTCCAGCTTAGTCATTACAGGCTGGCTTGCGTCTATAGCAAAGTCTGTAGACTGATACATCATGACTGATCCGAAATCAAAAGCCCCATGTCCCGCATAATCATTATAAAGATTGAAGTTATGACGGCTTCCTTCTACAGCTTTGTTAACATCTACAATAATATACTGATCTCTGTCTGGACGGCACTGCTCATGCATGATTCCCATAGAATGCATTATTTCATGAGCAATAATTGCGGGATAAGTAATATTATAAATTTTAATACCATTAACCCTGTTTTTTTGCCATCCAAGGGGAGAGCTATTGGAGGTTGTATAAGTAAAAGTGATATATTCTGTTTGATTGGTACGTTCAACAAACTGAACACTGGTTTGAGAAGAAATCATATCAAACGCTTTGTTGATATTGGTAAGGAAGGTATTGTAATTCTGAGTACTCAGACTTCCTTGACTGGGTAATGTATAATAAACTGTTGCATTCGGCCATGTCTTAATAAAGGAACTTACAATGGTACTTTTCTCAACGGTTGACATTTCAGAATTGGCCTGCATCTTTAATTTGTCAAACTGCTCAGGGCTAATCGTAATGTCATCGGCGTAAAAATATTCACCGTTTACTTCATTGACATACGTGTAATTTCCGTTAATTAAGAATTTGTGAATCTTTGCATTGTCTAGCTTTGTCGTTGTTTGATCCATTGAATCTGCCTGTGCATTTTCAATATCCGACCTACATGAATTCAGTGCCAAAACAAGGCATCCTGATAATAGTAATAGTTTGCTTTTCATATTATTTAATATTGGTTTGGTGATCAAGGTTTAAAATATGAACAGCTATATTATTATCATACGCATGAGATTATAAAAATACATCAATTTCTAAGTTTTGATTAAGTCTTCATTATAATTCAGCTGTGTGTGGTAAATATATCAATAAAAGTTATTATTTAAATATAACATAATATATTGATTGTTTTGTTGTGTTTTTGTTTGTAAAATGTATTTATTTCGTTAAATAATTTATTTTGATTTAATTTTTACTAGTTATTTTCAAATCTAATTATTTCACGAATATTTGATATAGTGATTAAAACTGTACATTATACTCACGTAAAGTTTATTCTATTAACAAATTAATAAGACATGATTAAATTTATATAGCTATAACTGTAAAAATGTGATTTTCTGAATATCTATTTTTCAAAAAAAATATTGTCTGTATAAAGCAAGGGTAAATGTAGGGTAAATGGAAAACCCCTGTAATTGATAATATAAAAAAAGCGGGGCAAAACCCCGCTATTATCTTATTCTTCTAAGATTATATTGTTTAATCTAATTGTATTATATGATTTGTTTAATAATTCAATACTTTCATTGCTGCTTAAAGATGCTTCAGCAATTTTATTTAATAGACTACTTATTTTGTTAATTTCAGTTGAGCCATCAAGTGGAATATTCAAATCATTGTTCAATTCGAACAAATAATTAATATTTGAACTAACATTATTTTTATTGCTATTCAAAAACTCAATAGTAATTTTATCGATTAAATTTTTGATTTTGAGATCGTTTGAAGAATTGAATTGAATGTTTAATTTATTTTTTAAATTCAATTGTAATTCTAATTCATCGAGCTGTGCATCGGCAATCGAAGCCGGCGCGTCAATCATTACATCTCGTCCTGAATTGTTCTTAGGGAATGCGATATAATCTCTGATTACTTCATTTCCATCAAGAATAGCTACCAAACGGTCAAATCCGAATGCTAAACCACCATGTGGCGGAGCTCCATATTTGAACGCATTCATTAGGAATCCAAACTGAGCTTCTGCTTCTTCTCTGGTGAATCCTAATAAATCAAACATTTTAGACTGAAGATCTCTGTCAAAAATTCTGATAGATCCTCCTCCGATTTCATTTCCGTTAAGAACCATATCGTAAGCGTTGGCTCTTGCTTTTCCAGGGTCTGTTTCCAATAAGTGGATATCTTCTGGTTTTGGAGAGGTGAAAGGGTGGTGCATTGCATGGTATCTTTCAGTATCTTCATCCCATTCCAATAGAGGGAAGTCAACTACCCACAGTGGAGCAAATACATTTCCTTTTCTTAATCCTAGACGGTTTCCAAGTTCCATTCTTAAAGCAGAAAGCTGAGCTCTTACTTTGTTTTCATTTCCGGAAAGAATCAGCATTAAGTCTCCTTCTTTTGCTCCGAATTTCTCGATGATTTTTGCTAAATCTTCTTCGTTGTAGAATTTGTTCACTGATGAGGTTTTCACTCCATCATTCTGGAATTTTGCCCAAACCATTCCTGAAGCTCCAATCTGAGGACGTTTTACCCAATCAACAAGTTCGTCAATTTGCTTTCTCGTATATTCTGCACATCCTTCTACGTTGATTCCGACAACCAATTCTGCATCATCAAATATCTTAAAGTCTTTTCCTTTTACCAGTTCGTTCAATTCTACGAACTCCATTCCGAAACGGATATCCGGTTTGTCGTTTCCGTATTTTCTCATCGCATCTGCGAAAGTCATTCTTGGGAACTCTCCGAATTCCTGACCTGTAATATCTTTAATAAGAGTTTTAGTCATTCCTTCAAATACGTTCATGACATCTTCCTGCTCTACAAAAGCCATCTCACAGTCGATTTGTGTGAATTCCGGCTGTCTGTCTGCTCTTAAATCTTCATCACGGAAACATTTTACAATCTGGAAATATTTATCCATTCCACCTACCATCAAAAGCTGCTTGAAAGTTTGTGGCGATTGTGGTAATGCATAAAACTGCCCCGGATTCATTCTGCTTGGTACCACAAAGTCTCTTGCGCCTTCCGGAGTGGACTTGATCAAAACAGGGGTTTCCACTTCAATGAAACCTTCTTCAGATAAATAATTTCTTACTTTCTGTGCCATTTTATGACGGAAGATCAGTTTATCTTTTACTGGATTTCTTCTGATATCCAGGTAACGGTATTTCATTCTTAATTCTTCGCCACCGTCTGTTTCATCCTCAATAGTGAAAGGAGGAAGCTGAGAGTCGTTCAGAATAGTCAGTTTTTCTACCAGAATTTCAATTTCCCCTGTTGGAATATTAGGGTTTTTACTTACTCTTTCAATAACTCTTCCGGTAGCCTGAATCACAAATTCACGGCCCAGTTTTTTAGCTTCTTCCATCAATTGTGCAGAAGAACGCTCCTGGTCAAAAACCAGCTGGGTAATTCCGTAACGATCTCGTAGATCTACCCAAATCATAAATCCTTTATCACGGATAGTCTGTACCCATCCTGATAGTGTAACTTCTTCATTCAGATTTTTCAGAGATAGCTCTCCGTTGGTGTGTGATCGAAACATAATTATTTGTTTAAAGTTCAATGTTTAAGGTTCATTTTTGAACCTTGAATTTTTCGTTGGCAAAGATAAGATTTTTGCAGGTTTTATAAATAAAAAAAACTTCCTTTCGGAAGTTTCATATATTGTTTTTAGATTTTTTAATTTCTATTACCACCTTTTGCGATCAGAATTCTCTTTATTTCTTCAGTACCTTTTGTTTCATCAGCTACTTCAAGAGGTGTTTTGTTTTGACATTTTTTGTTAACGTTGGCTTTGTTGTCCAAAAGGAAGTTGATAATATTCTTTCTATCAGACATAACACTGAAACCAAGAGGTGAATAAAGTATATCTCCAACAAGGAAGCATTTGTTGTAATCTCCCGGGGCAAACTGTTTTTTAAATGTTGCTATATCATCAGAATAAATGGCTTTCATCTTTTCCTGAGTCATTTTCTGAGCAGATAACATACTGCCAGACAGTAACATTCCAAATAGAAAGGTAGTAGAGATTATTTTTTTCATAAGAATAATTTTTAAGAATATACAAATCTAAATTAAATTTTATTACCAATTGATAAGTTTTGGCAATAAATGTTATTTGATTAAGCGGTCTATTCTTTTAATTATTGTAAAATCGTAAAACAGTTTTTGAGAAATAAAGGGAACTTATTCTAAAAGCTTAATCATTTCAGGTTTTTCATACTTTCGGGCATAATCTAAAGCAATGTAGCCTGCTGAGGTTTTCATGTCTTTTTTTGCTCCGTTGGTCAGAAGTTTTTTTGCTAACTCTGTATTGCCATATTTTGCCGCAAACATTAATGGTGTTTTTCCATCACAGATTTTGTTTAGATCAGCTTTTTCATCAATCAGTTTTTGGAATATCTCCTTGCTGTTCATTTTAATGGCCAGCGCTAATAAAGTATAAGCGTTATTTTCGATTTGATAACACGCATTGATGTTTTCCTTATTGATCAAACCTGCAAAGTAGGCAGTGTTGTCATATTTTAGCATTTGCTTATGCTCATTTGTTAATTCCTGAGCGGTTACAGAGGTCACGGATAACATTCCTAATGCTAGAATGATTGTTTTAAGGGTTTGGTGTAATTGCATATTGTAGTTTTTATGGTTTAAATTCTAAGATATCTCCGGGTTGGCAATCCAGTGCAGTACAGATTGCTTCTAAGGTGGAAATTTTTAAAGCCTTGGCTTTTCCGTTTTTTAAAATGGAGAGATTTGCTTGGGTAATTCCTATTTTCTCGGCCAATTCCTGGGACTGCATTTTCCGTTTGGCAAGCATTACATCAATGTTGATAATGATCGGCATGATTATATAGTTAATTCGTTTTCTGTTTGTAATTCATATCCCTTTTTGAAAAATTCTATAATAAAAAATATAATGATTCCCAATGTGAGGTGAAGTAGGATGAATAGAGGATCTATGCTATAGATAGATTGATCCATACAATATAAAACGATACTATAGATGGGGATAAAGACGATGTTAAGGGTTGCGAATATCTTTAAATCATGGATGACTTTTATATTAAAAATAAGATCAGCACTCATCCCTTTGAATATTCTGAACAAATAAAAAGTAAAAACGCTGTAAAATCCCACAAAAAAAATAATGGAAATAAAGGTATACAGCGTATAACTGCCTTTGATTACAGCACCCGTTAATGGCATTTCGAATTGGAACGTTAAAGAATCAGTTGCTGTTTTTCTTATTTCATTATCGAAATTTCCGGTTGTAAAAGTTTCTGAGAACAACGGTATTCCCTGATGTAAATTATTGTAAAGAATGACAAATCCCAAAATGATATATCCCAGGTATAGAAGCTGAGCAACGGAGCCTGCCAATAGAATTTTACTTAGCAGAGTGGAAACAGATTTTTCACCAATTAATTTCATGCGATATTATTTTTAGTTGTTGTAAATGTATAAAAATTTATCGTATTACGATAAATTTTTATTGCAAAATTAATTTTAAAATATTTTTAACTGAATTTTGATAGCAACAGTCATGATTCAAAAAATGATTAAAACTTTTCATATGCCAACTTTTAATTGCTTTTGAATGAATACTTTTGCTAATAAACCAGGAGAGTCATGACAAAATATATTCAGTTTTTGAAAAAAGCATTCAGTGGCGAAGAAACAGATTTTACAAAAGTGAATATCAGAAGTGCTGTACTGCTTTTAGCGATTCCCATGATGTTGGAGATGGCTATGGAATCTGTATTTGCTCTTGTTGATCTCTATTTTGTTGGTCACCTGAAAGAAAGTGGTTTTGCCATTCAGACGGTAGGCCTTACCGAATCTGTACTTTCCGTGATGTATTCTATTGCGATCGGTATGAGTATGGCGGCAACCGCTTTAGTGGCAAGAAGAATTGGGGAGAAAAACCCAGAACAGGCTTCCAGAAGTGCAGCACAGGTATTGCTCGTTTCCTTTGCTATTACTTTTGTTTTAAGCCTACTTGGAGTGATCTATGCTGAAGAAATTTTGATTCTGATGGGCTCAAAACCTGAAGCGGCAGCTTACGGAAAGAATTTCACCAGAATTATGATGGGAAGCAGTACCATTATTATGCTTTTATTTTTAATCAATGGTATTTTCAGAGGAGCAGGAAATGCGATGATTGCGATGAAAAGTTTATGGATAGCCAATATTGCCAATATTATTCTCTGTCCGATTCTGATAAAAGGCTTAGGGCCAGTTCCGGCTCTGGGATTAACAGGCGCTGCTTTGGCCACAACGATAGGCCGTAGCATAGGAGTGATGTATCAGTTGTATCATCTTTTAGTAGCAGATACGCAGATTCGTATAAAGATTCCTTATTTTAAACCGAATTATGAACTCATCCAATCCATCATAAAAATAGCAACTCCCGGAATTTTTCAGTTTGTCATTGCATCGTGCAGCTGGATTTTCCTTGCAGAACTCGTAGCGACAACAGGCGGTGAGAATGCATCAGCAGGTTATCAGACCGCTTTAAGACTTATGATGTTTTTTATGCTTCCTGCATGGGGACTGAGTAATGCCGCATCTACGCTGGTAGGACAAAATATGGGAGCTAATGAAATGCTGAGAGCAGAACAGTCTGTGATGAAAACCGTGAAATATAATGTCATCTTTATGCTGGTGGTAAGTCTGATCTTCCTTTTTATGGGGAATTTTTTAGTGGGCTTTTTCACGCAGGAAATGGCCATTAAAGATTTTGCTAAAAATGCTCTTCAGATTATGAGCACTGGATTTATCTTTTATGGAATCGGTATGGTAATGATCAATGCATTCAATGGGGCAGGAGATACCTGGACTCCTACATGGGTTAATCTTTTTGGATTCTGGCTGTTTCAGATTCCTTTAGCCTATTTTTTATCCAAATATTTTGACATGGGGCCGAAAGGTGTTTTTATTTCAATTCCGGCGGCAGAAACTTTAATCACCATTGTTGCTTTTATCTTGTTTAAAAAAGGAAAATGGAAAACGATAAAGGTTTAGAAGGCTGGGAGCTGGAAGCTGGATGATGGAAGTCATAAAGGTCTGAAATATTTAAAACGGTTTTTATTAGCAAACATTGGAGTGTAGATTTTTTTTAAGGAAAATGATAAAGGTTTAAAAGGCTGGAGGATGGAAGTCATGAAGGTATGAAATATCTAAAACAGTCTTTAACAGCAATCATATAGTATAGATTTTGATCTGATAACAGAGAAATTGAAAATAGCAACCTGGTGTAACTTCCAGCCTCCCTCTCCCAGCTCCCGGCTATTTATAAAACTTTAACAGCTTTATTAATTGGATTTTAGCGTTGGGTTTTATAAATTCGTAGTACAACAAATACATAATACTATGGGAAAAGGAGACAAAAAATCAAGAAGAGGAAAAATTAATTCCGGAAGTTATGGTAAAAGAAGACCTAAAAAGGCTTCAAAATCTTTTGTAGCTTCTGAAGAAAAACCTAAGAAGTAATCAAAATAAAAAAGACCGAAGATCATATCTCCGGTCTTTTTTTATGAAAATTAAATTAATTATTTACCTCCAAGAATATTACCAAGGATGCTGCCTAAGCCACCACCGCCTTGTTGTTGGTTTCCACCACCCAATACACTTCCCAGTATATCGTTCAGAGGATTTCCTGATGATTGAGCTTGTCCGCCACCTCCTAAAACACTTCCAAGAATGTCATTTAAAGGATTAGACTGCTGAGCCTGAGCCTGATTAGAAGCATTTCCAAGAATTCCTCCTAAAAGATCACCCAAACCGCCGGCACCTACATTATTTTGTTGCTTTTGCTGGCCGATATAACCCATTACAACAGGGGCAAGCATCGCAAGAATAGGACCTATTTTGTCTATTGAAATTCCTGTGTTTTGTGACAGCTGGTTTTCAACAGTACTTTTTTGTCCGCCGAAAATATGATCAAGAATAGATCCTCCTTCAGCCTGTCTTGCTTCAATTTGTGAGGCATCATCTAAAATACTTCCGTTATGGTCTTTATCTAAAGCACTATTTAAAGCTTCTGCTTCTTTAGCATCCTGAGATTTATTTCTAAGATAAGAAATGATAAGGGGAGTAGCTACTGCTAATAAGGCAATTACCTGGTTTTTGCTGATTCCGAATTTGTTTTCAGCCTGTTCTGCAACCTGGTTGCCTGTGTTCCCTGTAAGTAGGTCAATTAAACTCATTTTTTGTGTTTGTTTAGTATTAAGTAAACCAAAGTTATCAAAAAATATGCCTCATAAAATGACCGCCTTTCATAATTATTGTTAAAGTTTTCTGATCTCTTCTTCTGTGTAACCTTTGCTCTTTAACAGCTTTATATATTCTATCGCACTGATGGTCATCCATTCAATAGGTTCAGGTGCCTGCTTCTTATCAATGGTAAACTCCAAAATGCCGACATTGTTATTCATCCATGGAAGTGCATAATAATTAAGCCCTCCTTTATACTCCTTAAACGTGTGAAATTCTTTTCCTTTTTCTGTTAATAATATGACTTTATAGACTAGAAGATATCCCACAGGAATCAACAGGCATACCCATGAAAATTTTCGGAGACTGGTATACTTTGTTGAAGAAAGACCGTACCCGATGGATAAGGCAAAAATTATATTGAATGGTAGGAAAAATACGTAATTATCTGATACAGCATAAAAGGTTGAAAACCCATATACACATACTGCTCCTACTGTAAAAACAAAAAACATTTTTCTATTCGTCTTATACAATAAGAAAATTCCTGCGATTCCAAAATAGATAAAGAGGTTGAAATTATATAAAAGGTATCCCAAAGATTGAAAAAAATCTTTTACATATTGAAAGGTGTCTTTTTTCAACGAATCTTCTACCCAGGTTCCCTGATCAGAACTATAAGGCGATTTGAAAGGAAGTCCCTGGGAAATATTCAGAACGAATAGAGAGCTGAATAATGCAGCAAAAATCAATAGCGAAACCACTGCGTATTTTTTTTCATTTCTGAAGTAAAATAAGAAGACAACCAAAGCAGGGATCAGAAGAATATTCTGAATATGCACCCATAAACTGATTCCTAAAAAGAGGCTGCTCAACAGGATATAGATTCTTTTCTTTTCAGTAAAGCTTCTGATCATTGAAAAAAAGAAAAGACTTACCCAAAGAGAATTATAAGTATATACTTCTACGATCTCCGCATTTCTCCAGAAGGTAAAGCTAAAACCAAAAACAAAAGCAGCTGTAAGAGATGCCCATTCTGTTTTTGAAATGCTTTTTACCGTGAGATAAATAACAGAAACCGTAGCGGCACCTGAAGAAACAACCAAAAACCTGCTTGCTTCAATAGCATTAATGCCTGCCAGGTTTTTGATAAAAATAACGGTGTTGATATAGAGAAAGTGGCTTGTTGCCGTAGCCGTTGTTTCCCATATACCCTTTTCTGCACTGAACACAAACCCAACACAATCGGCAAAAGGAATTTTTGAAAAACTTCCGAAATAATAGATTCCAAGAAAAATAATAAACAAAAATACTGCTGATAAATATTTGTTCATATTAGTTCTTTATGATAGGAACATTCGAACAAGCTTCTCCGAACATCAGAGATTTTACAATGGGTTTTAATTGTTCTACCAATTCAATATAGGCGTTTTCAGGGATTTCTTTATCGGAACAACCTTTTACAAGTACTCTTTTTCCTCTCATTTCCTCAAAATCATGAGTCTGGATGGCATTGTGCATTAAAATAACTTCCAGATCTTCGCGGTTTCCAAAAACGATTTTCTTTGCTACTTCTGTAAGCTTGGCTGTTAAAACAAAATACGCCCAAAGCGGAATAATAGTATCTACAGAATTGTAAATGTATATATAGGCGTCTCTATATTGTTCCGTATCGATGGCATCAACCTTTTCACGGAAATCTTTTTCTTTAAGGATCATTTCCTGAAAAAGGAAATCTTTAAGGTCAATACCTTTTCTTTCCCCTTTTGGAAGTAAAGTGGTAAGGTCAAAATTGATAAGGCCGCTTTCTGCAACTTTATTCCGGATTTCAAATTCTTCTGACATTTTTTATCATTATCTTTGAACAAATTTACGAATTAAGATCATATCAATCTTAATTTGTTCTCTATCCTTACTATAGAAATGAAGTATTATATTATTGCAGGAGAAGCTTCTGGTGACTTACATGGAAGTAATCTGATGAAAGCCTTAAAACAAAAGGATTCCAATGCAGAATTCAGATTTTGGGGTGGCGACCTCATGAAAGCTCAGGGCGGAATATTGGTGAAACATTACCGTGACCTTGCCTTTATGGGATTCCTGGAAGTGGTGATGAACCTTCGTACCATTCTGAATAATATTAAATTCTGTAAAGAGGATATTCAAAAGAACAGACCTGACGTTTTGATTTTGGTAGATTATCCGGGTTTCAATCTGAGAATTGCCAGATTTGCCAAAGAACTTGGAATTAAGGTGGTGTATTATATTTCACCACAGCTTTGGGCTTGGAAAGAAGGCCGCGTAGAAATTATCAAAAAATATGTGGATGAAATGATGGTGATTCTTCCTTTCGAAGAAGATTTTTACAGAAAACATGGAGTTCATTCCCATTTTGTAGGCCATCCTTTGCTGGATGCTATTTCAGATTTACAGGAAATCAGTATTGAAAAATTCAAATCTGAGCATGGACTGAACGAAAAAGAAATCATTGCATTATTACCGGGTTCCAGAGAACAGGAGGTAGAAAAAATGCTTGAAATAATGCTTTCTGTAAGACCGCACTTTAAAAATTACCAGTTTGTAATTGCTGGAGCACCCAGTCTTCCAAAAGAATTTTACGAGAAATATGTGGATGATAATGTTCATTTTGTTTCCAATAAAACTTATGACCTGCTGAGATGCTCAAAAGCAGCTCTTGTTACGTCAGGAACGGCTACTCTGGAAACTGCATTATTGAATATCCCTGAAGTAGTCTGTTATCGCGGAAGTAAAATTTCCTACGCTATTGCTAAAAGATTAGTGAAAAACATCAATTATATTTCTCTGGTTAATCTGATTATGGATAGAGAAGTGGTAAAAGAATTGATTCAAAATGATCTGAATACTAAAAACCTGGTAGAAGAACTCAACAAGATTTTAACAGGAGAAAAAAGAGAACAGGTTCTGAATGACTATAATCTTCTGAGAGAAAAACTTGGCGGAAAAGGAGCCAGCGACCATGCCGCTGAGGTAATATTAAACGTATAGCCTCATCCCAAATCTTTTGAAAAATTAATCTACCTTTTACCTATGAATTATTGTACCCGTTTCCTGTTATTACTGACATTCACCTTATTTTTCTCCCATAGTTTTGCCCAGCAGAACAACATAAGAGATAAAGCTCAGATATTTTATTACGGCTGGTATGGAAATCCATCAACAGACGGAAGTTATCAACACTGGAATCATGAAATTCTTCCTCACTGGAGCAATCCGAAATGGAACAATATGGGGCATCACCAGGGAGGAGATGATATCGGGGCTAATTTTTATCCGGCACTTGGAAATTATAGTTCCAACGACACGAAGATCATTGAAAAACATATGAAAATGATCAAAGAGTCCGGAGTAGGAGTCGTGGTGGTAAGCTGGCTGGGAAAAGATTCATACACGGATAAAAGCCTTATCAATTATTTGGATATTGCAGATCGTTTTGATTTGAAAATTGCATTTCACATTGAACCGTTTTATAAAAATACATCAGAATTAAAGGAGCAGCTTTCTTACCTTATAAAAACATATTCCAATCACCATGCTTTCTATAAAAAAGAGGGAAAACCTCTGTTGTATGTATATGATAGTTATAAAATACCTAAAGAAGAATGGGCAAAAATGCTGTCTGAAAATGGCGAAAAAACAATCCGAAATACAGAATTAGATGCTCTTTATATCGGACTTTGGGTTGAAAAAGATGATGCGAAATTTTTTGAATCGTCAGGTTTTGACGGTTTCTATACCTATTTTGCCAGCGAAGGTTTTGTATATGGAAGCACAACCGCTAATTGGAATTTTATGGCCCAATATGCTAAAGATCATCATCTGATTTTTATTCCTTGTGTAGGCCCTGGATATTCAGATACAAGAATCCGCCCATGGAACGAAGCGAATTTCAAAAGCCGAAACAATGGAAAGTATTATGAAAAGATGTTTGATGCTGCCATAAAAGTAAACCCTGATTTCATCGGGATCACCTCATTCAATGAATGGCATGAAGGAACCCAGATAGAACCTGCTATTCCTAAAAAATCGGGAGATTTTAAATATGAAGATTATGGGAAAGATCCGTTGTTTTATATCAAAGAAACTAAGCGTTTGACGGATAAATTTCTGAAAAAGAAATAGTATACTTTCAATTCTGAATTTTACCATAAAAAATTAAGTGCCCCGTTGATGTTTTTGATGCATAACGGGGCTTTTTTTAGTCAGTTTAGAGATCATATCCCATGGATTAATTATCTACTTTACCCTGATAATTAATTGAAATTGCACAAGCAGCCTCTTCTTATTCTGGCCCTATGTTTTATTCTTGGGATTCTTTTTCAGGATAAAATAGTGTTGACGGAATCTTTCGTTTATGGGATTGCTGCAATCTGCTTAGTTCTGCTTGTTTTAATCTGTTTTCATTCTTACTTTCTGCACAAAACCAAAGTTATCTGGCTTGTGCTTTTGTTCTTTGGTGCTGGGAGTATCCTTCATTTTTATAATGCTTATTCTCCGGATAATAAGGTTCTGGTAGGGAAAAAAGAAACGGTTACTTTTAAGATCGCTCAGAAATTAAATTCTTCTGGAAAATATAGAAAATACGAAGGTGCAGCACAGGTGGGAAATACACGTTTCAATTCCATTTTTTATGTTCCAAAAGACAGAAAAGAGCTGGATTTTATTCACTATTATAAAGCTGAAGCGTATGTAACACAAGCAAAAACGGCCCAATATGATTTTCAGTTTGATTATGCCAGATATCTGAAACGGAAACATATTGATTACCAGATTTATATTTCAAAAGAAATTGTATCTGCAGAACGGAATGAGGTAACGATGGCGGATAAAATGCGGCAATATAGACTTATGGTTCTTCATAAAATTGATACAACTGAAATGTCAGGAAAGACCAAAGAATTTTTAAAAGGAATTATTCTTGCCGACCGTACAGAGATTGATGCGGATACTGTAAAAGATTTCAATAAATCCGGGCTGGTTCATTTTTTGGCTATTTCCGGAACCCATATTGTGGTTATCTTCGGGATATTTTATTTTTTGCTGATCCGTTTTACTCCCTTACGATTCAGAAAATATACTGTAATTGCAAGCTTGGTTTTTATCTGGCTGTTTGCTGCTTTTATTGGATTTGGAAATTCAGTGTTGCGATCCTGTATCATGCTCAGTGTTTATTTTGCTTTTGTATTGCTTCAGCGGAAACCGGATTTGCTTCATTCACTGGCTTTATCTGCATTTTTTATTTTAATTGGTGATACCCAGCAACTTTTTGATGTGGGTTTTCAGCTTAGCTTTTTGGCTGTTTTGGGGATTTATTGGTTGAATCAGCCTCTGTTGAAACATTTTCCAAAACAGGATAACTATATTAAAAAACTCCTGTTTAATACCATCACAATATCTTTATCAGCACAGTTGGCAACCCTTCCTTTGGTCTTGTATTATTTTCATCAGTTTTCATTCATATCAATCATTGCCAATTTTGTTGTTGTTCCTTTTTCTGAACTCATTATTGTTTTCTCTTTTATAATGACTGCCCTGGTTTCTTTTGGAATTGATTTTGAATTTCTCAATGGGATTTATGATTGTATTATACGGATTCTATTGAAAATAATCCACAGTTTTGCTGAGATTGACCTTCTATTTTTTGAAAATATTCCAATGAATATCCTGGAAGTACTTTCGGTGTCTGCTGTAGTTTATGTATTAAGGCCGGTTATCTTAAAGTTCAATTTTAAAAATCTTATGAGACTGATAATGGCGGCCATCGTTTTTTTGATAATAAGAACGGGAAGCACAGCTTTTGAACATCGGAAAGAAGAGATATTGATTCATCATTTTAATAAAAACAAAATTTTTTCAGTAAAAAATGGGGATAGAGTATGTTTCTGGATTTCGGATATGGAAAATATGGCAGAGGTTT
This sequence comes from Chryseobacterium culicis, assembly GCF_002979755.1. Taxonomy (NCBI): domain Bacteria; kingdom Pseudomonadati; phylum Bacteroidota; class Flavobacteriia; order Flavobacteriales; family Weeksellaceae; genus Chryseobacterium; species Chryseobacterium culicis. Next base: position 2,709,964 of record NZ_PCPP01000001.1, on the reverse strand, counting down.
TACAGTATATAATAAATCCCTATTGTGCCTCCAGGAGAGTAGATCATTTTGAGGTAAAAACCTTGTCATCCTCCGTTCAAAAAGTAGTTTTCAGAGATAAGATTTACGATCTGAAATGATGGTTCTTAATTTAGGCGTTTTCCTGTATTTATAAAGGGTGGAATTCTTATTTAGAAACATTACAAACTGCCTAATTGTGAGATTTCTCACTTTTCGATATTGTTAAACTTTCTTAATTTTGTAGAAATTCAAATTTAAACTTATATGGCAGGTTTAACGAGTTCTACGATAGGTAGAAAATATGCTATGGCATTATCAGCTCTATTTTTGCTGATTTTTCTTATACTGCATTTGACGACCAATTTGTTATCAGTTCTGAACAAAGATGCATTCAATACAGCATCTGACTTCATGGGCTATAATCCTTTTGTGCAGTTCTTAATGCAGCCTATTCTTGGTTTTGCAGTAATTTTCCATTTCGTAATGGGATTTGTGCTTGAAATCAAGAATAATAAAGCGCGTCCGGTAAAGTATGCAGCAAACAACGCATCAGTGAATTCTTCATGGATGTCCAGAAATATGATTATTTCCGGAGCTGTTATCTTAGCTTTCTTAGCGCTTCACTTATATGATTTCTGGTTGCATGAAATTAATTACAAGTATGTAGAAGGATTAACTCCTGATGCAGAACGTTTCTGGCCTGAACTTCATGAGAAGTTTGCTGATCTTTGGAGAGTGGCTCTATATGTAATTTCTTTTGTTCTACTAGGATTACACTTAGCTCACGGATTCCAGTCTTCATTCCAGTCTATTGGAGCAAGACATCCAAAATACACGCCGGTGATCAAAGCTTTCGGGACATGGTATTCAATCCTTATCCCAGCAGGATTCATCATCGTAGCAGTTTTCCATTTTATAACTCAATAATATCAATATACTAGTATGAGTAAATTAGATTCAAGAATTCCAGCGGGTCCTCTTAAAGACAAGTGGAAAAATCATAAAGACCATATGAACCTTGTTGCACCAAACAACAGAGATAAGATTGATATTATTGTTGTAGGTACAGGTTTGGCAGGAGGTTCTGCAGCAGCTACACTGGCTGAGCAAGGATATAATGTAAAAGCATTCTGCTACCAGGATTCTCCAAGAAGAGCGCACTCTATTGCAGCTCAGGGAGGGATCAACGCCGCTAAAAACTATCAGGGAGACGGTGACTCTACTTACAGATTATTCTATGATACCATTAAAGGTGGTGACTATAGAGCAAGAGAGGCTAACGTTTACAGACTTGCTGAAGTTTCTGCAAATATTATTGACCAGTGTGTTTCCCAAGGGGTTCCTTTCGGGAGAGATTACGGCGGTCAGCTAGATAACCGTTCATTTGGTGGAGTTCAGGTAAAAAGAACTTTCTATGCAAAAGGACAAACAGGACAGCAGTTATTATTAGGTGCATACTCTTCAATGAGCCGCCAGATCGGTAAAGGAAGAATCAAGATGTACAACCGTCATGAAATGCTTGACCTTGTAATTGTAGATGGAAAAGCAAGAGGAATTATCGCAAGAAACCTTGTAACAGGTGAGATCGAAAGACACTCTGCTCACGCTGTAGTAATTGCTTCGGGAGGATACGGAAACGTATATTTCCTTTCTACCAACGCAATGGGATCAAACGTTTCTGCAGCCTGGAAAATTCACAAGAAAGGAGCGTACTTTGCAAACCCTTGCTACGTACAGATTCACCCGACTTGTATTCCTGTTCACGGAACACAACAGTCTAAACTGACTTTGATGTCTGAATCTCTTAGAAACTCTGGAAGAATCTGGGTTCCTAAGAAAATTGAAGATTCTGTAGCCATCAGAGAAGGCAAATTAAGACCTGAAAATATTAAAGAAGAAGATAGAGATTATTATTTAGAAAGAAGATATCCTGCATTCGGAAACTTAGTACCTAGAGACGTTGCGTCTAGAGCGGGTAAAGAAAGATGCGATGCTGGTTTCGGAATCGAAAATAATGATACGAAAGAAGGTGTTTACTTAGATTTCTCTACAGAAATTATCAAAAAAGGTAAAGAAGCCGCTATCGAAAAACATATTCATAATCCTACAGATCAGCAGATTTATGATTTAGGAAAAGCTTGGATTGAGGAGAAATATGGTAACTTGTTCGTTATGTACGAAAAGATTACGGCTGATGATCCTTACAAAACTCCAATGAAGATTTATCCTGCAGTTCACTACACAATGGGAGGTGTTTGGGTTGATTATAACCTTCAGTCTACCATTCCTGGATGTTTCGTAATCGGTGAAGCTAACTTCTCTGACCACGGAGCTAACAGACTTGGTGCTTCTGCATTGATGCAGGGTCTTGCTGACGGATATTTCGTACTTCCTTACACGATTGCAGATTATCTTTCTGCAGATATCAGAACAGGAACTATTCCTACCAATTCAGGAGCGTTTGACGAAGCTGAAAAAGGAATTAAAGAAAAAATTGATTTCTTCTTAAATAATAAAGGAACTCATTCTGTAGACCACTTCCATAAGCAATTAGGAAACATTATGTGGAACAAAGTTGGGATGGGAAGAACTCCTGAAGGTTTAAGAGAGGCAATCAAAGAAATTGAAGAAGTGAAAAACGATTTCTGGAAAAACGTAAAAGTTCCTGGAGATGCTGAAGGAATGAACACTGAACTTGAAAAAGCATTCAGAGTGGCAGACTTTATTGAACTTGGACAATTGATGGCTATTGATGCATTACACAGAAATGAATCTTGTGGTGGGCATTTCAGAGAAGATCATGCTACTCCGGAAGGAGAAGCAGAAAGAGATGACGTGAACTTTAAATATGTAGGAGCTTGGGAATATCAAGGTGATGATATCAAACAAGAAGTTCTGCATAAAGAAGATCTTATCTATGACAATATCGAAGTTAAAGCGAGAAGTTACAAATAATCTCCAACCTATAAATATAACATTATGAGTGCAAAAAAAGGCCTTCATCTTACGCTGAAAATTTGGAGACAAAAAAATAGTAAAACTAAAGGTCAGTTTGAGACCTATAAAATATCAGATGTATCTACAGATTCTTCATTCCTGGAGATGTTGGATATTCTGAATGAAAATATTATTAACGAGGGAAAAGAGCCTATCGCTTTCGACCACGACTGTCGTGAAGGGATCTGCGGTATGTGTTCTCTTTACATCAATGGTAGAGCTCACGGGCCGGATACAGGTATCACAACCTGCCAGCTTCACATGAGAATGTTCAAAGATGGAGAAACGATCGTTATTGAACCTTGGAGAAGTGCTGCTTTCCCTGTTATCAAAGACTTGATGGTAGACAGAAGCGCATTCGACAGAGTAATGGCAGCCGGAGGTTTCATCTCTGTGAATACTTCAGGTAATACCTTAGATGCTAACGCAATTCCGGTTCCTAAAGAAGATGCAGACAAAGCAATGGATGCAGCTGCTTGTATCGGATGTGGAGCTTGTGTAGCGACTTGTAAAAACGGATCTGCAATGCTATTCGTAGGAGCTAAAGTTTCTCAGTATGCATTACTTCCTCAAGGTAGAGTAGAAGCTAAGAGAAGAGTTCTGAACATGGTGAAAGCTATGGATGAAGAAGGATTCGGAAACTGTTCAAACACCGGAGCATGTGAAGTAGAATGTCCTAAAGGTATTTCTCTTGAAAACATCGCAAGAATGAACAGAGAATACATGGCTGCTCTTGTAGATCAAGGATAGAATTGATTCAAATACATAAAAAATCGCCTTCATTTTTGGAGGCGATTTTTTTATGAAAGGGATGACCCTGTTAAAGTTTGTTAACTTATTGATAGATCTTCGTTATTCTTTATTTATTAAGTATATATTTGAAGGGTAATAGAATGGTTTTTTTAAAAAACTTTCCAATACTTTTTACCTGTAAAAAGATAGGGTTCAATAATTAGAATCTCCCTTTTGAACGGTAATAATAAAATTTTTAAAAAAAATAATTAGTGTGAATTAGCAAGCCCTAAAAAGCGTATTTTTGTGTAATATTAAAAATTGAAATGAAAAAATATCTTTTATTGTTTATCATCACATTCTTTGTGATGTCTTGTTCAAAAAAAGTAGAAGTAAAAGGGAAAATTACAGGAAGCTCACCATTAGAAAGAATTGAATTTGTAGAAGCTTCAGGAGTAGGAACCCTGCCTTTAATTAATATAGGTCTAGATAAAGACGGAAACTTTTCAGGAAATTTTGATGCTCCTAAAGATGGGATGTACGTAATTAACTATGCAGGCAGACAAAGCCTGATCTATCTTGAAGGAGGACAAACTGTGAATATTTCTGGAAACGGAACTACTTTCCCAAATGAATATGTGATTACCGGAGATGCTAAAAAGAATAATGATTTCCTTACGGCAAGTATGAAGTTTTTAGCAGACTATGGCAGCAAAGTTAATTTACCGGTATTAATGGGTGGAGATGAAGCTGCATTTTTAAAAGGAATGCATAAAATTGAAGCAGATATTAATAAAAATGTAGATGATCTTGCCAAGAAAAATAACCCAAGCAAAGGATTATTAGAGTGGAAGAAAAACGACGTAAAAGTAACTATTCTTAACTTGCTTGCCAATTATGAAATGGGGCACGGTCCAATGTCTGGAAACCCTTCTTACAAAGCTTCTAAGGCTTTTAAAGATTATGAAACTCAGTTAGAGACAGATAAAGATGCAATGGTGAAAACGATTCCTCTTTACAGACAATATCTTCTTGTAAAAATGACTCCTGATTTCCAGAAGTATGCGGAAGCAAACAGCAAAGGAAAAACAGGAATTACAACTTCTGAGATGTTTGCTCAATATTTAAAAACAAAGAAAGACTTATCTCAGACTGCAAAAGATTATCTTCTTGCTTTTGTAATGGCTCAGGCTGATATTCATCCAACGACTCCGGTTGCCAATATCGACAAGATTAAAAAGATTATCGATTCAGATATTAAAGATGCTACCATTAAAAGTGATCTTTTAAAAATGCAGGTAGCGATTACAGGTCTTAAAATCGGAGATGCAGCTCCTGAAGCGGCTTTAGCAAAACAAGACGGAAAAGCTTATAAACTTTCTGAAAACAAAGGAAAACCTTATATGTTATTCTTCTATGCTTCATGGAATCCTTACATCAGCGAAGCTACAGTACCTGTGCTAAAAGAAGTGGTAAACTTCTACAAGTCTAAAATGAATTTTGTATTTGTAAACGTTGATGATACAAAAGACCAGTTCATTAAAACAAGTAACTCCTTATTAAAAGGGATTCAGGGAGTAAATGTTTATGGAGAAGGAGGTTTGAACTCAGATATCGCTAAGAAATATGGTGTATACGGATTCAAGTTACCTTGCTTTGTAATCATTGATAAAGATGGTAAAATTGCCAGCAGATCTTTTGTAAACCTGGGTGAGCAGGAATTAGTAACGATTCTTGATAAACAAACAGGTCTTTCAGCTCCAAAAGTAGAGCCGAATATGCAAACGCAGCCGCAATTACAGCTTGATCCTTCTGCAATGCAGCAAGCTCCACAGCCCGCAAATCCACAGCCGGCTCCAACAAAATAATAAACTTTAACACAGTATAGAAACCTTATCTTCGGATAAGGTTTTTTTTATTGTATTTTTGCAAACTGGAACGTAAAAGTTTCAATTAGGAAAATAGAAAATTTTAGAATGAGTAGGAAGAAAAAAAGAGATTTAATTCTTGAAAATATAAAGCTATTGACTGCCGGAGCAAAAGGCGTGGCAATCGGAAGAACAGAAGAAGGAAAAGCCGTGATGGTTTCAGGAGCAATTCCAGGGGATATTGTGAATGTAAAAGTGAAGAAAGCGAAGTCAAAATATTATGAAGGCGAAGCTATTGAAGTACTTGAAAAATCTCCCTACAGGGTTGATCCTAAATGCGTTCATTTCGGAACCTGCGGAGGATGCAAATGGCAGAATATGAGCTATGAAAAACAGCTCGATTTTAAACAGGAAGAAGTATATAATAATATCAAAAGAATCGGAGGAATTGATGACTTTGAAACCGTGTCAATTCTAGGATCTGAAGAACAGTATTTTTATAGAAACAAAATGGAGTTTTCCTTCTCCAATGCAAGATGGCTTACTCAGTATGAAATCAGTTCCGAAGAGAATTTCGGAAGCAGAGATGCCCTAGGATTCCATATCCCGGGAATGTGGAGTAAGATTCTTGATCTGAAAGAGTGTTTTCTTCAGGAAGATCCTTCCAATGCAATAAGACTGGCTGTAAAAGAATATGGAGTAAATAACGGTCTGGACTTCTTTGATGTAAGAAATCAGGAAGGGTTTTTAAGAACCTTGATGATGAGACAGAACTCTAAAGGAGAATGGATGGTTCTTTTCCAGCTTTACAGAGAAGAAAAAGAAAACAGAGAGAAGCTTTTTGAATTCTTATTGGAAAAATTCCCTCAGATTAAAACATTGGTATATGCCATTAATCCTAAGCAGAATGATTCTATTTATGATTTAAATATCAATGTGTATTTCGGAGAAGGTTACCTTATGGAAGAAATGGACGGACTGAAGTTTAAGATAGGACCGAAATCATTCTTCCAGACCAACTACAAACAGGCATTGGAATTATACAGAAAAACACTTGAATTTGCTGATCTGAAAGGAGATGAAGTGGTATATGACCTTTATACAGGAACAGGAACAATTGCACAATATGTAGCAAGAAATGCAAAACAGGTTATTGGAATAGAATCTGTACAGGAAGCTATAGATGCGGCCATAGAACATGCTGCATTGAACGGTTTAACAAATACAACGTTCTATTGTGGAGATATGAAAGATATTTTCAATGATGAATTCATGGCAAACCACCCTAAAGCAGATGTATTGATCACAGATCCACCAAGAGACGGAATGCACCAGAAGGTCGTAGAGCAGATCTTAAAACTTTCACCGGAAAAAGTAGTTTATGTAAGCTGTAATTCCGCTACTCAGGCAAGAGACCTTGCTTTGATGAAAGATCACTATACTTTAGTGAAGATCTTGCCGGTAGATATGTTCCCGCAGACGCACCATGTTGAGAACATTGCGTTGTTGATTAAAAAATAAATTTATTTAAATTTGAATTTCAAATCTTAATATGAAGTATTTTAAATTTCTCATAGCAATCTGTTTTTTAGGAATGCTTGTTTCCTGTGGAGGAGATGATGATATTTGCGAAAGCGGAGAAGGAACTCCAAGAATGAAGGTAGCTTTCAGATCCCTGGATTCTGGAAAGGAGAGAACTCTGGATTCACTCTATGTGGCTGTAGATTACGGGGCAGGAAAAGTAGATCTGGGAGGACTTGCAAAGATTGATTCAAGGTTGATTCCTCTACGGGTAGACAACTCGCCGTATACAGATGTTTATTTTAAACTTACCAATAAAGGGGTAGAGTCTAAAGTAAGGATTAATTATAGTACGAAGTCAACTTATGTTTCTCCCGGATGTGGGATCAAAAAAACTTATGAGAATTTAAGTTCAGAATTATTAACTCCTAATCCAGTTCTGAAACTGGAAGCTGGACAAAATCAGATAGAGAATGAAGACAAGACTAATCTTTACCTTTCTTTTTAGTTTATTTGGAATAATAAGCTGGGCACAGGATAAAAAAAAGGAAGCAGAGAAGAAGGTTCACGAAAAATATGAACCCAATTTTATGGTTGGCCTTGATGTATTGAATACAGGAGCCGGATTTTTTTCGGACAGAAAATTGTACCAGGGATTTATTTCCTCAAAAATCAGAGGAAATATTCATGCTATTGCAGAAGCCGGTTTTGAAAAAAACATATATCAGAAGAATGGGTATGATGCTAAGGCAAGCGGCCCTTTCGTTAAGTTAGGCGCATTTTATATGCTGGCAAAAGATTCCGAAAATGAATTCAACGGATTTTATGCCGGTGGAAAAGCTGCCGGATCATTCTATAATCAGGAATATATGGCTGTCCCCGTTCGCGGATTTGGAGGAAGTAATTCCTCTGAAGCGTTTCCTTCATCCTCACAAACTTCTTTTTGGCTGGAAGGAACAATAGGAGGCAGGGTACAGTTATTCAGTTCCAACTTCTATATCGATGTGAATCTTCAGCCAAGATATATGGTATATACTTCTAAGCAGGATGATATCTCTCCGATGATTGTTCCCGGTTTTGGAAGAAGTTCATCAAAATTCAATATGGGATTTGCATGGAATATTGCTTATAAGTTCTAGAAATAGTAGTCTTTTACCTTTAAAATATATAAAATACAAACTTTAGATTATTCTAAAGTTTGTATTTTTTTTAATGAATATGCTTATTAGGTGTATAATATTAAAAAATATTAACTTATTTTATTTGCATGAGTTATAAAATAGCTATATTTGGCGGAAATTATAATTGTGTTTTAATTTATGAAAAGAGTATTTACTGCTTTAATGTTTACTTTTATAGGAGGCGCAGTGTTCGGCCAATGGACACCCACTTCTCTTAAAAAAGGAGACGATAACAAAAGAAGTACAGGATTTAGAGTAGATCAATCCAATGTAAGAGGTAACGGGTACTATAAGTTAGACCTGAACTTACTGAGATCTCAGCTGAAGAATGCACAGGAAATGGGATCTAATTCCACTCCTGTAGTAATTTCTCTTCCTACGATGAGCGGGAAGATTGAAAGGTTTAATGTATATAGTTTTCCAGTAGTTGTAAAAGAACTGGCGGACAAGTATGAATTAGGATCTTATGTTGGAGCAAGTGTCGATGACCCTACCAAATTTTTAAGATTCAGTATTGCTCCTAATGATTTTCAGTCGATGATCATTCATGGAGATAAGTATGAATTTATTGACCCTGCCTCTGCAGATAAAACAGTGTATGCTGTTCATCCTAAAACAAAAAAGGAAAAGAATGGTTTCTTATGTTCTACAGAAGAATCTCCTGCTGCTAAGAAGGAAATAGATGCTTTATTAAAAAATGGGCAGTCATTCTCTAATCAGGCAACAACTTTTAACAAAAGTTCTGATAAGAAATACAGAACAATGAGATTGGCAATGTCTGTTACTGGTGAGTATACCCAATACTTTATGGGACTTGCTGGTGTACCTGCTACAGCTACAGATGACCAAAAAAGAGCTCCTGCACTTGTTGCCATCAACAATACTTTAACCAGAGTAAATGGAGTTTTTGAGAAAGATTTTGCATTGCATTTGAATTTGCAGAATTTTCCTAATGTAATTTATATTGATCCGGCTACCGATCCATATGCTGCTGCATCAACAGGTGCTGGAGGTGCATGGAATACACAACTACAGGGTGCTTTGACAGCCAATGTAGGAAATGAAAACTATGATATCGGACACTTATTCGGTAAATCAGGAGGTGGAGGAAACGCCGGATGTATCGGGTGTGTATGTATTAATCCTACCACGGCAGCTCCTAAAGGAAAAGGTTCAGGATTTACTTCTCCAGCGAACGGAATTCCATCAGGAGATAGCTTTGATATCGACTACGTTGCCCATGAGATGGGTCACCAGTTAGGAGCTAACCATACTTTCTCTCACAACCTTGAAGGAAGTGGTGTAAATATGGAACCAGGTTCAGGAACTACCATCATGGGATACGCAGGTATTACAGGTCCTGATACAGATGTTCAGGCTAATTCTGATCCTTATTTCCATAAAGCAAGTATCGGTCAGGTACAAGCTAACTTAATTGCAAAAACTTGTGACGTAGAAACTACAATTACCAATAACCCTCCGGTAATTGCTGATCTACCAACATATACAATACCAAAAGGAACTGCTTTTGCTTTAACAGGTAGTGCTACAGATCCTGAAAATGATCCAATGACTTATTCTTGGGAAGAAGTAGATGATGCTTCAGTTTCTATTGATAAGTATAACTTAGGAAATACAATGTCTGGAGCTTCTTTCAGATCTGCTGCTCCAAACGCAAGCCCAACAAGATACTTCCCGAAATTTGCTTCTGTAATGAGTGGAGTACTAAATAATGCAAACAATACTTGGGAAGCTGTATCTACTACAGCAAGAACTACAAATTTTGCATTAACTGTAAGAGATAACAATTCTAACGTAGCTCAACAGCAGTCAGCTTTTAAAGTTCAGACAATTGTTGTAGGAGATAATGGTCCTTTCAGATTAGCTAACCAATATGCTGATGTGAATACTCCAACTCCGGTTCAGTGGATTGTTGCAAATACTAACGCAGCTCCTTATAATGTTGCTAACGTAAAGATTGACTATACTACAGATAACGGAACAACTTGGACTGTATTATCAGCTTCAACTCCTAACGACGGATCTGAAAACTTTACTTTCCCTTCTTCATTGAACGGTCAGACTATTAAAGTAAGAATTTCTTCAATAGGAAATGTTTTCTATGCTGTAGGTCCTGTTAGTATCGCTCCTCTATCTGCATGTAGCAGTGCGGCACCAACTAACGTAGTGGTGAGCAATATCACGGTGTCTTCAGGAAGTGTATCATGGATGTCTTATACTGGAGCTACTTATAAAGTACGTTACAGAAAAGTAGGTTCAACTGTATGGACTGAGGCGGATACAACAGTTCCTTCAATCAACTTAAGTAACTTAATTGATGGTACAACTTATGAAGTTCAGGTAGCTTTAGTTTGTGGTACTACAGTAGGAACATATTCAGCTTCTGTAAACTTCAGTACACCTGCACTTACTTATTGTACAGCTTCTACAGGAAGTGCAAACTATGAGTATATTGCCAATGTAACTCTTGCTAATGTTAATAATACTTCTGCAAACAGTACATATACAAACTATACGACGAATTCAGCTCTTCAGATTAACTTAACAAAAGGAAATACTTATCCTATGTCTGTTACTGTGGGTAACCCTGATATTGCAGATTATGATGCAGTAGCAGCATTTATTGACTTTAACAAGGATGGTGTTTTCAGTGATTCAGAAAGAGTATTGAATTATCCTGTAACATTAACGCAGCCATCAACAGTGATCAATGCAAACGTTGCAATTCCAAGTAATGCTGTAGAAGGACAGCCATTAAGAATGAGAGTTGTAGCATTCTATGTGGGAGCTGGTACTGGAAACGTAAATGTTGGTTTATCATTACCTTCAGATTATGTATGTGGAGACCTTTTCGATTACGGAGAAGTTGAAGACTATAACGTAGTTATTACAGGTAACCTTGCTACTTCTGAAAATGCTGTTAAAAATAATGGTATTCAGATTTATCCAAATCCTGCAACGGATGTTCTAAACGTTACTAAAGTTTCAGATAAAGCAACTTATAAAATTTATAGTGCTGCCGGACAATTAGTAGATAGAGGAAATATCAATAGTGGAAAGGTAAATGTTTCAACTTTAGTTAAAGGTGGATACGTAATTACAATAGATGATAAAGGAATTGAACAATTCAAATCTAAATTTATCAAGAAATAAAGATAACCTTTAAATATTAGTAAATCCCCGGGAACTCCCGGGGATTTCTTTATTTAGAGCATAAGTGGAAAAAATATTGTTTTTTTTCAGAAAAAACCCAAATGCACTTATAAATTAATAATAAAAAATGATTAGATTTGTGTGATTAATATTATAATGAAAACATTATGAAGAAACTCTTTACCTCTTTAATTCTGTTTCTCTGTTTGATTTGTACAGGCTTTGTATCCAAAGTCTCGGCTCAGGCAGGGCAGATTGGGACAGGAACGGGTACCTCTGTGTATCTTCCCATACGTTCCTATTATGGGTATAGTTATTCCCAGCAGATTTATACTGCTGCGGAGCTTACGACTGCCATAGGTACGTCGAACTATATCACGGCCATAAAGTTTTATTCCACTACCGTTTCAACTTCTCAGGATGTGTATAAGGATTGGGTGGTATATATGGGTAATACAACCCAGAATGCCTTTACGTCCAATACAAACTGGGTTCCGTTAGGTTCATTAACTCAGGTGTTTGCCGGAACTTTACCTACCTTAACAAACGGAAACTGGGTAACTCTTCAATTGGCTACACCGTTTTTATGGAACGGGACAGACAACCTTGTGGTTGCTGTAAATGAAAAAACTCCAGGCTATTCATCTTCGCCAGGTACGGCTTGGGGATCTTATAATGCAGGGGCAAACCGAGGTATCATCTATTATGAAGATACTACAAACCCGGATCCTGCTGCACCCCCTTCTGCAAAAGACAGACTTGCAGATATTCCTAGAATACAATTGGAAAGCCACCCGCTACCGGCTTGTTCAACAGCTCCACCTACAAATATCACGGTTTCAAACCTGACAACAACTTCAGCTAATGTAGGTTGGTATCTTTCTGCAGGAGCTACTTATGTGGTAAGGTACAGACCTGTATCAGGAGGAGCCTGGACAACAATCAATGTTACAACTCCTTTGGTGGGAAATCAGCTCATTACGGGATTAACAGAACAGACTCAGTATGAAGTTCAGGTAGCTACGATCTGCGGTGGTTCTCAGGGAGCATTCTCTTCCAGCGTAAACTTTACAACTCCGGCACTTACTTATTGTGCGTCCGGTGCTACGAGTACTTTTATTGATGGATATATCAACCAGGTTTCTGTTAATGCACAAGGTGCTCCGTCAATGACCAGCAACTCTGATCAGAGTGGTTATACAGATTACAGTACAGATCCTACAAGAGTAGTTACTTTGGTAAGAGGAGGTAGTGCTACTGTTTCTGTTTCAAAGACCTGGCCAGGTTATCAATATAGCTTCTTAACAGGAGTTTGGATTGATTTTAACCGTAATGGTGTTTTTGAAACAAACGAAAGAGTACTTACTTCACCAAGTAATACAACAACTCCGGTTACAGCTACATTTACAGTACCAACTGTTGCTGGTGGTGTTTACACTGGAAACCTGACTACAAGAATGCGTGTTGTATTAAACGAATACAGCCCTATTAATGCTTGTGGAACATACTCTTATGGTGAAACTGAAGACTATGCTGTTAAGTTTATAGACTTATCACCTTGTTCTACAGCGCCGCCTTCTAATATTATGGTAAATAACGTAACTCCTTCTTCTGCTAATGTTACTTGGACATCAGCTACAGGAGCTACTTATATTGTAAGATACAGAGTTTCTCCTTCCGGAGCATGGCAGCAGATTGCAGTCAATACACCATTAATCAGTAATCAAATACTTTCAGGATTATTGGAGCAGACTACATATGAAGTACAGGTAGCTACTGTTTGTGGAGGAACAACTGGAGCATTCTCATCAAGTGTTACTTTTACAACGCCAGCTCTTACTTATTGTACAGCAGGTCCTACAAGTAATACTGCGACAAGTGGATATATTAATAATGTAACTGTTACTCCTACGAATACTCCTATCATGTTGAGTAATTCCGGATCTGACAATTATAAAGATTATACAACAGATGCTACAAGAGTAGTTATCTTTGAAAGAGGTTCAGCAAATAATAAAATTTCTGTCAACAAATACTGGCCAGGTTCTCCTTCTTCATACGGAGTTTCAGCTTGGGTAGACTTTAACAGAAACGGAACATTTGAAACCAGTGAGAGAATTCTTAATACTACCTATAATACAACTACTCCGGTAACGGCTACTTTTGCAGTGCCAACCGTTGCAAGTGGTAATGTATATACAGGAACTCTTCCTACTCGTATGCGTGTAGTGATGAGATATTTTGATAATGCTAATCCTTGTGGTACATTCAGCCAGGGAGAAGTAGAAGATTATGCAGTAAAATTTGTAGATCCTCAAAACTGTACAACGGCTCCTCCGACAAATATTACAGTAAACAATATTGGAGCAACTACGGCAACAGTATCATGGGTGGCTACTGCTGGAGCTACTTATAACATTAGATGGAGAACAACTCCTGGAGGTGTTTGGCAAACAGCAACTGTTCCTGCAGGTCAGAACTACTATGGAATTACAGGTCTTAATGAGCAGACGAATTATGAAGTTCAGGTTTCAACAACTTGTAACGGTTCTACAGGAGCTTATTCAGGATCAGTAACATTTACAACACCACCATTGTCTTACTGTCAAATGACAGGTACAGGAACGAATGACCATATTTCGAATGTAACAGTTACCTCTTCGAATCTTGGAGTTCCACCAATGAATAATACTTCAGTACAGACAAATTATATCAGCTATACTACTCCGGAGACTCTTATTACTTTAGATGTAAATTCTCAAAATAATAAAATCTCTGTAGCAAAAGGGTGGACAGGCGCAACAGGTAATGACGCTGTAACAGCTTGGATTGACTTTGACAGAAACGGACAGTTTACAGATGCTGAGAGAATCTTAATTTCTCCGGCTAACACAACAACTCCGGTTACAGCTACTTTTGCGGTTCCTTCAACTGCTTATACAGGACCATTGACAACTACAATGAGAGTTGTATTGAAGCGTACAAGTGCTCCTACAATGTGCCAGAATGCAGTAGATGGAGAAGTTGAAGATTACAGAGTTAGAATCAGACCTTGTAGCAATGCAACTCCTAACGCACCAACATTTACTACAACGCATACAACAGCTACTGTTACCATTACAGGAGCAGGAGTGAGCTATGTAGTAAGATACAGAGTTCAGGGAACAACAGCCTGGACACAAGTATATGCTTCAACACAATTGGGTAACCTTCCGTTAGTAATCAGTGGATTGACACCAGCTACTACTTATGAAGTAGAGGTAGCAGCAATTTGTGGAGATATTGTGGGAACTGCAACTCCTATCAAAACATTCACTACGAGATGTGATCCTACTCCTCCAAATGTAACAGTAAGTAACATTACTCCAACAACAGCATTGATTACATGGGCTCCGCTAGCAGCAAGCTCTACGTATACTATGAGATGGAGAAAAGTAGGGACTGCTCCTTGGAATATTGTGAGTTTACCAGCAGCTCCTGCAAATACTTATGTATTAGGAAGTGCAACTCCTTTAGATCCATATACTACATATGAAGTTCAGATTGCGAACCAGTGTAACGGAGAAACAACATTGAATCCATATTCTAACCCTAAAGTATTTACGACAGAAAGAATATGTGAAATTCCTCCTCCAGGATTAACAATTACTCAATTGCTTCCTACATCGGCAGCGATTCAGTGGGATCCTTTCCCAGGAGCGACATACGTTCTTAGATATAGAAAAGTGGGTATTCCAAGCTGGACAGAAGTACCTTCATTAGTTAATAATCTTGTATTAACAGGACTTACAGAATTAACGAAATATGAGATGCAGGTAGTTAATATCTGTAACGGTACACCAGGAAACTATACTCCTCCATACTACTTTACAACGCCTACAGTAATTTACTGTAAGATGAAAGCAGAAAGTTCTACAGGAGAGCATATTTCTAAAGTTACTGTGAAGCCTACCGGTAAGAAAACAATGGAGAATGAATCCGGAGCTTCTACCTATACAGATTATACAGGAGTGCCTAAGACATTCATCGAGATGATTCAGGGATCAACCGACAATGAGATCATCATCGAGAAGAAATGGACAGGAACTACTTACAACGAAGGAATCGCAGTATGGATTGACTTCAACAGAAACGGAGAGTTTGATATCAACGAAAGAGTATTCACTTCTTCACCGAATTCAAACAGCCCTGTATCTGGTAAATTCAATGTACCAGCAGATGCTTTTGTAAGTATGACAGACTATAAATATGTAGTGATGAGAGTAGCCATGTCAAGAGATGGTATCCCTGTAAACTGTACTGACTTCAAAAACGGAGAAGTAGAGGATTACACGGTGAGAATCTCTAAACCGATCGTTGCTAATCCGATTGATCAGACAAGTGTTATGATTTATCCTAACCCGGTAAGCTCAGTATTGTTTGTGAAAAATGTTAGCAAGAGAGCTAAATATAAGATCTACAATGCTGCAGGACAGGTAATCGCTGACGGTATCTTATTAAACAACCAGATCAACGTAAGCAGATTGATTAACGGTGTTTATGTGATTGATATCGATGATAACGGTAATACTGCCCAAAAGAAATTTATCAAAGAATAAATCATTTAAATTTCAGATACAATAAGCCTCCAGAAATGGAGGCTTATTTTTTGTAAAAGAATCTTGGTTGAACCTTCCCTAAGAAATATTTTTTAGCAGAAAAAAACTCGTTAGAAAAGCTTCTAACGAGTTCTTATTTATTCAATACTGAAGATCACTTTCTCAGTCTGTTCTTTTAATTCTTCCAGATTGGTATTGTTGTAGATGATACAATCTGCCATTTTAATTTTATCCCTTTCAGGCATTTGTTTTTCCATGACAGTTTCTACCTCGCGGTAGGTTTTATGATCTCTATCCATGACCCTTTTGATTCTGATGTTATCCTCAGCGGTTACCAAAAGAGATTTGTAACATTGTCTGTTGAGCTTTAGTTCAAACAATAGTGCTGTTTCTTTGAAAACTAAATATTTGCTTTGCTTCTTTACCCAGTCTTCAAAATCAATCCTTACGGCAGGGTGTATGATTTCGTTTAATTGCTGAAGCAGATCTCTGTTATTAAAAACTTTATCAGCAACAAATTTTCTGTCATACAATCCATTTTCATCATAAGATTCTTCACCAAGAAGTTCTTTGATTTTTATTTTCAGATCTTCGCTTTCATTAACGATGGCTTTAGCTCTGTCATCGGAATAATAGACCGGAAAACCGAATTCCTCTATAAAGCGTGCTACTGTGGTTTTTCCTGAGCCTATTCCTCCGGTTAAACCAATGATCTTGGGTGCTGGTTCCGGTTCTGTCTGTTGTGTTTCTGAATGTAATTCTTCCATGATTCAAAATTAATATCCAAAAACATCATTAAAGCTAAACGTTTCATCAAGCCTTACTCCTTTGTCAGTCATTTTAAGACTTGCAAGCTCGTTATGCGCATCATGCTCAAAGAACAGTAAATATTCGTTGTCTACACATTGCTTAAGGAATTTGCCTTTTTCTTCCATTGTTAAAAGAGGTCTGGTATCATATCCCATCACATACACAGGGTTGATATGTCCTGCTGTAGGAATAAGGTCTGCGGCAAAAACAACTGTTTTTTCCTGGTATTGAATGACCGGCAGCATCTGCTTTTCGGTATGTCCGTCTACAAAGATGACATCCATTTTCAGATCCGGAGCAAAACTGTAATTTCCGGTAGTAGGAAGAGGTAAAAAGTTAAGCTGCCCGCTTTCCTGCATCGGCATAATATTTTCCTTCAGGAAGCTTGCTTTTTCTCTTGCATTAGGTTCTGTTGCCCACTGCCAGTGATTTTCATTAGTCCAGAAATTGGCATTTTTGAAGGCTGGTCTGTATCCGGTTCTGTCATCATTCCACTCAATAGCACCACCACAGTGGTCGAAGTGAAGATGGGTAAGGAATACATCCGTAATATCCTCCTTTACAAAGCCGTATTTTTTAAGATTTTTATCTAGAGTATCGTCTCCCCAAAGAGAGTAGTGTCCGAAAAATTTATCATCCTGTTTGTTACCAAGACCACAGTCTACCAGGATCAGTTTTTTCCCGTCTTCAATAAGCAGGGAGCGGGTTCCCAATTCGATCAGGTTTTTTTCGTCTGCTGGGTTAGTTTTTTCCCACAGACTCTTCGGGACGACTCCGAACATAGCACCGCCGTCCAGTTTAAATTTTCCACATTGTATTGGATATAACTTCATATGTATATTTTGATTATTTTTTTATTTGTTTCATTTTCTCCGCAATCTTTCTTGCGTTATCATCAGCTTGCTCAAGTTGGCTGACAATATTGTTGAAATCCGTCTCTTTTCTGTTCTGAGAAAGCTTTTGTTTGATAAATATTTCGGTTGGAATAACTTTAATCCCAAAAGCTCCTTTCATTTCCTTTTCGACAAAGGCATTTCCCATATCTTTCACCATCATTGGACATTGCTGGAAGCTTTCATATTTGGATGTCAATTTATCCAAATGGGCATACAGCTCATCATGATCCATTACTTCAACTTTTCCGCGAATCTGTACCGCCTCATAATTCCAGGTGGAAACATTAATATGATCATACCAGCTGCTGGATATGTACGTGTGGGCACCTAGAAAATCACAAAGAACTTCATCCCCGTTTTTTAAGGTTTTTGCCTGTGGGTTAGCTCTCGAAATATGAGTTTCAATATAAGCATTTTCCGGATCATCCTCATTAAGCATCATCATAGAATGAGTAGCTCTTATCTTATCAAC
The DNA here is from genome assembly GCF_002979755.1 of Chryseobacterium culicis. Taxonomy (NCBI): domain Bacteria; kingdom Pseudomonadati; phylum Bacteroidota; class Flavobacteriia; order Flavobacteriales; family Weeksellaceae; genus Chryseobacterium; species Chryseobacterium culicis. The sequence goes on along the minus strand of NZ_PCPP01000001.1, from coordinate 2,691,715 downwards.
AGAGGAGATCAGTAAAGCAAAAGAATTTTCTTTGATGATCTCTCTCATCAAATGGTAATCTTCGCTTTTATATAATTTGGGAATAAACATAAACTAAAAATTCTTGTTAACCTTACACTAAAATCCCTGAACTTTAAACTCAAAACTTTGAATTAGAATAGTTCACCCGGGTTTTTAGGTCTTGTAATATTCAAATGCTTGTAAGCCTTATCTGTAACTTCTCTTCCTCTCGGGGTTCTGATAATAAATCCTTCCTGAATCAAAAACGGCTCATACACTTCTTCCAGTGTTTCCGGATTTTCAGCAATGGATGTGGCAAGTGCAGAAATACCTACCGGTTTTCCCTTAAAGTTTTCAATCATGACACGCATGATCTTATTGTCCATTTCATCCAGACCAAATTCATCAACATTCAAAGAATCCAGTGCATATTTTGTGATCTTGATTTCAATTTCGCCATTTCCTTTGATCTCGGCAAAATCACGTACCCTTCTCAATAATGCATTGGCAATCCTTGGTGTTCCCCGGCTTCTTCTTGCAATTTCTATGGCAGCATCTTCATAAATGACAACTCCCAAAACCCTTGCACTTCTCTGAATAATCATCGATAAGAGCTCAACAGAGTAATACTCCAGCCTGCTTTGAATCCCGAATCGGGCAAGCATTGGTTTGGTAAGCATACCACTTCTTGTAGTGGCTCCCACCAGGGTAAACGGATTCAGTCCGATCTGTACACTTCTGGCGTTGGGACCTGTTTCCAGCATGATATCAATCTTGTAATCTTCCATTGCAGAATACAGATATTCCTCTACAACAGGAGAAAGACGGTGAATTTCATCAATGAAAAGAACATCATTTTCTTCCAGATTGGTCAATAAACCAGCCAAGCTACCAGGTTTGTCCAATACAGGACCTGAAGTAATCTTACAGTTTACTCCAAGCTCATTAGCGATAATATTGGCCAACGTAGTTTTACCAAGCCCTGGCGGACCGTGTAATAAAACATGATCGAGTGCTCCGCCACGTCTTTTCGCAGCGGTAACAAAAACTTCAAGGTTCTCCAGCGTTTTTCTCTGTCCCGCAAAATCTTTAAAGCTCTGGGGACGGATCTGTTCTTCCTGCATCAGCTCCTCTCGTGAGTAGTTTTCCTTATCTGGATGTAAAAAATCTGGCATTAATTCATTTCATTTACTTCAAAGATAGCAAATTTCGACTAAGGTTGAAGGGCAGATTGAGAAAACGTTAAGATTGATACAGAGGTTTTAGCCAGGGTTGAAAATGAGAACACCTAAGATTTAAATAATTGGGATATTTTAAGTATTTTTGAGAGGAGAAATTATTAATAAAAATTAATAAAATTTTGACTGTTTAGCAGACAAGTGCTGATTGAAGAACTAATCAGCCTGAATCTAAACATCGCATTAACTTTAGACTAATGAAATTAATAGGACCATTTAAGCAGGTGGTGACCCTTGCTAACTTACCCTTAAGAGGAAAACTTTCCGATGAGCAGCTGGAAATTATTGTAGACGGAGGAATTGTAGTAGATCAGAATACCATCCGGAAAGTTGGAAATTTCGAAACATTAAAAACAGAAAATCCTACCATAGAAATCGAAAACATCGAAGGAGAACAGATTGTTCTTCCTGCCTTTGTAGATTCACATACCCATATCTGTTTCGGAGGAAACCGTGCGAATGATTTTGCAATGCGTAATGCAGGGAAAACTTATCTGGAAATCGCCGAGAGTGGTGGTGGAATCTGGAGTTCTGTACAGCACACGAGAAATGCCTCAGAAGAAGAGTTACTGAAAACTTTAGTAGAAAGAATCAACTTTTTGGTTGAGCTGGGAATTACGACAATTGAAGTGAAAAGTGGTTACGGACTGGATGTGGAAAATGAGCTAAAAATGCTTAGAATTATTAAAAAAGCCCAGAAAGAAACTAAGGCAACCTTAGTTCCTACCTGTCTTTCAGCCCACTTAAAACCAAGAGATTTTGAAGGAAGCAACCCTGAATATCTGGAATATATCATCACCGAAATTTTACCAAAAGTAAAAGAAGAAGGATTGGCGAACAGAGTAGATATTTTTATTGAAAAGTCTGCTTTTCAGCCTGAGGAAAGTAAAGATTTCTTACTTAAAGCAAAAGCACTAGGTTTTGAAATTACCGTTCATGCCGATCAGTTTACCCCTGGAAGTTCAAGAATTGCAGTAGAAGTGGGAGCGAAGTCTGCTGACCATTTAGAAGCAACCATTGATGAAGATATTCAATTTCTGGCTGAATCTGATACCGTAGCCACAGCTCTTCCGGGAGCGAGCCTAGGTTTGGGGGAGAAATTTACTCCGGCAAGAAAATTACTGGATGCAGGGGCTATTGTAGCCATTGCAAGTGACTGGAATCCGGGATCAGCCCCTATGGGAAATTTAATTACCCAGGCATCTATTTTAGCCACTTTCCAGAAACTGACTACCGCTGAGGTGTTGGCAGGAATGACTTTCCGTGCTGCGTATGCCCTTAATCTTGAGGATAGAGGACAGCTACAGGAAGGAAAAAAGGCGGATTTTGTGACTTTCAAAACCAATAATTTCCAGAATGTACTGTATAATCAGGGAAGCTTAAAAGCAGAAAATGTGTACATTGATGGAAATAAAAAATAATTAAAACACACCATGAAAATTAAATTAGAAGAGGTTAAAGAAAAATATGTCTCTCTTGGGGTTCCTGAAAAAAATGTTGAATATGCATTAAATGCTGTAAAAACATGTACGAAGAAAGATTTTATTATGAAAAATTTGACTTCAGACATTAGAAAAGTGGATGCCACTACAGCGAATAGTATGCTGGATGAAATGTTTACAGCCAACGGAGGAGAGTTTAAGCATGAAAATAGAGGAGGATATCTTTATTCAACCTTTTACTTAATAGCTATTGTTGCTTTAGGTATTGTGACTTTTTATTTTAGTAAAGAAAATAGAAGCATGCAGTTTAAATTTGGTGGTGCTTTATTACTGTTTATAGTTTTATTTTTCAGAACATTTATACCTACTATCAGAGGTAGGTTTAGAGAATAATTTAGATTATGATTTGGCAAGGCAGATTGGACGGAGAAGAACTTCTCTATCACAGATTATTTCAAAGAGTAAAAGAAGAACATAATTACGACAACATCTCTACAGGTGACTTTGCGCTGCATGGCTTTGCTGTGGATGAAGGAGTAAGAAGAAATAAAGGCCGTCAGGGAGCGAAAGATGCTCCTGATGTGATCCGAAAAAATATGTCTAATTTTCCGGTGATCCTTCCTGACTTTTCAATGCTGGATTTTGGGAACGTTACCTGTGAAGACGGCAATCTGGAAAATACTCAGAATAATCTTGCCAAAAATGTTTCAAAAGTACTTTTAAAAGGAGGAAAATCCCTTGTGCTGGGTGGAGGTCATGAAGTGACATACGCCCATTATTTAGGGGTTAAAACAGCTTTTCCTGAACAAAAAATTGGTATTATTAATATTGATGCCCATTTTGATAACAGGCAGCCGGAAAAAGGAGTAGGACCGAGTTCTGGTACCGGATTCTGGCAGATTGCCCAGGAAGGCCCCATCAATTCTTTGCATATTGGAATTCAGAGAAACTCCAATACATTAAAGCTTTTTGATACAGCTCATCAGTATGGGATGAAATATATCCTTGCTGACGAATTATTTTTTGAAAATCTTACCTCCATCTATCAGCGTATCGATGAATTGCTGGACAGTGTAGATTATGCCTATCTTACCATTTGTATGGACGTCTTTAATGCATCTATTGCTCCCGGAGTATCGGCAGCAGCATATAATGGTATCTTTGCGGATACTGCTTTTATGCATTTTTACAGACATATCTTAAAAAATAAAAAATTGCTGGCACTGGATGTAGCAGAAGTGAATCCTTCTTTCGATATTCAGGACAGAACAGCAAGACTTGCAGCATGTCTTGTGAATGAATGGCTAATGATTTAAGATAAAGTTATATTCTTCCGATAGAGAAAATCATTATTTTATTGACCCTTAAGGAATGGAATTTGCTGATTTCACCGTGCTTTTAAAATAAAAGCGCTCATAAATTCATTAGCTGAATTTAAAACAGAAATTTATATTATGGAACAATTAATTGAAAGCAAGCTTATTAAAGCAGATAAAGCGTTTTCAGTGTGGAGAAAAGTGCCGTTTGAGGAAAGGCAGAAGTTAATTGCAAAAGCAGCGGAAATTTTAAAGAATAATTCGGAGAAATTTGGGAGAATAATTACAACAGAAATGAACAAACCTATTTCAGAATCTATTGCTGAAGTAGAAAAGTGTTCATTAATGATGAATTATTATGCAAACGCTGAGAATATTTTAAAACCTGAGAAAGTAGAATCAGAATTTGCTTATTCTGAAGTTCACTATGCTCCCAAAGGAGTAATTTTAGGCGTAATGCCCTGGAATTTTCCTTTTTGGCAGGTATTAAGATTTGCTACTCCTGCAATTTTGGCTGGAAATACAGTGGTTTTAAAGCATGCATCAATTTGTTTCGGAAGTGGAAATGCCATTGTTGATGTTCTTCTGGAAGCAGGTTTTCCTGAAGGTATTTTTCAAAACCTTGAAGTAGGACACAAAGCTGTAAAGGAAATTCTTGAACACGATGCTGTAAGAGGAGTGAGCTTAACAGGAAGTGGAAAAGCAGGTGGAGAAGTGGCTTCAATAGCCGGATTAAATATCAAAAAATCTTTGCTTGAACTGGGTGGCAGTGATTCTTTTATCATTTTTGATGATGCAGACCTGGAAGATGCAGCAAAAGCGGGAGTGAAATCAAGACTTCAAAACTGTGGACAAACCTGTACTGCAGCCAAAAGATTTATTATTGATGAAAAGATCGAGGATCAGTTTTTACCAATATTTATTGAAGAATATAAAAAATATGAAATTGGGGATCCTTTAAATAAAGAAACTAAATTAGCAGGAATGGCTAGACCTGACCTTGCTGATGAGTTGGAAGCGCAGTTCAACAGAGCGCTGGAAAATGGTGCCGAAATTATCATTCCTCTGGAAAGAGTTTCTGAAAATGAATTTAAACCTGGTTTAATCAGAGTTCAGGAAGGAAATCCAATTTTGAAAGAAGAGCTTTTCGGACCTCTTGGAATGATTATGACAGCAAAAAATCAGGAAGAAGCTTTGCAGATGGCGAATGATATTCCTTTCGGACTTTCTAATTCTGTTTGGACGAAAAATAAAGAACGTCAGTTATTCTTCATTGAAAACCTTGAGTCAGGAACTGTCAATATCAATCGTATGACGAGTTCTGATCCGCGTTTTCCATTTGGAGGAACAAAAGCTTCGGGATATGGAACAGAACTATCTTTATTGGCTTTAAAAGAATTTGTAACAGCTAAGACGATTGTAGGTAATTAAAGTTGAGTAAATGTCATTCCGGGGAACCGAGGAATCTCAGAGATTCTTCACTGCAGTCCGTTTTGTTCAGAATGACAAACTTCAATTTATAAGTTAACAGTATGCCTTACATTATAAACAAAAACTCCCGAAAATCAATTTTCGGGAGTTTTTTATGTTTTGACAAAAAGTAATTTTGCTTATTGCTTATTGCTTATTGCTTATTGCTTATTGCTTATTGCTTATTGCTTATACAGTAGTCAATCTCAATGTATTGGTTTTTCCACCTTCATAGGATGGAGTTGCATTGATATTGATTACGAAATCTCCTGTTTCGATATAGCCATAATTATGCGTTAACATATTTACCTGGATAATCGTTTCATCAGTAGACTTTTTCATATCATAATAATAAGCATGTACCCCCCAAAGAAGGTTCAGCATGGTAATAACCCTTTTGTTACCACTATATACAATGATGTGAGAGTTTGGTCTGTGGGCTGCAAGCTGGAAAGCAGTGTATCCGGAGTGAGTAAGCGTTACAATAGCAGAAACGTTTGTTGTTTTAGCAATTCTTACCGCTGCAAGACAAACCCTGTTGGTAATGAATCTCTCATCAATACAGTTATAATCTTTTTCGATAGGCTCATTTTTGTGTTGATAAAAATGAGTGGTTTCGATATTCTTTACAATTTTGGCCATGTTTTCCACAACCTGTACCGGATATCTACCTACAGAAGTTTCTCCCGAAAGCATTACGGCATCTGCACCATCCAATACAGAGTTGGCAACGTCATTTACTTCCGCTCTTGTTGGTGTTAAGCTGTTGATCATCGTTTCCATCATCTGGGTAGCGATAATCACCGGCTTAGAATAGAATCTTGCTTTTTCTACCAGGTTTTTCTGGATTGCAGGAACTTCTTCCATTGGAACTTCTACTCCAAGGTCTCCACGAGCTACCATTAACCCATCACATTCAAGAAGGATTTCTTCAATATTTTTAACCCCTTCAGGCTTTTCAATCTTTGCAATAATCGGAGTCTTGAATTTACCATTTGGATGCGCTTTGATAAGCTCCTTCAAGTCGATAATATCCTGGGCATGACGAACAAATGATAAGGCAATCCAATCAACTTCCATGTCAAGCATGAAATTAGCATCCTGAATATCCTTTTCTGTCAATGCAGGAAGAGAAACGTTTGTATTAGGTAAATTAACTCCTTTTTTAGAGCTTAACGGACCTCCTTGAATGGTTTTTGCTTTTACCGTATCTATTTCATTGGTTTCGGTAACCTCCAGCATCAGTTTCCCATCGTCAATAAGGATTCTTTCTCCTACTTTTACGTCTTGTGGAAACTGTTGGTATGTCATGTACACTTTCGTGGAATCTCCCTCCATCTTTTCATTGGTGAAAGTAAGAATATCACCTGGGTTCAGATAAGATCCTTCCTTTACAACTCCTACTCTCAGCTTAGGACCCTGAAGATCTCCCAAGATTCCCACTGAATAACCATACTCGCTGTTTAGCTCTCTAATTATTTCAATATTTTTTCGAACTAAGTCGTAATCTGCATGGGAAAAATTTATTCTGAAAATATCAACACCCGCTTTCATTAAATCTAACATTACCTCCTTCGACGATGAAGCAGGCCCTAGTGTTGCGATAATTTTTGTCTTCTTTAAATACTTATTCATAATACTGGATAATTTGATAAAGTTCTTCATCAGAACTCAGTGTATAATCTTGAATTGGAAACACAAGATTTTCAGGGAGCAAAATTACGGAAAAATCAGGAAACTGTTCCGAACTATGCAGAATATATTCCACATCTACCTGATTATTTAATAAAAATTTAATGTTTTCTTCTTCTGTAAAGAGTTCTGTCTGAATTTTTTTTTGCTTACTTTCAGAAGATTTATTTGAAATGAAGGTAAAACAGGTCTTTGAAAACTTGTGGTAGGCTTCAAATCTTGGAAAAAGATAATCATAATATCCCCCATGAAAGACAAGATCTTTCTTTCTTGAAAAATTGAGGTTGTTTGTTTGATTTATTTTATAGAAAAACTCGTGAGCAGGTATATCTTTGGCTAATCTTACCAATCCTATGGCAATATCTTCAAATTCTATATCATCAAGATCATAAAGTTTTTGAATTTCCAAGTATATTTTCTTTTTTATTTAAAATATAAAATGCCCTATGTGCTGCTTTTTCCTCTGCTTTCTTCTTAGAAGTTTCCGTTGCATTCGCAATCTTTTCATCTCCCAGCCACACATGACATCTGAATACGACAGATTTATTAGCCTGTATTTCCTCGCAGGTTTCGTACTTTATGTTAACCTTCTTCTTTTGGCTCCATTCAAGAAGTAGACCTTTGTAGCTTACAATTTTGTTTTCAAGCTTATTGATCTCAGAAGGGGTCAGCAATTTTTCCAAGATGATCCTTTTACAGGCATCATAATGGAAGTCTAAATAAACGGCACCGATTAAGGCCTCGAATAAATTTCCGGAGATATTTTCTCCCAAAGCGGAAGAACTGTTTTGCTTTTGCAAAAGGTTGGTAAGCTTGAGATCTTCTCCTAGTTTATTGAGATTTTTCCTATTAACAATCTTAGATTTCATTTGTGTCAGATATCCCTCATTAGCCTGAGGATACGTCTGGAACAAATGACAAGAAATAATTGTACCCAAAACAGAATCTCCCAAAAATTCAAGCCTTTCGTAATTGCTGTCTTGATTTTTAGAAGAATTTTTTAAAGAAAAAGCTTCGCGGTAAAGAGCTATATTTTGAACTTCAGTACCCAATACTTTACTAAGCTCGGTACTGAGAAAATATTCTCTCTCCGTTAATTGTCTTTTTCTTTTTTTGAGAAGGAATTTAGAAAAGTATTTCTGTAACTCCATTCATTGAATTTAGATTTTCTTAAATAGAACGCAAGCGTTATGCCCGCCAAATCCAAAAGTATTGCTCATGGCTACTTTTACATCTTTCTTCACAGCTGTATTAAACGTAAAGTTTAGTCTGCTGTCAATGTTTTCATCATCAGTAAAATGGTTGATGGTAGGAGGAACAGTACCATGAATAATAGTTCCCAATGCAGCGATAGCTTCAATAACCCCGGCAGCCCCTAAAAGGTGTCCGGTCATTGATTTTGTAGAATTAATCTGAATGTCATAAGCATGCTCGCCTAATAATCTTGAGATAGCATTGGATTCTGCGATGTCTCCTAATGGAGTAGAAGTACCATGCATATTGATATGATCTACTTCATCAGCAGTTAAACCTGCATCTTCCAGGCAGCTCTTCATTACCAGATAAGCACCAAGGCCTTCAGGATGCGGAGCGGTCATGTGATGTGCATCAGCACTTAAACCACCTCCTAATAATTCTGCATAAATTGTAGCACCACGTTTTACAGCGTGCTCATATTCTTCAAGAACGATACAACCGGCTCCTTCACCCAATACAAATCCATCTCTGTCTTTATCAAAAGGTCTTGAAGCAGTTTTAGGGTCATCATTTCTTGTAGAAAGTGCCATCATTGCGTTGAATCCACCGACACCACTTGCTGTAACGGCAGCTTCAGAGCCTCCGCACACAATAACGTCTGCTTTTCCTAACTGGATCAGCATTTTGGAATCAATTATAGCATTTGCTGAAGATGCACATGCAGATACAGTTGTGTAGTTAGGTCCGTGGAAACCGTATTCAATCGAGATATGTCCAGGAGTGATATCCGCAATCATTTTTGGGATAAAGAAAGGGTTAAATCTCGGAATTTCCGTATTGGCCCATCCTAACACTTCAGTTTCAAAAGTCTCTAATCCTCCGATTCCGGATCCCCAGATTACACCAACTCTGTTTTTATCTACATTGCCTTCAATAATTCCGGAATGCGCTACTGCTTCTCTTGCAGCAACAAGTCCCAATTGAGTATTTCGGTCCATTTTTTTAGCCTCTTTCTTATCGAAATGCTGTAACGGATCGAAATTTTTCACCTCGCAAGCGAACTTTGTTTTAAAGTTTGTGGCATCAAAAAGAGTAATCGGAGCGGCACCGCTCTCACCTTTCACAAGATTTTCCCAGTATTCTTTTGCATTATTTCCTATTGGCGTTATTGCTCCAAATCCGGTTACAACTACTCTTTTTAATTCCATAAACTTTGTTTAATTTCTTTTTTGTTGAAGAATATTATTTATTTACTACTTCTTCGATGTAAGCGATAGCGTGTCCTACAGTAGTAATTTTTTCAGCTTGGTCATCAGGGATCTGAATATTAAATTCTTTTTCAAATTCCATGATTAACTCAACTGTATCTAGTGAATCAGCTCCTAAATCGTTAGTGAAGCTAGCTTCAGGAGTTACTTCTGTTTCTTCAACGTCAAGCTTATCAGCGATGATAGCTTTTACTCTTGATGCAATGTCTGACATAGTAAATTATTTTTTTAATTGTTAGATGGTGCAAATATATAAAATTCTTTACGATAAAACATTTTTTTAGTCTTTTTTGTGGACCGGAAGCTTTTATTTTGGGTTGTTTCTATTTAGTCTTTTCGTTTTCAGATGGTTATGTTTTGTTGTCTGCTGACGGATCTAAAACCAATTAAATTAGTCAAAAGAAAATTAAAAGTAATACTCCCAAATTTATTATCGTTGGCTTTACTATTATGAATGAGGCCAAATTGATAATTGTAAAATTCTAAATTATTAATGAGTTCATTTTTTTGTTGTAAATAATAAAGAATAAGAAAAATCACCTATTTAAATTAGGTGATTTTCTATAAGAAATAAATATGAAATCAATGTTTTTAATTTACTAGTCTTTTTCTTTGACATAATAAATTAAATAAGCAAAATCTGGAGCTCTTAGCATTAGTGTATCATTAATTTTCTGAACTTTAAACTTATTGTCAGCATATGGACCACCTCCAACAGATCTGAAGGTCAACGTATAATTGTAGTGCGTATTTGATGCCGCTTCATCTTCTACTGCCCATATCAGATTTGTGGTTTTTGATTTGTTTATTTGATCATTGAGACTTGAATTGTCATTTAATGAAATAACGTCATCTTGAGTAAATTTTAAGCGGGTAGTAGGAGTTTCTGTTGTATGCCAAGTGCCTTGTATCCAGAGTGGCGGATGAAAATGTTTGGTTTGGACCGGGACTTCTGGTTCATTGTTAGGTACATCGTCGTCACTTCCAGAGCAATGTATTGTTAAAAATGACAATGCTAAAAGTGGTATTAATAAAATGTTTTTCATAGTTTTCATAAGATGGTAGTATTAGTTTTAAAACATGGGAGTTATTTTAAATAAGCTTTGTTTTCTTTATCAAAAAAGATTGATGTAAATATATGAATTTGTTGATAATGTATTCTGACTTAGATTTGAGGATAGATGATTTCTAATCAATAAATTTGAAATATTGAGATTGTTACTAAAAAGAATAATTTACTATAGAATTGATAATATTGAAAATTTTGTTTTGTAACACATTTGATAAGCGTTTTCCATCTTTCGCAGATAAACCTGTTTTCAAACCAAAATTGGTATTTATTATATATAGCTATTCTGACAGGGTTCGGATTTCAAAAGAATGAGTCCGTTTTTTTTTACCTAATTCTTTACTTTAATCTTGTGGGCTTCCGTTTTTAATGTTCATGTGCAATGTTCTGTAGTTGTCATTTTACTTATATTTTTACTCGTTTTTTACGCCTGATTTTATAAATTATTTCTATGAGCATTGATATAATTATTTTATGTTTCTGTAATTTTTTTTTATTAAAAATAATTTTCAGTTAGGCATACTATTCCGGATACCTTCATTGATCCATCATGGGATTAAATTTTAATTCACATAAACGAGAGTATGTTTATTATATATTTATATTATTGCGTTTTTTATTAAAAAAAAACTCACAAATCGTTGATAAGTTTGATTTTTTTTTAATACTTTTAAAAAAGTTTTGCTTTAGACAAATTTTTAACCATGATTGAGTGCACGCAGTTTAAATTAGAAATGGGAGTTAAAGGAAACAAAAAAAACATTACAAAATATTAATTTTTTACACTATGAAATTAGAAAGTTTAAAAAGCGAGAAATTTGGTAAATATTCAAAAAACACTTTGGAAATCACTGAATTAATTAAAGGAGGTCTAGCTGGTAATACAAGCACATCAAGTTCTGTGACAAACGAAAGTACTTTTGATACTGATAGTGCATGTCCAGATTGTGAAAAAGATCCAAATGGAGGAACAAGTGTTGGCTTAGAGCCAGGCTTTGGTCTTGGTAGATCAGCAAAATAATTTTTAAATTATCCAGCCTTAAATATTTAACTTATCTAATACAGTTAGTATTTAAGGCTTTTTATTTCTAATAGTAAAAAAATTCAAGTTGAAAAAAACTATTTTAATATTAAGTCAGAAATCTGATATCTCTACCAATAGAGTGATTGATTATCTGATCGCTTCCCAAAAAGACTTTTACAGGGTAAATGTAGATTCTGACAGGCTTGTTGATGTGCGCTTAGATTTTGAAGAAGGAGAGGTTACAAAATTCATACTTTATTTTGAAAACAAAGCACCTCTGGATTTAAATGATGTTTATTCATGCTGGTATAGGAGAGGAGGCATTCCCATGTTTCCTTTACCGGAAATGAAAGATATATACGAGCTATTTAAAAGTGAAAAGATATCGCTTAAATCAAGAGAACATCTGTACGCAGAGTCCCGTGAATTACATGAATATATCCATTGGTATCTGGAGACCCATATTGAGAAGACTATTGGAAGCCAGTCAAGCGCCCATATCAATAAACTGAAACAGCTTACCGTTGCGAATAGTTGCGGACTGCCAATACCTGAAACTAAGATTTTAACAAATTTTAAAAATACTTCCAAAGCCACACTTATCACAAAAAGTATCCAAGACATTCTTCATGCTCAGGATGACATAAACAGATATATGTATTTTACTGAAGATGTTCCTGCGGATGATATCAATGATTCTATCCAATTTTATCCTAGTTTATTCCAGCATAAGATTGAAAAAGAATATGAAATTAGAATTTTTTATCTCCACGGAACTTGTTATAGCATGGCTATTTTTAGTCAGGCAGATGCTAAGACTCAAACTGATTTCAGAAAATATAATTTTGATAAACCTAACCGGAATGTTCCCTACAAATTACCCGTTGATGTTGAAGAAAAAATAGTTTCATTCATGCATAAGATTAATTTGAATTGTGGTTCACTGGATTTAATATATACAAAGGGACAATATTATTTTTTAGAAGTAAATCCTGTGGGGCAGTTTGGGGCGGTTTCCCAAGCGTGTTCATACAATCTTGAATCAAAAATAGCAGAATATCTATCTAACTAATTTGAAAAATGACAAAACTACCATACATATATAAATATTTAACTAAAATAAAATTAAATATTGATAAGAAAAGACAGGAGGCATTTCCCGTGGATGCTTATGACAGCACATATTGTGTGCCTGAAGGAGGGGCAAACAAACCGATCAGTAAAATTATTGATTTAAAAAAATTAAATGAAGACATAAACCAGAAAACTAAATGATGGATTATACAATTTTAAAGGATAAATTTTTACAACTGTATTCAGTGTGCCTTATGACAAAAGGGGTAAAAAGATCCGTGATAGTAGACACTCAAAGAGAAGAATGGTATCATATCCCAAATTCTTTACATACAATTCTTCTCAATTATAATAATCAAAAATTAGAAAAGCTGTTCGGAGATTTCAAAGGGGAAGAAGAGATTTTAATGGAGTACTTGGATTTTTTATATGAAAATGATCTGATATTTTATGCTGAATCAGCTGACTGTTTTCCGCTGTTGGGTGATTATATTGAAAGTCCTTCAATCATTGAAAGTGCTATTATTGATTTTGATAGTACATCACAAAATTTACAGCATCTTGAGGAAATATTTTCTGATCTGGAATTGCTGGGATGTAAAAATTGTCAATTCAGATTTTTTCATTCTCCTTCAAAAGCGGAAATAATTAAAATTGTAACTCTCCTTGGCAACTCAAGGATTACTTCTTTAGATTTTATTATCAAGTATGATGAATCATATAATGTTGATTTTTTAATAGAATTAACCAAGCAAAATTTAAGAATTAAAAGTGTTTTTGTTCACTCCACACCCTTTAGCAGGATAGAAATTATTAACGCTGAATATTTTTCTTACATGGGGAATGTGGTTTTTATTATGCAGGAAATTAAGGATGAGACTCATTGTGGGCAAATCTCTCCGGAATATTTTACCACAAACTTTAGAATGTTTAATGAATCATTAAAATACAATTCGTGCCTGTATAAGAAAATTGGTGTTGATACGAATGGAAATATCAAAAACTGTCCAACATTAGCCTCTTCTTTTGGTAATATAAAACAAAACAGATTAACTGAAATTGTAATTAAAGAATCATTTACTGATATTTGGAATATTAATAAAAATCAACTGAGTGTTTGTAAAGATTGTGAATATAGAAACGTATGCAGCGATTGCAGAGGCTTTTTAGATGAAAGCCAGATTCATAATGCAAAGCCCGTTTTATGTGGTTATGATCCTTACAATAATGTCTGGCAGGAATAATGAAAAGAGTCGTACTTAATTTTATTTTTAAAGATGAAGAGCATGTTATCGAACGGATGTTGAACAGCAACTTACACTTAGCTGATTTGATAGTGTGTGTCGATACAGGATCCACAGATAATACCGTAGATGTCATTAAGCATTGGGCAGAAATCAATAAAAAACAATTATTTATATTTTATAGAACTTTTGATTATTTTGATAATAGCCGGAATTTTGCTTTAGATAAATTAAAAGAAGTTGTTCGTACACTGGGCTGGGATGAAAAAAGAACGTACGGATATTGGCTGGATTGTGATGAAGTTGTAACAGATAAAGGCTTTGATAAAAATAGGCTGACAGAAGATTCGTATCTGTGTAAAGTACATCTGAATGGGGACATATTTTCAAGATTAACCTTTTTCAGGTTAGATTTACCCTTCTTTTGGTATGGGCCTGTACACGAATATTTAAAGTGTGACTCGAAGTTTACGTGTGCCGTGATTGAAAACTTTGAAATCAACGTTTATAACGATGGTAACTCGTGGCAAAATAATTTAACAGAGAAATACTTAAATCACGCAAATATATTAGAAAAGCATCTGCAAAAAAATGATATAACTGATGCTGCGAGATGGCTTTTTTATCTGGCGCAAAGCTACTATTTTTCAGCTTTATTTACATTTAATAACGACGACCGTATCGGCAAATTAAACAAGGCGTTAAAAGTATATAGAGAAAGGGTTGCAATGACAGCCGATGGATACAGTGAAGAAATATTTTATTCTCAATATATCATAGGACGCATTTCATACTTATTAGAGAAGGATTGGGATGTTGTTCTAAACGAATATACAAAGGCCGATGATATTGATCCGGTAAGAGCTGAGACTACTTACAAAATCATTTGTCATTATTATGACGATGATAATTATACTTCAGCTTATGAATATTCGAAAAAGTCATTAAAGCTATATCATGGTAAAAATCCATTTCCTCAAAGGTTATTATTTGTTGAACTCGAATTATATAATTGGAAATTGTTGTACAAACATCTGAAAATTTGTGTAAAAATAAACCACATAGATGAAGCAAAGATTACTGTTGAAGAACTCAATAAGCTGGTAGATGAAAGTCCGGAATGGTTTAATTCAGAAGACCTTAACGATATCAGAGAAGTCAATCAATTTCTCATGTATTTTTAGTGCTGCCGATGTTACGTCAAAACCCATAAAAGAATGCTGGCATCTATTTTAAAAATCAATTTATTTCAGTTTGTATTATATTTAGATTATAAATGAAATTCCACAGATTTATTATACGGTAGTGAGATATAAGGTTTTGATTTGTATTATGATACATAAAATATTAAAACGATTTCTCCTACTTTAAAATTATTTCTTAAAAACCACCAAATCATTATGTTAAACCGAATATTTTTTCTTCTCTTGATGAGCTGTTTTTTTACTTCAGCACAAACTCATCGTTTTATTTATGAATTACAATTCAAAATAGACTCAACCTCTACTGATTATATTAAAACCAATATGGTATTGGATATTAATCCTAAGGACGTCAAATTCTATGAATATAAATTTCTTAGGATGGATTCCATCAACAAGGCTAATCAGAACTACCGCTTTCGAACCTGGGGTTTTCAAAATATTATTACGAGGGAACGAAATTCCTTCAAAAACAAAAATTTCGAAAATCTGGATGACTTGTTTGTGTACCAAACAGATGATTCAATGAAGTGGAATTTAAGCAATGAAACCAAAATGGCGGATAAATATCTTCTGCAAAAAGCCACGACATTTTTTGGAGGGAGACAGTGGACGGCATGGTTTTGTAAAGAGATTCCTTATAATGAAGGGCCTTATAAGTTTAGAGGGTTACCAGGATTAATATTTCAAATTTATGATTCAAAAAGTCAGTTCAAATATAACATGCTGCAGTCGAAGTCATTGGATATGACCTATGATACAACAGGTTTTATAGAAGGCTATGCCGGTACTAAACCTTTAGAAGTAAGTGAGGAAATGGTTCAGAAAAAAAAGTTAGAAAGATTTAATGAGCCTTTCAAGGATTTTATGTTACAATTTGATAAGCAGCCAGATGCACAGTATTTTTACAGAGGTACACAAATTACAAGTAAAGACCAGTTGAAAACATTTGAGAAACAAGCGCAAGAAACAATGATGAAAGAAAATAACCCTATTGAAGTTAATAAAGTCATTCATTACTCTAAAAAATAATTTAAGCATAAAGAATTTATGCCCCGTCTAAATGAAATTGCGTTACGGACTATTTACTTTATTTTAGTAAAACTCCAGACAATGCAATAAAGATTTATTGGGCAGTAAAGCCATTCTTCAATGTGAAATTGATTTTTCAAAATATAATAGACAAATTGGATCCAATAATTCATGCTGATCAAGCAATCCGCATTTCATTTTCATGATTTATTGTTAGCCAAATTATTAATTTGTAATAAATACTAAATGAAATTTTTTTTTAAATGCTTTTTAATTATTACGGCTATGATGTCTAATCTTTTGTCTTCGCAAAATGGATCTGTGTTAAGTGATACTTTAGTAAATACAAAAAATGCTAAAATAATTGTTGATCTACCTGTTCCTAAAAATTCTTCGGCAAAGAATAAAAAATATCCGGTGTTTTTCATTTTAGATTCTCAGGAAAAGAACATTGTTGATATAGTGAAATCAAATATATCTTATTTACAGAACTTTGGTAAAGAAATACCTGAAGTCATATTCGTAAGGGTGGAGATATATGATCGGTCTAAGTTGTATTTTGGTGAAGGGGTAAACGAGCTGGCAGGGATGCTTCAAAAAACGATTATTCATCTTAACAAATATAATGCATTGAATTATAATGTAATTCTAGGTCATTCTAATTCCGCATCATTTGTTTTAGACCTTGCAAACGATATAAATTTGAGCAAGTTGTTTCAGGTGTATATTGCGTATTCTCCATCTCAAACTGTTGATAAATTAAATATTCCATCACAAGATGTAAACCTATATTTATCACATGGTGGTATTGGACAATATGAAAATTCGTTTAAAGAGGAAACTGTTGCCTATAAAGGGAAGATTAATAGCATAAATAGCCCTAAGTTTAAGTTGAAATATGATTATTTTCCAACGGCAAATCATAATACAATAATTCCTATGTCTATTTATAATTCAATAAATTATGCTTTTGATCCGTGGATTATAAGCAGTTTAGAAACTGATTTTATTGTAAATAATAAGTACGATATTTTAAAAAATTTAAAAGCAAAGTATCATGTGTTAGAACATATCACAAATGTAAGCCACGAAATATCTCCCAATGAATATGTATATATAGCTAACCTGTATTATGGTATCGAAGATTTTAATAAAGCTATATCGGTGACTGATGAGGCTCTGGCTGGTACCTCGCCAAAAGATTCTGATTATTATAAGATTTATTTTAATAGAGCTTTATATTATTTTGAAATTGAAGATATCTCAAAAGCCAAAGAAAATATAATTCTGGCAAAAAAATATATAACTAAAGAAACTGATGAATATAACTATGCATATCCAATGATAGTATATTATGATAAATTTTTAGATATTTATATTACTACTGCAAACAATGCTGATAGAGAAAAAAAAATAATTAAACTTCTTGAGTTAATTAAGAATGAAAAGAAAATTAGTAATAACAATCTTCTGGTAAATTTTATTAAAAAACATTTGCTGGAAATGAAAAAGTAGATTAGAAAAATGTTTAAAACTACCTTTCCCTTCTACAGGCAGCCTGATGCAAAAGACTGTGGCCCGACTTGTTTGCGAATAATAGCCAAATACTTCGGCAAAACACTCTCCATAGAACAGATACGTCTTCTTTCAGAGACAACCCGGGAAGGAAGCAGCCTAAAGGGAATAAGTACAGCTGCAGAACAGATTGGTTTTAAAACTATGGCAGTTAAAATCAGCTGCGATATGCTGGTTGATGATCCTCCATTACCATGCATTCTCCATTGGGATAAAAATCATTTTGTTGTTTTATATAAAATAGAAGAGAAAAATAAAAAATATTATTTCCATATCTCGGACCCGGGGTTTGGCATTCTTAAATATGAACAAGCGGAATTTCTCAAGCGTTGGATTGATGAAGACGCCACTGAAAAAACCGAGGAAGGGGTTGCTTTATTTTTAGAAACCACGCCTGATTTTTTTAAAAAACATCTCGATAAACAAGAAAATAAAGCCAGTCTTAAGTTTCTGTCTCAATACCTGTTTGAATACAAACTGCTGGTAGGACAATTAGTTATAGGGCTTTTAGCAGGAAGTTTGCTCTCACTTATTTTTCCGTTTCTTACCCAAAGCATTGTAGATGTGGGGATACAAAACCGCGATTTAAACTTTATTTATATCGTTTTGCTTGCGCAGATTATGCTTTTTTTAGGGAAAACAGGGATAGAAATTACCCGCAGTTGGATTCTCCTCCATCTTTCTACACGAATCAATATTTCTATAATTTCCGAATTCTTCATTAAGCTGATGAAGCTGCCTATCAGTTTTTTTGATACAAGGATGACAGGAGATATTATGCAGAGGATTAATGATCACCACAGAATAGAACAGCTTCTCACAACTTCTTCATTAAATACATTGTTCTCATTAGTCAATCTGATAATTTTCAGTATCGTTTTACTGTATTATGATTACAGACTTTTTATCGTGTATCTGATAGGTGCCATCTTATATGTTACCTGGATCACTTTTTTCCTTAATAAAAGAGAAAAGCTAGACTATAAAAGATTTTCCCAGATTTCTCATGAACAAAGCAAAGTAATTGAACTCATCAATGGCATGCAGGAAATAAAAATGCACAATGCCGAAAAGAAAAAGCGTTGGGATTGGGAAGGTTTGCAGGCCAAATTATTCGATATAAGAATTGAGTCTCTTTCATTGGAACAATGGCAATCTGTGGGTGGGAATTTCATCAATCAAATGAAAGATATTTTAGTAAGTTTTTTATCAGCAAAATTAGTTTTGGATGGCAGTCTTACTTTGGGTATGATGCTGTCAGTGCAGTATATTGTAGGACAGTTAAATAGTCCGCTATTGCAGCTAATCGATTTTATTAAGCAAAGTCAGGATGCTAAAATTTCTTTAGAGAGATTAGGGGAAATACATGAAAAAGAAGATGAGGAAATTGCCGACGAGAAATATGTCACAGAAATTCCGAAAAAGGACATTGAAATTAAAGACATATCTTTTAGATATGTTGGTACGAAACAATATGTTTTCAAAAATTTAAATCTGGTTATCCCTTATCAAAAAACAACTGCAATCGTTGGGACTAGTGGGAGCGGGAAAACTACTCTTCTGAAACTGATTATGAAATTTTATGAACCTGAAACAGGAGAAATAAAAATTGATAATACCGATTTGAAAAACATTTCACCAAGATTTTGGCGGGGGCATTGTGGAGTTGTTATGCAAGATGGATATGTTTTTAACGATTCAATTGAAGAAAATATTGCTGTAGGAGAAGAAAATATAGATCAGAAAAAATTGTTGAAAGCAGTAGAGATTGCTAATATTAAAGACTTTATTGAGGAATTGCCTCTCGGCTATAATACTCGCATAGGCAATGAAGGAATAGGAATAAGCGGAGGGCAAAAGCAAAGACTTTTTATTGCAAGAGCTATTTATAAATCTCCTGAATATATTTTCTTTGATGAAGCTACTTCAGCACTGGATGCCAATAATGAAAGGATAATAATGAGAAATCTGGAACAGTTTTTCAAGGGTAGGACAGCCATAGTGATTGCACATCGGCTTTCTACGGTGAAAAATGCGGATAAAATTATTGTTTTGGATAAAGGATGTGTGGTAGAAGAAGGGAATCATGCTGAATTAGTTGCTAAGAGAGGCGAATATTATAGACTTGTAAAAAACCAATTAGAACTTGGAAGCTAAAAAAAATATATCAGACAAGCTAAAACTTCATTCAGAAAGTGTACAAAAGATACTTTCCACATCGCCTCATTGGATGATTCGATGGGGAAATACTATAGTTCTTATTGTTTTACTCCTGATTATATTGATGAGTTATTTTATCAAATATCCGGATTATATCCGGGCGCCTATTATTGTTACCTCGCAAAATCGTCCTGAAAAAATAATGGCAGGAGATACTGCAGTATCTATTTTACCAAAAGAAGAAGAGAGGTTTGTAGGGAAGATGGTTATCCCAATGGAAGATGCTCTTAAGGTTACACCAGGGCAGAAAGTTTTGATACAATTTGATAATTACCACAGTCAAGAGTATGGAGTCGTAGAGGGGAAGGCGCAAAAGATAACTGAGACTTCTGATAAAACTGGAAAGTATTACGTGAAAGTTATTTTACCTAAAGGCTTAAAAATATCTGATAACAAAAACTTTTACTTTGATCAGGAACTGAAGGGAGATGCTGAAATTATAACAAAAGATGTGAGATTAATTGACAGATTTTTTCATAAAATCAGATAGTAAGTCAGCACTTATCTTAATTATATTGTCAAAAGATCAATCTATTTCAGACTATTTTGACGAGTAGGGAAGTAGAAGATTAGTACTGTTAAAAACTTTTATACAGTAAGTGAAAACAAAAAACCTTAAATTATTTATTTTGAATAATTTAAGGTTTTGTTTTGTGGAGTTGGAGGGATTCGAACCCTCGTCCAAACAAGCAATACATAAGCTTTCTACATGCTTATTCTACCATTGGTTTTCGACTGAAAGCAGAGGATAGACACCCAACTTCCAACTTATCTTCTAAATTTTTCGAGCTTTAGCCAAAGCTTCTAAAGCCTTATTTCCGCATTCCTATATCCCAGAATCAAACGCCGCAGAACAGAGCATTTGTGGAATATCTTGCTTCCCTACTGAAATCTTCGGGAAAACGCTTGATCTACTATACTTCGATATTAAGCTGCAAGAGCGAACTCTTCGTTGCCAGTTAAAATTTTGTAGCAAGGGATTATAGAGATCGCGCTACGGTTCTCTGCATGCTTACTTACCCATTGGTCTTGCTGTCGAAACCAGTCAACCCCATGAATAAAGTGAATGCAAAGATAATGCTTTTTGTTTATATTTCATTAATATGAACGATTTTAATGAAAATTAGGGGTTATGATGAGCAATTTGAAGCCCTTAAGATTTAAATGTTGGATAGTTGTGGATAAAAAAAATATGTGTTAATGGCTTTTAATACTAGGTTTTTAAGATTACTTTAGATAATGGAATGATTGTTTATGGTAATATATTTTGTGTTGTAAGAAAAATTGCCTAGTTTTGCAATCCAAAATGAGATGTAAAATATGTTAATAATTCCAGTAAAAGATGGTGAATCCATCGACAGAGCTTTAAAAAAATACAAGAGAAAATTTGATAAAACAGGAACTGTTCGTCAATTAAGATCTAGACAAGCTTTTATCAAGCCTTCTGTAACTTTGAGACAATCTAAGTTAAAAGCTGCTTACAAACAAAGAGCGCTTAGCAAAGAAGAGCAGGCTTAAGATTTTTTCTTAACCATATATTAATTCACTTCTTAAATTCTTATATTTGAGGAGTGAATTTTTATTTTTATACCTATGATG
Source organism: Chryseobacterium culicis (assembly GCF_002979755.1). Lineage (NCBI taxonomy): Bacteria > Pseudomonadati > Bacteroidota > Flavobacteriia > Flavobacteriales > Weeksellaceae > Chryseobacterium > Chryseobacterium culicis. The sequence goes on along the minus strand of NZ_PCPP01000001.1, from coordinate 2,670,053 downwards.
CTGGAAAAGTTTTTAGAATACTTACAATTCGAAAAAAGATATTCTCCTCATACGATTACAAGCTACAAAAAAGACCTTGAAGACTTTTCCCATTTCTTTCTCCGAACAGAATCTTCCGACAATTTAGCCAAAGCAGACAAGAAAATTATCAGAAATTTCATTGTTGAACTGAGCGAAAATAATATTTCTAAAAGAAGTATCAATAGAAAACTATCTTCTCTCCGCAGTTTTTATCTTTTTCTTTTAAAAATAGGAGAAATTAAAGTTTCTCCAACAGAAGGAATCTCTTCTCTGAAGTTTTATGCTGAAAAACAGATTCCTATATCTAAAGAGGAAATGACAGATCTTAATGAAAGAATCTTCCAACAGGTGCATGATCTGCTTGAAGAATGCATTATGGAGGTTCTTTATCAGACGGGAATGCGTAAAGCCGAACTTTGTGGCCTGATATTTGAGAATGTTGACTTATATGAAAATGAATTAAAAGTAATAGGAAAGGGGAATAAAGAAAGAGTAATCCCTATTTCCAACGAATTGTCTGAACTCCTTAAAAGTTATCTGGAAATAAGAAATCCACAGACCGAATTTAAATCATATTTTTTCGTCAATAAGAAAGGGAAAAAACTCAACGAAAAATTTGTTTATGTGGTAGTTAATAAGTACCTTAGTCTTATAACAACGAAAGAAAAAAAAAGTCCTCATATCCTCCGGCATAGCTTTGCTACACACGTTTTGGATAATGGGGCGGAGATCTCCAAAGTGAAAAAAATATTAGGGCATTCCAGTCTTGCCAGTACTCAAGTCTATACGAATGCTAATATTGAACAATTGAAAAAAGTGTTTAATCAGGCTCACCCTCGAGCATCAAAAAAAGAAGAATTATGAAGATTTCAGTTCAATCAATTGGTTTAACACCACACGAACCACTAGAGTCACACATCGACAAAAAAGTAAGCAAATTGGATACCTTTTATGACAAAATTCAAGAGTGCAAGGTATTTTTAAAAGTAGAAAATAACGCTGATAAAGCGAATAAAACAGCTGAGATTATTTTGGCGGTTCCAGGAGATGATATCGTAGTAAAGAAGACATCTGCGAGTTTTGAAGAAAGTTTGGACCTTTGTGTTGATACAGCTAAAAAGCTATTAATCAAGAAAAAAGAAATGGCATAGAAAAAAAAGTTAAAAAAAGTTTATAAAATATTTGAGAATTCAAAAAATCCGTTCTATATTTGCACTCGCAAAAAAGGAACAGCGATCTTTTGAATTCTTTTTTATATTTGCCTCCATAGCTCAGTTGGCCAGAGCACGTGATTTGTAATCTCGGGGTCGTGGGTTCGAATCCCTCTGGAGGCTCATAAAATATAAACTTTTGGGGAGATTCCAGAGTGGCTAAATGGGACTGACTGTAACTCAGTTGCTTCGGCTTCGTAGGTTCGAATCCTGCTCTCCCCACTTTATATTTTTATAAAAAAAACTTGCAAGATTAAATAAGTTTTCTTAGTTTTGCACAGCGTTTACCAATAGTTTTGGAAACAAAATTGCGGAAGTAGCTCAGTTGGTAGAGCGTCAGCCTTCCAAGCTGAATGTCGCGGGTTCGACCCCCGTCTTCCGCTCCATAAAATCACACAATAAAAGTGATTTTTTTTAACACTGAAACGTGTAGAGTAGAGTTTCTCAATCACTTTCAGTCTTTTATTAAAATGCCTCCATAGCTCAGTTGGCCAGAGCACGTGATTTGTAATCTCGGGGTCGTGGGTTCGAATCCCTCTGGAGGCTCATTTTAATATAAAATATTGGGGAGATTCCAGAGTGGCTAAATGGGACTGACTGTAACTCAGTTGCTTCGGCTTCGTAGGTTCGAATCCTGCTCTCCCCACATTTTATATTAATAAAAATACTTGCAAGATTAAATAAATTTTCTTAGTTTTGCACAGCGTTTACCAATAGTTTTGGAAACAAAATTGCGGAAGTAGCTCAGTTGGTAGAGCGTCAGCCTTCCAAGCTGAATGTCGCGGGTTCGACCCCCGTCTTCCGCTCAACAAAAAATCACGCTACTCAGTGTGATTTTTTTAGTTGATGCCGACTTAGCTCAGCGGTAGAGTGCTTCCTTGGTAAGGAAGAGGTCACGGGTTCAAGTCCCGTAGTTGGCTCTAATTTATATTTAGAAATAAATAATATCAATGCATTATTTGAAAAAAAAACAATCGCTGTTGGGTTTATATTTTAAACTATAAAACAAGTATTGTTTTATTCTTTTTATTGCTTTCAAAGCATATAAGTAAAAATTTATATTTTTTCGATAAAAATGACAATGGATGGTGCTATGCAGACTGGCTCATTAATTATCAGGATGGAGGATTTAAGCGGAGAGGATTAGGAGGAACTTTGTTTATATATCTTCATGACATTACCCATATTCCTTTGTATAGGATTGTTTATTTTTTTCAGTTTTCTCTATATCTTATATTTTTCGTTTATTTTATATTGCTTCTTTATAAAAAGAAAATACCACCATTATATTTAACTTTAATTTTTACACCTATTACTTTTTTATTTTACTATTATGATATTAATATTATAGGTAGAAAAGAAATTATTTTTATTACGTTATATACCATTTTTATTTATCATATAACCCATAATATGTATCGGAAAAAAATAGAAATGTTAGTTGTTGGATCTATATTTTTGTTTTCTTTTTTTCATGAAATAATAATTTTTTATATACCTTATTTTATATTTTCCTTATATTATTTTGATGTTAAGAATAAATTGAAACGTAGTTTAATATATTTATCTGCATGTATTCTGCCTATGTTTTTTTTCTTTTTTATGGGGTCAAAAATAAATAATGGAAGATCTTTGCAGATATTGAAAGAAAGAGATGTTGTTTTATCAGGGGAAAATATCTTTACTTGGAATGAAAACCTTAATACGGGATCTCAAATTATGTCACAGATTTCTGATTATAGTTTGTACGGATTAAGCTTTGTTATTGTTTCTATTGTATTTGTCTATTACATTTGCACCCAAACAGAAGATAATAAAAAGATTTTAATAGGCTTTATATTATGTTGCATAATTACAATCCCATTATTCATTTGTGCTCTTGATTGGGGAAGATGGTTGCATATACACTTTACTATGCTGTTGCTATTTTTAACATCTATTTTGCCTACCCAAAAGTGGGAAAAGAGTGAAATAATCATAAACAAAGAGTTTTTCATTAGTCTTGGGATTATTTTTATTTTATCTATTTTTCATGTAAGACACTTGCAGTTTGGTTTTTTATTCAATTTATTTGTCGATTAAACTACTATGAATGGCATGTTCACTCAGTTACTGTACTTATGGGGTGATTTAGTTTTATTATTTGTTTTATGCTATTTGCTTTTAAACTCCTGAAAATTTTCGTTAAATTCGTGTAAAATAAATTTTTGATGAATATTCTTTTATTGGAAGATGATCTCATTCTGTCTGCAGAACTTTGCAGATTTTTAGAATCAAATAATTTTAACTGTGATAAGATCTATGACGGAGAGACTTTTCTCCGCCAGATAAAAAACAATACTTACGATTTGTATCTGCTGGATATTAATGTTCCTAAAATAAATGGACTTGATGTGTGCCAAACGATCCGTTCTTTTGATAAAAATACCCCAATCATTATCATTTCGGCCTACGGAGATATCTCTGATAAAAAAGATGCCTTCACCAGGCTGGCTGATGATTATCTTGTAAAGCCTTTCCAGTTTGAAGAACTTCTTTTAAGAATCAATTCACTGCTGAGACGAAAAGCCCCTTCTGATAATTCAGATCAGGATATTCTCAGAATTGATGATCTTATTATCAATAAAACAGAACAGAAAGTGTATCGTGGAGGAAATGAAATCACCCTTACCCTAAAAGAATTTCAGCTGCTGGTTTATCTTGCGGAAGCGCAGGGAAGAACCGTTTCCAAGCAGCAGATCACAGAACATGTATGGGAACATAATTTTAATACCAATACCAACACGGTAGAAGTTTATATCAATTTCCTGAGGAAAAAGATTGATAAAGATTTTAAAATAAAACTCATCCATACCCGTTCAGGTTTCGGATACTACCTAAGCCCATTATAAATGTCTTTAAAAAGAAAGATAGCTTTAACGATCAGTATCGCCTTTTCATTGCTTTTTGGAATGGTGATGGCGGTCATTTATTTATCTTTTAATGATTTCAGGAGGGATGAGTTTAAAGAAAGATTCAGGCAGAGGCTTGAGTTTACGTCTCATTTCATCTCAAAATCTAAAGACTTTGAAGAGGAAGCTCCCGTTTTTTTCAATGAAAACTCTGACAATATTCTTTTGAATGAAAAGATTTTAATTTTCAACGAAAAAAAAGAATTGATCTACAGTACAATCAAAGACCGGAATGTCATCTGGGACAGTGCAATGCTTAAAGAGCTGGATAAGAAAAAGATTATCTATACAGAAAAGACGGTTCCGGAGATCTATGCAGCGCTCAGAAACATTAATGGAGAAAACTATTATATTCTTACGAGTGCCTTTGATACCAACGGGAAATCTAAGTTGGGCTATCTTAAATATCTTTTGATCACGGCTTATGTGATGAGCACTATGCTTATTGGTTTTTTCAGTTATTATTTTGTAGAAAAGTTTCTACGTCCCCTGGAAGACCTGAATAAAGAAATTTCTGAAGTTACGGCTCACAAACTAACCACACAGATTCCTGTGGAACAATCCAATGATGAAGTAAGTGTTCTTGCAAAATCTTTTAATACGATGATCGGAAGGCTGGATGATGTATTTCAGTCGCAAAAGGATTTTACGGCAAGTGCTTCCCATGAGATCAGAACCCCTATAACAAGAATGGCGTTTCAGCTGGAGAACCTGATTAAATTTGAGGAACATTCCCCGGAAACGCTTTCTTCTCTAAAACAGATTCAGCGGGATGTATACCAGCTGTCGGATCTTACGAACTCACTTTTACTGCTTACGAAATTTGATAAAGAAAATATTCAGAGTATTTATGAGGAAGTAAGGATTGATGAAGTTATTTTCGAAGCTTTTGAAGCGGTAGAGAAAAGTTATCCACAACTTAAGCTGGACTTCCTGATTAATGAAGATAATTCTGAGAATGCTTTTCTGATGATCAAAGGAATTCAATCACTATTGGTGATTGTCTTTATTAATCTCTTTAAAAATGCTGCTGTATATTCGGACAATACTGAAGTAAACGTATTAATAACTGAAACGAATGACAATCTTTCTGTAGAAGTCATTTCCCATGGAAATACAATTCCCGAAGAAGAACAAGCTAAATTGTTTGAAGCTTTTACAAGAGGAAATAATGCTCAGAATATAGCAGGATCCGGACTAGGTCTTAGAATTGTCAAAAGAATCCTGGAATATCACGATGCAGATATTAAGTACTCTTCACCTGAGGATTACATGAATAAGTTTACATTATTTTTTAAAAAATAAAATTAGAGGCAACTGGTTACGAAAACAGTTGCTTTTTTGTTAAACTCTGGATTGAATTTTTTAATATAAAATTCAATGATTGGAGAAAAATATATTATTTTCATCTGCCGATTTTTACCATAAACGTCCTGTTTAAGCCCATTTTAATATTTTTTTAAGCGTCATTTAAGTTTCTTTTAATCGCATCAAAGCAATTTTGTATTTTAAAAAGAAAAATAATGAACAGAATTGCAGTGCTGTGCCTCGCCATTTCCTCATTCATGGCAGCACAACAGCAGATGTCTCTTTTGGAATGCGAAGAAGCCTTTCAGAAGAACAACCTCCAGCTGCTCGCCGAACAATATAACATCAATATGGCTGATGCGGATATTCTGCAGGCTAAAATCTGGGAATTACCTCAATTAAGCGGGCAGTTTAATGCTTACAACCCTCAGGATAAAAAGTTTTTTGATGTAGGACATTCCAAAGGAGCAGGCATTACTCAATTGATTTATATGGGAGGCAAAAAGAAAAACGAAATTGCTTTTGCCAAATCCAATAAAGAACTTGCCCAGCTTCAGTTTTCACAATTGCTGGTGGATTTAAGATCTCAGCTCCGTTCTGCCTATTTCAACCTTTACTATGAAAAACTGAAACTGGAGAATACCAACAGGCAGCTGGGGTATATGAATGATCTTTTAAATGCCTACCGTGCACAATCAGCAAAAGGAAATGTTTCCCTTAAAGATGCTGTAAGACTACAGAGTATTGTGATCCAGCTGAATCATGATAAACTGGAAATCAATAAAAATATCCTTGATTTTGAACAGAATCTAAAAGTTTTGACAGGAACTTCGGAAGAGATAGAGCCTGTGATGTCTGAAACTGAAGCTAAAGATGCTCTAGCAGCACAGCCTTTTGGTGATGAAGAAGAGCTGAAGAGTAAAGCACTGGAAAATAATGCAGATTACAGGTACAATTTGAAACTTATTGATAACAGTAAGCTGTATGCCCAGTGGCAGAAATCAATGAATGTACCGGATGTTACTGTAGGTGCTGCATGGGATCAGGCAGGGGGAACCTTTAATAATGAAGCGAATCTGACATTGGGAATTCCTTTGCCATTGTGGAAAGCAAATCAGGGTAATGTGGTAAAAGCAAACTATGCCATTCAGCAGAACCAGAAAAATGCAGATTTTCAGAAACTGACTCTTGAAACGAAAGTTCAGTCTGCTTATAAAACATGGAAAGCTCAGTATGATCAGCTTCTGGATGTGAAAACTACGGATCTTCAGAATATGGAACTTGTCTACAACGGAATGCTGAATAATTTCAGAAAAGGAAATGTCAACCTGATTGAATTCACGGACTTTATGGATAGTTACCGAGAAACAGCCCTTCAGATCTATGATATGAAAAATGAAATCATGCAGTCTGCGGAGCAGCTTAATCAACTCATACAAACGAAAATCTTCTATTAAAATCATGAAAACATATATTATCCCCGCATTGATGGTCGTTTCATTATTGGCCTGTTCAAAAAAAGAGGAAGAGAAAAATATTCACGCTAAAAAAGGATTTGAGCTTAGCAACACGATGTTGAGTTCTATTTCCCTGGCAAAAGTTGAAAGAAAGAATATAGAAGATGAATATAGCTTTTACGGAAAAATCTCTGCCGACAAAAACAGTTATATAGATGTTTACCCGCTGGTAGGAGGAAATGTGATGAGTGTAAACGTTGAATTGGGAGACTATGTAAAAAAAGGACAGGTGCTGGCAACGATCAGGAGTACTGAGCTTGCAGAAATTCAAAAGGATGTAAGCGATGCAAAAACAGATCTGGTCGTAGCAAAAAATAATCTTCGCGTTGCCAAAGAGTTGTACGAAGGAAAACTAAATACAGAAAGAGATGTTCTGGAAGCTAAAAGCCAACTTCAAAAAGCCGAAGACCAATTGCAGAGAGCTGCTGCGGTAAGTACGGTTTATAATGTGAAAACCGGAAATATATACAGTGTAGTAGCACCTATCAACGGTTATATTGTTCAGAAAAGTATCAATAAAGATATGCAGCTGAGAAGTGACAGGAGTGATAATATTTTTGATGTTGCCAATACCACCAATGTTTGGGCAATCATGAATGTGAACGAATCTGATATTGATAAGATCAGTCTTGGAATGAAGGCTCAGGTATCCACTCTTTCTTATCCGGATAAAGTTTTTGATGGGAAAATTGATAAAATATTCAAAATTATTGATCCGCAGACCAATGCTATGCAGGCAAGAGTTGTTCTGGATAATGCCAACGGATTGTTAATTCCCGACAGTAAAGCTACTATAAAAGTTTCCAGCCTTGAAAACAGTACCACCTTGGCGATCCCTTCCAAAGCTGTAATTTTTGATGATAATAAAAGCTTTGTCGTGATTTTTAAATCCAGAACAGATGTGAAAATCCGAGAGATAAAAGTATTAAAACAGGTAGGTGACGTTACCTATATTGCAGACGGTCTGAAAGATGGGGAAGAAGTGATAACCAACAACCAGCTGCTGATATACCGCTCGCTGAACAGCTAGTCTTATTAAACCATTAAGAATATCTATGTTTTTCTTTAACGGCTTTTTTAGGTCATCAATTTATCTATCATGAATAAATTCATTAAAAATATAATTGCTTTTTCATTAAAAAATAAAGCATTTACCTTTATCTGGATTGCGATTTTAGCCATCTCCGGTTTTATAAGTTTCAAAAATATGCCTATTGAAGCTTTCCCGGATGTAACCAATACCCAGATTGTCATCATTACCCAATGGAATGGGCGTAGTGCGGAAGAAGTAGAACGTTTTGTCACTACACCCATCGAATTGGCGATGAGCCCGGTTCAGAAGAAAACAAGTGTGAGAAGTACCACCATGTTTGGGCTTTCCATTGTTAAAATTCTGTTTGACGACGGGGTGGATGATACTTTTGCCAGAAATCAGGTTAATAACCAATTAAGAACCATTAGCCTTCCTGATGAGGTAGACCCTGAAGTACAGCCACCCTACGGGCCTACGGGAGAAATTTTCAGATATACGCTGGAAAGTAAAACAAAAGATTCCCGGGCATTGCTTACCCTGCAAAACTGGGTGATAGACCGTTCTTTAAGAGGAGTTCCCGGCGTTGCAGATATCAATGTTTTTGGAGGACAGGATAAAGTTTTTGAACTGAGTATCGATCCCAGAGCATTGGATAAATATAATCTTACTCCGCTTCAGGTATATGATGCGGTCACCAAAAGTAATCTGAATGTAGGAGGTGATGTCATTGAAAAGAATGGGCAGGCCTATGTAGTAAGAGGAATAGGATTAGTGAAATCAGTGGCCGATATCGGAAATGTTACCATTCAGAATGACAGTGGAAACCCTGTTTTGGTAAAAAATGTAGCAGAAGTTCATGAAAGCTCCATGCCAAGGGTAGGGCAGGCCGCTCTGAATCATCATGATGATACCGTGGAAGGAATCGTTGTCATGAGAAAAGGAGAGAATCCAAGAGAAGTTTTGGTGGGAGTAAAGGCAAAAATTAAAGAGCTTAACGAAAAAATACTTCCAAAAGATGTCAAAATGGTTACTTTTTACGACCGTGATAATCTGATGGACTTTACCACGCATACCGTAATGCACAACCTTATTGAAGGAATTGTATTGGTAACCGTAATTGTACTCATCTTTATGGCAGACTGGAGGACAACTTTGATTGTTTCCATCATCATTCCTCTATCTTTACTGTTTGCATTTTTATGTTTAAAACTGGCCGGAATGAGTGCCAACCTGCTTTCGCTGGGAGCAGTAGACTTTGGGATTATCATTGACGGAGCCGTCGTCATGGTAGAAGGCCTCTTCGTGATGCTGGATCATAAAGCGAAACGGTACGGAACGGAGAAGTTTAATAAATTGGCAAAAGGAGGCTGGATCAAACAAACCGGTACAGGATTAGGAAAAGCAATATTCTTTTCAAAATTAATTATCATTACTTCCCTGATTCCTATTTTCTCATTCCAGAAAGTGGAAGGGAAAATGTTCTCTCCTTTGGCTTTTACGTTGGGGTTTGCCCTAATAGGAGCCTTGATATTTACGCTGACACTGGTTCCTGTTCTTTCCCATATTCTCTTGAATAAAAATGTAAGAGAAAAAAATAACCCGTTTGTTAATTTCTGGGACAGAATTGTTTTGAAAGGCTTTAATCTAACATTTAAGCACAAAAAAACGAGTATGATTGTGGCGATTTCCTTTCTGGCTTTGACTTTATTCTCCGGTAAATTTTTAGGAACAGAATTCCTGCCACAGTTGAATGAAGGTTCATTATGGATCACCGCAGAAATGCCAATGAGTTCCTCGTTAAAAGAATCTTTGAAAACAGCAGATCTTTTAAAGAAAGACATTATGAGCTTTTCCGAAGTAACAGATGTTCTCGCACAAACAGGAAGAAGTAATGATGGAACAGATCCCAATGGATTTGGATTCGTACAGTTTGCAGTCAATCTTAAACCAAGAGAAGAATGGAAACGTAAGATCACTTATGACGAATTAATCAATGAAATAGATCAAAAGCTCAGAAGTTATCAGGGAATTACATTTAACTATTCCCAGCCGATTTCGGATAACGTAGCAGAAGCCGTAGCAGGTTTTAAAGCAGAAAATGGAATTAAAATTTATGGTGATAATCTGGAAACCCTGGACAAGTTAGCCAATGAGGTTTTATTGAAGATTAAAGATGTAAACGGAGTAAAAGATCCCGGAATTATTAAAAATATCGGGCAGCCGGAAGTAAGCGTAGTACTTGACAGAGATAAAATGGCCGCTTACGGAGTAATGCCGGCAGATGCACAGGCAGTACTGGAAATGGCTTTTGGTGGAAAAACGGCTTCAGAAATGTTTGATGGAGAAAGGAAGTTTCCGATCCGTCTTCGTTATTCTCAGGAATACAGAACCAATGAAAATGACATTGCAGCTTTGATGGTGCCTACACAGGATGGAGCAAAAATTCCTTTAAAAGAAATAAGTACCATTGTTAAAGATAACGGAGCCGCATTTATCTACAGAGATAATATCAAACGATATATTGGAGTTAAATTTTCAATTCGTGACAGAGATTTGGGAAGTACTATTGCGGATGCTCAGAAAAAGGTAGAAACGATTGAACTTCCGGATGGTTATTCTGTAGGATGGACAGGCCAGTTTGAAAATCAGCAGCGCGCCTCGCACCGATTAGCGCAGGTAGTGCCGGTGAGTATTCTGATGATTTTCTTCCTTTTGTTTATTCTGTTTGGAAATATGAAAGATTCTCTTCTGGTATTAGCGAATGTCCCTTTTGCTTTAATAGGAGGAATTATTGCATTGCATGTTACCGGAATCAACTTTGGAATCTCTGCCGGGGTAGGGATGATTGCCCTTCTGGGAATTTGTATCCAGAACGGGGTGATTCTTATTACAGAATTTCATCAGAATGTCAAAGATGGAATGGATATAGACACTGCCATATTAAATGGGGTCAAATCCAGAACCAGACCTGTTATTATGACAGCTCTGATGGCTTCCATCGGGCTTATGCCGGCAGCATTGTCTACCGGGATCGGATCAGAATCCCAGAAACCTCTGGCAATTGTCATTATCGGAGGACTGATTACTGCAACAGTGCTTACCCTGCTTATTTTCCCAATTATCTTCTGGATCTTCAACAGAGCAAAAAAGCTCAGCCCAATTTAATTAATCTTTCATTTATATTAGTCAGAAGCGCGGAAAACAAAGTTTTCCGCGCTTCTCCATTATTGAAATAAAATAGGATGAGTTTAAAATCCTAGCCCTACTGTAAAAGCTTTTACAGAATTAGGGTAATCAGAGACTGATGTAGCAGCTCCTGTTGTTGTATTAATGGTATAAATTTTTGTAGAGGAACCTACTGATGCCATTAAATATGCTTTTTGGCTCATACTTCCAATATCAAAACCATTAGTATTGGTAATATTAATCCCTAAAGAACCTGTTTCTACTAAAGTTCCATTATTAGGAGGGTTTTGCTGATATAATTTATCTGTATTATGATCAATAACAAAAAGAGTTGTAGCAGTGGCTCCCGCAAAATTATTAGTATATGCTGCTGCACTTATCATCGGAGTTCCAGGATTTAATGGGCTATCAACAGCTGCAATTGTCCCGTCGTTAGGATTAAGTCGAAGGTTCTGCCCGGTATTGCTTACTACTCTTATCCTATCTACAGTAGGGTTGAAATCAAAACCGAAATCAGTTCCGGAAAGTAAGGTTGAAAAAGGAGTAGTGCCCACTGCAGTAGCAGCACCTGTGCCCAAATTGATAGTGTAGATTCTGCTTGAACTTCCCAATGCATACAATTGTCCATTTACAGGACGGAAATCTATTCCTAAAATATTTTCACCGCTTTGTAACCCTGCTATTGTTTTGGAAACAGGCATCGGGCTGTTTGGATTGAAAATCTGAAGATTATTTGAATTGTCAATAGCATAGGCTACCGGTTCTGTAGGAATCGCCAGATCAATAATTGCCTGTTGAAGAGAACCTATTGAAGTTGCTTTTCCATTATTCAGATCCAGAATATGTAGTTTATCATTGAAAGCTAACAATGCAGTATTGTTATCAAATTTAATATCAAAAGCAGCTTGTCCGGTAAAAGTAGTTCCAAGACTTCCAACCTCTACTAAAGTTCCATTGTTGGGAGGATCCTGTTTGTATAATTTTCCCAGCATCGGATCAATATCATATAACACAGTAGTAGAAGCTCCTGCTTTGCCGTTGGTATAAGCTAATCCGGTTATGGAAGGGTTTCCTGTTCCGTTAATATTGATATCCGTAGCAGCAACAGCTCCCGTTTCCGGATGCAGACGTAGATTTTGACCAGTATTGCTTACCAGACGAATTCTATCAACGGTAGGATTGAAATCAATAGAAGCAATTGTTCCAGAAATCAAAGGAGCAAATGCTGTTGTGCTTACAACTCTTGCTGAAGCATTGGAGGTATTGATTATATATAATTTACTGGCATTTGATACTGCATACAATTCTCCTGTAGCAGGTCTGAAATCTATACTTAACAATTTTTCTCCTGAAGGAACACCTGTTACAGTTGTTTTTGAAGTGAAGGTTTTCGGATTGTTAGAATTAAAATAAACAAGTTCATTCATCGCTGTTATTCCATATACCATAAGATCCGGACCCTGAGACATGTTTTCTGACATAGGGTTTTCATCTGAATTGTCACATGAAAGTAGTGCTGCAATCGTAAACAAAGCCAAACACATGTGTAATAGTTTTCTCATAATATTAATTTTAGTTATTACTATATCTACGAGAAAAAAAGCAAGATGGATTTAAGAATATAATGATTGTCTGAATATTTTTTTATGGCTTATTATATTCATAATTAGCTAGATAGTTTATATTTTTTAATAAAACGTTTCTAATGATTTTTTTCAATCCGGAAAAATGTGTAAATTTGCAGTCTCAATACGTTGAAATATAAGGTTTGTCCTTCACTGGATGAGAATATTGAAAGTTTTTTTAATAAAAAGTTTTTGGTATTTAAAAATTCATTATATTTGCACACCGAAAATTTGAAAAACAATAAATAAATAATTTTAAATCATGGCAAAGGAAACGTTTAATCGTAACAAACCACACTTGAACATTGGTACTATTGGTCACGTTGACCATGGTAAAACTACTCTTACAGCTGCTATTTCTGCTGTATTAGCTAGCAAAGGTCTTGCTGAGAAAAAAGACTTCTCTGCAATTGACTCTGCTCCAGAAGAAAAAGAAAGAGGTATTACTATCAATACTGCTCACATCGAATACGAAACTGAAAAAAGACATTATGCTCACGTTGACTGTCCAGGTCACGCCGACTATGTTAAGAACATGGTAACTGGTGCTGCTCAGATGGATGGAGCTATCGTAGTATGTGCTGCAACTGATGGTCCTATGCCTCAGACTAGAGAACATATCCTACTTTGCCGTCAGGTAAACGTACCTAGAATCGTTGTTTTCATGAACAAAGTTGACATGGTAGACGATCCTGAGTTGTTAGAGCTTGTTGAAATGGAACTTAGAGACTTATTGTCTACTTACGAATTTGACGGAGATAACTCTCCAGTAATTCAAGGTTCTGCTCTAGGTGCTCTTACAGCTGCTACTGCATCTCCTGCTAACACAGAAGATAAGTGGTTCAAAAGCGTAGAAGAATTAATGGATGCTGTTGATACTTGGATCGAGCAACCACCAAGAGATACTGATAAGCCATTCTTGATGCCAATCGAAGACGTATTCTCTATTACAGGTAGAGGTACTGTAGCAACTGGTAGAATCGAGGCTGGTGTTATCAACACTGGTGATCCAGTTGATATCGTAGGTATGGGTGATGAGAAATTAACTTCTACTATTACAGGAGTTGAGATGTTCAGAAAGATCCTAGATAGAGGTGAAGCTGGAGATAACGTAGGTCTATTGTTGAGAGGTATTGAAAAAACTGACATCAAGAGAGGTATGGTTATCGCTAAGAAAGATTCAGTTAAGCCACACAAGAAATTCAAAGCTTCTGTTTATATCCTTTCTAAAGAAGAAGGTGGACGTCACACTCCATTCCACAACAAGTACCGTCCTCAGTTCTACGTAAGAACTACTGACGTTACAGGTGAGATCTTCTTACCAGAAGGTGTAGAAATGGTAATGCCTGGTGATAACTTAGAGATCACTGTAGAATTGTTACAACCAATCGCTCTTAACGTAGGTCTTAGATTTGCGATCAGAGAAGGAGGTAGAACAGTTGGTTCAGGTCAGGTTACTGAAATCATAGACTAATCATCTTAAAAATATAAAAAGCTTCCGTAAGGAATTTCTTTACGGAGCTTTTAATCTACGGGCATCGTCCAATGGTAGGATACCGGTCTCCAAAACCGTTGATCAGGGTTCGAATCCTTGTGCCCGTGCAAATATAAATTATGAGTTCATTTGTCGATTTTTTAAAAGGTTCTTATAACGAATTCAGACATAAAGTTGAATGGCCAAAATGGGCTGACCTACAGTCTTCTACAATTGTAGTGACTATTGCGACAGTTATTCTGGCTTTATTTACCTTTGGAGTTGATGAATTGTTTTCAAAAGCAATCAGCAACATAATAGGAATGCTAATCAACTTGTTCAATTAATAATTAAGTATTTTCCATAATGAGCGAATTGAAATGGTATGTGCTGAAAGCTATCAGCGGACAGGAAAATAAAGTGAAAAACTATATTGAGACAGAAATCAAACGTCTAGGGTTTGAGCAGTACGTTACTCAAGTGGTTATTCCTATGGAAAAGGTGATCCAAATTAGAAACGGTAAAAAAGTTCCTAAAGAGAGACCTTACTATCCTGGCTACTTGATGATTGAAGCTGACCTGATGGGAGAGATTCCTCACGCTATTAAAAATATCCCTGGAGTTATTTCTTTCTTAAGTTTGACAAAAGGCGGTGATCCTGTTCCAATGAGAAAATCAGAGGTTAACAGAATGCTTGGAAGAATGGATGAACTTTCAGAATTTGCAAGCGATGTTGAGATTCCTTATGTAGTAGGTGAAAACGTTAAAGTGATCGATGGTCCTTTCAACGGATTCAATGGTACAGTTGAGAAGATTCTTGAAGACAAAAAGAAAATTGAAGTTTCTGTATTGATCTTCGGTAGAAAAACTCCAATGGAATTAAGCTACATGCAAGTAGAAAAAGTATAATAATTACTTATAAAATATAAAAAAGACTGCTATTTAGCAGTCTTTTTGCTTTACCCCATTTCTGTAAATTTGAATGGTGTAAATTAACGATTATGAAGAAATATATTTTTGTATAATTTTTCATAATTATTTTTCTTCTATTCTTTAATTCTCAATTTCTGTTAGTTACTCCTGCAAAGAGCTTCCCTTTAATTTAATTATCACCCTAATGGGAATAGATTTGTTTTTGCAGATCGAAGTTCTTTCCTTATGCTTAATTCACTTTCGGATGGCATACTTCTTGCAACACCATGGTAACTAATCCAAAAATTTTATATTTTTTTATTTTATACACTGCTTGCAGTTGTATGAAGCATTTATGCTTTTATAAAAAAAGTAAAACCTGAATTAGTAAAACACAAGTCTTATATAAACACATAACCCAATGACAAAAATTATTTCGATGATCATTCTAGTGAGTGTATCAATGCTCACGAGTGCGCAGGTTGGTATCAATACTGCTACACCGGAAAAGGAGCTTACCGTAAACGGTACAATGAAGACATCAGGAATTGTTTTCAAGCAGCCCATGGAGAAACTGAAAGCGGACGAGAATTACACTTTCATTATTAAATCTCCGGCTCCGGAAAACAAAATTACAGCGTACAATGATTCTTTTGTACCTAATTCACCGGCTCCGATTAATCTTATTCAGTTTAAAATTACCTGCGACCCTTCAGACAAGGATTGGGTAAATCAGTTTGACACAAAGATCAATTCCAACAAGTTTTTGGTCGTGATCTCTTCTTTTGGATTTACACAACCTACAAGAACTTATACAGCAGACTGGGTGACACCAATGCCTCAGATCTTTGCGTATTCTTCAGGAGGAACATGGAAGCTTAAGGCAGATTACCAGGGATTTGCTCCTGATAACTCTTTTCCAACAGGAGTCTGGACACTGAACTTATTGGTATTTGACAGATCATATGCCAAAGATTTTAATACTACACAAAACCTTAATGCTTCAACTACGGGTGCTGCTGCAGCTCCTTTAATTCAATAAAACATAAACTATATGAAAAAAATTATTGCGATACTCTTTACGGGTTTTGCCGCTTTAAGCATGCATGCTCAAGTAGGAATCAATACTAAAACTCCTAAAGGTACTCTGGATGTTGAAGGCGAAACATTGGTAGAATCCTATTTAATAGATACTGAAAATACAAAGGCAAGCGGAAATTATCTTCTTCTTACCCGTTCAAAAGATACTTCACCGGTAGGTAAGGTGAAGCTGTTGGATATAACGCTCCGTAATGTAGCACCTGTAAATATGTATAATGTTGTATTGAAAAATGTAAGACAAGATGAAGTGGTAAACCTCAATACAGGATTAGATGCGAGTAAATATGTTGTGGCTATTACAGGTGCTGTTTTTACAGGAGCGGTTTCCGCAGCGAATACCACCACCAATCCCAAATCATATGGTTCTTATGCAACTGAAATTACCCAGGTAACCAGCGGTGGTATAAAATATCATGCTATTAATTTGGCTTTTAAAGGAGCAGGAACTGTTTCTTCCCAAAATGGTACCTGGACACTTACCTTAAATGTCTTTGAAAAATCATTGGTTAAAGACTGGGGAACTTTCAACGGTTCTGTTTCAGCATCTGCTTCACCTGCTTATTCAGGAGTTTCAAACAATACACCTCTAGGACTTCAATAAAAAAACTATGAAAAGAAAAATTTATATCACAATAATCATGTGTCTGGGGATATTTTTGAATGCCCAGAAAGGAAAAGTAGGAGTGAATACTGCAAACCCTACGGAAACACTTGATGTTAACGGAAAAACATATACGAATTCTCTATATCTAAGAAATCCGGGAGAACCTACCATGACGGGAGGTAGCTTTTTAGCAACTTCACAAAACGGTTTACAATTGTATGATCCTTCTTTGGAAAGCAGCGGACTTTTCAATTACCTTAAGCTTACTCTTACAGGAGTATCGGGAACAGGTATTGCGGATTATGATACCAAAATTGATGCAAACAATTTTTTGGTTATCCTTCACAACTACTCATTTAAACTGAATGATGGAACCACCAACGTAATGCTTGATTATGGAGACAATGGTGTGAATGATAACAAACAGGGATCACCAGATGTTGTTGCTTTCAAAAGTAACGGAACATGGCATGTAAGAGCAAGGTTTACAGACAGCAGAATTCTTGCAGTGAGTTCATCCACTCCATCAAGAACTTATAACAACTTTACGGTTGATCTTTATCTAATGGCATATAGAAGACTGATTGAAAAACAGAATATCAGCGATATCAATGCTGACCTTGGAGGAAATGATGGTTCTACCCAGACAATTAACAAACCTGCAGGCTTTTAATCAATCTTTCCTGTTGAAAATATATGAAACGGCTATTTACATTAAATAGCCGTTTTTATTTTATAATTTCTTATGGGATTTTAAATTACTTTGATAAATAACAGTAGTTATTGTTGGTTTGTATGTCATTTTCTCAAATGATTTTATAATTTTATGTGGAATTATATTTTATGGGAAAACGTTTTTCTTTTATAGTACTGTTGCTGTGTTCCGTACTGTTCTGTTTTGGTCAGAATAAAAAAGAATATGAACAATATATAAATACGGCTAATGAACTGAAGTTTAAAGATTGGCCAAAAGCAGAGCTTAATATTCAGAAAGCCAGAAAAAGCGTTCCGGAAAATAATTTGGGTGACTTTTATATAGAAGCCGCAAAAATCTACAGTGATGCCAATTATTTTGATATTGCACTGGATTATTCAGCAAGAGCATATCATATCTTTCTGGATAAAGACGAGGAGAAAACAGCGAAGATCGATGGTATTTTCGCTTATACCTATTCTCAGCTTAATGATACCCCAAGGGCAATTGCCTACTACAAGAAACTTCTAAACTTTTATCAGAAACAAAAAAAACAGACCGAAACCATCAAAGCATTAAACAATCTGGGAAATGCATACCTTGTGTTATCCAGAATGGATTCATCAAGATATTATTTTGAAAAAAGTCTGATGTCTTTTGAAAACTATGACAATCCGGTTCTGAAAGCTTTTGTATTTTCAAATTTTGGGAAATTTAATTTTCAGGAAGGAAATACTGCCAAGGCTGAAAGCTATCTATTGGAAGCCCGGGATATCTTGAAAAATAATGCTATTGACGATAAAAAATCAAATTATCAGGTCAATTATAATCTGGCTAATTTCTACACTGAAATCAAGAATCCGGAGAAAGCTTTACTGTATGCAAAAAATCTGGGAAACTATGTCATCCCGAATACGGTCAGTTTTGACAATACCAATTATTTAAAAACATTATATAAAGCCTATCAGCTGAATAAGAATTATCAGCGCTCCACTGAGACCTTTAAAAAATATGACTCTATACGGGATTTGCTCAATATAGAAGAAAAAGCAGTAAATGTTGAAAGACTAAAAGTAAAACACGACTATGAACTGCAGAAAAGACTTGATAAAATTGAACAGGACAGAAAAAACATGCTGTATGTGGTGATGGTCATTATTCTTCTCCTGGTTTCGGCCATTTGTATTTTACTGCTTTTCAATTTCCGAAACAAAGCGGAAAAACTCCGATTAGAGAAAAAGCTCATTGAAAACAGAGAAAAAGAACTGGAGATAGATAATCAGATGAAAGAAAAAATGCTGGTTTATAAATCTATGGAACAATCCAAAATAGAAGAAATATTCAAATCTCTTCTGGATCAGGTGAATGTTTTGAAATCCAAACTGAAAGATAGTGAGATAGACGAAGTGTCAAGAATTATCAATGAAATTAAACTGAATACCAAACAGGACTCGTGGGGAGATTTTGAATATCATTTTCTGAATATCCATGAATCATTTTATGAAAACCTGGATCGTAAACATCCGGGATTGACCAACTATGATAAAAGGCTTGCAGCTATGCTGAAACTTAAATTATCCACCAAAGAAATTTCCCATCTGTTGAATGTTACTCCAAAAACAATAGAGAATTCAAGAACAAGGCTGAGGAAAAAAATGAATTTAACGAACACCAAAGAAGATCTTGCTCAATATTTGAATGAATTGTAAGTTGTTGAATTGTATTGCTTTAAATGTTGGTGTGTGGAGATTGTGTGGTGTTTTTTTTCTATGATGTGGTAACTGTGTGGGAGATTTTAAATAGAGTTGGGAAGGATTATATTCCTTTGCTTCCTATTTAAAACAATACCACTATGAAAAAATTACTTACCCTTTTTGTAACCTTATCCCTAAGTTTTTTGGGAAAGGCTCAATGGAATCCTGCCTTGGATCAAAACCTTTTGGTATCAAAACCGGGTGGTTCCTCTTTTGCCGCAACAACCAGTGATGGAAAAACCTATATAGGATACTGGAAAACTGTGCCGGCTCCGGTGAATTTTGAGTTGAGATTACAAATTCTGGATCAGCAGGGAAATAAGCAGCTGGGAGCTGATGGTATTAAAATTACAGATCAGATTCCGATGAGTACTTATACTGTGGTGGAAAAAACGGCAGTAGATGCGTCCGATAATCTTTACATTGGTGTTACAGGAACAGGCGCTGGCACACCAGGGTATGTTTTTAAAATTACTCCTCAGGGAGTATCAGAATGGCCTAATGGGATTAGCCTGGGAGAAGCTTATTTGCCTACAATTCTTCCTTTAGCTAACGGAGATATTGTGGTGGGATATTTCCCTGCCAGTCAGAAATATACTAAAATACAGCGATATAATGCTGCAGGGCAATCCGTATGGGCAGGTCCTGTACAGATACTTTCCAATGATACCACGAAAAATACGATTCCGGCAGATCTTTTTGAACTTCCCAATAATGAATGCGAAATTATTTTTCACAAGCAATTGTCATTTGGAACGACAAGTAATTTGTTTGCCCAGAAAATTAATTTAAAAAATGGAGCTCTGGTTTGGGACGGGGCAAAGCAGATTACAACCAAATCTACCGCTTACAATACTAAATATTCCGGTGCGGTGGATGGAGATGTTGTATATTATGGATTTAGCAGTGGAGAAAATATGAGATTTGATGCCTATCTTCAGAGAGTCAATGCAGACAGCAGTCTTCCTTGGGGAAATATAGGAGTAGATTTTGATACCAACCAGACCTATTTTGAAAAAGATATGAAAATGGCTTTTGCACCAGGCTCTTCTTATATCTGGGCAATGGCAAATTACAGTTCTTCCTCACAAGGAGAAAATGGGGAATTTATCCAAAAATTTGATAAAAATACTGGGGCAAGACTTTTAACAGATCATGGAAAGCAGATTTTCCCTATTGATAATATTTCTATGTTTCATTATGGAGATTTACAATTGGTAAATAACAAACCGTTTTTTGTTGTTCAGAAAAAAGAAACGTCCACTTCCCTGAATGTTTCTTTAAACGCAGTACAGCTGGAAAGCAATGGTGATTTTTCCTGGCCGCAGCAATATCTTCCGGTTGCTACCTATTCTGCATCTAAAAGCTATCCCAGCATCTTGAGACCTGTAAACGGGCAAAGTGTGGTGGTATTCCAGGAAAAGAAAAATGCGGATAATACATCTGCTGTATATGCACAGAATTTAATGTTGCCTAACGGAACAATGGCGGTTCATGATGTTTCAACTAAAAATGTAAACATCAGAATTTATCCAAATCCGGCAACAGATATGATATATATAAGTGGAGTGAAAGATCAGAACTTCAGTATTTACAATGCAGCAGGGCAATTGGTAAAAAGCGGAATGATGGATCAAGGAAAAGTTGAAGTTCGAGATCTGGTAAAAGGAATCTATATGATAAAAATGAAAGAACAGGAAGAAAGTTTAAAGTTCATTAAAAAATAGGTATTTATCATCATAATAGTAAAGTAGAATGAAAAGGGGGAGAAGAGCAACTATTTGCTCTTCTTTTTTTGTTAAAAGAAATTCAGGTGATGATGATTTCAGCATTCAAAATAATCATGAAGGAAAGAGGAACAAAAAAGTTGATGGGAGAAAATAAAGTTTTTTTGACCATCAATATTTTTTTTAAAACTTTTTAAAAATCAGCAATTTCCGTTTGCTATTTCAAAAATATTTTATACTTTTGCAGTCCAAAAAGTAGGTTTATCATAAGTGAGTAGGATAACCTGCTGAATAATAAATGCTTCCAAACTCATTAATTATTCAAATTTAAAAAACAAACAATGGCTAAGAAAGTCTTTAAAATGGTAAAGCTTCAGGTGAAAGGTGGCGCAGCTAACCCTTCTCCACCAGTAGGTCCAGCATTGGGTTCTGCAGGTGTGAACATCATGGAGTTTTGTAAGCAATTTAACGGAAGAACCCAAGATAAGCCAGGGCAAGTTTTACCTGTAGTAATTACAGTATACGAAGACAAATCTTTTGAATTCGTTATTAAAACTCCACCTGCAGCAATCCAGTTAATGGATGCAGCTAAAATCAAGGGAGGTTCTGGTGAACCAAACAGAAACAAAGTAGGTTCTGTAACTTGGGAACAAGTAAAGAAAATCGCTGAAGATAAAATGGCGGATCTTAACTGTTTTACAATGGACTCTGCTCTTTCTATGGTTGCAGGTACTGCTAGATCTATGGGATTAAGAGTAACAGGAACTAAACCAACTAACGCTTAAAACCTAAAGAAATGGCAAAATTAACTAAAAAGCAAAAGGAAGCTTTAAGCAAAGTAGAAAAAGGAAGAATCTATAACCTTGAAGAAGGTTCAGCTCTTGTAAAAGAAGTGAACACTACAAAGTTTGATGCTTCAGTAGATATCGCTGTAAGATTAGGTGTAGACCCAAGAAAAGCAAACCAAATGGTAAGAGGTGTTGTATCTCTTCCTCACGGTACTGGTAAAGATGTTAAAGTATTAGCTCTTGTAACTCCAGATAAAGAAGCAGAAGCTAAAGCTGCTGGTGCTGACTATGTAGGTTTAGACGAATATTTACAAAAAATCAAAGAAGGTTGGACAGATGTTGACGTTATCGTTACTATGCCAGCTGTAATGGGTAAATTAGGTCCATTAGGTAGAGTATTAGGTCCAAGAGGTTTAATGCCAAACCCTAAATCAGGAACTGTAACAATGGAAATTGGTAAAGCAGTAACTGAAGTGAAAGCAGGTAAAATTGATTTCAAAGTAGACAAGTATGGTATCATCCACGCTGGTATTGGTAAAGTATCTTTCGATGCTGCTAAGATCAAAGAAAATGCGCAGGAATTGATCTCTACATTGATCAAAATGAAGCCAACTGCTGCTAAAGGAACTTATGTAAAAAGCATTTATTTGTCTTCTACAATGAGCCCAGGTATTGCAATTGATACAAAATCTGTTAACTAATATTTAATCCTAAGACAATGACAAAAGACCAAAAAGTTGTAGCAATACAAGAGATCAAAGACTTGCTTCAGGATGCAAAAGTAGTATACGTAGCAGATCTAAATGGTTTGAACGCTGCTAAATCTTCAGATTTCAGAAGACAGGCTTTCAAGCAAAATATCAAAGTGAAAGTGGTGAAAAATACACTTTTACAAAAAGCAATGGAGCAGATTGAAGGAGTAGATTACTCTGAAATGTTTGAAACTTTCAAAGGTAACTCTGCTTTAATGATTGCTGAGACAGCTAACGCTCCTGCAAAATTAATCAAAGATTTTAGAAAGAAAGACGAGAAGCCGGCTTTGAAGTCTGCTTTCGTACAAGAAACTTTCTATGTTGGTGACAACAACCTTGATACTCTAGTAAGCATCAAGTCTAGAGAAGAAATGATCGGTGAAATCATCGGATTACTTCAGTCTCCAATTCAAAGAGTTGTTTCTGCTCTTCAAAACAAATCTGAAACTGTAGAAGCTCAAGCTGAAGAAGCTGCTGCTCCTGTGGTAGAAGAAACTCCTGCTGCTGAAGCTCCAGAAGCTCCTGCTGCAGAAAGCACTGACGAAACGCCAGCTGCTGAATAATTACTCTCAAAAAATTAAATAAATAATCAACAAAAACATTACAACAATGTCAGATTTAAAAAATTTAGCTGAAACGCTAGTAAACCTAACTGTAAAAGACGTAAACGAATTAGCTGCTATCCTTAAGGATGAGTACGGAATTGAGCCAGCTGCTGCTGCTGTAGTAGTTGCTGCAGGTGGTGCAGGTGAAGCTGCTGAAGAAAAGACTGAATTCGACGTAATTCTTAAGTCTGCAGGTGCTTCTAAATTAGCTATCGTTAAATTAGTAAAAGATTTAACTGGTGCTGGTCTTAAAGAAGCTAAAGATATCGTAGATGGTGCTCCTGCTCCAATCAAGCAAGGTGTTTCTAAAGACGAAGCTGAAGCTCTTAAGAAGCAATTAGAAGAAGCTGGTGCTGAAGTAGAATTGAAATAATTTCAATTTTATTATAAATATAGAAGCCCGGGCATTTGCCCGGGCTTTTTTTGTATGTAAGTCTTTGTAAATCCATGTCTTATTTCATAATTGTATTTTAATATTGTTACCTCTTGTTTGTGTATATTTTATTATGATTGATTATTTTTTAAAAATTAACATAATATTTTACGTTAATTCAATACTTTGTTTATTTTATGTGAATTTTTATTAATAAAATATTGTTTTGATTGAAAAAATACTATATTTGTATCGAAAAAAACACAACATAATTGGATAGAAATTACTTTCTTTCCTACGGCCACAAGATTACTCTTTTGTTGCTTTTGGCGGCTGTAGGAAAAATAAACACTAAGTTTATATCTGTTAAGATGATAAAACCTGAGTTATCATACCGTACAGATATTAATAACTACCTGCAGCCCTACTTAGCTGATGTTTCAATTCATTTGTGTGCTGAAACAGAAAATCATTCGACAGCTATCAGTAAATTGGCTGTCTATCAAAAGGAAACTTATGTATTCTATGACAAAGATTCCCAATATAATCTTTGTTTCTTTAACAACACCCATCTTCATATATCTTTCCCCGCCAACATAAAACTTGTTGCCCTATCAAATACATGGAGTCATTCATACCGGAACTATAAAGAGAATATTTTTCTGGCATTTAAAGAAGTTAAAAAGTTCTACAGTAATTCCATTAAACTTGTAGACGGTTTTAAGTTTATCATAAAGATTCCTGATAAACCAATCCATTCCCTTATCTGATACTATTTCTTACAATTTTAAACGCTTTCTTACAGTACAATCTGTTATTTCATTTAGTATTTAAATGAGAACGCCCGAAAACTGCCCTTTCAAAAAAACACATACACATAAAAACAGCAAACATCATTACAAATGAAAAACAAATTATTAACCATCGCTCTTTTATCAATCGGTTTGTCCACATTCGCTCAGGTAGGGATTAATACCACTCAGGCTCAGGCAACCTTTGATATCGTAGGATCACCTTCCAATACTAGTAAGTTTGACGGGGTTATTGCTCCAAGGCTTACAGGGGTACAATTAAAAGCTAAAAATTATACGACAGCTCAAACAGGAGCCATAGTATATGTTTCATCAGCTGAAACTGCACCTACAGGACAAACTGTGGATGTCGTTTCTCCGGGTTACTATTATTTTGACGGTGTCAAATGGAATAGCTTAAGCGGAAGCTGGCGAACAGTAGGAAACACCGGAACAACAGCAACAACTGCTGCCTTAGGAACAGACATTGGGAGTGGAAATTACTTAGGAACAAATGACGCTCAGAACTTAGTCCTGGCTACCCAGAAAAATGTAAAAGGAATTCTGGATATAAACGGAACTCTACAGGGAGGTAATTCTAATTCTGCCACAGGTCCTTATGCTTCAGTTACTTGGGGTTCAAATAATACCCTTACAAACAGTACCTCTTCAAATGTGGCACTGGGAAAAGACAATATAGTCTCTGCGCAAGGGAATTTTCCGGCTGTAGCCATTGGATTAAGCAATACAGCGAATAATGGTGCTAAAGTAATAGGAAATAGTAACAGTGCAACAGGAGCCAATAATTTAGTCTTTGGAAACCTGAATACAGTAACAGGATTGACGGGGCTGACTGTTGGGAATAATCATACAAATAATGGCGGAATTGCCATTGGGAGTGGAAACACAACATCAACAAACAATGTAGCTGTCGGTTCTGCCAATACAGCAAGCGGTACAGAAGCTTTTGCGATAGGTTTTTCGGGACAGGCAGCTGCGGGACAAATGGTTTATGCCAACAAAGTACACGTTTTCTTCAATAAAGGAAATGGAACAGATACCATATTAGGAATCAATATGACTCCTACTGCAGCAACTTCTACAGGTGCTGCGATTCAGATGAAAGGAATTGCTTCCGGTGCTAATGCTACGTGTACTACGGCTGAGGAAGGTGCAATCCGCTATAATACAACGGCTAAAGTACATGAAGGCTGTAATGGTAGCAATTGGAAAGCCCTTTACAATTAATAAAAAACACAAACCTTAAAAAAATAAAAAATGACCAGAAAATTATTCGAAAAGCTAGCTGCAATGCTCATGACATTGATGATGTCTGCGGTACTATTTGCACAGCTGGGCTATGAACCAATCCGAGGAATGGGTGTGGAGGCAAAGCCTGTCAACAATTCAGGGATTTGTCTTGCGTGCTATAACGGAAGTATGAATCCTGTAGTAGATGCCAGTCTTGATAACAGTGTAAGTATGGGAAATTTCGCTTCCCTGTTAAGTGGAAACGGAATATCTGTAAAAAATAAAAATACAACATATCCTGCGGGATATATTACCGGATTCAATGTAGATCTGGGAACAAGTTTTATTACGGTGGATCTTTTGAGCTCTTTGAGGATCAGTACCTATAAAAATGGAGTTCTTCAGGAAACAACTACCAGCAGTACACTTTTGTCGGTACCTGCATTCGGGGGAAGCAAAAACAGAATATTCCTGCACTTCAAGACTTCAAAAGAATTTGATGAAGTGAGGTTATACCAGACCAATGTTCTTTCTGTATTCAGCGCTATGAATGTATATTATGCATTTGCATTTGATCCTACAGAAGTGCCAACGGATAATAATGGTATTTGTGATGACATTATTGCCGGAAGTGGTGTGGATGGAAATGTATCCGGAAGCAGCAGTTTCCTGGCTCCGCTTTCTTATGTTCAGAATAAAGAAAGAATTGGAGATGGAAATAAAAACTCTTATGGATCAATCGTATTGCCGATAGGGTTGCTAGGATCTTATTCAATAGGAGTTCTCGATAAAAATCAGGTATATCCTGCGGGGAACAGAACCGGTTTTGTAATAGAACCTGATGATCAGGGAAAACTTCTAAGTGCTGAGTTTTTAAAAAATATTACCATAGAAACGTATCTTTTCGGTCAGCTTCAGGATTCAAAACAACTGTCTGACGGAGGAGGTCTGATTAATATTAAAGTGTTGGGGTATGGTTCAGGAAAACAGAAAGTTACATTAACCAGTACTAAACCTTTCAATGAAGTAAGGTTGAAAATCACCCAAACACTAGGGTTTAATTTAGGAGCGATGAAAGTATATTATGCTTTTGAAGAACCTGTCTCTTGTGATTGTGATGATAAAATCCAGACAAGCGGTTCTGCTGTACCTGGGAATTTGGTTACAGGTGCTGCATGGACATCAGGTCCGGGTTTCCTTGGCCTTATTTTAGCTAAAATGATCAATCCGGAAGCGATTGTAGATAATAATCCATCCAATTATGCAACAGCTACGGTTCCGGCCGCGTCTATATTCAGTCTCTTCTCTGCCTTTGCAACAGTAAGTAGTAATTCAGTACTTCCTGTCAATACAATGGCTGGATTTACGGTAGAAAAAGCAGGAAATCTTCTTGGAGTAAGTGTTCTGGAAAATATCACCGTGACATTGTATAACGGAAATACTTTGACTGATACCTTTACAAGTTCGGGAAGCCTTATCAGTGGAAACTTCTTCACTACAAACTCAAATAAATTCTATGTTGGAGGAAAGGCTACAAAACCTTTCAACCGTATCAAGATTACGTTCAATAGCGGAACAGCGATTCGTATCCCTCAAAATTATTATATCTATAATGCTTTTGCGAGCAGAGATGATGATAATGATGGTGTTCCGAACTGTTTTGATCAGTGTCAGGGAGGAGATGACAGCATAGATCACAACGGAAATGGAATTCCTGATTGTGCTGAGGGCTGTACGGCGGTAAATGACAAATCTCCTGCACTGGATACAGATGGAGATGGTATTGTAGATGCCTGTGATTTGGATTCTGATAATGACGGGATTCCGGATGCGGTAGAGGATTTTGATAACAATGGAAAATTTCAGGATGATGATAATGAAGGAGATATTCTTTTGACACCAGTGTTAGGAGATTCTGTTCCTAATTATCTTGATTTGGATTCCGATAACGACGGTATCTTAGATTTATTTGAATCTGGAATTCCAACATCTGTAATCAATCAGATTGATGCAGATCGAAACGGCGTTATTGATGCGAATGTTCCGGTAGGTAAAAACGGAATTGCAGATATTCTGGAAACGTCACCTGACTCAGGTGTACTGAAATATCCAATCAAAAATACAGATGGTGATGATAAACCTGACTTCCTGGATATTACGTCCAATGGTTCAGATCCGGACCTTTATCAGATCGGAAAAGCAAACCTTGATACGTTAGGAGGAGGATTTATCTCTACGATAAACGATAAAGATAAAGACGGAATTCAGGCTGTGGTAGATACAGATCTTGTGAAAAGAGGATCTCCGGGTTCACCACTTTCACCTTATGCTTCGTTGTTGAAAAATGCATCCAACACCAGTGCTAAGATCACTACTGCTGAAATCACTGAAGCAGCCAATGATGTGAAAGTGTATCCAAACCCGGTAAAAGCAGGGGAAATCCTTAGCATTACATCAGCGGAAGAAGGAACGTATGCTTTATTCTCAGCACAGGGTCAGGTTGTTAAGACAGGTAAATTCAATGCCGGTACTGGTATCGATACCTCTTCACTTCCAACAGGGCTGTATATGATAAAAATAGAAACTAAATCGAAAATAAAATCTTATAAGGTTATTGTGAAATAATCATAAGATTAGCTTGTGTTGTGGAGGGACTGCTCATTTTGGGCAGTCTCTCTTATTTTAAAAGTCTCAAAATGAGAGGATTTATTTGTTATTGTGGATAACTTTTTGTATCTTTGCCCCTCTTTTGGCGCGAAAAATTGTTTGTAAATTTATAAAATACTGAAAATCAGCTCTTTCATTGTGTAAAACATGAAGGGGATTTCGTGTATATAGATATTGCGGTAATATAGCCTCAAAAGTAATAAAAATATTTTGCATTACGCTGTGAAAAGATATACCAGTGTTGCAGTTAGAAAGAGCCAAGTACAGCGTTAAAAGAGTTCTAAGGTCCTTCGTGAGCGCCAAAAACACTTTTACCTTTTGCTTTTACCTTGTTTCTTGTTCTTTTCTGATATTTTTTAATGAATCAAAATATTTTTTAACCCTTTCTTAAAAGTTTTATGAGTAAAACAAAATCAACAACTCAAGGAAATCCGAGAATTAATTTCTCATCAGCGAAAGGAAAAATTATCACTCCAGACTTTTTGGATATCCAAATCGAGTCTTTCAGAGAATTTTTCCAGCTTGATACACTTCCTGAAGCCAGAAAGACAGAAGCTCTTTACAAGACTTTCCAAGAGAATTTCCCAATTACGGATTCAAGAAACCAATTCGTATTAGAATTCTTAGACTATCTGGTAGATTCTCCACGTTATTCAATTGATGAGTGTGTGGAAAGAGGACTTACTTATTCAGTTCCTCTAAAAGCTAGACTTAAATTGTATTGTACTGACCCGGAACACGAAGATTTCCAAACTGTGGTTCAGGATGTATATTTAGGTCCGGTTCCTTATATGACGCCAAGTGGTTCTTTCATCATCAATGGTGCTGAAAGAGTTATCGTTACGCAGCTTCACCGTTCACCTGGTGTATTCTTCGGACAGACTTACCACGCGAACGGGACCAAACTTTACTATTCAAGAATTATCCCTTTCAAAGGATCTTGGATGGAATTTACAACAGATATCAACAGCGTAATGTACGCGTATATCGACCGTAAGAAAAAATTACCATTAACAACTTTATTAAGAGCTATCGGATACGAATCTGATAAAGATATCCTTCAAATCTTCGACCTTGCTGAAGAAGTGAAAGTTTCTAAAGCTGCCCTTAAAAAAGTGGAAGGGAGAACATTGGCTGCGAGAGTATTGAACACTTGGTTCGAAGATTTCGTAGACGAAGATACAGGTGAAGTAGTTTCTATCGAAAGAAACGAGATCATCTTGGATAGAGAAACAATCCTTGAAAAAGAACACTTAGATCTTATCCTGGATGCTGGAGTGAAATCTATCTTGATTCACAAAGAAAACAGCAACGAATTCTCAATCATTCAGAATACATTACAAAAAGACCCTACTAACTCTGAAAAAGAAGCGGTAGAGTATATTTATCGTCAGTTAAGAAACGCAGATCCACCAGATGAGGAAACGGCAAGAGGAATCATTGAAAAATTATTCTTCTCTGAGCAGAGATACTCTTTAGGTGAAGTAGGACGTTACAGACTAAACAAAAAGTTAAGCCTAAACATCCCAACTACAACTGAAGTTCTTACTAAGGAAGATATCATTGCAATCGTAAGACACTTAATTGAGTTAGTAAACTCAAAAACGGATGTGGATGATATTGACCACTTATCAAACAGAAGAATTAAAACTGTTGGTGAGCAATTAGCAGGACAGTTCGGTGTAGGTCTTTCAAGAATTGCAAGAACAATCAAGGAAAGAATGAACGTTAGAGATAACGAAATCTTTACTCCGCTTGATCTTGTAAATGCTAAGACATTAACATCTGTAATCAACTCATTCTTCGGTACCAACCAGCTATCTCAGTTCATGGACCAAACCAACCCTCTATCAGAGATCACTCACAAGAGAAGATTATCTGCACTAGGGCCTGGTGGTTTATCAAGAGAAAGAGCAGGTTTCGAGGTTCGTGACGTTCACCATACTCACTACGGAAGAATTTGTCCGATTGAAACTCCGGAAGGACCAAACATCGGTTTGATTTCATCTCTAGGGATCTATGCAAAAATCAACAACCTAGGTTTCATTGAAACTCCATATAGAAAAGTAGACGGTGGTAAGATTGATCTTAACGCTGATCCTATTTACTTAAATGCAGAAGACGAAGAAGACAAAGTAATTGCTCAGGCAAACGTTGAATTGAGCGATAACGGTGATTTCTTAACAGACAGAATTATTGCAAGATTAGATGGTGACTACCCGGTAGTTGAACCAGCTCAGGTGAACCTTATCGATGTGGCACCAAACCAGATTTCTGGTATTTCCGCTTCATTAATTCCATTCTTGGAACATGATGATGCGAACCGTGCATTGATGGGATCTAACATGATGCGTCAGGCCGTTCCTCTATTGAAGCCACAGGCTCCAATCGTGGGTACAGGGCTTGAGCAACAAGTTGCAAGAGATTCAAGAATCTTAATTAATGCTGAAGGTACAGGTACTGTAGAGTATGTAGATGCTGACAAGATTACCATCAAATATGAAAGAAGCGAAGACGAAGATTTAGTACAATTTGAGTCTGCTACTAAAACATACAAACTGACTAAGTTCAGAAAAACTAACCAGAGTACAACAATTACCCTAAGACCAAACGTAAGAGTAGGTGATGTAGTGGAGAAAGGACAGGTACTTTGCGACGGTTATGCTACTGAAAAAGGAGAATTAGCTCTTGGTAGAAACTTAGTGGTAGCGTTCATGCCTTGGAAAGGATACAACTTTGAGGATGCAATCGTAATCAACGAAAAAGTTGTACGTGAAGACTGGTTTACTTCAATCCACGTAGATGAGTACTCTCTTGAAGTTCGTGATACCAAACTAGGTATGGAAGAGCTTACAGCAGATATTCCAAACGTATCTGAAGAAGCTACTAAAGATCTTGACGAGAACGGTATGATCAGAATCGGTGCTGAAGTGAAGCCTGGAGATATCATGATTGGTAAAATTACTCCAAAAGGTGAATCTGATCCGACTCCTGAAGAAAAACTTCTTAGAGCAATCTTCGGTGATAAAGCTGGTGATGTGAAGGATGCTTCATTGAAAGCTGACTCTTCATTAAGAGGAGTTGTTATCAACAAGAAATTGTTCTCTAGAAACATTAAAGACAAAAAGAAAAGAACTGAAGAAAAACTTAGACTTGAAGAAATTGAAAACACTTACAAGGCTAAATTTGATGAGTTGAGAAATACTTTAATTGAAAAATTAAATACACTGGTAAGCGGTAAAACTTCTCAAGGGGTACAAAATGACCTTGACGAAGAAATCATCGGTAAAGGTGTGAAATTCACTCACAAGTTATTAACTTCAGTTGAAGATTATGTAAATGTTAGCGGTGCAGACTGGACAGTAGACGCTGATAAAAATGAATTGATCAAACAATTAATTCACAATTACAAAATCAAATATAACGACATCCAGGGAGTTAAAAACCGTGAGAAATTTGCAATTTCAATCGGAGATGAGCTTCCGGCAGGTATCATGAAGTTGGCTAAAGTTTACATCGCTAAGAAACGTAAACTGAATGTAGGAGATAAGATGGCAGGACGTCACGGTAACAAAGGTATCGTTTCAAGAATCGTTCGTGAAGAAGATATGCCATTCCTGGAAGATGGAACACCAGTAGATATCGTATTGAATCCACTAGGGGTACCTTCCCGTATGAACATCGGTCAGATCTACGAAACCGTTCTTGGATGGGCTGGTAGAAAATTAGGATTGAAGTTCGCTACACCAATCTTCGATGGAGCAAGTCTTGATCAGATTACTGAGTATACTGAGAAAGCAGGTCTTCCTAAATTCGGTCACACTCACCTTTATGATGGTGGTACCGGAGAAAGATTTACTCAGGCTGCAACAGTAGGTATCATTTATATGTTGAAACTAGGACACATGGTAGATGATAAGATGCACGCACGTTCTATTGGTCCTTACTCATTGATTACTCAGCAGCCGTTAGGAGGTAAAGCTCAGTTCGGAGGTCAGAGATTCGGAGAGATGGAGGTTTGGGCACTTGAAGCATTCGGTGCATCTAACATCCTGAGAGAGATCTTGACTGTGAAGTCGGATGACGTGATTGGTAGAGCAAAAACTTATGAAGCCATTGCGAAAGGTGAATCTATGCCTGAACCAGGTATTCCAGAATCATTCAACGTATTACTTCACGAGTTACAAGGTCTTGGATTAGACGTAAGACTAGAGGAATAATTTTAAATTTTAAATTATAAATGTTGAATGGCAGCATTCAAAAATTAATCTAAAATCTAAAATCTAAAATTTAAAATCTAACAAATGTCAAATAAAAATAAATCAAGTAGATTTAATAAAATAACCATCGGTTTAGCTTCACCGGAGTCTATTTTGCAAGACTCAAGAGGAGAGGTTCTAAAACCGGAAACTATTAACTACAGAACTCACAAGCCTGAAAGAGACGGGCTATTCTGTGAGAAAATCTTTGGTCCTGTAAAGGATTACGAATGTGCTTGTGGTAAATACAAGAGAATTCGTTACAAAGGGATTGTGTGTGACCGTTGTGGAGTAGAAGTTACTGAGAAAAAAGTAAGAAGAGAGAGAATCGGGCACATCAACCTTGTAGTTCCAATTGCACACATCTGGTATTTCCGTTCATTACCAAACAAAATCGGATACCTTTTAGGAATTCCTTCTAAGAAATTAGACATGATCATCTACTACGAAAGATATGTAGTGATTCAGCAGGGTATTGCTAAAAAATTAGACGGTTCTGATTTTGAAAATATGGAATTCCTTACAGAAGAAGAGTACCTTGATATCATGGAAACTCTTCCTGTAGAAAACCAGTATCTTGATGATTCTGATCCAAACAAATTCATCGCCAGAATGGGTGCTGAAGCTGTTGAAGATCTATTAAAAAGAATTGATCTTGATGCATTGTCTTTCGACTTGAGACACAAAGCTCACAACGAAGGTTCAAAACAAAGAAGAACTGAAGCGCTGAAAAGATTGAACGTTGTAGAAGCATTAAGAGGTGCTAATACAAGAATGATCAACAGACCAGAGTGGATGATCATGCGTGTACTTCCTGTTATCCCACCAGAATTAAGACCATTAGTTCCATTGGATGGAGGACGTTTCGCAACTTCTGACTTGAATGACCTTTATAGAAGAGTTATTATCAGAAATAACCGTTTGAAAAGATTATTGGAGATCAAAGCTCCTGAAGTAATCTTAAGAAACGAGAAGCGTATGCTTCAGGAATCAGTAGATTCATTATTCGATAACACAAGAAAATCTTCTGCAGTAAAATCTGAATCAAACAGACCATTGAAATCACTTTCTGATTCATTGAAGGGTAAACAAGGTCGTTTCCGTCAGAACCTACTAGGGAAAAGGGTTGACTACTCTGCGCGTTCGGTAATTGTTGTAGGTCCAAACTTACAGCTTCACGAATGTGGTATTCCTAAAGATATGGCAGCTGAACTTTACAAACCATTCATCATTAGAAAACTAATTGAAAGAGGTATTGTAAAAACAGTAAAATCTGCAAAGAGAATTATCGACAGAAAAGAACCAGTAGTTTATGATATCCTTGAAAACGTGATGAAAGGTCACCCTGTTCTATTGAACAGAGCACCTACTCTTCACAGATTGGGTATTCAGGCTTTCCAACCTAAGATGATCGAAGGTAAAGCAATCCAGCTACACCCGTTAGTAACTACGGCCTTCAATGCCGATTTCGATGGTGACCAGATGGCAGTACACTTGCCGTTAGGACCAGAAGCAATCCTTGAAGCTCAGTTATTGATGTTAGGTTCTCAAAACATCTTGAACCCTGCAAACGGTTCTCCAATTACAGTACCATCTCAGGACATGGTTCTTGGTCTTTATTTCATGACTAAAGAATTAAGCTCTACTGAGACGATGAAAGTAAAAGGAGAAGGTCTTGCATTCTATTCTCCTGAAGAAGCGGAAATCGCTTATGCTGAAGGTAGAGTATCTTTAAATGCTAAAGTAAGATGTAGACTGCCTATCAAAGAAGATGGTGAAATCGTTACAAGATTGATCGAAACTTCTGTAGGTAGAATCCTATTCAACCAGATTGTACCTAAGCAGGTAGGATATATCAATGAGCTTCTTACGAAGAAATCATTGAGAAACGTTATCGGTAAGATCCTTGCTGATACAGATTTCCCTACAACTGTGAAGTTCCTGGATGCCATGAAAGACTTAGGGTATTCAAACGCATTCAAAGGAGGTCTTTCTTTCTCACTAGGAGATATTGTAGTTCCTGTTGAGAAAAAACAGATGATTGCTACTTCTATTGAAACTGTAGACGAAATTAGAGCTAACTATAACATGGGTCTAATTACAGATACAGAACGTTATAACCAGGTAATTGACGTTTGGACAAATACCAACGCTGGATTAACTGAAATGATCATGAGCAGAATGAAAGTTGACCAAGGTGGATTTAACTCTGTATACATGATGCTTGACTCTGGAGCGAGGGGTTCTAAAGAACAGATCCGTCAGTTATCAGGGATGAGAGGTTTGATGGCAAAACCGCAAAAAGCCGGATCTACCGGAGCGGAGATCATCGAAAACCCGATCCTTGCAAACTTTAAGGAAGGTCTTTCGATTCTAGAGTACTTTATCTCTACCCACGGTGCTCGTAAGGGTCTTGCGGATACCGCTCTTAAGACAGCCGATGCTGGTTACTTAACGAGAAGATTGGTAGACGTTGCACAGGATGTTATCGTTACAGAAGACGACTGTGGAACACTGAGAGGTACAGAAGTTACTGCACTTAAGAAAAATGACGAGATCGTTGAAAGAATTTCTGAAAGAATCTTAGGTAGAGTATCCCTTCATAATATCTATGATCCGGAATCTGACGAGCTTATTGCGAGTGCAGATCAGGTAATCATCGAAGAATTAGCTAAGAGAATTGAAGAAGCAGGATTAGAAGCTGTTGAAGTTCGTTCACCATTAACTTGTGAAGCTAAGAAAGGTATCTGTGCAAAATGTTATGGTAGAAACCTGGCAACAGGTAAAGTAATTCACATGGGTGAAGCGGTAGGTGTAATTGCAGCACAGTCAATTGGGGAACCAGGTACTCAGCTTACGTTGAGAACTTTCCACCAAGGGGGTACTGCAGGAAACGTATCAGAAAACCCATCTATCGTTGCAAGAAGAGATGGTATCGTTGAAATGGACGAAGTAAGAACAATTACTTCTGAAGATGAAAACGGTAATACCGCTGAGGTTGTAGTTTCTCGTTCAACAGAATTCAGATTAGTTGCTGATAATGAGTCAAGAACTCCATTAATGGTAGCTAACGTACCTTACGGATCTATATTATCTGTGAAACCAGGTGATAAAGTGAAGAAAGGAGATACAATCTGTAGATGGGATCCATATAACGCGGTTATCATTGCTGAAACTTCAGGTAAGGTAGAATACGAGGATATTATCCAGGGTATTTCATTCCAGCTTGAAATTGACGAACAAACAGGATTTGAAGAGAAAGTAATCTCTGAATCTAGAAATAAGAAAGCCGTACCTACCTTGAAAGTGGTAGACTCTAAAGGTATTGAGCAAAAAGCTTACAACTTACCGGTAGGAGCCCACTTAATGGTTAACGATGGTGAAAAAATTAAGGCGGGTAAAGTCTTAATCAAGATCCCAAGAAAATCTGCAAAAGCAGGGGATATCACCGGAGGTCTTCCGAGAGTTACCGAATTATTCGAAGCAAGAAACCCTTCAAACCCAGCGGTTGTTACTGAAATCGACGGGGTAGTTTCTTACGGAAAAATCAAGAGAGGTAACCGTGAACTTATTGTTGAGGCTAAAACTGGAGAAAGAAAAATCTATTTGGTAAAACTTTCTAACCAGATTCTTGTTCAGGAGAATGACTTCGTAAGAGCTGGTTCTCCGCTTTCTGACGGTTCTATTACACCGGAAGATATCTTAAGAATTAAAGGTCCAACAGCTGTTCAGGAATACTTAGTAAACGAAATTCAGGAAGTTTACCGTCTACAGGGGGTAAAAATCGACGACAAGCACTTCGAAATTATCGTAAGACAGATGATGACGAAAGTATCTATCGTTGATGGAGGTGATACTCAGTTCCTGGAAGGAGCTCTTGAGCACAAGTATGATTTCTTGGAAGAAAACAACAGAGTATTCGGTCTTAAAGTAGTTGTAGATGCTGGTGATTCTAAAGAATTCAGCCCAGGTCAGATGATTAATGCAAGAGAATTAAGAGACGAAAACTCTAAATTAAGACGTGAAGATCAAAACTTGGTAGAAGTAAGAGAAGCTCTTCCTGCTACAGCAACACCTGTATTACAAGGTATTACCAGAGCAGCCCTTCAGACTAAGTCATTCATGTCTGCAGCATCGTTCCAGGAAACAACTAAGGTTCTTAACGAAGCAGCAGTTGCTGGTAAGGTTGATAATCTTGGAGGTCTTAAAGAAAATGTAATTGTAGGACACAGAATCCCTGCAGGTACAGGTCTTAAAGAGTACCAGAACGTTATTGTTGGTTCTAAGAAAGAATTCGAAGACCTTAACTAAAATTAATGATTTGAAATTTGGGATTTGAAATTATTTTTATATTTTCACAATCTCAAATTTCGAATTTTAAAAACATAATTTATAACAATGGACAACAATCAAAATCCACAAGACGGAAACATCAACATCGAATTAAACGAAATGGTAGCTGCTGGTATCTATGCTAACCTAGCTTTAGTAAACCACTCTCCATCTGAATTTGTAGTAGACTTTATTCAGTTGATGCCAGGTGTTCAGCAAGCGAAAGTAAGATCAAGAGTAATTCTTGCTCCACTTCACGCTAAAAGAGTATTAAACGCTCTTCAACAGAACATCGCTAACTACGAGCAGCAGTTCGGAGAAATCAAAGAAGTTGAGCCTTTCGTATTAGGAGGAAACAACGTTCAAGCGTAAGATTTCTTTTACAATAATATAAAGAATGCCCTGGAAAACCAGGGCATTTTTTTATTCTACACTCTAGTAAAGAAGATTAAAATCTGTTTAATTGTTAATTTTCTTTAATAAAGTAAAAATATATAGTAACGATATAGCAATTTTATATCTTTGTTTAAGAAAAATCAGAAAATATAAGATATGATTGATAACTCGTTCGCTGTAAGTAAATTTGGCTTTCTGGGCACTGATTTTTTATCCGAGCTCGAAAAGCATGCTGTTGCCATTGATATAAAAGCAAAAACTGAAATCATAAGAGAAGGGCAGAAGAATAAGTTTGTCCCTTTCTTAATAAAAGGATCTATCAAGGTTTTTACCCTTAATGATGGAAGAGAGCTCATCTACTATTATATTAAGCCTAAAGATAGTTGTCTTATGACCTTTTCTTCTATTTTGACGGATTATATCAGCAGAGTATATGCCGTAGCAGAAGAAGACTCAAAAGCTATTCTCGTCCCTGTTTCCATAATGCATGAATGGCTGATTAAATTTCCGGAAATCAATAAACTGTTTTATCATGAATATGACCGCAGATTTTCAGAAGTCATGAATATGGTAAATGATGCCGTTTTTCACAGGCTTGACAAGAGAGTGCTGAACTATATTAAACAGCAGATTTCCACCACAGGAAGCAACCCTATTAAGATCACCCATCGTGAAATTGCCAACAGTTTGGGAACTTCCAGAGAAGTGGTGAGCAGAGTTTTGAAAAAAATTGAAAGCGAAGGTGAAATCGTTCAGACCAAAGAAGGAATAAAAGTTCCTGTAAATGAAAATGTTAGGATGATCTAATTTTATTTGTTTGAATTGTTTATTTCTATCATTGATAAAAACAATTTGAGTGGTGACTTTTATCACCTATTTTTGAATTGAGAACTCGATAAGTTTGTCATATCATAATTTAATTCAAATTGTATATGACAAAAACTCTCTTATTTTTGTCAGTATTTTCTTCAGGTCTTGTCTTTGCACAGGAAGATCTGTTGAAAGATATTGACACGGTGAAAACCAACACAGAAACCTCACAACCCGCCTTCAAAGCTCTTCAGATTGTTACAGGACAATCTACAAAACTGGCTGCCAAAAAAGAATGGTACATTATCGTTGCCCACAGATTTGGAGATATAAGCGCAGGATTTAAAGACTTTTTTGGTCTGGATCATGCTTCTACCAAACTAGGTGTTATCTACGGTATCTCAGATGCAGTATCTGTAAGCCTTTCCAGAGAAACGAATATGAAAACGTTTGAAGGAGCAGTGAAATACCGACTGGTAAAACAAAGTGAAAACTTTCCGGTGGATATTGTGGGGTACAATGTAATGGGTGCCAATACTGAACTGGATAAAGATACGTATCCACACCTGAAATTCAGTGACAGGCTTTCTTATCTTACTCAGGCATTAATCTCAAGAAGGTTCAGTGATAAGCTTTCCGTACAGCTTACCCCTTCCTTCGTTCACAAAAATCTTTACGAACCTACTATTGAAAACAAAAACCAGTTTCTGGCAGGTTTGGGAGGACGCTACAAAATCTCAAAAAGAGTTTCTCTGAATGCAGAATATTTTGTGAATTTTGACGATCACAGTTTTTATAAAAATCCTTTATCATTAGGGGTGGATATAGAAACAGGAGGACACGTGTTCCAGCTTTTACTAACAAACTCCCAGATAAATTCAGATATCGGATATCTTACCAATGCCACAGGAGCATGGGGAAAGGGACATATTTTCTTTGGGTTTAATCTTTATAGAGTTTTTTAATATGAAAAAGCTAACATCCTTATTGATATCGTCATCAGCAATCATACTGATGGCTTGTGACAGCAGAACTTATGAAGAGATTTCTGACAACACACCAATCACTGCTCCGGTAAAATATACAGCAGATGTAAAACCGATTGTAGATAACAGCTGCATAGGCTGTCATTCTGCAGGAAGCTTTAAACCTTTAGTTACTTATGATCAGGTCAAAAATAATATAGACGGAATTCTGGACCGTATCCAAAGACCTAACGGTGATCCCGGAAAAATGCCACAGGGAGGATCTTTGTCTGCTACCCAGATTAATATTTTCATCAAGTGGAAAGCTGACGGATTAAATGAAAATTAAAAAAAATTGATATGAAAAAATTAGCATTATTAAGCGTATTACTCTTTTCTGCAGGGTACGCTTCAGCACAAAAATACAGTTCTAAAACAGGGAAAGTGACTTTTGAAGCTTCGGTTCCTTTGTTTGATGATATTTTTGCCCAGGATGATAACAATGTGGTGATTCTCAATGCAGACAATGGTGAGATGGCATCAGTTTCAACCGTTAAAAACTTTCATTTTAAAACAAAATTAATGGAAGAGCATTTCAATGAAAGCTATGCAGAATCTGCAAAATATCCGAAAACAACTTTCAAAGGGAAAATAGTCAACTTTGATAAAACAAAACTTACGGCAAGTCCTCAGAAATATACCGTTCAGGGAACGTTAAACTTTCACGGTGTAGACAAAGCTGTTGCTTCTGCAGCCACTCTATATGCAAAAGACGGAAAAATCTATATGCAGGGCGGATTTATGGCCAGACCTGCTGATTATAAAGTGACCATTCCTAAAATGGTGACTAAGAAAGTGGCTGAAAATGTTAACATCGAATACAACTACGTAATGGTAAAACAATGAGAAATGTAATCTTAATTTTAGGACTATTTCTGGGCTCATTGATATCTGCTCAGGAAAAAATAAAATCAATATTTGATATTGCCAGAAGCGGAACCGTAACTGAAGTTCAGGAGTTGATGAAACAAAATCCGGATATCATTAATCAAACGAATGAGAACGGATTTTCACCCCTTATTTTAGCATGTTACAGAGGAAATACAGGCGTTGCAGATTTTCTGATTGATAACGTAAAAGATGTAAACTACAAAAGCCGCGAAGGAACAGCACTTGCCGGTCTTGCTATTAAATACAACAAAGACCTGGTAGAACACTTGTTAAAGAAAAAAGCAGATCCCAATATTGCAGATGCTACGGGATACACTCCTTTATTCTGGGCGGTAAAATCAGGAAATAAAGAAATGATAGAGCAGCTGCTTAGATATAAAGCTGATAAAACAAAAAAAGATTCAATGGGAATGACTCCTTTTGAATATGCATTGCAAACCAACAACAAAGAAATTATTAACCTTTTTAAAAATTGATATGAAAAAAACTTTACTAGTACTTAGTTTAGCTCTTGCTAATTTTGCATGGGCACAGTTTTCGTCAGGCGTTGTAAATCTACCCAGTACAGCTATGACGGTGAAATTAGATACGACTCCAACCGGAGTAACGATTACGGTAACAGGGGACAGCAACTCTATGTTGGGAATAGGTTTTGGAACTGTAGGAATGGCTCCAGGATCAGATGGGTTTATTTATAATACATCGGCGAACAGAGATTATACATTTATTGGGATGACAACACCTAATGCAGATGCTTCTCAGGACTGGACGGAAACTTCCAATACCATTTCCGGAAGCACAAGAACTGTAGTGGCAACAAGATCCCTTTCAGGTGGGTCAGGAGATTTTGCGATTGCCAATGCTGCCGGAACAATCAATATCTTTTATTCCCGTAAAAGTACCGGAACTTCTTTAGGATATCATGATGCAGGAAGAGGATATGCTTCTTTAACCATGACAGCAGCAAGTTTATCTACTAACGAAATTGCTTCCAATAGCAAGAAGGTAAATCTTTACCCGAACCCGGCGAAATCAACGGTAAACTTCAAAAACTTTGATAAAATTAGAAGTGTTGATATCTATGAAGCAACCGGAAGAAAGATAAAATCCGTAAAACCGGAGGGTGAAAGTATCAATGTTGAAGATCTGAAATCAGGAAGCTATTATCTTGAAATTCAACTTAAAGATGGAACTACATCTTACGAAAAACTGATTAAAGAATAATTTTTAGAAAAAGCACACCTAAATATTTAGCAATGATGCCTCTGATTTTTCAGAGGTGTCATTTTTTATTAAAGTAACAATTCCAGACAGATTGGCCTAAAATTCATATATTTGTGTAGATCCCGATTTTTAATAAAAGGCCGTCTCTTGGCATTATAATTTTTTGCAACCCATGGAATTTAAAACGTTATCCCATATCACGATAGATGAACTTTTATCTGTGTTCAATCATTCATTTTCTGATTATGTTGTTCCTTTTCACCTGACAAAAGAAGTACTCATCTCAAAAATAGCAGCAGAGAAATTAGATATGAGTTTGTCCGCCGGAGCTTTTGAAGAAGGAAAATTGGTAGGTTTTATTCTTCAGTCTGAAAAAATAGAAAATGGGGAGAAGATTATTTACAATGGAGGAACAGGAGTCGTTCCGGAAAACAGAGGGAAAGGGCTGGTGAGAAAAATGTACGATTTTATTATTCCCATTTTAAAAGAAAGAAATGCCAATACATTACTGCTTGAAGTTATTGAAGGAAATCAGCCGGCCATCAGAGCCTATGAAAATTTAGGATTTTGCATTGTCAGAAGGCTGCTTTGCTTTAATGGAAACATTAAGCATGGAGAAGAAAATGCCGGAATATTGATAAAAGATCTGAAAGACTTTCAATGGAACATACTACGTTCTTTTTGGGATATTGAACCTTCCTGGCAGGGATCTGTATTCGTATTAGAGCCAATGCCGGAAAACTATATCACGTTAGGAGCTTATGATGGAGAGCAGCTGGCAGGATATATCGTTTATGGTTCTGCAGCAAAAAAAATATATCAGTTTGCTGTAGATAAAAATTATAGAAACCGTGGAATTGGGACAATGCTTTTTAATGCTATTAGAGAAAAAAATAACGGACAGACGATAGCCTTGAATAATGTAGATGACTCCTCAGAAAACACCAGTAAATTCCTTAGCGAAAAAATAGGACTGAACAATTGGTTGTCACAATTTGAAATGAAAAGATCTATTTAGCAGGGAGTAATTTTGATTCAGAAAAAATAAGAAGGTTTTAATATACTTTTAATCTCTTAAACTTTTCAGGGAGAAGTATAGGATGTAACTTTGCCGAAAATTTTTAAATAATGAAGCGAGGAATCCATTTTTTACTGCTGCTAATTTCCTTTACAGCTTTTGCACAACAGGTCAATATTGATACAGCCCAGGTTGTTATACCGGGAAGACAAAACAGTACGGAAGCTCAGGCAAAACCTTACGTAATTATGATCTCTACGGATGGTTTCCGGTATGACTATGCCCAAAAATACAATGCTGAAAATCTTTTGAAGCTGGCTAATGGAGGTGTAAAGGCTGAAGCAATGATTCCAAGCTATCCCAGTATTACTTTTCCCAACCACTGGAGTTTAATCACCGGACTTTATCCTTCTCATCATGGACTGATTGATAACTTTTTCTACGATTACAAGAGAAAGGAAGGGTATGCAATGAGCAACAAAAAAAATGCTGAGGACGGAAGCTGGTACGGAGGAACTCCGCTTTGGGGACTTGCTGAAAAACAGGGAATGATCTCAGCTTCTTTAATGTGGGTAGGATCTGCCAGCGATGCAGGAGGAATAAGACCTACTTATTATTATCCGTATCACGAGAAATTTACTCCTTCTGAAAAAGTAGGAAAAGTTGTAAACTGGCTGAAATTACCGGAAGATAAAAGACCTCACTTTATTTCATTATATTTTCCGGAAGTGGATGGAAGCGGGCATCATTATGGTCCGGATACCAAAGAAACAGAAAATGCTGTTCATCTGATAGATCAGGCAATTGGTGATCTTGTTCAGAAAGTAAATGATTTAGGATTAAAAAATGTCAACTTTATTTTTGTTTCAGACCACGGAATGATCAAAGTAGATGGAGGTACACCTTTGGAGATTCCTGCTGTTCTTTTTGATAAAAACAGATTTGATATTTACAATTCCCAGACTTTACTGAGAGTTTACGTTAAAAATCCAGAAGAGATAAAAGCGGTTTACAAAGAACTGAAAGCTAATAAAACAGATGATTACGAAGTATATCTGGATAAAAAACTGCCTAGATATCTGCACTTTGCCACAAGAGATGATCAGTACCACAGAATAGGTCAGATTCTTCTGATTCCAAAAGCTCCTAAAATCTTTCTGGAAAAAGGAAAGAAAACATCTGTTGGAAAGCACGGCTACAATCCTAAAGTAGTTCCGGAAATGAAAGCTACTTTCTTTGCATGGGGACCGGAATTTAAAAATAATCTGGTGATCAGCGAATTTGCCAATATCAATGTTTATCCCTTGGTTGCTGAGGTTTTAGGATTAAAAATAGATCAGCCCATTGACGGAAAACTGAAAGTTTTAAAAGAAACCCTGAAAGAAAAAAAATAATCTTAAATTTAAGATGTCATATTAAAAATAGAATCGGCGCACCTTTGGTGCGCCGATTCTATTTTATCA
This sequence comes from Chryseobacterium culicis, assembly GCF_002979755.1. NCBI lineage: Bacteria > Pseudomonadati > Bacteroidota > Flavobacteriia > Flavobacteriales > Weeksellaceae > Chryseobacterium > Chryseobacterium culicis. Next base: position 2,626,290 of record NZ_PCPP01000001.1, on the reverse strand, counting down.
ATCTTGAAAAGACAAAAGAAATTAGAATTTAGAAGAAAATTCCTTCGCAAAATCTTCTAGCTTGATGTTTCCTGTTACGGGAGAACCATGGTCAATAAAATCTTTTTGTACCACACCGGTTCTTATTCCTCGTCCCATTTCAACATACAGTTTGGCCATATCTTCCGGTAAACCTGCCTGAAGCATTCCGTTTAAAGAATCTTCATCAGAGAATTCTACCCATGGAAGTTCAGGTTTATTAACAGAAGTTCCCAGAACCTTTGCAAAATCAGAAGCTTTTCTTACATCACTCACAATATATCTGATCGTATTGGTATTTCCATCTTTTACCAGTTCTTCAGCGGCAGCTTTGGCAATATCATTGGGATGTACCACAGGCACTTCAATACCTGCAGGATAATTACCTCCAATAATTCCTGCATTTTGAATTAAAGGAATATCATTGAAAAAATTATTATAAAAATATCCGGCTCTTAAAAAAGTAAAAGAGGTATTTTCCACTTCATTATATAATTTTTCAATATTGTGAAGACCTGCAATAGGGCCATTTTCTACCGGAGATTCTGCTCCTACGCTGCTGAGCATTACTGCTTTTTTTACATTGGCATTTTTTAAAGCTTCAGCATAATTTTTTCCTGCATTGGTCGTATTTTCTACGATTTTATCCGGGCTGATAGCCGGAGGAGTCATGACAAAAACAGCATCGGCTCCATCAAATGTTTGCGTTAAAAAATTGATGTCTGTGATTGAACCTATGGCTGGCGTTGCTCCCAGAGATTCAATATCCTGTTTTCTGGCATCGCTGCTGCTTACCACTGTAATATTGTGTCCTTCGGCAATTAATTGTTGTGCTAATGGTTTAGCTACGTTTCCCAGTGATCCTGTGATTATAATTTTCATATGTAAATATTTTTTTATTTCGGAGAACAAAGTTATATTTGTACTTACTTTTATACAAGTACTTACCCTAAAGTATGTAGATATGACAGCGATCAAAGAAAGTTCAACCATTCAGGAGAATAAAAAAACAGTGCAGGATTGTCCTGTAATGTATGTTATGGAAAGAATTGGCGGGTTCTGGAAACCAATCATCCTGTTTAATCTTTCCACAGGAGAAAAAAGATACAGCGAATTGAAAAAAGCAATTCCTGCCGTAACGGAAAAAATGCTCATCCAGCATCTGAAACAGCTTGAAGCTGACGGGTTAATTATCAGGACAGCAAAACCTGTAGTACCGCCTCATGTGACTTATAAACTGAGTGAAGCGGGTAATGAACTGGCTCCCGTTATTGATGCCATGGCAGCATGGGCTTTTCAGGACATGGAAAGAAATGATAATAAATGTGCTGAAGGAAACAGATATATAACGAATCAGGATCAGAATGCTTTTAGCCAAAATCTGAAAAAATAAAAACAGGCTCTTCGATCCGAAGAGCCTGTTTCTGTTAATATTCTATAGAAGAATTATAAAGACTGCATATCAATGACGAAACGGTATCTTACATCACTTTTCAACATTCTTTCATATGCCTCGTTGATGTCCTGCATTTTGATCATTTCAATTTCTGAAACGATATTGTGCTCCCCACAGAAATCCAGTAATTCCTGCGTTTCAGCAATACCACCGATCACTGAACCTGCTACAGATTTTCTTCCCATAATCATAGGAACCGTATTAAGGATAGGTTCTAAACCTCCAAGATATCCCACAAGAACATGCGTTCCGTTGATATTTAAAGTGGCTACATACGGATTTACATCATGTACATAAGGAACCGTATCAATAATCACATCGAATTTCCCTTTTACAGAATCCATTTGTGCGTCATCAGTAGAAATAATAACATGATCAGCTCCCAGTTGTTTAGCATCATCCGTTTTTCCCGGAGTTCTGGAGAATAAAGTAACTTCAGCTCCCAGTCCTTTTGCTAATTTAATAGCCATATGACCCAGACCTCCCAAACCTACAACAGCTACTTTAGAACCAGGACCTACATTCCAGTGTTTTAAAGGTGACCATGTCGTAATACCTGCACAAAGTAGAGGCGCTACAGCAGCAAGGTCAAGATTTTCAGGTACTTTTAAAACGTGATGAGAATCTACAACTACTCTTTGAGAATATCCTCCAAAAGTATGGCCTCCCAAATGCTTGTCTTTTCCATTATATGTTCCTGTGAAACCATTTAGGCAATATTGTTCAAGATCATGCTGACAGCTATCACAATGACCGCAGGAATCTACAATACATCCTACTCCTGCAAGATCACCTACTTTAAATTTGGAAACGTCGCTTCCTACTTTTGTGATTCTTCCTACGATTTCATGTCCCGGAACTACAGGATACAAAGATCCGCCCCAGTCGTTTCTTGCTGTATGAAGATCAGAGTGGCATACCCCGCAGTATAGAATTTCAATCTCTACATCTTTTGAAGTTACTTCTCTTCTTTCAATATTCATTTCTTTCAGATCTGCTGTGGTAGACGCTGCACCATAAGCTTTTACTGTGATTGTACTCATTTTATATTCAGTTTATTTAGGTTTATAAATTATTATATTCTTCATCTGTTACAGGCTGCAGCCATTCTACGATTCCGTTTTGGGTATTAGGATTGATGGCAATATGGGTAAACGAACTGTCCGGAGCTGCTCCATGCCAATGGATAACATCTGGAAGGATATTAACAACATCTCCAGGGTTTAGAACCTGTGCTGGTTTTCCTTTTTCCTGATAAAATCCTGTTCCTGAAGTTACGATTAAAATCTGCCCACCTCCATGAGAATGCCAGTTATTTCTGCATCCTGCTTCGAAAATCACATTCCCGATCTTACAGTTCAAATTGTCTTCATTGGGTTTAAGGATATGAACCCATGCTGTTCCGCCGGAAAAATAATCTGGGGAAGCCTTTTCTCCTTTTGGAAAAATGTTGGTATTAAAAGTTTCCATAACGATACAAAAGTCGAAACTTTTCCGTAAACCAGACTTATACAGATTACCGAATTACTTACCAATTTTACAGACCTCATTTTAATTACAAATGAAAGTGGTAATTTTGAATAGTAATAAAAATATACTTCATGGAAAATCAGGAGGTTGAAATCTATAATACGGTCTCGGAATATAATAAAATGGCCAATCATGAAACGCTGCACCCTTTGGTGAGTGTGATTGATTTTTCTAAATCTGATCCTATTTGTCAGTATAAAAGAAAATTTGGGTTTTATACCGTTTTCCTGAAAGATGTTATGTGCGGAGACATGCAGTATGGCAAACACAGCTATGACTATCAGGAAGGGACATTGGTTTTTATTGCTCCGGGGCAGACCTATGGAATTTATAATAAAGACAGACATGTTCAGCCTGCAGGATTCGCATTAATTTTTCATCCGGATTTAATAAAAGGAACCAACTTAGGGAAGAATATGAAAGACTATTCATTTTTCTCTTATGATGTACATGAAGCGCTCCACCTCTCTGAAAAAGAAAGAGAAGTTGTCCTGGATTGTTTTAAAAATATAAAACTGGAACTGGAGCAGGCTATTGATAAACACAGCAAATCTTTAATTGTTAATAATATTGAACTGTTCCTGAATTACTGCATGCGTTTTTATGACCGCCAGTTTATTACAAGAGATCATATCAACCAGGGAGTTATTGGGAAATTTGAAAATCTTGTAGATGATTATTTGAAATCTGAAAATCCCAAAAATATTGGTTTCCCTATGGTTAATTACTTTGCAGAAAAACTGAATCTTTCTGCCAATTATTTCGGAGATCTTATCAAAAAAGAACTGGGAATTTCCGCTCAGGAATTTATTCACAACAAACTTATTGATATCGCCAAAGAACAGATTCTGGATCAGGCAAAAACAATCAGCGAAATTTCTTATGATTTAGGCTTTAAATATCCACAACATTTTACAAGACTTTTTAAAACCAAAGTGGGAATTTCTCCGAGTGAGTATAAAATCCTGAACTAATTTTTTTAACACGAATAACACAGTTTGTTTTAAAAAACATCATAATAATTTGTGGACATTAGTGCTTTCATTAGTGCAATTTGTGTTTAGACTATTTTTGGATTTTTAAACACGAATAACACTAATTATTTCACAAATAACACCATGATAATTCGTGAAAATCTGTGTTTTCATTTGTGCAATTTGTGTTTAAACTATTTTTAGATTCTTAACATGAATAACACCATAATAATTGTGCAATTTGTGTTTAAATAATTAAATTTAAAGAGAAAAGTTTTCACCATTCTAAAGATGACACCAAATCAGCAGAACACCACTATTTTCGAGACTCGTTTCGGGAGAATTATTGCATTAAAAGATGATGGAATAATCAGAATTAAAAGTATTCGCTATGCCTGTTCTGAGAGGTTTCAAAAACCTGTTCCTTTAGAGTATTCTTCATCATCACTTATTACTTCTCCTGAAAAAACTCCGGTCTGTCCACAGTCTTTAAGTCCGCTTGTGGAAAAAATGATAGGAGCAACTCCTGTTGAAAGTTTCGAGGCTGATGAAGCTACGCAATACCTTTCCATAACCCGTCCGGAAATCATATCTGAAAATGAAAAATTACCTGTTGTAGTCTGGATTCATGGAGGCTCTCATGAAATAGGCTGTGGTGATCTTGCTACTGCCGATCCTGCCGAATGGGTGAAAGAACAACATATCATCGTAGTTACGGTTTCCTATCGTTTGGGGCTTTTTGGATTCCTGGGAGGAGATGAAAAAAGACCTGCGAATCTTGGACTGCTGGATATGATTGAAGCATTGAGGTGGATTAAAAAATATATCGCAGAGGTAGGAGGTGATGAAAACAATATTACCCTTCTCGGCCAGTCTTCAGGAGGTGATGCCATTGCCCATCTTATGATCTCAGAAGGAATAGAAGATTTATTTCAGCGGGTGATTATTCAGAGTGCTCCGTTGGGGCTTCGTCATAAAAGACAGAAAATGTCTGCGGAATTTCTGAAAAAAACAGAAGTATTGAAAGATGAAACCGATGTTCTAAAAATGATGGATGAGTACGGTAGATTTTTACCATCTGTGATAAAGTATGGTTTGAAAGCGGCAATGCCCTTTGGTACCCAATATGGATTCTTCCCTTTGTGTAAAGAAGAAGAGTCGTTGGACATGTGGAAAAAGAATGCTCCAAAATATGATATACTGATAGGGTTTAATAATGACGAAACTGCATTTTACCTTAAAACTTCCGAGGCTTTAAACAAATATTTCGGAAAAGGATTGGGCTTAAAAATCATGGATAAAACGGTTGAGAAAACTACAGAATTGATTTACGGAACTCCGGCAAAACAGTTTGCTCAGAATATTTCTGATGCCGGAGGAAATGTTTACCTCTTCAGAATTCATTCAAAATTGAAAGACAACCCTATCGGAGCACCACATTGTATTGATCTTCCTTTGATTTTTGGAAATGAATCAGCCTGGAAATCATCTGAACTGCTGAAAGATATTCCATGGAGCCGTATTCATGAGCATGGTGAAAAATTAAGAGCTCTCTGGGCGGAATTTGCCCGTACCGGAAAAATAGCTGACACCTCCGAAAGACCAGAAATTCTGGAACTCAGAAAAGTTCAGCCGCATATCTAAGTGGAGGAAATCTCTAATGTTCTCAAATATTTCAGCTGAAGACATAATATTCCTCTTTCATATTTATTTATTTATTTATTTATTTATTTTTATATGGATTGTATATGTTGAATCGTGTTGTTGGTGTTTATTATTTATTCATAATTGTAAATTTTAATGTATATTTAATAACTAAACCATAAAAAATAATCATTATGAAAACGAAAAAAGAGTTCAAAGTAAGAAAACTTAACCGTGAAGAGTTGAAGACTTTAAAAGCCGGAGACTTAAACTGGGGCAAAGTATGCTGTACTTCCAACGAAGACGGACAATGTTGCGAGTGGGCCATAGATATCTGGAATTGCCGATATATCTATTGCTAAAATACAGCTTAATATATTGATAAATACAAGGCACATTGATTATCTGGTCAATGTGCCTTTTTATTTTATGAGAATGGATTCTTATTCAGGAATCCAGACGCTTACATTTCCTGCCGGAACAGGGAAATTTCCCCAGCCGTTTTCATCAATGATCACTTTATCTTTACATCTTTTCAAAAGGTCTTTAAATTTTTTTCCGGCATACAATGTTCCCATTTCCATAGGTTTATGGTAAGACTCTTTATTGCTTAGAACAACAGCACATCCGGTATGTTTATCATCTCCTGTACGTACCCAGCCAAGGCAGTTGGCATCCTCAAAATAATCATGTTGCTCACCATAAGCATGATCTTTTCGCGCTTTTAATAACGCTTCAATGCCATCTACTTTAGGCATGAAAATTTCCTGATCATTACCTTCTCTGTCTTTATCCACATAATGAGCTCCATAGAGATCGGGATAAAATACACATGGATAACCGTCTTTTCTCAACAAAATAAGAGCATAAGCAATAGGTTTAAACCATGGTTCTACAGGAGCTTCAAGATCCTGCAGAGGTTGTGTGTCATGATTTGCAACTAAACTTACAGCATGCATAGGATCTGCCTGAGTGAGGGTTTCATCAAAAATTCTTCGGAGATCATAAGAACCGCCTTCTTTTGAGGCATTGTGGAAATTATTCTGCAGGGAGCTGTCAAAAAGACTCATGCAGCCTTCCGTTACTTCAATATATTTTTGAAGCAGATGAAGATATCCCGGAGCCCAGTATTCTCCTACAGCGAAAATATTTTTTCCGGAATTGGAACGAAGCAGGGAAAGCCACTCTTTATAAAAATCAAAAGAAATATGTTTTAAAGCATCCAGTCTTACCCCATCGAAATCTGTCTGGTCAAAATACCATTTTGCCCAATTGTTGAGCTCTTCCCGTACAAAAGGATTCCGGTGTTCAATGTCATTATACATCAGATAGTCGTAATTTCCTTTCTCGTCATCAATCATTTCCTCCCAGTCATTTCCATATTCTGACTGTATTTTATAGATATGAGAATCCATGCCTTCAGCATAATCCACACCGCTGAAGCAGGTAAAGTTCCATTCAAAATCAGAATATTTTTTTCCTCTTCCGGGAAACGTAAATTGGGTATATGATTCTATTTCGATGATATCGGAAATTACTTTTTCCCTGTTTTCCTCATCTACTTTTACAACCTTGAATTTTTCCAGTTCATCACCTCCGGCTTTATGTCCCAGAACAATGTCTACAATAACCTGTATACTCTGTTTCTTTAAAGCTTTAATGGCTTTTGTATAATCGTTTTTAGTCCCGTATTTGGTAGGAATGGTTCCCTTTTGATCAAATTCTCCAAGATCATACAGGTCATAGGCATCATATCCGATGGAATAACCGCCATTTGTCCCTTTGTAGGCAGGAGGAAACCATACAGAAGTAATTCCAAGTTTTGCTAAATATTTGGCCTGTTTTTCGGCTTCTTTCCACAATTTTCCGTCACCTTCAGAATACCAGTGAAAAAATTGGATCATGGTTGGATTCATAAATTTGCTGATTTGATAAATACAAGTTAGCAAAAAAATATGATCTACTCATTTTCAAATTCCTCAAACGGGATTTTTAGTTGAACGGAAACCTGCTTTTTTTCTTCCGTATTCAGTTGGGAGAGAGACAATCCGAGCAGGCGTACAGCCTTATCGAAGGGACGAAGTTCCCAGAGCTTTTTTCCGGTATTGAAATACTGTTCCGGAGATGAAAAATAATCTTCTCTGGTTATACTTCTTGTGAAAAGAGAGAAATCTTTATATTTTATTTTTAAGGTTAAAGTTCTTCCGAGAATATTATTTTTCTGTAATCTTTGATGGATTTCCTCTGCAAGACTTTCCAGCTTTTCATTGATCTGCTGCTCATCTAAAAGATCTTCAAAAAATGTTCTTTCCACAGCCACACTTTTTTGGATCCGATGAGGTTTTACTTCAGAAGTATGAATCCCACGTACTACATTATAATAATGCTGACCAGATTTTCCAAAGAGCCTTACCAGATCTTCAAGTGATCTCTTCTTTAAATCTTTTCCTTTATAAATACCTAAACTAAACATTTTGTTAGCCGTAACTTTCCCGACACCATAAAATTTTTCCACCGACAGCTCTTCCAGAAAATGCTCCATTTTATCCGGATGAATGGTTTTCTGGCCATTCGGTTTATTAATATCAGAAGCTACTTTAGCTAAAAACTTATTGATTGAAATTCCTGCAGAAGCGGTAAGTCCCGTCTGTTCAAAAATTTTCTGACGAATTTCTTTGGCAATCAGATTGGCAGATTCCATTCCTTTTTTATTTTCAGTGACATCCAGATAGGCCTCGTCCAGAGATAAAGGTTCTACCAGATCTGTATATTCATAGAAAATTTCCCGGATTTTTTTGGAGATTTCTTTATATCGGGCAAATCGGGGAGGAACAAAAATAAGCTGAGGACATTTTTCTTTGGCTGTTTTACTGGGCATTGCGGAGCGAACACCATATTTTCTGGCTTCATAACTTGCTGCTGCAACGACTCCGCGATGCTGGCCTCCTACGGCTATAGGCTTGCCTTTCAACGTAGGATTATCATGCTGCTCCACAGAAGCATAGAATGCATCCATATCCACATGAATAATTTTACGAAGAGGCAAAGAAAAATCCATATACAAAGATATGGATTCCTTTATTTACGGTAAATTTTTTATATGATCGAAGTTTGAAGCTGGGAGAGGGAAGTTAATGAGGACAATATAAAAATTGAATGTCATTTATTGAAAATTAATTTAAAGAACAACTAATTATTAATTGCACTGAAATTACTTCCAGCTTCGATCTTCCTGCTTCCAGCCTTTTACTATTTCAGTCTCATGGTGAGAAGATGAGGTTCAAAACCTGCCTTTTCATAAGCTTTGATAGCAGATTCATTTTGAGCATATACATCAAGTCTTACCTCACTGATTCCCCTTGATTTTGACCAGGAAATGAGTTCATCGGTAATCACTTTATTGATTCCTTTTCCTCTATGCTCCGGCTTTACATACATAAAACCTAGATAAGAATACTTTTCAAATTGGTTGTAATATTTTTCTGACTTTTTAATCAGAGCATACCCAGATGCAATGACTTCATTATTCTCTTCAGCAACAATTACAGTTGCATCAGGAGATTGGATCAGAAATTTTAAATCATAATAATGGATCTCTCCTTCAATAAGTGTACTGTTGAAAGGTCTTTCAGCAGTAATCACTCCCTGTTCAAATTCTAAAAGAATTTCTAAATCCTTTTCTGTAGCTTCTCTTGTGATCATGGTGTTAAATAAATAAAATTTTAAAACTCATTGAAATCTGATGATTTTCAATGAGTTTTTATGTTTTTTCAGATTAAAATAAATGACAATTATTTTAAAAGTTTGTCAATGGTTTGCTGAAGTTCCGGATCTTCGGGGGAAATTGCATAATATTTTGCAATAGAAGATTTCTGATCAATAACCATATATCTGGGAATCCAGTTAAGATCCACATAATTGTTAAAATCATTTTTCCAGCCTGTAGAAAACCAATAATTTTCTTTGTTTTTCATATCAAATCTTTCAAGACTTTTTTCAAACCCTTCTTTTGAACGGTCTAATGATAGAAATACAAAATCAATATTCTTGTTATTTTCTTCTAATTCCTTAGCTTTTGGAAGGGCATTTAAACAATCTCTGCACCATCCTGCCCAAAAATCAATGACTAAAACTTTTCCTTTATGCTGATTTAGAATCTGCTGAATGGTAATGGCTTTTCCTTCTTCATCTTCCAGTTTTTGCTGTAAAGCTTCTTTTGAAAATCCTGTTTTAAGGACAGTGGGGACTTTTTGTGAATAGCTTATCCCAAAAATACCCATCATAAAAATTAATATCAACTTTTTCATCTTGAACAATTTCATTTGTACAAATCTAAACAATGAATGGCAATCTGAGATTGATTTCTTGGGAATTAGTAAAAATTTATAATATTGATGGCTTCTATAGGATAAACCACCCCGTCAAAAATTATTTAAATTTTTGCCACCTCTCCACAGGAGGGGAATATTACGTCTTCAGTTGTAATATTGAGGTATGCTATTTTACTGATAGTTTTTAATCAATCCTTTAACAACGGCAATTACATTTGGCATTGCTTTGTTTGCGGCATTCAAAACTTCTTCGTGAGAAACGGCAAACGCTACATCGGGACCGCCAAGATCTGTAATTACGGAAATACAGAAAACATCCATTTCCATATGTCTGGCAACGATGACTTCAGGAACTGTGCTCATTCCTACCATATCCCCACCAATAGCTTTAATCATTCCGTATTCAGCCGGAGTTTCAAAAGTGGGTCCCTGCAGGGCAATGTAAACTCCCTGATGAATTTTAATGTCATGTTCTGCTGCTGCCTGTTCAGCTACAGTAATCATTTTTTTGTTGTAAGGCTCACTCATGTCCACAAAACGTGGTCCAAGTTCATCTATATTTTTTCCGCGAAGAGGATGCTCAGGCATCATATTGATGTGATCTTTCAGAATAACAATATCTGCGACACTGTAAGCAGGATTTACTCCGCCACAGGCATTGGAAAGAATAAGATTTTGAATTCCCAGCAGATGAAAAACTCTTATCGGGAAAGTAACGGTTTCCATTGAATGTCCTTCATAATAATGGAAACGGCCGCTCATCATCAGTACTTTTTTCCCTTCCAATATTCCATAAATCAGTTTTCCGGTGTGTCCGGCCACTGTAGTTTGTGGAAAATGAGGAATATCTTTGTACTCTAAACTATGGATTGGTTCTACTTCATTTTGTAATTTTCCCAGTCCGGATCCTAAAACAACCGCAAAATCAGGAGTTTCCTGAATAATATTTTTAATAAAATCCGCGGTCTCTTTAATTTTTTCTAACATAATCCAAGATGATTTGATTGAATTCTTCTTTCTTATCAATAAGTACATTGATAGGCCAGTAGTAAACAATTTCTCTAAGATAGTCAAAAGTTTTCAGACGTACGTAATCTTTCTCTGTGGTTAATATCAGTTTATATTCTCCTAGTTTTTTGTATTCGGCAAGGATTTTTTTAATATCATCATCGGTGAAATTATGATGATCCCTGAATTTTAAATGCTTCACTCTTTTTGAGAATTTTGCCAGATGTTCCAGAAGTGGTTTTGGATTGGCAATTCCGGTAATCAGTAAAATATCATAATAATTCAGGTTGTTATCAGGAAGCATTTTATCTTTTCCGTATACATTTTCGTCGTAACCAATGGATGAAAAGAAGACTTTCTGCCCATAGGAAGGTCTTATTCTTGAAATATAATACCTTTTTGTTTCCTCTGTCAGTTCATCAGGACATTTACTGACCATGATGATATTGGCTCTTTTATATCCAGCTCTCGATTCTCTGAGATCTCCGGCAGGAAGCACATAATCTTTAAAAAAAGGATCGTTAAAATCAGTCATCAGAATATTGAATCCAGCCTTAATAGCTCTGTGCTGCATGGCATCATCCAATACAAGAACCTGAAGATCCATATCATCAATTACTTTTTTAGCTCCGGGAACACGTTCTTCCGAAACGGCAATAACAAAACGGTTTTTAAAACGCTCAAAAAGCTGCATAGCTTCATCACCTACCATTTTGTAGTTGCTTTCATAATTGGTTACTTCATAACCTTTGGTCAGCCTTCCATAGCCACGTGAAAGCACGCCGGTTCTGTAATGTTTGGATAGGAACTGAGCAAGATACATCACCATAGGTGACTTTCCGCTTCCGCCCACAGAAAGGTTTCCGACATTGATTATCGGTGTTTTGAATTTTGTCGACTTAAAAATTCCCAGATCATACATTGTGTTCCGGATACCCGTTACCAAATGATAACCAAGGGAAAAAGGATAAAGGTACCATCTTTTCATACGATTGCAAAAATAGGAATTTTCATAGGCATTTGGTGTAATATTCTCAAAGACTTTTCAACAAATATTTCGTTAAATTAAAGTATTTTTGTGGAGTTATTACAATACATTGAGATACTTTATTGAATTTTCTTACAACGGAAAGAATTATTTCGGCTATCAGATACAGCCGGATGCCATTTCTGTGCAGGAAGAACTGGAAAAAGCGCTGTCTACAATTTTGCGCGAAGAGATTAAAACAACAGGAGCGGGAAGAACCGATACCGGGGTTCATGCCAAAAAGATATTTGCCCATTTTGATACTGAAAAAGAACTGGACGACCAGCTTACACGCAGGCTGAACAGTTTTCTTCCGCCTGATATTTCCATTAAAAGAATTTTTCCGGTAAAAGATGATTTTCACGCCCGTTTTGATGCAACTTATAGGACCTACGAATATTATATCTCACTGGAAAAAAATCCGTTTACCCAGGAATCTGCATGGCAGCACTGGAAAAGATCTTTGGATATTGTTGCAATGAATGAAGCCTGTAAGATTCTTTTTGAATATGAAGATTTTACCAGTTTTGCAAAATTGAAAACCGACAACAAAACCAATATCTGCAAGATGTACAAAGCAGAATGGGAGCAAAACGGAACAGAACTGAAATTCACAGTTTCTGCCAACCGCTTTCTTAGAAATATGGTTCGTGCTATTGTCGGAACGATGGTGGAAATTGGTACAGGAAAGCTGAAACCGGAAGATCTCCGTAAAGTAATTGAAGATAAAAACCGCAACGCTGCAGGTACTTCAGCTCCAGGACACGGGCTGTATCTGGTGGATGTGGGATACGATTTTAAATAAAAACTAAAAACAAAATAATAATCATGTTATCAATTTTTATTCTTATCGGGGCTTACCGATATTATGCACAATTAGCCGAAAGATTTGGAAAAACAAAATGGCAATACGGTGTTTTGGCTATTGGAATTTATCTGGGAACCCAGATTGTGTTAGGGATGAGTTACGGTGTGTATTTGGGAATAACAGATCCTGAATCTGTAGATAATGTAAATTATACAGGATTTTCGGGAGTGAATATGGTAGGCTGGTTAATCTCTATTGTTGCTGTTTGGGGAGTTTATAAATTTCTTGAAAATAAGTTTATAAAAGAAAGACCGGCAAAAACCATCGAAATTGAAGAAATAGGGAAGACTATTGATCAGTAACATTTCTCTTTTTAGTATCAAAAATTAAGGGTATTTTTAAATGATGTAAGAGATACTAAAAATAATCATGACTGAAATTGAGAAACTTGCCTTTGCATTGCATCATTTTGCCGGACTTTCCGAAGATGATTTCAGATTGTCCGAAGAGTTCTGGCTGCCCAGAGAATATAAAAAAGGAGATTTTTATAATCTTCAGGGGAATGTCTGCTCTTATTTAGGGTTTATAGTGGATGGTGTTTTCCGTTCTTATGTCATTAATGGAGATACGGGGGAAGAAAAGAATGTATTTCTGTATTCGGCTAACGGTTTTGTGGTTCCTTTTAAAAGTTTTCTCAATCAGATTCCCTGTGATTATTTTACTCAGTCTCTTACGGATGCCTCTATTATTTATATCCGGCATACAGACTTGCTTTCGCTTTATAAACAATCTCATCAGTGGGAAAAGTTCGGACGTCTTCTTGCACAGGCAGCTTTTAATGTTACGATGACAAGAGTGGAAGGATTCTTATTAAAATCTCCTGAAGAACGATACCTGGATCTGATGAAAGAACATCCGGATATTTTCAGTAATGTTCCGCTTTATCATATTTCTTCTTATCTTGGCATTCAGGGACCTTCTCTGAGCAGGATAAGAAAAAGAATTTCAGGTAAATAGTGCGATTTTAACCTGAGTTAAAGTTTTCGTCATTTTATCTGCGGAAATTTGTTTCATCATTTTAACAATACAAAAAGTAAAAAATATGAAAACAAAAACGATCGTATTAATTCATGGATTATTTGTGAATAATACAAGCTGGAAAGAATGGAAAACGTATTTCGAAACTCAAGGGTATACCGTGCATACACCTTCAAATCCGGGACATGAAGGAGATCCCGTGAATTTAAAAAATAATATTCCCCAGGAATTGAGACATGTGGGCTTTGATGATACGGTGAATAATCTTGTAAAACTGATTGACAGCCTTCCTGAAAAACCTATTGTCATCGGACACTCATTTGGAGGACTTATGGTTCAGAAACTGATTGATATGGGAAAAGCAGCAGCAGGAGTGAGTATAGATGGTGCGCCTCCCAAAAATGTGATGGCTCCTTTTTCTACGGTAAAAATTGTTTGGCCTGTGGTTAACTTTTTCAAAGGAAACAGTCCGTTTTTAGGAACGAAAGATTGGTATCACAAAGCTTTTTTTAATAATTATTCTAAAGAAGAAAGTGATAAATTGTATGAAAAGGTAGCTGCTCCCGAAAGTCGAAAACTGGCAAGAGATCCTTTACTCAAAGCTTCTGCTAAATTAGATCTAAAGAAACCCCATCAGCCCGTATTGTTCATTGCAGGCTCTAATGATAAAATTTTTCCTGCTGAATTTTCAAAAAAAATTGCGGGAGCCTATAAAGATTCGAACAGTATTGTAGATTTTAAAGAATTTGCAGGCAGAAGCCACTTTATCTGTGGAGAAAAAAATTGGGAAGAAGTAGCAGAATATGTTCTGGACTGGATACAAAAGAACGCTTAATATATTCATATTGTAAATGGTAGGTATCTGAAATTTTCTATGACGATTTGCAAAAGTTGTAAAGGCAGTCCGGTTATAAAGTCTTATTTTTGCATAGAATTTTATTTTAATTCTTTCTTTCGATTCGTACAATGAAAAAACAAGATACCTGGGGAATTATAAAAAGGCTGTTCTTTATCGGAATGAAATTTCGTTCATGGTTCATCCTTACCCTTATAATTTCCATATTCCTTTCTATCGTTTCTACTTACAGGCCTTATCTTACAATGCAGGTGGTGGATAATGACATTACAAAGCTTCATGATAAGGCTTTGATGATGAAGCATATCTATATCCTTGTAGGATTGGTATTTGCAGAAACTATTTTAAACTTTTTCCTGGTTTATTTTTCAAATTTTATCTCGCAGAATGTGATCAGAGATATCAGAGAGCGCCTCTATGCTAAGCTGATCTATTTCAAGACTTCATTTTTTGATAAAACGCCTATCGGACAGCTGGTAACGCGTGCTGTAGGAGATGTGGAAACCATTGCAACTGTCTATACCGATGGTTTCCTGATGGTATTCGGGGATATTCTGAGAATTGTGTTTGTATTGGTCATGATGTTCAGTACCAATGTTCATCTGAGTTATATTACACTGGCTATTTTACCTTTGATGGTAATGATTACAAGATTCTTTCAGAAAAGACTTAAGAAAGCTTTTGGGGATGAAAGAAACTGGACTTCCAATCAGAACTCTTTTGTTCAGGAAAGGCTTGCCGGAATGCCAATTATTCAGGTATTCAACAGACAGGAATCTGAGTTTAAGAAATTTGATGATATCAATATTACACTGAAAGGAGCATTACTGAGAACCGTATTTATATTCTCATTGTTCTTTCCGGTAGTAGAACTTATTTCGTCATTGTTTATAGGATTTATCCTTTTTTATGGAGGTTATATTACCATCAGTGCCGGAGTAGTAATTGCATTTATCCAGTATATTTCAATGCTGATCCGTCCTTTGAGACAGATTGCAGACCGCTTTAATAATATCCAGCGAGGAATTGTAGGAGCAGAAAGAGTATTGGGATTGATGGATGAAGAAAACTCAATGTCAAATAACGGAACAGTGAAGAAAGACCACTTTGCCGGAAAAATTGAATTCCAGAAAGTACATTTTGCCTATGATGAAAAACAGGAAGTACTGAAAGGGATTGATTTTAAAGTAAATCCGGGAGAAACGGTAGCAATCGTTGGTGCAACGGGTGCCGGGAAATCTACCATCATCAGCTTAATCACAAGATTGTATGATATCAATTCCGGGAATATTCTGATTGATGATGTGGATTTAAAAGATTATGAGCTTTATAACCTGAGAAGCCATATCGGAGTGGTATTACAGGATGTTTTCCTTTTCCATGGAAGTATTTTTGAAAACCTTGCTTTTGGAGATGACAGTATCACGCTTGATAAAATAAAAGCCGGTGCCAGAGAGATTGAAGTGGATCAGTTTATTCAGCAGCTTCCTGGCGGATATGATTATGTAGTGAGTGAAAGAGGTTCATCCATTTCTTTAGGGCAGAGACAGCTGTTGTCTTTCCTGAGAGCTTATTTATCAGATCCGAAAATTTTAATTCTGGATGAAGCAACCTCTTCCATTGATCACGAAAGTGAAAAGCTGATTCAGAGAGCTACAGAAAAAATTACTAAAAACAGAACATCCATTATTATTGCCCATAGACTTTCCACCATTGAAAAAGCGGATAAGATCATTGTAATGGAACACGGTAAAATCGTAGAAGAAGGAAAGCACCTTGAGCTTCTGGATAGAAACGGATATTATGCCACTCTTTACAAAGCTCAGCTTCGTCATGAAGTGGAAGTGGAAGAAGAAAAAGAATCATAATAAAGAACTGTTTCAAAGTTTAGATAAACAAAAAAGAGAGTCATTACCGACTCTCTTTTTTATATTAAAAAAAAATACATACAATTCACTAATGCTTTTTAAAACTGCAGAACACAAAATTCTGAACGGTCTCAAAAGGGGTTGTGTGATCTTCGGTAATACATTGTAACTTTTTAAAACTTTTTTCAAATTTTTCTGTTAATGATTCTTCATCATACTGCTGAATATCCAATCCGCTGCATTTGGTGGGACCATTTTTAGAAAAAGTTCCAATGATCATAAAGTTATCCACATTTTTTTCTGCAATATCTATATATTTTGAAACCTGTTTCGGTGTTGTCAGGAAATGAAAAGCAGCTCTGTCGTGCCAGATATCATAAACTTCAGTAGGTTCAAAATCGGTAATGTCTGTAGCAATCCATTTTACTTTACCGGCAGCATTTCCCAGTCTTTCCTGTGCTTTTTCCAGAGCTTTGGCGGAAATATCCAGCACGGTAATATTTTCATAACCTTCCTCAAGAAGAAAATCAACGAGGTTGCTGTCTCCACCGCCGATATCAATGATGCTAGCATCTTTTCCCAATCCGGAAGATTTTATAAAATCAAGAGAGGTTTGAGGTTTTTTCTGAGTCCAGCTTACCTGATCAGGATTTTTGGTCTCATATACATTTTCCCAGTGGTTTTTGTTGTCAGAAGATATCATGATTCTTTTAATTGATTATTGATCTCTTCAAATTTATTAATTAATTCGTCAAGTTTTCCTTGTTGTTTCTTTATAGTTCTGGGTCTTAAATAAAACCAGTTAAATGCGACCCATAATGAGGTTACTGAATAAGTCAAAACAGCAGAACCAATGGTCATTTTTGAAGTATATTCATACATATAAAAGCATATTCCCAGAAACAGCATGATAAAATACAAGTTGAGTATGGTGGTCTGCATGAATTTTTGCTTACTTTTTACCAGATATAAACTTTGTAGATATTCATGGTTAGATTGAGTCTGATCAATTTTGTAAAATACCATAAACATTTTGTTATAGGCCAATAGAAAGATAGCCATCCCCAGAACTACAAGCACGATTCCGATTTTTGTTGTGATCATTTCCGGCTGATAACGGTACCAGATGAAAAGAATTACTAATGAAGTAGCGATTAATCCAATATTAGCAAAGATGAGCCTGCGCAGATTTTGGTTTCTGAATTTTTTTAGCTTTCCAAGAAGCTCCTCCAGATTGGGTTTGTTGGAAGTCTGCTGCTTCCATATATTTTTGAAATCAATATTAGTAGCCATTTTCTTTAAACTTTTGCGTTAATTTTTCTTTTATCCTGTGAATCTTTACCCTGATGTTGGATTCTGAAAGTCCTACAATATGAGCTATTTCAGCCTGTTTTATCTCTTCCAGTTCCAATGAAATAATAATTCTGTCTGTTTCAGGCAGCTCAGAAATAAACTGATACAGCATTTGTATCTGAGGTTCCATAGATTCCTGCTTTTTCTCTTCCAAATTAATGGGCAGATCAGTTTTAGTAAATTTCTTTTCCTTTTCAATCTGTCTGAGGCAGGTATTAGAGGCAATTCTGAAGATCCATGTTCCTATGCTGGATTCATTTCTGAATTTCGGGAGCTGCTGCCATACAATGATAAATGTTTCCTGGGCAAGATCCTGAGCAATGTCGGTGTCGTTCACATATCCCATGCATAAACGGAATATCCTTTGCCAATAGAGTTCGTATATCTCTTCAAAAACCATTATTTCGCAGATAAAAAGTGAGTAAGCTGATTAAAATACCAATCTTTATCATCATACATAATAAAATGCAATCCTTTTGAAGCGTACTGCATATTGGCATTTTTTAAATTTTTGTATTGTCCTTCAATAGTTGGCTTAAGATTGACAAAAAAAGACTCTAAAAGAATAAGAGAAGGACATTGTATATTTTTTATTTTCTCTCTGAGGTCGGTATTGGAAAAATCACAATACATTTTAGCAAAAGTTTTTCGGTCAGATTTCATGCTCCAGCTGATTACAGTTTCCTGCATAGAACTATCTGCCAGAAGATGTGGCATAGCCTGAGTCTGCATTTTACGGAACTGTTCATCATTCATAGCGGTTAACTGAGTAATGACAGGAGTACAGTCGTTGTTTTCTTTTGAGGTAAAATTAGGATCAGCCATTGCTGCCAGGCAGGGAAGGGTGTCTACGATTACAATTTTACCTACAAGCTCAGGATAATCAGCTGCAATAGCCAAAGCCAGGCCGCCTCCCATACTATGCCCAATAATGATGGGTTTGTCAATTTTATTATTCTTGATGTAAGCAGCAATTCCTTTTTCCCAATCTTTAAAGCTGGCGTCTGCCTGTGGTTGAGCTCCGGCAAATCCGGCCATTGTTAAAGTATAACAGGTGAAGTTTTTTTCAAATCTTGCAGTGGTTTCGTTCCATACATCTCCCGAAGAGGCAAATCCCGGAATGAAAATTAATGACTGATTCCCTTTTCCTGTTTTTTTAACTTCAAACGGATAGGTGGTTTCCTGACCGAATATATTGCATACCGCTAAAAAAAATAACATGATGATAAGAAGGAATGTAAATTTTTTCATGATTTCTAAAGTTTTAAAGTTTATTTGTCTTTTAGAGACGAACCTTCAAAAAATGTTACACAAAATTTATTTATTTTTTTGGAAAAATATTTCTCCTTCTCCGAAACCCTTATTATTAGGGCGAAATCATATGAAATTTATTTTAAAAAAAATTGATAGCTGCTATTTTTGAATCATAGAATGATGAAATAATGAATGAAATATAGGAATTAATTACTCCTATATTCTTCCATAGAATCGGCTGATGTCAAAATAAAATCCTGGAATTTTATATTTGTCTTTTTCAAACTCCTGATAGTCACATTTCCCTTTTATACTTTGTGATTTTGTTTCCATTTGAAATCTGTTTAAAAGAACATACTCATCTGTTACGGAAATGACATGAAAGCCTGTCTCACACTTCAGTCCGTCACCGGAAGTTAGAATGGCGTTTAATAGTCCGTGGAAATTTCCTGCAATTTTTTCAGCAGTGATATCATCTTTATTTAAATGATACAGATAAGCAAGATAATTCATCGCGCGCAGATCCAAAGGATTTTCATCCAAAGCATTCAGAAATAGCTGGATTCCTTTAGAAAGATCTTTTTGCGAAATACCTTCTCCACGATAATATTTGGCAACCTCTTCAGCCTTCTTGCCTGTTTTATAAGGTTCATACCCTTTTTGAAACGTATAACCGAAATAAAGATGACGATATTGATTGCTGGTAAGAAGGGTATCGTTCTGTTTTAATCTTTTTAAAAGCTTCGGATAATAGAACTCTGAATTTTTATCCTCAATATTTTTTTGAATGGCAGCATAATCCGGTGCTTTGAATTCCATTTTTTGACCCTGCAGAAAAGTAAGCAGTAGAAAGAAAAATAAAGAGAAAAATGCTTTAATATTCATAGTTTGTATAAGGTTGTTACATTTTTTTATGATCGTAAAAATACGGAATATGTATCAATCGGTTAATATCGACTGACTATTTGTAAAAAAAATAATAAAATATTATCAAAGTGTTACTTTGTGTTAATAAATTTACTAACTTTATTCGGAATTTGAGATGTTACCCCTAACATTTGAAGGGGTGAATGGAATTTTTAACTAAAAAACTAAAAATATTAATGAGCAGTAGTATCCAAGATGAATTTAAAGTCTTCAAAGACGAATTGAGAAAGTTGAATATCGAAGTACAGAAAGTTGTAAAAGTAGGAAACGGGAGTATGGATTTCCATGAGGTTTTCTACAAATCGCCGAGGTATGAAGAGGTAAAGAGCATTTACGTCCAGCGCCATAATCTGGACAGTATGATTGAAAAATTTAAACAGGCCTATCATTAAAAAATAGAATGTTCGCCGCAGAGAATCTGCGGCGAACGTTTTTTATAAATTACTGGAATATTAATCCTGATCAAGTGTAGAAGTCTTTTTAGTATCTTTCATTCCTATATAAACGACCAGAGAAAAAAGAATACACCCGGTAATATACCAGTAAAAGTATTCTTCTGAACCAATCTTTTTAAACCAAAGGGCAATATATTCTGCTGTTCCCCCAAATATAGCCACTGTAATAGCATAAGGAAGGCCCACACCTAGTGCCCTGATTTCGGAAGGAAAAAGTTCTGCTTTTACCACTGCATTGATGGAGGTGTATCCACTTACAATAATTAATGCTGCCATAATCAGAAAAAATGCACTCCATATTGAAGTGGTTGTACTCAATGCTGTAAGAAGAGGAACAGTACACAACGTTCCCAGAATACCAAATCCTAAAAGAAGCGGTCTTCTTCCAATCTTGTCAGATAGCCCTCCAAATACAGGCTGAAGGCATGCGAAAATAAATAGTGAAATAAAAGAAACCAGTGTAGACTCTTCCTTGGTAAGGTGTAATGTATTCACCAGGAATTTTTGCATATAGGTGGTGTAGGTATAAAATGCCAATGTTCCTCCTAAAGTGAGACCTACAACAGTAAGCAGGGCTCTGGGATGTTTCAGAAGCTCTTTTACAGTTCCCTTTTTCTTTTCGCTGATTTCTTTTTTATTTTCAAAAGCTTCCGTTTCATGAAGGTTGGCTCTGAGGTATAATGCAATGATAGAAAGCATAGCCCCAATTACAAAAGGAATTCTCCAGCCCCAATCTTCAAGCTGAGCTTCAGTCAGAAGCAATTTTTGTAAAATAAGCTGAATTCCCAGTGCTATAAGCTGTCCGCCAATTAGAGTGACATATTGAAAGCTTGAATAAAACCCTCTTCTGTCCTGTGTTGCCATTTCGCTGAGGTAGGTTGCAGAGACTCCGTATTCACCGCCCACACTCAACCCCTGAAGTAATCTTGCCAATAAAAGTAATAAAGGAGCCAGAATACCTATAGATTTATAAGTAGGTGTAAGAGCAATCAGTAAAGATCCAAAAGACATCAAAAGAACAGAAAGAGTCATTGCTTTTTTTCTTCCGATCTTATCCGCAATGCTACCGAATAGCCATCCACCGATAGGACGCATAAGAAAGCCTACAGCAAATATTCCTGCGGTATTCATCAGTTGGGCATTCAGGTCAGAATCCGGGAAAAATGAATGGGAAAAATAAATGGCAAAAGCTGCATACGCATACCAGTCATACCATTCCACAAGGTTTCCGATAGATCCGCCTATGATGGCTTTAATTCTTTGAGCGGTAGTAATAGTGGACGAATTCATCATGATATTTTCCAGAAAGTTTTGTTAATTATAGCGTCCAAGATACAAATTTCAGGAAAAAATAAACCGCTCTGGAAAAGAACGGTTGGTATAAATAAAGGATTGTATTTTTTAAAATCTATATCCAATGGAAAGTCCGCTTCGGAAACCCGCCCAAGGGCCGTCCACTTTTATTCTGGCACCATTGGCATTCGTTTCTACCGTATATTTTACAAACGGAATATCCAGATTTTCAATTTCTTTTTTTAGCTGAGCCTGCATATCAGGAGTCAGTACATAATCTGAAGTCATGGTAAAATCTCCCTTTCCGCTTCCATAATGAGCTCCTGCAATCCAAAAATCCAGTACAAGATTCTGGCTTCTGGTCAAAAAGAATTGTACGCCGACCATTAATCCGCCACTGTTCCCTTTTGTATCTCCCTGTCCTTTAAGTGGTACCTGATAAGTGACTCCATTCGGACCGTTATAATCATAATAAAAATCAAAAGCATTGGATGTTACACTTGAATAGCGGTAATAGGGAGCAAAATAAAATCCTTTTCCATAACCTTTCCCGATATAAAATCTCGGTTCAATAGTGAAATTGGTCGCTTTTACCCTAAGATTCTGGAATCTTTTCTCATCTTCATCTTTCAGAAAAGCATTGATAAAAGGGACTTTCCCTTCCGGCATAGTTCCGAAACCAATATTCACGGAAAACCATTGGTTGATCGCCCGTTCATAAGACAGATTGATATTTCGGAATGCATAAGCCGTGACATTGGTCTTGATGATATTCATCTTCTCTGCTGAACTGTTCTGAATTTCCTGAGCCCCCAGCACAGAAAACAGGAAGCACGGAATTAATATGAATACTTTTTTCATGACTCTATATTTTGTGATGTAAAAAATACCAGCAAAAAACGGGCTGGATTTAACATAATAACTGAAATTTTGAAGAAAACTTATTCATTGCTTTTTAATTGGTTTGCCATTATAAATGTAACAAACATGAGGGATTGATTGTTTTAATGGTATAATTCATCTTCATCCATGAAAAAAACTATATATACCATCTTCTTTCTTTGCAGCACTTTTATGTTTTCACAAGAGACTAAAAATGATACGGCTGATGCTGCGGCCACCAAAGAAATTCAGGAAGTTATTTTGAAATCACAGCATAAAAAGTTGTTTGCAGACAAAGCTGTTTATACTTTTGACAAAGAAGCTCTGGAAAAAGCCCGATACGCAAAAGATCTTCTTCGTACACTTCCGGAATTGCAGCTGGATCCGGTAGCAAATACGATTACCAGCACGAAAGGAGGAACTATACTGTTCCTTATCAACGGCATTGAAGTTACAGATATGCAGATCCGGAGTGTTGCACCCAGTGAGGTGGTAAAGGTAGAGTATTATGACATTCCGCCTGCAAGATGGGCAACGAGGGCAGATACGGTAGTTAATATTCTTACAAAATCTACAGAAACAGGATATGTTTTCGGAGCTGATATTTCTACTGCTTTAAATACCGGGTTTGTAAATAGCTCGGCCTATGCGAATTATACAAAAGGAAAAAATAATTTCGGACTGGAATATTCTTTGAATCTGAGAGATTATAATGACAGAAGGGTGAACAGTATCTATGACTATCAGCTCAATGGAAAACATTACCGTTCGGATGAAAACAGAACAGATCATTTCGGATATTCTTTCCAGAATATTGCTTTGCGGTATACAAGACTTGTTCCTGATGATTATGCTTTTCAGGCTAAACTGAATATGGATATTTTCAGCAGATTTTCAAAAGGAGTGGGGCAGAGTGTCTTTGCTGAAGATAACCTGAAGGAAGAGCACAGTATGTTTAAAAATAATGGGTCGGACTATGTAATTCCTAAACTGGACCTTTATTATTCAAAAAAAATTAGTGAAAAAGATGAGTTGAGTATTAATGTGGTGAGCTCTTATTATACTACAAATACTACAGAAACAGCAAAAGAATGGGTGGTAGGCTCGGGATTGTCTGTATATGATAATGATATGATGCTGAAAGCCAAACAGACGAGTATGGTGGGAGAGCTTTCTCATACACACGATTTCAAAGCAGGAAAACTTTCATCCGGATATCGTATTTCAAGGTCTTCTATTTCCAATGATCTGAATAACCTTGCCGGATATTCTCAATACAGTGTCACTTATCTGGAACAGTATTTTTATACCGAATTTGCAGGAAAGGTGAATCAATTCAGTTACCGCATCGGAGCTGGTCTTACGAATATTCATAACAAAAGTGCAGAGAATACTTTTGATGAATGGACTTTTACTCCGAAAGTGATTTTAGCCTATCAGATTAAAGGTAATCAGAATCTTCGTTTTACCGCAAGTTACAATCCAGTAAGTCCATGGAGTAATGCTTTGAGTAGTAATGTGGTGCAATTGGCTCCCAATATTGTTCAGAGAGGGAATCCTTTTTTAGAATCACAACAGGTCTTTTCTAATAACCTGACCTATTCTTTTAATAATAAATATTTTGATTTTAATGCAGGTTTGTTTTACAGGTATACTAACCGTGTGATTAATCAGTATTATGTTCAGGATGATATATTGGGAGGGTATGCACTGACTTATGAAAACGGGAAGAACGGACAGCGATACGGGGTACAGCTGACGGGATCTTATAAGCCCTTTGGGAACAGCTTACTTATTGTAAAAGCTGTAATCACACCGACTTCTGAAACCGTAAGGACAAGTACAGGGGCTTTAATCAAAAATGATTATTTAGGAAATTATTTTTCGCTTTCATCAGAATATAAATCTTTCTCAGTGCAGTATCAGTTCAATATTCCGGTATATAGCCTTAATGGAGCTTTCCTGAATACAAATGAAAACCAGAATAATATTTTTGTAAGCTATAAACATCAGAACTGGACGTTTTCCACAGGCATGTACTGGATAGGAATGCCTTCGGAATACAAAACGAAAAGTTTACCGGAAAGTTTGGTTGATTATAAAATTCATACACAGATTATGAACAATAAATCCATGTTTGTATTAGGATTAAGTTATGATTTCTCTAAAGGAAAAAAAACAGAGATTCAGCGAAAGCTTAATAATGAAACGGCTCCTGCAGCAACCTTTTAAATGCAAGTTTGAATGTTAATAAGAAATCCCCGCTCATTTGTAGGAGCGGGGATTTTGTTTTTATTATTTCTTGATGAATTTTGTATTCTTTGTTTCTGCAGCATTTTTTCCACTGACCTCAATGAAATAAGATGCTGGTGGAAGGTCTGAAATCTGTATGTTTCCAGATTTTACTTCTGAAGTTTTAACCAGTTTTCCATCCAGGCTGTAAATGTTGGCTTTAGAGTAATTATCTGTATTTCCCTTGAAACCGATAAAGTCTTGTGCCGGGTTTGGATAAACTACTAGGCTTTCTTTTTTCGCAGCATTGTTTACGGCCAGGAATGCTTCACTTAATGCAAATGAAGTGATTACATTCTGGTTGATACTCAACAACGGAATGCTGATATTTCCAATGGTAGAATTTAGCAATGCATATCTGTGAGAAGCATCGTAATAAGAATAAGCTGTATTGGTAATGGCACCAATAGGGTTAGAATAAGTAATATCAAAAGATGAATATAGGTTCAAGTTTTGTGTAAATTTTATCCTAAGGACATTACTGTATGTCTGATTACCGATAATTAATGTTCCGTATGCATCAGCAATGGAAGTCATTGTACCACTGAATAATCCGTTAGCAGAAGATGAAGAGAAAGTTCCTTTTGCTGTATCGGTTTGTGCCGGTCCGTAAGTTGTTGGATAATTAATGTGAGTACCGTTATCCACATTAAAGTTTAACGTTGCCTGTGAATTTACCATTCCAGTAATCTCCAGTTTAGCAGATGAAGCTTTGTAATAAACGGTGGTTGCACCGTCTATCATTTTAATTGTGGAACCTGGAAAAGTCGCTATTTCAGTAGAAGTAGGCGTTAAATAGGTTGTTTGTGATGCTGCTCCCATCGTAAGTCCTGAGTTTGAGAAGGTAGCGTTAGGTCCGGTTGCAGAGTTGTTTACTCCTCCGCTTGCAAGATTGTAATTAACAACGTTTCCAGAAATAGGGTCATTGGTCGCTTTTGTAAGCGTGATCTGCGCAGAAACCATGGCAGACGCTCCTAATAAAAGGAGTAAAGATTTTTTCATAGTCAGAATTTTTTGTTAAAAATAATTAAAAAATAGTATTCAAATATTAATTTTATTTGTTTTTTGTTAAATTTTTAATAAAAACGCCTGCTGGTCATATCAGCAGGCGGCTCTGTGCGTTAAAAATCTTTAAGTTTAGTTGCTCATTACCATTTTACGGTAAGCATAAATATCTTCGATGGTCACCACACTCATCCCTTTTTTGATGGCAAAGTCCACAATTTCAGGAAGTCTTGCCATAGAACCGTCTTCGTTAGTCAGTTCACAAAGTACGGCATCATCACCCAGATTGGCCATTTTTACAAGGTCTACACTGCCTTCAGTGTGCCCGCGTCTTTCAAATACACCACCTTCTCTGGCAATCAGGGGGAAAACATGACCGGGACTTGCAATATGCTCGGCCTCTGCATCTGATGCTACCGCTGTTCTGATTGTTGTTACACGGTCTCTTGCTGAAACACCTGATTCCACACCTTCTCTGGCTTCAATGGAAATTGTGAATGCAGTTTGATTTTTTGAATTGTTGTTTTCCACCATTGGACGAAGGTTGAGGTGGCGGCTTTTTTCCTCAGAAATACATAAGCAGACAATGCCGCTGCATTCGCGGATTAAAAGTGCCATATCCTGTTCTGTAATAGTGGAAGCGGGAAAGATGATATCGCCTTCGTTTTCGCGGTTTTCATCATCTACTAATAGAATACCTTTTCCCTTTTGTAATGTTTGAAGTGCTTTTTCTACACGTTCTCTGGAGGTAGCTCCGAATTGTTCTAATAATTTTTCCATGTTATTTTACTTTTAAAAGTTAAAATAGTCTTCGGTACATGGAAATGAAATACGACACAACAAGAGTCCATAAGGAATCTTATTGATCATCTCATTTTCTTCTCCCATCCAGACTTTAACTGTCGGTTCCGGAATTTCACCAGATCAGTCCCTTCAAAAGAAAGGAGTCGCGGACTGTAACCGCCGGTAGGGAATTTCACCCTGCCCCGAAGAAAACTTATACTAAGTTTTGCTGTATGTTGTAATTTAAATTTTTATTTCATTGAATAGTTTTTAACGCACAGACCGCTAATTTCGGGAAGTTTTTTGAATTGGAGAAGATATTTTTCAGATTTATAAGTTTGTAAAAGGATATTTATTTTTAAACTGCTCTTAATATTTTTTCCATCTTCTTTCCTTTCGCCAGTTCATCAATCAGTTTGTCCAGATACCGGATATTTCTCATCAGTTCATCTTCAATTTCTTCTACACGATATCCACAAATGACTCCTTTAATTAATGAAACATTGGGATTCATCTGTGGAGCCTGTTCAAAAAATGTTTTGAAGTCAGTTTTATGATCCAGTATTTCCTGCAGGTTTTTTTCGTCATATCCCGTCAGCCAGAATATGATTTCATGTACCTCTTCTTTGGTGCGTCCCTTTTTTTCGGCTTTTTGAATATAATGTGGGTAAACGCTGGAGAATGCTGTTGCGAAAATTCTGGTATTTTGCATGATTAAATATTAGATTAGTTTTTTGATAACATTATCAAGAATAGTATTGAATTCAGTTGGCTTTTCCAACATAGGATAATGTCCAACTCCTTCAATGGTCACATAGTCATAGTTTTTCAGATATTTTCGATTGGTTTCCGCATCGGTAGGAGAAGCATCCGAATTGATGGCGATCACTGGCACCTGAACTTGCTTTGCAATTGTATTGACATCAGCTTTGTATAGCGGT
Organism: Chryseobacterium culicis; assembly: GCF_002979755.1. Taxonomy (NCBI): domain Bacteria; kingdom Pseudomonadati; phylum Bacteroidota; class Flavobacteriia; order Flavobacteriales; family Weeksellaceae; genus Chryseobacterium; species Chryseobacterium culicis. The sequence continues at coordinate 2,598,547 of NZ_PCPP01000001.1, read as the reverse complement.
CTGAGGACATTGATTGCCAGTTCAGGGTCATTCTGAAGAAATTCGTGCTGGAGTCTTTCCTTTACGTCAGAAGGAGTTTGTTCGGCAAACAGATATTGCGGAAGGATGTTTTCCACAGTATATTTAAAATCGGTTCTGTATTGTGATAAAACTTCTTCAGTCTGTTCTTCCGTATAAGATTCATCTAAGTTTTTCAGGGTATCAATCAGAATTAATGCTTTCACCTGTGGGATTTTCAATGAAGCCTCGAGCACATAAGCCCCGGACATAGAATGTCCTACAAGTATAACTTTATTTGAATGAACAGCATCAGCAACTGCTTTAATGTCATCCGCATATCTTGTGATTGTCCATTCCTGTCTGGAAGAATCAGATTTTCCATGTCCTGCAAGATCCATTTGTACAATATGATATCGGCTGCTGAAATATTTTTGCTGGTCTTCCCACCATTCGGTATTGCCCAGCCATCCGTGTATGAAGATCAATGTTGTATTCCCTTTTCCGGATTCTTTATAATGAATTTTCTGACCGTCTGATGATATTGCAAATTTTTCCATATATAATTGTAAGTATTGGTGTATTATAAACCAAATTTACAAAATCACAGTGATTATATAAGAATAAGAATAGGGGATAAGTTGAGATTTCTGTTAAAAAATGTTGATAAGTTATCCACAGAACTTATCCACATGATTTTCTATTGTGGAAATTTCACGAAAATTTATATTTACTGTAAATTAAAGAAATACAGTTAATTACGGTGTGTTTTTTCAATGACGAGAAAAGTTATCCATAGTTTATCCACAGGAGTAAATAGATACATATAAAGTTATCCACAAATATTTTAAGATGTGGATAACTGAATATTTTTAATGTAAATTGCTTGAAATCAGTTATTTAATTATGTTTCTGTGATGATACTGATATTTTACTTCAGACTTATCCACAAAACCGTTGATTTTATTACTGATCTTTATAAATATTCCAAAAATTGAAATCGGTCATGGGAGCGTCTGTTATTCCGATATTTCTTCCCATCGTTACAATTTGCCCTCTATGGTATGTTCCGTGGAGAATAGCGTGCTGGATATATTCATATTTGGAAAAATCACACTGAAACCATTGGGATTCTATCTTTACATTTTTTGAAAGATCTTCTTCAGATAGATTTTCCACATAATCTACCAGCTTTTGTGAATTGTTTTTAATGGCATTGAAAACATCTTCTTTGCTGGTGGTTTCTGTTGTTTTTGTAAAATCAAAATCATTCTTTTCAGAAATGTGACTCCACCAGTATTCCTGTGTTTGCCAGATATGGTGTAGCGTTTTTAAAATAGTCGGGAAGCTTGAAATGGTTTCCTGGTTGAGTTGTTCATCAGACTTTGTGGATAACCAGTCGATGTATTTATTGACTACCCAATTGTTGTACTGTGCACTTTTGCTGACTAATGTTTTTAAGCTCATATTATTAATGTTTAGTTGGTGTAAAGGTGAATGTTATAAACCGAAATGCCTGTTTTTATCCATGTTTTCAGGATCAATTAGGGCTTTGTTGCTGTATGTTGCCGCTTCAAAGTCACTGATACTTACAGAAAGAAAAGAAATGTCAGGCAGTAATTCTGAAAGTCGGGTACAGATTTGTTTTGAGAGATCGGCTTTTTGTTCTGTACTGCGTCCCTGCATGATATATCCAAACACATGCAGAAAATTTTTCTTGCCATTGCCTAATCTGTAATACTGATAGGGTTGAATTCTGACTTTAATATCGTTGGGAGCAAAAAGGCCTGTTGCATGGGCCACTTCATAAATGGCATCCATTAACTCATCAGGTGTCCTCTGATGAATAATATCCTGTGAACAATCTATAATAAAATGAGGCATAGATTATTTTTTGTGGTTTGATTTTGTGTGAGATAAAAGTAATAAAAAATATCAACGGATATTCAAAATAAAAACCGTTCTGTTTTTAGAACGGTTTGAAAATGTGTATTTTTTACTTTGTAGATGCAGGTTTTATTGAACAGATTTTTTTATGCTGTATTGTGGTTGTACTGCGTTGGTCATGTCGAGAACAATATCATACATTCCTTCTTCTTTGATGGGAAAATCATAGGAATCAAAGGCAATACTTTTATCATCATTGTTTAGTCCCAAACTATATCCCCAGTCGTTATTAAATCTGAATTTAAGATTACCTTTATTCAGTTTATAATTTCTCAGAAAATGAATATTGGGGTTTTTAAGATCAGTCTGTAGCGGAATGTCTTTTCCGTCCCAGCCGTTAGGAGTCGCATTTCCTATAATTCCCCAGGTAAGATTATTGGTATTCCTTTTGGCTGTTTTTACTGTTCCATCCCAAAAATGAATAACAAGAGTCTCTATTTTCCCATTTTGATCAGGCTGGAATGTACAGGTGAATTTTTCATCAAGCTGAAATAATGTTTTACTTTTTGGTAACAGGGCATTTCTTGGGTAACTGCCTTCTTTGAAAACCAGTCGTCCATCGGAACTTTTTATGTAGAAGTTTGAGTTTTCTGTATAATAAACACCTTCCAGCTTTTTTAAATCCTCTGCACTCACTTTTGCAATGGCTGGAATGCGATAAGGTTTATTGTACAGTATTTTTTCTGCCAAAGGAAGAATAAAATCGGTGTGTGATAGTTCTGAATTTGAAATAACAATCACACAAATATCATCTTCAAGGACTCTATAGTATCTGCTTCTGTAGCCAGGTCCGCCGCCATCATGACCCACTCTTTTTTTGTCAAAAACAGTTGAAATCTGGAAACCCAGGCCATAATGATCCTTAAGATAGGGTGTGAAAGCTTTTTCTAAGGTTTCTTTTTTAAGGATGGTGTAGTTCTTGAGTGCTTCATTGAATCTGAACAAATCTTCTACGGTAGAATACATTGCTCCTGCGCCAAAAGGGTGATCTGTTTTAAAACGTAATGCTTCGTTTGACAGGTTATCAGATAAAAATTCATATCCGAATGCTTTATTTTCATCGGTAACGTTGTTGAAATGAAATCCGCTGTGATCCATTTTCAGAGGTTTCAGGATATTATTTTCTATGACTTGATCATAGTTCAGGCCTGTCACTTTTTTAATAATATAGCCAAGAATATAATATCCGGAATTGGAGTAATCCCAATCCTTACCAGGCGAGAAATTCAGAGGTTTTGCAGAAATATATTGTAAAAATGTTTCTTCATCTACAGTATATTCAGAGTTGGTATCATTGGGAATTCCTGAAGTATGAGATAACAGATTGGCAATGGTAATACTGTCGCCCTTAGGAAAGTCAGGGTAATATTTGGACAGCTTGTCATTCAGAGATAATTTTCCCTGTTCTTCCAGCTGAAAAATAACTATTGCAGTGAACATTTTTGTGGTGGAGAAAACCCTGTATAGGCTGTTATTGGTATTTTTCTCTTTTTTAGGAGCATTTCTGTAGCCGTAGCTTTTTTCAAAAATGATTTTTCCTTTTTCAGCAATCAGAACAGAACCATTGAACAATCCTGCCTTTTCATACGTTGAGAATAGTTCTTCCAGTTTTTTAGATTTCTGCGAAAAAAGGGGATGTACTGCAAGCAATAAAGCGATACAGGTTAAAATAGATCTCATGTAATTTTTTAAATAAGACACTTTTAAGTGTGATAATATTACATGGAATTTGAAAAAAATATTTAAGAATAGATGTTACGGTTTTTTCTCTAATCATTCTTTAATCTAAAGAATCAAAAGGAATTTTGTTTTCATTAACGAGTTTACTTTTTAATTTCTCAGCGTAAGTATGGGCAAATTTTTCTTTTTCGCTTTTTGGAATCCGGAAATATAAGGACATTCTTTCGTCATACGCATCATAATCAATATCTTCTTTATTTTCATTATATCCTGGTCTTTCAACAACTTCCAAATAATGAACATAATGTCCAAACTCATGTGGTAAAGTTCTATAAAGTTGAGTATTTCTAATATTTTGAGGTTGGAATTCTGCTATGAAATTTCTTTTTGTTTCCGTAAAAGTATGACCATCTGTTTTTAACCTTTCAAATTCCTGTTGATCCTCAATCGTTTGTTTTTTAGGCCAAAATAATTGTTTTTCCAAATCAATGGCATCTAAAATAATGGCAGGAAAATATTCATTTTCGAAATCATAGCTATAGATTAATCTTCCCCAAACCGGTGAAAGAATTTCCTCCTTTCGTTTGGGTTGCCTTAAAATGATATATTTTAATTCTCCATAATCTTCAATAGGTAAATTCTCTATAACTCTCTCTATGTCGTTGATAGAGCAAGAATGAATCGAGTTTTTGCGGAGCTTTTCAATTATAAATATAAATTCATGATTGTTGATAAGCCGTATTTCTTTTTGGTAATCAGTAAGTTTTTCATAAAACGACTTGAGATCGCCATAAGGAGAGGAAATTGTCAATTTATTATTTTGACCATACCCTTGTTTTTTTGTGCCAATATTTTTATTTCTACGGGTTGGATTATACATTTTTTAATACCACATTTTTTTTATTTCATCTGTTATTTCACAGGCTTTAGTTTCGGTGATCCAGTCCAGAATTCTTATTTCACGATCTTTTTGTATGAAAACAACAGAATACGTTGAGCCGCTTAGAGAAAAATTATAGCGGACTCCCAATTTAGACTTTTCTATTGTAAAATCCTTTGTCTGAACCTGATCAATTTCTTTTTTCAAATATACTTTTGGGGCGGTAAATAATTTGTTTTTATACCGGATTGTTATTTGTTCAGGCTCAATAGTGAGTACTGTTTTTCCAAAGGTGTTCCAAAGCCAGAAATAGAGAAGTAGTATAAAAAAACCAGCAAAGGGGATGACTGATAAAATATAATTGAAAATAATAAAAATGCCCTCCGTCTGCATACTCATAAGAGGAATGATGATCAGAATAATCAAAGAAATTATGAGTAAACCTAAACCCAATATAAAGGTTACCACCCAATTGGTTTTGTTTTTAATTTTAAAGATGACTGGCATAATCAAGAATGTTTATTATAGGGCTTTTCTTTCATACAATTTTGTCTTGTCAAGTCCGAAATTATTAATTCTTATTGTTGGCGAATCCTCTTCACAGTTTGGAAGATTATCATAAAGCTGATCAGTTAATTTTACTATTCCGGGTGTTACCGCATGATCAAATTCATAGTTTTTTTCATTAGTGGTAATTTCCAATCCGGACTGCCTATTACCAAATGGAGAGGGAATACTGAAGGTATGTATGGAAACAATTTCATCCCATTTTATATACTCTGTTATACTATTTTGTTTAAAATAGAATCCATCATTTGTATATTGAAATATTCCATCATCTTTATGCAGTCTGTCCATTTCTTTTTCAAATGAATCATAATCTTTTTCTTCGTCAGGGGAATAGAGTTTGGCTACTGAAAATATAAGAACAACAAAGCACAGAAAAATAATGCCGAATGAAATTTTTGTGTCGTCAAAAACGGGGTAGTAAAACAGAGTAAGAATGAGAATGAAACTGGTGGCAGCGATGATCTTTTTCATATTATAATTTTTCAAAGTACTTCCCTTTGAACTGATGATAGCGTATTTTTTTATCTGTAATTCTGGAATCATCCCGAATCAATGGAATACTGATGATTTTCTTTTTAGCATCATATTGAATATCCAGCGTATTGAAAAGCTCAATGCTGATAGGATTCTCTCTGTTTGAAGTTGCGGTAAAATCCAGCTCATAACCCAATTCATTTTTAATGCCGGAAGACGTTTTGATGAGCTTGGCATTGCTGTTGAGCTTCCCGTTTTCAATAGAAAATACTTTTATTGTATGATGAAAAAGAGCAGAGCTGTAAACAGCAGTACTTTGAGCAAGATAATATTTTTTATTCTGTGAAATGACATCATTAATCTGAGAATACATTGCTTCTGCATCATCTTCCATATTACTTTTTAAAACTTCACTCTGTACCTTTTTACCGGATTCATACTGGAAAACACTTCTGTAAAAGCGCATAGTACCTCCGGTTTCGGTGTTCCAGGAATAAATTCTGAACTTCCCATCTTCTGAAGAATTGATAGACAAACCGTTTTTCTTGAGTGATTTAAAGTCATGTCTCAGAGTTTGAGGGTTAGATGAAGTATAATATTGTAATAGCTTTTCAAATTTTCTGTTGGCAGCATACAGGGAATCATAGGTAAATGAATCCTTATTGCGTGCATCATACCAGTATTGAATTCTTTGAAAAGAACGGTCTAATTTTTTTTCAATGATGGAAATATTCTGCCCGGATAGTATACAGGAGGCTGCTAAGTAGAAAAGTATTCCTAATATTTTTTTCATGGCCGTAGGAGATTAGTTTTATTTTTTACTTTTTAACTGAAATACATTTCCTTCAGGATCTGTTCCGTCACAAAGCCGGAAAGGATAATTTTCAAAGGTTTTAATTTCTCTCATGCTGATGTTTTTTGAGACCAACTCATTTCTTGCAGATTCTATATCAACGTCAATTTCAAAAACAATTTTAGTATTGTTGTCAAACATATAGCCTTCATCTATTTGATCAAGATACTGATCTCCGATTTTGTGTAACCCGATATGAACACCACCCGCATCAAGCAAAACCCATATTGGATCTTCTTCTATCACTTTCAGATTAAAATTTTCTACATAAAAATGGGCGAGCAACGAAACATTTTTTACATACAGAATAATGGTACTAAAGCGAGCATTCATCTTGTATTAACTTTGAGTCTGTGGTTCGTAAATAAGCTGTACTACACCGGATCTGAATACATTGGTTTTAATTAATTTTAAATTTAACCTTCCCTTCAAATCTTCAAAAAGAGGTTTCCCTTTCCCGAGAGCAACCGGATGAACGGATATTCTATAGGTGTCGATAAGATTGTTCTGAATAAAAGTTTTAATAAGACTTGCTCCTCCATACAGCCAGATATCTTTTCCGCCCTGTTTTTTTATTTCTGAAACTTTTTCTACAATATCAGAACTGATAAAAACAGCATTTTCATCTTCTCTGTTTTGACTGGAAAAGACAAATTTATTTTTTGAATGAACTTCTTCCCAAACTTTTTGTTCTTCCGGATCTGTATTCTCTTCCGGCTGATAGTTTCCCCAGGCATCATAGCTTACCCTTCCGTAAAAAATAGTGTCTATTCCGGAAAGAAATCCATTAAAATCCATATCATCATCCATGATGCACCAATCGGTTTCTCCGTTTGGTCCTTCAATAAAACCGTCTAAAGTAGTGGCAAGATCTAATATTACTTTTTTCATTTTTTTAAATAGGTATGAGTTGGAAATAACGATAAAGATAGGAATGTTTTGCTTTTTTTACTAAAAATAAGGTTTGTATTATTCTTTGATTTTCAACACTTAAATAAATATTTAACTCAAAGCCATTGAGGCAATTATTATAATCAATAAAATACTTACGTACAGAAAGCTTGTTCCTCCTTTTTTGCTCAAATATTTTTTTTGCTGTTCATATTCCGGAAATTTTTCCTCTGCTTTTTCTATTGTTTTCTTTGCTTTGTTGAGGTAAAGAAGATTTCCCCAAAAACCTAAAATAATAAGCATGAAAATTGTAATAATATAGCCAACCAGTTTGGTTTGCTCCACTCCAATTATTGGGGCTAAGAAAAATTTTTCAAAGCAGCCTTCAACAAAGAAGAATGAGTAAATGAGTATGGCTTCCAGGTACATTCTTCTATAGAGAAACCAGAATACACCAAAGAAAAAAGCAGCATAGTTAAAGGTGAATTTTTTTCCTTTTTCAAAAAGATTTAATTTTTCAAGATAATATGGACTACTTTCCTGAAAGAAATTTTCATATTGTTGAATTTGGTTCATAGTTGAGTTCATAAATTTTTATGGTGGTTGAAATAATATAGGTAAATTGGTTTTCACATGATTTTCACAACAAACAATCTCCTGTCATTCATGTCAATATCGAGTTCTTCTGCGTAACAAAATCAGTGCTATCAGAAGCATAACAATAACAAAAGTGGAAATATAAATGATTGTCTTGTACCTGTTATTCTGCTGATTGAGCGTTAATATTTCTTTTTTTTGTTCTTTAATTTCTCTGTCGGATTGTTTGAAGTCGTCCACAATTAAATCTGTAAGTTCAGTATTATTGGATGTGTCGGAATTTTCAGATAATTTTTTATACTGAGAACTTAAAGATTCCAGTTCTTGTAATTCTGCAGAAGAAAGTTCGTCTAATCTTTTTTGTACAAAACAATGATCGGAGAGGAGAAATCCGGTATCTTTTTCCTCATAGGCGAAAATCAGATATTTTCCCTTTTGGGTAAAAAGAACATCACAGGAATGAAGTGGAGATCCGAAAAGGGTAGCAGTCTGCTGATAGAATTCTCCATAGTCATTTGATTTGTAGACTTTATTTATTTTGACTTTGCTTAGAATGTTTTGTACAGTTTTGAATCCTGAAGGTACTTCTGAGATATCATATACTTCCCCAATCAATACAAAGTCAGCATTTTTGAACGAAGATTTTAAAGAGGGTTCTCCATTACATTTGCAGGCTAAAACTTTTACAGAAAATAATAAAAGGGAGAGTAAAAAAACTTTGAATGTCATGGGGTTTGTTTTTTTCTTGATTGAAAAAATTTTATAGTTGCAAAAGTAAATCCCCATACTGTAAATCCAATGAGAATAATAAATAGATCAATATTCGTAAAAGAAAAACTTGCAATCGGCCATTCTAATCCAAAATAAGTAACAGTTATAAAGTAAATAATATGGTAGATCAGGAGGGATATTGTAAGACTGAGCTGCTTTTGAATACTAATGATTGAAATTAGAATTGTTGAGACAGCTAAGGAAATACCTGATATGGTCATAACTCCAATAGAAATCATTGCAACATCTCCACTGGGAAGCTTCAGTAGTTTTATATATTCACCGGAAATAACGGTGTTTAGAATTCCGATTACCAGGAAAATTCCAATTATTTGTAAAATTTTCAACTTGATATTTTTATTCTTCTATACATTAAATAGTTCGATGATTTTTTGATACATATTATTCATATATTCATCTTGAGGAGCACAGTTGCCATTGCTCATTTTTAATAAACTGTTTTTCTTCACTGCATAAATAACTATACCATCTCCATCTGTACACGTAGTAGGAACTTCATAATTATTGTTAAGCCAAAAATGATTTTCAGACAATAGCTTCATGAATTGTACATATTGTTTTTGGGTTAAATTTTTCTGTACAAGAATTTTAAATCTTGAATCTATTTTTTCACCTGTTTTCTGATCATATTCACTTGTATATATTTTCTTTTTGACAAGAATATATTTATGTCCTGTTTTTTCTATTCTGAGTAAATAATTTTCTCGAAATGCAGACCATTTGAAAAACTGATAGACTTCATTATTTTCTTTAATGGTCGACTTATCAATGCATTCTAAAGGTTTCTCTTTAAGTTCTTCAGATAAGTATTTACATATATTATCATTATTATCCTGAGCTGACAGAAAAATAAATGGAAATAATATGAGTAGAGTGAGTATTTTTTTCATTGGTTTTTATAATAATAAAATCGTTCTTACAACGGCTTTAAATATATTGTAAATGTAAACCTATCGGTAAGGCAGATTGATTTCTTCAATTTTTGCTCTCAAATCTCCAATGGTATACGCGTCCGGGTTACACGGGATTTGCGGAATATTATGGGCTGATAGAAAATCATTCAAATCATCACAATCTTGGAGAATATTAAATTCTTTATTGTCTAAATCTAAAACAATTCCTTTAGTTTTTCCATTGATAGAATAGGCAAGAGGACTTAATGCCCCTAAGAATGCTTTAGACCATAAACCTTTCATATTTTCTTCAAAATAAATGAATCTTCCATAATTCAGGACTTTACAAAATCTTGAATATTGGTCAGGATCATATCCTTTGTCGTCTCTGTTGGTATATTTTCTATAGGTCTGAAAATACATTTCTCCTTTATGCGAAACGGCTAGCGGAAATTTAACCCTTTTATTCTTTTGCTTAAAGTAAAACAGAGCCTTTTCCGGCAGAGCAAGAGAATCACATTTTTCACAGACTTTGAAGTATACTTCTTCGGTGGAAGAAGGTTTTTTATTTAAAACATCTTCCAGTGTCATATAAACGCCTTCCGGAAAATCTCCTTTTTTGATGGATGGATATTCTTTCTCTTGTCCGGTTACGATGCTGGAAATAAAAAGAAGAGAAAATAAAATATACAGTTTCATGGGTTTGTTTTTTCTAAGGGACTAAATTACAAATAAGTGAATAGGGAAATAGAATAAAAGATCGCTTATTCTGTATCATTATAAGAATTGACCTTATAAATCAGCTGAAATTTCACCGTATTTTTCTTGGAATTGGGATATTTTTCTTCATTGACCTGTTTTTCGAATTCTTTCATAATTTCCAGATCCAGATCATCTTTAACCGCATATTGGATGTCATTCTTCTTTTTTCCTAATTCGAATTGAACCATTATTTTTCCTTCTTTCTTAGAGTTTTTAAACAGGTTCTCAAAGATTCTGTTGGTCTTTTCTATAACAGCCTGAATATCCTCAACGGAAGAATTGGCCTGTATTTCAGGCTCACTGCTTAAGAATAGTACTTTTTCAAGTTTTGTTTCCTTGTTTCCCTTATCGGTCATGTAAACTTCATTACCATTTCTATACTTTTTGAAAGCTCCATCCGTTGTATAGGTTCCGTTATCAATGGGATTGTTGTAAGCATTTTTATTGGGAAACTCATCAAGCCAGAATAATTTCAGCTTTTCTTTCAGGAAATTTATGATGTAATCATGATTTTCGGTTTGCAGAATGAATAAAGGCTCCTGGATGTCAAACGAAATGGTGGACCAATAATATTTTAATTCATCTTCATTGGCTTTTCTGATCTGATAATTTCCGGAAACTTCTTTTTTAAATTCATTCCATATCTTTTTTGAGTCATCCAGTTTCTTTGCCATTTTCCCTTCGATTTCCATATCATCTATGTGGAAAATCAAACTGTCAGGTATCGTTTTTAAGCTTTCAATATTTTTAAATCTTTTCCAAAGAGTTGGCCCTATAATTAAATTTTTCCCCAATAGATCATTATTGGCTGTATTGGTAAGGCTCTCAGTAAGCATTTTTTTTGCTTTCTCATTTGTTTTATCATCAGCATAGTGATAAACCACACCGGAAGGAATGGTGATTTTCTCTGTGATTTGTGCCTTGACAACATTGACAATGAATAAAAGGAGTAGAAGGATTTTTATTTTCATGGGTTGTTTTTAATTGGGGTAAAATACAAAAAAAGAGACGCTTATTTTTTTCTGTACTTCAAATATTATTTTCTGAACTGTAATGTTTGAATTGCCTGTAAAAGTTCTATCTGAGTTTCTTTCTTCAGATTTGTACCATATAGATTGAATCTGATTTTTCCTATTGATTCAGTCTTGAGGCTGTCGATATAAATTCCTGTCATTCCTTTTCCCACTTGTTTGGGCTCTACTATTTTAGCCTTGTACCCATCAATTTTTTTATAGGTTATTTTACTTTTTACAAAATCTTCTCTCTTTGAATTTTTATCAATGATAATAAATTCTGTTGTATCAGCCTTTGGATTCACCGTTAGAAGTTCGTTGACATCTCTTCTGCTAATAATCGTGATATTTTCTTCTAATGAATAGGAATAAGGTCCGTAATCATAAAAAATCGAATCATTATTTTTTGTAATGATAATTCCAGCATTACTATCACAAGCTTCCGGTTTCAATTTTTTCCAGCTTCCTGGAGCCTTTAATCTAAAATCACCAAAATCTAGTGACCGTATTGAATTATCAGAACAACACAATAGTATAAAAGAAGCGAAAATAAATAAGGATGTTTTTTTCATGGCTTTATTGGAACATGTTTTATAAAGGGTTGTTATTCCTTTTTTAGCTGAATTTTATTTTTTGTAAATCCTATTAATACATTGTGTTCAATATTATATAGGGTAGAATCTGTTTTTAAAATTATTTTTCCGCTTTCATAAGTGCAAATTCCTTCCTGAAATATCCAGGAACTTCCCGGATTATCATATTCTGTGATTGTAAATGTATTATTGGGTTTGTGAATGTCAATATGATAATTTTTTGCATTGTGAGGAAAGCTATAGCTGATCCAAATTCGATTTTGGTGTCTTCTGATAGCATTTGACCAAAGAAAACTGGCGATCACAACGGCGACAACAGAATTGATGATAAACAACAATGATAAGTTTCTTTTCTTTGTTATCCACAAAATACCTCCTGCCAGCAGATTACTGAAAAATAACACGGGGTAAATTATTACAACTGCAATTGAAATGCTGGGATCTGGATCAATATTGTAGAACCAGGTCCAGATAACGAGAAAATCAATGATGGATAAAATTAAAATTTGCAGGATCCATTTCATTTTTTGAAGAAATAATATTATTTTTTATTCGATTGTTTAATCTTGAATATTTTACTTTCTGAACTCCTCTTTTCTCATATAGAGTACATAAAAAACTTCTTATTTTAAAACAAAGGTTCCCCGTTCAAATCCGTGGTCAGCACTTCACTCATATAATCAAAAAAAGGACGCATGGCAAGTAAGGTTTGCTGGGCTTCTTTTTGAAAATTGTCTGATAAAACTTCCTTATCGGTAAACTTCCGCATCACCAGAAACTGCTTTTTTCTGATCAAATCTATAGCCGGATGATTTTTATCAAAACCTCGTGGGGCTGTTTTTACAGCGTCACCTTTAAGTTCTCCAAAATATTGTATAAAAGTTTTGTCAGAGATAATTTTTTCAATTTCTGTACTGCTGATTTCAAATTCTTTACGGATACGAAGTAAATCTTTGGCTTCCGGACCCCAAAAACCACCTCCTACAAAACTGTTACCCGGTTCCAGCTGAATATAATATCCGCCTCTCAGCATAGGTTTTGAACGGGAATATCCCACTCCGAGATAGGATTTATACGGTGTCTTGTCTTTGGAAAAACGAACGTCATTATAAATCCTGAAAATATGGATTCCTTTAAGCTGATCATGCTCCTGAAGGGTATTATAAATCTGAGTAAAAAAAACTTTGTTTTCTTTTACAATGATGTCGTATTCGGATTTGTGTTGAGCAAACCATTCACGATTATTGTTTTCTTTTAAATGGGTAAGGAATTCAAATGCTTTTTTCATGTTGTTATTTAGAGAAGTTATGCTTGTTTCCATTGCAGTTCAATATATTTTGTACAGTCGTTTTTCATATCATCATATCCATCAAGTAAAATGGCTGAACCTCCTTTTTTTACTGCTTCCTTTACTATTTTATAAGTTTCTTTCGCTCCCTCAGGATCTAGACCTGCTAAATCAAAAACAATATTATTTGTCTTCGAAAGCGTTGCATATAAAGTTAATAATCGTCTTGGGTTACCTGTAATACTATTTACTTTTATTTTTTTGTTTATCCATTCCGTTTCATAAATTTTTGCTGCATAGGGACTGGCTGGGTTGGTGTTCTTTCTTAAATATTTTCCCACCGTCATAGGATAAAAAATGTCTCTAAAATTTGATTCTCTGAAATGTTCAGCAAAAGTCATCTTTTTGTGGATGATAAAACTTTCATGGTTTGTTTTACCACAAAATAGATCTTTAAGAAACATTTCCGTTTCATAAAAGTGTGGTCCGTGGAAAAGATTTATAATAATAATTTCCCCTTCATTGAGTGTAAATGGAGGAACGTAAAACAGGTCTGTTTGTATTCCTTTGTTTTCGATGAGTATTTGGGTTTTTTTTATCCAGCCAAGCTTGTCAAATAATAGTTCTTCATATTCTTTATTCCCCTTAATAGCTTTAATAAGATTTTCAGCATTGTCCGGTATTTTAGTGATATGATTGAGCTTGTTTCTATATTGTAACTTATAATGATAAAGCTCAATTAAATTGGAGGTGTTATTGGCTTTTTCTAAAATAGTATGATGCAATTGATCTGCTTCGCCATTTCCTTGTGGCTTTAGCCAGTATATCAAATTAGAAATCCCTATACGCTCGATGATGTCTCCTTTGCTGAATTGATCAGCAAGGTAATTGGCAACAGCTTTAGTTCCAAATGCATTCAGACAAGGTATCAGAAATATTCTGTTGAAACTAGGATCTTTATAATGTATTGCTGTTGTTAATAGAGACTCAAATAGATCTCTACTGAAGCTGTTGTATAAATAAAGTAAGTCAGCAACAAAATATTTGTCGGGCATTTCAGAATCACTTTGAAGAAGATCTAGTAATTCAGCTGTTTGTTGATCCGATAAATTTTGATTGTTTGCTTTGAATTCAGTCAAGGCTTCATTCTCCCGTTCATAATCAGGATCAAAGTATTTGCCAATGATTTTATATTTTTCGAGGGCAGCTTTAATTTCCATAGTTTGTTTCTGGCTAAAGAGCTTAATGTATTAGTTCGTGTGGGAAAATTTATTTAATATAGCTAAATTAAACTAAGCTTAATAGCGACCTATTTTTTTGTTCCAAAATGAGCTTGTATCAATTTTCTTTTTTTCAGCATGACGAATTGGAAAAATATCTTTTGCAATTCCTTTTGATAAATTACCGCCCCAGAATATAATATCATCGCCATACATTGAAAGTACATGTTCTTCATGATCCAGTATTAAAAACCGATGTCCTAAATAGGGAATAATTGGAGGAACATTTTGATTCTTCAAAATATCTTCTGTCACACGATTGGCTTCCATTATCCATTCAATTCTTGCTTTTATGAGGGGAATGTCCTCAGGATATGAATAAAAGGTAGGACCAAAATCAATTTCTCCTTCACCACCATTATTATCTATTCCCGGTTTATCAAGTCCATTCATCGTCCGGTAATAGTTCTTTAATGACTCCGGAAAAGTGATGTTCAGTTGTTTCTGAAAATCTTCCAATTCAGACTCTGACAATCCTTTTTTCCATTTGCTTCCTTCCTGAATCTGGAATCCCCAGCATTCCATCAGATCTACTTTCTGCCAATATTTTTCACTTTTCTTTTTTATCCATTGAAAACTTGAAATTGAATTGTCCAGTTTTTTAAATTGTCTTTTTTTCATAACATTTCTTCTAATATTGATACAAGATCCGGTGTATTCATTTGTTATTATCGATCAATCTTTGTTTCAAACCTTCTGATAACAAATTGTTTTCTAGTAAGTAGCGGGTCATTATTTTCAGGAAATACCGGCATTTTTTTAAATAATCTTTATCTGGTAACACATTATCGGTATCATTTAAATAAGTGTTGGCTCTGTTGATAAATACTCCGGCCCCTTCAAATTCTTTGCTGATGAAGAGTGTTCCAATCAGGGAGATGTAAGAAACAAATTTATATTCACTGTGGTTTCTACGTAAATATTGAGGAGGCATCTTTTTGTTCATCTCCTGAAAATAGGATATGATTCCGATATCTTTCAGGTATTTTTCCTTCTCAATGACAAACCAGTCGTCCACTATTTCGCCATCAAAATCCATTTCAAGATCATAATACCCGATGGATTCCAGGTTTTTAAGATAGATTTCGTTTTCCACACAAAGACTTATTCTTGCCCGGATAATAGGTTCCTGGTATCGCTGTTCAATCAGATATTGGTATCCCTCAAATACAAAAGTAATTTCATGCCGGGCAAAGCCTCCTATAAGCTCATCAGGATCCTCTGAGAGTATTTTGTGGATGGTGTGAAATGCTTCATTTTTGAGATGGAATTTTTCAGCTCTTTCGGTGAGTAATGTTTGAAGTTCCTGAGCGTTCATATCATGATTATTAGTTCCCAAATCTACGAATAACAAGAAAATCTATTCAAACATTTTTTTTGTTGCATGAGGTATGATGAAGTACATACTTGTTGTATTTCCATTGTCGAAATTAATATCAAGAATATCCAGAAAATAACCATTTTTATCCTTTCCAGACCCCATTTTTCCAATCTTCATATTAAACCCTTTTCTTAAATAATCCTGCCCATCACTAGGATTTAATGCAAATGTTGGTTCATCAGGACTAAATCCCTGCCCGCTGTAGGCCATC
Source organism: Chryseobacterium culicis (assembly GCF_002979755.1). Taxonomy (NCBI): domain Bacteria; kingdom Pseudomonadati; phylum Bacteroidota; class Flavobacteriia; order Flavobacteriales; family Weeksellaceae; genus Chryseobacterium; species Chryseobacterium culicis. The sequence goes on along the minus strand of NZ_PCPP01000001.1, from coordinate 2,582,445 downwards.
GCATGAAATATTATTCTTGTTTTCAATAGATATTGATCTGCTGTTTCTTTATGGTCAGTTTTAAAATAGGCATAGGATGTTTCGAAAAGTGTTTTCAGGTCGAAAGGGTGGGTTTTCAAAAATTCATCACCCAGCTGAATTACTTTCTCATATTCCTTTTCTGTATTCAATTGATATAATCTTTTTCCAAATTCAAGATCTTTATAGGGTTTATAAAATTTATTATCTGTAAAACCAATTAGTAAAGCCAGTACCTGCTTATCTGTGAGTGTTGTGTCTATTTTATTATATCTGTCTAATAAATTATCATAATAAAGCTCTGATTTTATATTTTTTGTTTCTTTAAGTATTTTCTCAAAATCTTTTTTATACTCAAATTTATCTTGAGCAAAGCTTAGAAATGGGAAAAAAAGAAATAGGAGGAGAATTCTCATGTTGATGTTTACTATTGAATTATATCTTTTGCAGAGTATATTCTGCATTCCTGACATGTATAATATTAATTCGTTTTCAGGATTATTTTTGAAGCGAATGATGGAATTGATAACAATTTTTTTCGCATATTATTATTTTACAATTCTAACCTGCTGCAAAACCCCTTTCTCATCTTTAAAACTAAAAATATAAGTTCCCTTTTGTACTCTGGATAAATCTATATTTCTGTTGTAATAGGCAAAACCTTTGTGTATTTCCTTTCCATCTGTGGAGTAAACGGTAAATTCAAACTGATTGCTGTTATTTTTATTACTGATGACAAAACCGTCTTTTTGTGCATTAGTATAGACTCTTGTTTTAGTTTCATAATTTTCATTGGCTGCGTTTGAAGAGAGTGCATTTTCACTAATATCAGCTGCTTGTATACTTTTAATCGCTGATTTGGTGATAGATGTCGTACTTCCGCCGATAATGTATAAAGTATTGTTATGTACCTCTGCTACAGCATGTCTTCTGGGAATCATGTTGGATGATAGCGGATGGAATTTATTGGTGGTTGTATCAAAATAGGCGAGAAAAGTTTGATTATTATACCCTCCTGCAATAAAAATCTTGTCTCCGGATACGGCTAATGAGTGTCCCGATATCCCGGCGGGCATCGTATATTGATCGGTCCAGAGATTCGTGTTGAGGTCGTAAACATTAATAAGTCGGGATGAGGTACCGTTAAAACCACCAATGACATAAAGCTTATCATTCACAATTTTGCCCTTTGTTTCTCTAGCTGTGGGCATATCGGGTAATGGATGCCATGTATCGGAAGCAATATCATAATACTGGAATCTGTTAGAAAATACAGTGGTTTTCGCTCCGTTGAGTCCGCTGCCCCCAAACACATATATTTTGCCGTTATGAATGGCAGAACCTGCATGTCCTGTATAGGAACGATTAACAGCGCCCTTCGTTATGGTATTGGTTGCAAGATCTACAATTTCAAGATGGCTGTTTCCCCAACCGTTAAAAATATAAATTTTATTATGGTACGTCTCCGAATTAGCAAATTTTTTAGAAAGCAGAGTAGTATTGAGAACACTCCATTTGTTATTCGTAATATTATATTTCTCAATATAATTGGCGTTACCTCCCTTGTCCTGATACCCGTTGCTCACATAGATATTATCATCCACAATTACGCTGGTTGCAGCACCTCTGCCTGTAGACATATCTTTAAGGTTCTTAAAATGGAGTGTTTGTGTATGGGCTAGTATTGATCCTAAAAATGAAAGGAATAATAATTTTGTTTTCAATGGTATAAAGTTTAGTGTTTTTGTTTTATAGTTGTAAAGTCAGAAGTTATAAGGTTGTGAATACATCAGGATTTTTCTTCATTAATGTATTCCAGATAATCCTGTTCTAAATTATTAATTTCTTCAATTAAAAAATCATAAATATTTCCTTCAAATACTTCATAATCTTCCTCGTCGTATTTATCATACTCAATTTTTATGATTCCGTTGTCGGTATATGCCCTGTAGAGATTTCCACTGCGCTTGAAAAACAGTTGTCCCAATGGCTTTTCTTTATACTCAAGGGCTTCCTGATGTTTTTCTTCAAATCCCATCCAGGAAGGCATTTCTTCATCCTGCGAAAGTCCGTACACAAAAAATCCATATCCGAATTTCCAGCTTGGCAGAACATCAAATTCCTGGGGACGTTTCCAGACCTCTTCTTTCACTTCAAGAAGTAAGGACCCGAATGAGGTCAGAAAATCCTTAACATCTTCACTGAAGGTAAATCCTGTGCTTTCTTCATATTTTCTGATTTGTTCTTCAGTTGCAGGATGGGCCACGGAGCCCATCACGAAAAAATCATCATTTAATTTCTTTTTCCTGTCCCAGAATTCTTCTTTTGTTGCCATATTTTGTTTTTGGTTACGTCGTCAGCATTGATCAGATCGTTGTTGAAACAAAGATAAGAGAAAGTTTGAGGATAAAAATTAGTGCGGTGGTGGATTTTATTTTATTTCTGCAAAGCCGGGAGACTTTGTGGAGCGAGGTTACTGCCTTCTACAATGATGCAAACTCATGTTAGCAACAGTTATTATTTTAATTGAATTTCAATCAAGCTTTTGTTCTTCAGAAAAGTTTAGAGGAATCACTTCATTTTTACATTTGTTGCAATTAATTTTCATTCTTAATTTGTTTTTTTTGTTACCAACATCCAAATTTAGCTATTAAATGAACATGTGAGAGTATCTATAGGTTCAAATGTAAATAGAGATAATAAGATACGCTGCATCAGGCATATAGGTTTATCATATTCCTTTCTGTTAGTTTGTTATAGATGCCGGCTTTATTCACACGCTGCCTATCATCATCCGGTACAGCTACCCCCTTACCTAAGGGGGTAAAGGGGGTTACATAAGGGGCTCTACCCATTTGTTCAACGGGGTACAGGCCGTTCCGAAGGGGGTACAGCTACTTACCCAAGGGGCTTTAGGGATTTATAGAAGGGGTTGGAGGCACTTTGTGAAGGCGCTAGAGGCCGTTCGGAAGTGGCTGGAGACCCTTGATAAAGGGTCTGGAGGAAGTTATGAAAGTGTCTGGAGGGGGTTCCGGAAGAGGTTGAGGGTGGTTTATTGTCCGAAATCTGTGACTTTGGTGATGTATTTTATTGGTGCAAAGTCGGGAGCATTGGAAGAATGGGGTTATCAATCAGTGATATCCTTTTATTTTCTGTAAAATAACAGCATCATTCTTATTCGTATTCTTTTCTATGAGGAGATTTAGAATCTCTCCATATAATGCCCTTTGCTTTTCATTGGGAGCGTTCATCGGGTTGATTTGAACTAATTTTCCATTGGAGTATACAATGATAATGTTTGTTGACATCCCATCCATTGCGGGTTTTAAATCTTTATCATTAAAATCTTCTGAAGTGAAGGAACCTGATATTCGTTGAATTCGGTCGATATCATTTTGAGAAAGTGTAATTTTAAAAGGTTGCAGTTCCGGCCTTTCATTGAGGTATTCCAGATGTTCTTTCTCTTCTTCGGCACTCCATTTTTCTCCATTTTCCTTTGATGGAGGCGGAGGTGGTGGAGGATTATAAGAAACGGGGCTGTAAAAAATCAAATATTTTTCGTTAAAATTTAAGATGGTTTCAGCAGGAAGATGAAACGTAGGGTAGTATCCTATTTTGATCAGAACAGGTTTAGGTTTTTCAATTTTGTGATCACCATTTTTCTTACCACAGGAATATAAAAGTGCAAAACAAAACAATAGCAGTATAAAGTTTTTCATGGAGGAAAATGTACAAAAGTTTTTATTGAGTATAATCCCCTGCAACAATAGATTTTTCCATTGCTCCTACAATCTCAGAAATGGGAATGGTGAATATTCCTGCATCTCCTTTGTCGAACTCTTTTTTCCAGTAAGAATAACCGCCCATTTCAAGAGAGTCTGGCTTTTTTCCGGTTTCGTTTTTCAGACTGGTGACACTTTTGTCTAATGCCTCTTCTGATATGGGAATATGGGTGAGGGTTTCTGCATAACCGGTGGGGCTGGCAGGGTTTTTCATCTTCAAACCGCTGATAGAAATATGAATCACTTTTCCGGTTTCAGGATATTCTTCAATCTTTAGAATGGTAAGGATTGAGCTTTTTTCCGTAGGACGGGTTTTGTAATTCCATTGCTGACCGACACGGTATGGGTCTTTTTTTGTACAGCTGAAGGATAGCAAGAAGAGTATTGCTATTAAAGTATAGAGTTTCATGAAGGGTTGGTTATTAGTGTTGTTTTTATTTCAAATAAGTCTGTTCAAGAAGTTTAACCGATTCCGTTTCAGTTAAGGGATTCTTCTTATCTGTATTATTGGTTAGATTGAATGAAATAAGATTGTTGTTTCTAACGGCATACAGTAAATAGGAAATAAGGTCCTTACTAACATCCTGAGATTTATCTTTTATGATAATTTTCCAGATAATATAATTTTTTTCTTCGTTTCGCTTTACTTCAGAAACTTCAGCTTTCACTCCATTGGAAGATGCCCAGTAATCATATTCCCATTGGTAAAATGCATTCAGCAATTCTTTTTCTGTTAGCCCCTCTTTATAAAACTCAAATTTCTCAGGTTTTCTTACTGAAATCAGCAAATTTATTTTTTCGTCTTTATTGCTTAAGTGAAATTGTCCGGATGATTTCAGTTGATTTTTATATTCCCATTTTCCAGGAATTTCAAATAACTCTCCATTGATTTGAAAAGGAGTCTTCTTTTGGGCAAAAGAAAAGGTGGAAACCAGAAGAAGAATAAAGATGGAGAAAAGTTTAATGTTTAATTTCATTTTGATAACAGTATGTTGAGTGTTTAATAAGGCCCAAATTTACATATTGTACCCATATAAATTATATACTATCATGATAATGTTGATTTGAGCCCGGAATTTCCATCTTTATTTCTTCTTTCTCCTTTCTCCTTTCAAGAAGAAGATACGCTGCATCTAGCATTTTGATCAGATGAATATATGGGTTTATCATATTCCTTTCCGGAAGATTTTGATATACTCCAAGTGAGAAGTAGGCCATCCCGGATATAAAATAATCAAACTCCTGTATGCTGTATTCTCTGAATGCTTTTTTGAAGACCAACAGAGGATTTTGGTATTCTTTCTCAGAAAGTAAGCCAAGAACTACTGGAGAGACTTCTTCCAACGGAGTATTTATGAACCCTTTCTTTTCCTTCATCGCTATGAAGGAACCTGCACGGATGAATGACCGCATCGCCTGGTAAAAATGAAGAATGACGGACGGATCTTCTTGTATCCGGCTATTTCGTTTGAGAGCATAATTCATAATGCTGTTTAGTTGTTCTTTGGATGCTGTAAGGTCATTGAACTGAAAATAGTTTTCCATCAGCTGTAAGCCGAAGTATTTTTTGTGGCTTTTTCCCAGCCGGGACTGAAAGTCTGTTCTGTTTTTTTTCATGAGTTTGTATTTTTTTAGTGATTTTTAAATGATTAATTGTTGTACAATTTTTTTGAACCATTAAGAGTTTTAAGGGATTAAGAATCATTAAGATCATAGCTGAAGCTATGTGTTCAGCGGGATGCTTCATCCATCTTTGATGGATCTTAACTTACCTTATTCTATTTATTTTTCTTAATGGTTATATTTTTTGGTTTTATTGTACGATTCTACTGGCCATAAAGGAGGAAGCCCTGAACTTTCTGCCCATACAAGCAAATGAATATGATAGAATTTGTGTTTTTCTAAAAGCCCGAAAGCAGCAATGGATTGTACATCCCATTGTACCGTATCATGATACTTTATGTGGTAAAAGCAGGCTTAGAAAAAGATGATTGTAGAAAGCAGAACAGCATGAAAATAAAAACGGCATGAGACTCTACAATATCCGAACAGAGGTACTGGTATACCATGCATACAGATAAGAGAGCCCACGCCTAGGTCGTGAGCTTCCTGCTTATCGTCTCGTATGCTAAAAATTACCAGTTTTCTGTTCGAGATTCTAAGCAATAGCTTCTATTATTCTTTGAAGTATCGCAAAATTACTCTAATGAGCAATCTTTTCCAAATATAATAATATTTTCAATATACAGGATTATAGTCCTTAGTTTTTTATTTTGTTTTTGGCTCACTTTGTCATTATGCATGATTCTTTAGACGAAATAGAACGATTTATAATTTCAAAAGTGAAAGAAATAAGAGAACAGAGAGGTATTAGCCAAACTTCACTTTCTTTAGCAATTGGTAAGAGTACAAGTTATATTTCAGATATTGAAGCACATTCCAAAACTGCAAAATATAATATTAAAAGCCTAAACTTAATATCGAAAGCTTTAGGGTGCTCTCCAAAAGACTTCTGGCCAGAACAGCCGATTTTGGAAGAAAAATACGAATTTGTAAAGGAAATAGAAATAAAAAGAAAATCCTAGCAAGAGCTAGGACTTAGTTTTATTAACTAACCTATCAGTTAACGTGGGGTAATCAGCACAGATGTTCAATTTTAGACAAAAGTTGAATCGAAGAACTACTGTTGAACTTTGCAGTTTCGCTACACTATTGCAAAACTCTTGTTAGGCGTGGTTATTTTAGGTCTCGTTGTAATAATTCATTAATTAATTTTACTTTCTCTTTTTTTGGTAATTTTAAAACATCTTTTAGTAATTTGTTATCACTTTTTTTAATTAAGCTTTCTTTTGCCTTCTGTTCAACAGTTATTAATCTATATAATTCGCATATTGTGATAGTTTCACTACCTTTTTTTGTTAAAGGTATAAATACGCAATCATTTTCAATTCTAATATGTTCAGAATAATTATCAAAATGCGAATGGATAATTTTTAAATGCTTAGAATCTCTTGGGTAGTTTATAACTGCTTTTTTAAGAACTTCTTTACTGCCTTTAATTGTGTTGCAAGCTGGACACGATAATGCTAAATTATATTTGTGAAATGTGAATTTACTATAAGTTGATTTTGGAATAATATGTTCAATATCAACATCCTTCAAGTCGAATTTTAATTCTTTTTTGCAATAGCAACATTTGTTCTTTTGTTCATTTCGTAAGAATATTTTGACTTTATCCTTTAAATCATCAAAACAAGCCTTATCCCAATCTAAGTAGGTATTAAAATTACTTTTAATAATTGAGTTATCTTTTTTGTCAAATATATAATGATTATTAATTTTATCACTCATGCTTATTGTCAATATTTATAATAGTGTGAATGACAAGTTTTAAAGGATCTTCTTCTTTAAACTGATTCTCTAATTTCACCAAAGTCCCAATAATTTCTTTAAATGTTTTTGTTTTTGTTTTATTAACAGAAATTAGTTTTAGTGCTTCAGCTACAATATTTGAAATGTAGTAGTTTCTTGTTGTTGGCATTTCAAACACGTTTAATAAAATATCTTCTGCAGACCATCCAAATGTATTAAACTCTAATACTGTAGAAGTAACTTTATTATTTACTTTTTTTAAACTTATTATTGTAGAACTTTCTAATGGTAAGTCTGAAATAATAAAATGAGAATGTGTTGCTATAATAATATGGCAACCTTTAAAATTTTCAAAGATTTGATTAAGTAAATCTATATATCTATATTGCCAACTTGGATGTAAACTTATCTCTGGTTCGTCTATCAATATGCAACAATTATCTTCAATTAATGGAATCAATCCAATTAAAGTAATCAAAATACTAGCTTCACCCGAACTTGCATCATTTATATTGAATGGTCTATTTGTATCTTTTTTAAATAAAAGAATGTCAAACGATCTAATTAAATTCAACTTTCTAAGTAAATTTAAAATTTCATAAGATTTTAAATCATTCTCGTATAATGAATTGTTTTTATCAATTTTTTGAATGTTTGAATTTGAAAAATTTATTTCAAGACTAAAGTCTTTCCTTTCATTTAAGTTATTAAGAAATTGACAAATTTCTTCTAATCTATTTTCATACTCTTCTAAAAATTTATTGTAAATAACATTATTTACACTTCCATAAGTGGTTTTATCTGTAATAAAGTCAATTAAATCTTTTTTTGTGATTGGCTTTTTTATTTTAAGACTGCTATTTATTGAACTTATATTGTACTCTAATTTAATTACAGGATGGAAATCTAAATAGTCAAATATATGTCTATAACATTTTGCCACAAATTTATTGGAATAGTTTTCTAATAAAATATCAATCGCCCTTCTTATTAAAACCCTATTTGTAGAACCTAATCTAGTTTTTGTGCCTAAATAAATGTAATCTTGATTTGAATATTCGATGCCATCTCTTCTAAAACCAGAATAAATATTATCTAAAGGAAACTTATCATTCAAGCTATTTGATACTGAAATAACTCTTGAGGTTTCACTCGACTTTTCAAATTTTGAAAAAAAATAATATTTAGAACTTCTAGAACGAAAGTCATTTTTTAATGCTTTTGCGATACTTCCAAGAAGTCGACTTTTTCCTGTACCGTTATTTCCAACTATTACTGTGAAATGGTTTGTCTTTAAATCATTTTTGAAATTAATTAAATCAATTTCTTCGGTTTCAAAATCAGAGTCTTCAATTTGAAATTTGTTTAGTCTAAAACTCATTTTGTAGGTTATATTGTTTTATAATTATAGCTAACATCCAAATTTTTGCATTACGGCAATATATAACTCTGCTAATGTTGTTTTGGTTTTAAGCTATCTATTTATTAATCATTAAATATAAAATATAAATATACTATTTCCTTACGGAAAACCATAAAACAAAAAACCGCCCTACAAAGTAGAACGGTTAGTATATTAATTTGCTGCGGTCGCTGACCATCATTTCATTTCTGATATTCCATTACCCATTACCTTAATACGCGTATTTTCTTTGTGTATTTAAATTATTGAGATTCCATTTTCTCCATGAAATAAATAATGTTTTTCATTAAATCTTTCCTTCCAAAAATAATTCTTTACAAGCTCATTATCATTTTTACAAAAAGTGAGTTCATGATAAATAGAATAAAAAATAAGATACTTCTGTAATTCTTTTACCCTTGGCATACCGGAAAAATTATTTGTAAAAGTCAAGTGATTATTTTTTGTACTTACTGTTAGAGTAAAAGGAGAACCATCAATCACTGAGCTTATTAAATCAGTAATACTTTTTTCTGATAAAGAATTTATACTATTAAAGTCTATAGTGATTTCTTTCTCTTTAAGTAATGTTAAAAATGCTGATTCTGAAATTTTATAAATTTTATTTCCCTGAAAATCAATTTTCTCATAAAGCTCTTTTATCATTTTTAAGTCATTATCACTAAAAGCAATTTTATAGGATTTAAGATGAATTAAACTGTCTATTTTCTGTGCTTGCTCTTTTGAAATTTTGGTTGATGTATTCTCATATCTTATAGTGGGTAAATAGGTTATTTTACAACTTACAGTATTTTTACTTTGACCGGAAACAAGAATATGGGAAACAGTTATAAAAATTATGGCTAATAAGGTTTTCATGTTTTTTTTACGAATATAAAAAAACCGCCCTACAAAAAGTAGAACGGTTAGTATATTAATTTACACATTCAGTAGTAAGAAACCTCCCAGATACAGAAGCTGCATTTTCAAGGGCAACTCTTGTTACTTTAGTTGGGTCAATGATTCCTGCTTCAAGTATATTGAACTATTCGTCGATTTTTGCGTTGTGTCCAAAATATATTGTTTTGCAAGGATTTGTGCCAACAGTAATTGTATTTTATTTTTTTACAATAACTTGCTTTGTGACGGATTTATTGTTTTTGAAAGTTAATTTTAGGTAATATGTTCCAAGAGAAAAATCAGTCATATCTAATTTAATGAAATCTTTTGTATTTGTAATGAATTTAGGAGTTAAAAACCTTCCATCAGCACTATATAATTCTACTTTTTCGGCTTTACCATTTAAACTTACATTGACATAATCGGAGGTAGGATTTGGATATACAACCAATTGTTTTTCAGTTTCTTTTTCTGATGTACCTAAAACTGTATACCCGGTAAAACTTCTGTATATTTTTCCATTTGTTCCTGCTGTGAAAATATAATTATTAACTAATTCAAGAGAGTTTAAGCGATACTGAGTTGTTACTGATGACCAATTTATTCCGCCATTTATGGTTTTGTATATTTCACCATTTTCATTTACAATATATCCTATATTAGGGGTGTAAAATTTTGTTAATGTATAATAGCCGTAAGGAACTGATATTTGTGTCCAACTTGCACCACCATTAGTTGTTTTGTAAAATAGAGAATTATCTCCCGCAAAGTAACCATTATTTTCATCAACAAAATGAAAAGAGTTGATTCCATCTCCTGCTACTTCAATGAGTTGATTCCATGTGTTACCTCCATCTATAGTTTTATACATCGCTCCATAATAATTCCCGATTCTATTAGCATAACCCACAAGCGAGTTTACAAACTGAATATTTCCAAAGGATTGATTTGATACCTGTGTCCAACTGCTTCCTCCGTTTGTTGTTTTCATGACTTTTCTTTGGTTAAAACCACCAGAAATAAAACCAATATTACCATCTAAAAAACAAATTGAACTTATCCCTTCGTCTATAATATCATTTCCATTATTTAATATAGACCATGTTGATCCTCCATCAGTTGTTTTATAAACATGTCCGCCATATGATCCTCCAGTAGTTGCATATCCTAAGTTTTCATTAATAAATGTGAAATCACTGCTATTAACAGAAATGCCAAGATTTAACATGCCAACCAATGTCCATGTGTCACCAAAATTATTGGTTTTGTAAAATTGATTATTAGTTAATGCAAAACCAACATTATTATTCACTATTTGTAGTTGCTTAAAATCATTGTAAGTGGGCGAATGTTGTGTCCATGTGTTTCCTCCATCTATGGTTTTAATTATTCGTCCTCTTGCCCCTGTAGCAAAGCCTTTGTTACTGTCCTGAAAGAAAATGCCATACATTGAAGTATTGTCAATGTACCCGTTTTGGAAAAAAATCTGACTCCAAGTAGTTCCACCATTAGTCGTTTTATAAGTTGCTCCATGATCTCCTGTAGCAAAACCATTATTTTCATCTAAAAAGTAAAAATCATACATTGCTTCAAATGATCCTGTAATTTCTGTCCAAGTTTCACCACCATCTGTGGTTTTAAATAAGTAATCGTGTTGTCTTGATGCAAAACCGATATTCTGGTTTATGAAATAAACCGTGAAAAAGTTAGATGGGGATGTATTAGTATTATAAGTATTGTACCAAGTGTTTCCACCATCTATAGTCTTTTGTATCTTGCCGTTATTACAAACAGCATGTCCAACCAGAGAACTTGTAAAGGCAGTTTTGACAACCGTTACGTTTGGAATAGCATAGCTTAACCATGTAATTCCACCGTCAAGTGTTTTAATAATACTATTTGAGCTTGATAGAATAATTGTGTTATTGTCTATAATATTTACTGTATTAAAAGAATCATTAAAACCAGTATATATTTGTTGCCAATTTACACCATTATCTATGGTCTTTAAAATATAACCGGAATTCCCTACAATATAGCCAATCCCATTCTTAAAACTAATATCATTACCACTTGTAATATTTTGTTTTTTTGTCCAAGTTGTACCAGAATCTATAGTTTCTAGGAGTTCATTTGATGTAATTATAAAACCGTTATTGCTAGAAACGAATTCAATATGCTTTCCAGTATTTGTTGTTGGTTTGGGGTTTAATAGCTCCCAAGTAGTCTGAGAAAATGTTTGATTAAAACTAATAGTAATTAAAAATAGTAAAAGTATTTTTTTCATTTATGATTTTCTTTTTATAACGTTTTTATTGTGATCAGGTATGATCATGGAAATATAATATTTATAAGCAAAAATAGTGTGAATGCAATTTTAGTTAATTGCTAAATTTTTTTAGAGCTTTGATTCAAGTTTAAAGTTTCTATAATTAAGAACTTTATGGTATGCTTTCATGGTTTTATTTAGAGGGCCAAATATAGTTAAAAAACTAATACAGATAAAAAACCGCTCTACAGAAGCAGAGCGGTCTATATATTAATCTGTCTCAACGACACGTTTGTTACATCATTCCTGGCATTCCACCACCCATTGGCATAGCTGGTTCAGCGCTGTTCACTTCAGTGATAACACATTCAGTAGTTAAAAGCATTCCAGATACAGAAGCTGCATTTTCAAGAGCAACTCTTGTTACTTTAGTTGGGTCAATGATTCTTGCTTTAAGCATTTGAACATACTCGTCAGTTTTAGCGTAGCAGGCAGATTTCAAATTACTTATTTTATTTGCTCAAAGTCATGTGAATTTGTACAGCAGGGAACGCTTTACACAGAAGAAAGCTCATTGATAAGATTTTATGTTTTTGTAATTTAAAATTCAGAAGGCTTAATATGAAAGATTGGGGATTCCCAATTGTCATCATCTAAGCAAATGCTCTCCCATTCACCGCTTGCATCCAATTCTAATTCACAATATTCAGTATAACATACCTCTGGATTAAATATTTTCATCATAGAAATTACAGCAATTGGATATAGAACCATGTCATCAAAATCATAAGCTAGCTCAATTATATTTCCTGTATCATTATATAAATCACAAAAAGTCTTAAACATTCTCCAAGATTGTTCCTTTGACTCATCTAAATGCTGAGTCCTACCAATTTCTTCTCTAATTCTTTTATATAATACTTGCCAATAACGTTCTAATTCATTCTGCATCACAGGAATAAATTTTGATTTTTCTATTCCTGCATCAAGGTAAATTTCACCCCATATATGTTCATTCGTTTCAGTGTAGATCTCAGAATAACTATAGTTTTCAATATAACTTTTCAGATGTTGTGTAAGACTTTCATAGCAACTAATTTCGTAGCAATTTTCTTTTGTTTTAAAGATTATTATCGAATCAAGTGATTGAGCTTCATATTGTTTTCTATTTAACTTACTGTATTCTTCAAATGCATTTATAAAATCTTTATATTTTGGAATTTGGTTATCTTTATTTTTAAAATTAAACAAAAACTCTTGTAAGTTTTCAATATTCCCATCAATGATCATATTTAGACTATTCATAAGTTTTATAAAAGAAATTTTATTCTTTTTTGTTTTTTCAAACTCTGATCTTATGTATCTTTCAAAGTTTAATAAGGTATAATAATATTGATTTTCCCAGATTAGAAATGATTTTTCCTTATCCCATTCCTGCTTTTTAGGTCTATAAAATAGATCTAATGTTGTAAAACTTCTTTTGTATAAAACATTTAGATATAGTCTATTATTAGTTTCGTTAATCGTAAAGTGTATAAATATATCCTCTTTTTTTAGTTTAACTGAAAGACTAGAAAGTGGGAGTATTAAATTGTTAGAATGTCTATGATTGTGAAGAATATTCAAAAATTTTTGTTTTGAATTTATATCAATAATATTGTGTTCTGGAATATCAATTTTCCAATTTTTAGGAGTTTTCGAAATGAAGGATTGATTATAATATTGCCAATAAATAGTTTCGGATTTTGGGTCTTGGAGAATAATGAATAAAGGATAGTTTTCACTTATTGCATTCCAGTAATGGAAATGCTTATCTGAAAAATAAAATGTTAAATAATTTTTCTTTTTTTGAAAATTACTTTCACCACCTTTAATTTGTAAAGCAAAAATATTAATTTTCCCATTTTCATCTATTGGAGTTTCTACTATTGCATCAACACCTATATCACAAATAGGTTGTTCACGAAAAAACCATCCACATTCGTTAAAGAATTTAGCTGTATCATAAATAGCTTTTCGTTCTGTTTTAAAATGATTCAATTTTAGTTTTTTATTTCGAAGAAGATTCAAATTTATAAATTAAGTAATACAAAATCAAAAAACCGCTCTACAAAGTAGAACGGTTAGTATATTAAATTGTCTCAACGACACGTTGTTACATCATTCCTGGCATTCCACCACCCATTGGCATAGCTGGTTCAGCGCTCTTCACTTCAGTGATAACACATTCAGTTGTTAAAAGCATTCCAGATACAGAAGCTGCGTTTTCAAGGGCTTTAGTGGAGTCAATGATTCCAGCTTTAAGCATGTGAACATACGAGTTAGTTTTAATATTATATAGAGGAAATTAAGGTGATTACTTTTTTGATTATTCAACGGGTTCCCAACTTTTATAATCAAACCATTGTTCTTTATTATGTTTTATTTTTTTTATGATTCTTTTTGGAGGTTTGCTTGATCTTCTAGTTTTCGGATCATATATTATATCATCACCATTGTCATAATAGACAATTCCTTTTTTGTCGCAAGTTTCAATAATTTTCACTTTAATAAGAAAGTCTTTTTCGTTACGTTCTGTAATTATTCCTTTTGCAGTACAAATGTCATTATCATATTTATCTTCTTGTTCTTTACTTACAAATCCTTTTGGGTAGCTAAATTTCAATGTATCTCCAATTTTATATTTTGAAAAGCTTTCTGTTTTTGCTTTTAGTTCATTTTTTTTAGAATTCTCCCAGTAATCCTGATAGTATTTGACCTGTTCTTCAAGTCTAACCTCTTTGTTGTTTAAATGTCTGTGATAGCTTACCAAGATGATCCCCGACATATCATCCGGATGATAAATATTTAAATTATTAAAGTATTTTGATAGTCTTGAGCCTCCCCAAAGTTGCCAGTTATTTCTCATCCACATTCCAAATCCTAAATGAACCTTTCCGGTAAATTCATTTTCTTCCAAAGTTTTGACTTTTGCTTTTATACTATCATTCCAGAATGTATTGATCTGAACAAAGCAATCCTCCAAGTTTTTGGGAATGTATATTTTATTAATGGTGTCTGTTATATATTTTATCTTATTTTTATCATCTAGTTGTTTTTGAAGTTTAATATAATTGTTAATAATATCTTTTTCTTTGATTTTACCATTCACAAGATATTGTTTAAAGCTATATAGCAAGACATTGGAATGATTATCAAAAACTCCTTTTTTATCTAAATATTTAGTGATTTTTGGATTGCCGTTTTCGCTTGTCCAGTTAAAAATTGTTTTGTAGTCTTTATATGGCTTTGTCTTTGCAAATGGATAAACAGTATAGATTAAACTATCTTGATGAGTATTTTTAATTTGTATTTTAATACTATCTGGACAGTCTTTATCTAAATACATTACAACTTGCTTTAAGTTTTTGGGTAATTTATTTTGTGCAAATACATTTAATTGTACTAGAAATAAGATAGTACTTATTAGGAATATTTTTTTCATGATGTTGTAGATGACCCAAATCTACGAATTACAGAAATATTATATGCATTTAATTATACTAATATTATTACTATAACCATACAAAAAAACCGCTCTACAAAGTAGAACGGTTAGTATATTAATTTGTCTTAGCGACTCGCTATTACATCATTCCTGGCATTCCACCACCCATTGGCATAGCTGGTTCAGCGCTCTTTACTTCAGTGATTACACATTCAGTTGTAAGAAGCATTCCAGATACAGAAGCTGCGTTTTCAAGGGCAACTCTTGTTACTTTAGTTGGGTCAATGATTCCTGCTTCAAGCATGTGAACATACTCGTCAGTTTTCGCGTTGTATCCGAAGTCTCCTGTTCCTTCTGCTACTTTAGCAACAATTACAGAACCTTCTCCACCTGCGTTAGCAACGATTTGTCTTAATGGCTCTTCAATTGCTCTTTTCACGATTTTGATCCCTGTAGTTTCGTCAGAATTGATTCCTGTAAGGTTATCCAACGCAGAGATTGCTCTTACTAAAGCAACACCACCACCTGCAACGATACCTTCTTCTACAGCAGCTCTTGTAGCGTGTAATGCATCATCTACTCTGTCTTTTTTCTCTTTCATTTCTACTTCAGAAGCAGCACCTACGTAAAGTACAGCAACACCACCAGCTAACTTAGCTAATCTTTCCTGAAGTTTCTCTCTGTCGTAGTCAGAAGTTGTAGTTTCCATCTGAGCTTTGATCTGAGCTACTCTTCCTTTGATTTTTGCTTCGTCACCACCACCGTTTACAACCGTAGTGTTGTCTTTGTCGATCGTTACTTTCTCAGCAGTTCCAAGCATATCTAAAGAGATGTTTTCCATAGTGAAACCTTGCTCTTCAGAGATTACCTGTCCACCTGTAAGGATAGCGATATCTTCTAACATTGCTTTTCTTCTGTCTCCGAATCCTGGAGCTTTTACAGCAGCAATTTTAAGAGAACCTCTTAGTTTGTTTACCACCAAAGTAGCTAAAGCTTCTCCTTCCACTTCTTCAGAGATGATCAATAGAGATTTACCACCTTGTGCAATTGGCTCAAGAACTGGTAACAATTCTTTCATTGAAGAGATTTTCTTCTCTACTAAAAGGATATATGGGTTTTCTAGTTCAGCTAACATTTTCTCAGGGTTAGTCACGAAGTATGGTGACTGGTATCCTCTGTCAAACTGCATACCTTCTACAACGTCAACTGTTGTATCGATACCTTTAGCCTCTTCTACAGTGATTACACCTTCTTTTCCGACTTTTCCAAAAGCTTCAGCGATCAGAGATCCGATCGTTTCGTCATTGTTAGCAGATACAGAAGCAACTTGTTTTACCATTTCTGTAGAATCTCCAACTGTTTTAGATTGAGATTGAAGGTTTTCCACAACTGCAGTTACTGCTTTGTCGATCCCTCTTTTCAAGTCCATTGGGTTAGCACCAGCAGCTACATTCTTAAGACCTTCTCTTACGATAGCCTGTGCCAATACAGTAGCGGTAGTAGTACCGTCTCCTGCGATATCATTAGTTTTGGAAGCTACTTCTTTTACCATTTGAGCTCCCATATTTTCTACTCTGTCTTCAAGTTCGATTTCTTTTGCAACAGAAACACCGTCCTTAGTTACGTGTGGAGCACCGAAAGATTTTTCGATCACTACGTTTCTACCTTTAGGACCTAAAGTTACCTTTACTGCATTAGCCAATGCATCTACCCCTCTCTTTAGAGCATCTCTTGATTCAATATCGAATTTTATTTCTTTTGCCATGTTTAGTTGTATTAAAGTACAATGTATAATGTACCATTGTACGAGATTTACTTTTTAATGTTTGATTTTTTATCAGTCATGAATACATTGTACATTTTACATTGTACAACGTACAGATTTACCCAATGATTCCTAATAAATCAGCTTCTCTTACGATTAAATAATCTTTACCTTCCAGCTTCAATTCAGCTCCTGAATATTTTCCATAAAGAACTTTGTCACCTACCTGAACTGTTGTAGGCTCATCTTTCTTACCAGGGCCTACTGCCACTACAGTACCTTCTTGCGGCTTTTCCTTTGCAGTGTCCGGGATGATAATACCTGAAGCTGTTTTAGTTTCTGCTGCGATTGGCTCTACCAGAACTCTGTCTGCCAATGGTTTAAAGTTTACTGACATAATATATTTATTTTTTAATTATTTCTGTGTTGTAATTCTCTAAATGTATGCCATGAGACCGTGGTGGCTGAAATGGCAGACTTTTGTTTCCGAATGTGAAAATTTGGCAGAAAAATTATTTTTTACGTGCGGGAAATCCAATAAGATAACTGGTCATTACAGGAACTACAAACAAAAGAACGGTAATGGCGGAAACTAAAATTTCCATGGTATGGCTGCCTAGAAATTGAGCGAATGCGGTGGCAGGGTAGAAGTGCTCATATAACGATAAACTTAGTTTAATTCCTAAAATAGCAATCACAATAAACGCGGCAGTTTCCAGGAAAGGAAATACCTGCATAAGGCGGACAAACCACTGCGCTATAAATCTCATCGCTAAAATCCCTATAAATACTCCGAGGGTAATGAGAAGTAAATTATCTGAGAAAGCAACTGCCGCAAAAACATTATCGATAGAAAAAGCAAGGTCCATTACTTCCACAATAGCAACGGTTGCCCAGAATTGTCCCAGCAGCCCGATGGAATTTTTATACAGCCAGCTGGATTCCTTGTCAGGACTTTCCTCTGCACTTTCTTCATCGTTTTTATTTTTCATCTTTTTGATCAACCAGTCCAAAGAAATATAGATCAGGTATAATCCTCCCAGTGGTTTCAGCCACCAAACGGAAATCAGAACAGAAGCAAAAATAAGAGCAAGTCCCCGAAATACATAAGCACCCAGGATTCCATATTTCAAAGCTCTTTTTCTTTGATGTTCGGGCAGATCCATTACGATGGTGGCCAATACTGCGGCGTTGTCCACGGAAAGGAGACTTTCAATCAGGATGAGATTGCCGATAATGGCTAAAGATTTTGCAGGGTTTTGTAAGATGTCATTGAAAAGGAGGGTAAAATCAGGAAATATCATTTTTTAGGGGAATAGAATGTTGATTAAGTTTTGAAATAATGGCAGCAGAAACTGAAATGCCTATGAAATTGGTAACTGATCTGGCTTCATTCATAAAGCGGTCTATGCTGTATAAAAGGGCAAGATCTGTGGTGGGGATTTTTCCAAAACGGCTTAAGGTAAACATCAGGGCAAGAAAACCGGATCCCGGTACCCCTGAAGCTGTTTTTGAAGCGATGGAAATGGTGATAAAAAGCCAGAAATAATCTTTTATGGTAAGAGGAATATTATAAAACTGGATCAGGAAAATACATGAAATCGAAAGGTAGATACAAGCTCCGGCCAGATTAAAATTGTACCCTAGAGGAATAATAAGGCGGAGAATTTTCCGGTCATAACCCTGTGATTCCATTTTATCAAAGATCATTGGGAAGGCGGTCTTTGATGAAGACGTTGCGATAACAAGAATGATTTCTTCTTTGATGCTGATTAAAAAATCCCAAAGGTTAATTTTAAAATAAGCTGTTACAACCCCTAATATTCCGAAGATGAAAAATACACAGGTAAGATATACTGTGGCAACAATCTTACTTAATGGGAGCAAAGTGTTAATTCCGTATACAGAAATTCCGTAAGCGATATTAGAGAAAATGACTATCGGGAGAAACAGGTACACATACTTGATGAGTTTGAAAAACAAGTTCCTTCCTACGTCTATAGCTTTAAGAATGTTATTTTTTTTCTTTGAAAGACCAATTACAACTCCCGCAGATATCGAGAGTAAAAGAAAAAGTACATAGTTACTGATGTGTAAAGGATTCGTAGTCTTGGTTAGAAACCTTTCAGGTAACGCTTTGTGTGAAGAAAGAATAATCCCCGTATTCGCTCCCGGTTTTAAAAGAAGACCGGATCCGATCCCCAATACAATACTGATGGAGGTGATGATTATAAAATACAGAACCATCTGACTTACAATTTTAAAAGCATTTTTGGTGCTGAAAATATAGCTTACTCCATACGTTACAGCAATAAAAATAACCGGAATAATCAAAACTTCAAGAAGCATGAAAAAGTAACTGCTTACCGTTTCCAGATGCTTACTGATTTCCGGAAAATAATAACCGGTTAATGCTCCACAGATGATCGCTGTGAATACATAAAGCGTAAGATTTCTTAAATAAGAGTCTGTAAATGTTTTTTGCTTGGCAGTTTTCATCATTCTCGTTTTAGGATAAGATTACAGAATTCAAAGATATAACCTTATATAATACCAAGAACCAATGCACCCAGTAACATGACGATTGATGATCCTATAGCCCACTTTAAGGTAAATTTCAAATGGTCAGAGAATTCAACACCTGCCAGTGAAACCAGCAGATAAGTGGAAGGAACCAGAGGACTTAATAAATGAGAAGCCTGTCCTACAAGACTGGCACGTCCCAAAATATCAGGCGGAATATTCAGCTGGCTGCCTGTCGCTGTAATGACTGGAAGAATTCCAAAATAATAAGCATCATTGGTAAGGAAAAAGGTAAGCGGTACACTGAATATGGCGGTGATAATGTTCAGATAGCCACCCCAGGTTTTTGGAACGATACTGATGATACTATTTCCCATAGAACTCATAATTCCGGTACCATTCAGAATACCTGTGAAAATTCCTGCTCCGAAGATCATTCCCGCCACAGATAAAGCATTTCCTGCATGTTTTGAAATAATCTTCTGCTGGTCTTTCAGTTTAGGATAATTAATCAGGGAAGCGATACAGAAGGCAATCATGAATGCAATTCCCAAAGGAATAATATCCAGAATCATCACACAAAGCAAAATAATGGTCAGGATTAAATTGACAATAATAAGTTTCGGACGTCTTAATGCGGGATCATTTTCGCCAGCAATATCCTGTCCGCTGTATTTGGTGTATTTACCATGTTTGCTGATTCTTTTTTTCTCTCTGACTCCTAAAATATAGGCAACAAAGAATACCCATACCAGCCCGATCAACATTACCGGAATCATAGGAACAAAAATTTCAGTATGTCCCAGTTTTAGAGAACTCATTACTCTGGCAGTTGGGCCTCCCCATGGTAAAATATTCATAATTCCGCCGGCTAGCATGATGATGCAGGTTAGAACTAAAGGGTTCATTCCCTGTTTTTTATAAAGCGGGAGTAATGCTGCTACCACAATAATGTAAGTGGAAGAGCCATCTCCGTCTAAAGAAACAAGTGTGGTGAGAAGGGCAGTCCCGATGGTTGTTTTTACCGGATTATCTCCTACAGCCTTTAGTATGGCATTCACAAGAGGTTCAAAAAGCCCGGTATCGATCATCAGACTGAAATACAGGATGGCAAAAATCAGCATAACCCCCGTAAGTGCTATTTCTTTTACTCCATCTTTCATCATTTTCCCCAGGTCAGGCCCGAATCCTGCCACCACGGCGATAAGTACAGGTACAAGGACTAAAGCCGTAAGCGGGGTCATCTTTTTGTTCATGATGAGGATCATGAAGATGAAAATCATTAAAAAACCAAGAAATGTAAGCATAATATAGTATAATGTTAGTGAGGTTATTGTTGTTTCTTTTTTCTCCAGTCAAAGCTGTTTCTGAAACCTATGAATCCGTAATTGCTTGTTTTTCCGGTTTCCAGCTGATTGATAAAGGCGAGTTCCAAAGCAGAGTTTTTCCCTATTTTTATTCCAAGGCCAGCCGTGATACGATTGCTGTCAAAAGGTTCTATTTTATCAACATTCATCCTTATTTCATTTTTAAGAATGCCGTAGAGCTTTTCTTTTTCGCCTTTTTTATTGAAAGGAATTCTGACAGAGATCAGATATCTGATTCTGACCATAAATTCATCAGGATTGCTGAGGAAACGTTCTTCCACTCTAAGTCGGTTAGAGATTGAAGTTCTGCCAATGTAATAATCAGCGGTTACCTGTTGAAAAGGTCTTTTTTCATACCTTATTTTTTTAGAATCATCAGCATTATAAGATTCAAGAACCAAAAACATAGCTCCTACAGCAGGTCTTATATTTTCTACCACTTCATAATCTACATAGGCATTCACAAGGAAAAGTCGTGTATCGTAAGCCAGATCAAAAGAACGGTATTGAGCAAGAGCAGTTAAAGTACTTTTGTCGGTAATCTTACCTGACATCAGGTACTGAAACCACATGTTATAGTTATCTTTGCTTTGACTATGTAAAAGACCATTTATCAAGCAAAATGATAAAATTAGCGTTAAACGTATATTAAGTTTCATGTAATATTTGATTAATATTGCGGTTTCTCAAATATATTTATTCGAAGGAGCGAGCCTGGATTTTTTCAATCAATGACAGTTTTTCTCAACGAACTGCATTTTGAGACAAAAAGATATTATATTTGATGCGTTTCAAAATAAGGTATGGACTATGTTTTTAATCATTAATTTTATTATTATATTATTGATTATCAGAATTTTATTTAGTGGTAAGATTCTGGAAAGCCTTATGAAGTACCGTTGGAAATTTTTGTTGAGGTTTCAGCATATTTTTTTCCTTTTTATCTTCATTTTGATGACTTATTTCACCGAAAACTACTTCCTGGATTCAACTCAGTTGGTGATAAGCATTATTTTGAATACCATTTTCAATGTGGGAATTTATTATCTGGTGTACTATTATCTGGTTCCCCGGTTTTATTTATCCAATAAGTATCCGGAGTTTATTCTCTATGCTTTAATCTGCTTTTTGGTTTCCAGCCTTTTCAGGATTTTGTGGGAGCCTGCTGTTTTTCAGATGGATTTCAGTGGAAAGGGCTATCACGTTGGGTTTCTGTACAATGTGTACATTTCACAGGGAATCATCATTCTGGTGGGATCTTTTTTGGGAATTACCAAAGACAAATTTTTAATAGAACAGGATGTGATCACTCTTGGAGAAGAGAAAGATCAGCTGTATCTTGATTTGCTGAAGTCTAAACTGAATCCTCATTTTTTGCTGAATACCCTTAATAATATTTATGCCAATAGTTTTACCCATTCGGAGAAGACCTCAGATTCTATTTTGCAGTTGAGCAAACTTCTGAAGTATATTATTTATGACAGCGGCAAAGAAAAAGTAACAGTTTCCCAGGAGTTTTCTTCATTGAAAGCTCTTGCAGCTTTATATCAGCTTAAATATAATAATCAGCTTAATATTGTCATGGATATTGAAGAGCAAGAAGAATTTGATGTTGCTGAAATCCCGTCTGCTATACTTCTTACTTTATTTGAAAATGCTTTAAAACACTCAGCAATAGGAGAGGATGCTCATGGTTTTATAAAATTATTCTGTAATATTGAGCGCTCTGAATTGTATTTTGAAATTATAAATTCTGTAGGGAAAGATAGAATTCATGGAGCTGAATCTAATTATCACGGATTGGGTAATGAGGCAATTATTCATATATTGGAAAAATTTTATCCTGATCAGTATGAATTTTATTCCGGACCGAAAGAAAATGATCAATATAAAATTGCTTTAACAATTACTATCAATGGCTAACCTGACTATCGTTAATGTAGATGATGAATATCCTGCATTGCAACTTGTAAAACAATATTGTGATCAGCTTGAAGATGTTGAATTGCTGGCTTCCTTTCAGAAACCGGAAGAAGCGCTGGCTTTCCTGAAAGCAAACAAAGTGGATCTGGTTGTTTTTGATATCAATATGCCTGGAATCAATGGGGTAGAGCTTTTACAGCAACTTCCCGATCCACCCTTGTGTATTTTTCTTACATTGGAAACAAAATATGCAGTGAAAGCCTTTGAACTGGATGTTGTACATTATCTTATCAAACCTGTGGATTTTGACACATTTAAAAAAGCGGTCAATAAAGCAAGAGATTTTGTTCAGTTTAAAAACTCAGCCAGCAGCCAGCAACAAGAAGACTTTATCATGTTCAAATCCAATTATGTGATGAATAAAGTTTTTCTTAAAGATATTCTTTGGATACAGGGATTCGGGGAATATATTGTGCTGATGACGCCGTTGAAAAAGTATATGATTCTGGAAAGAATGTCCAATTTTGAGGAAAAATTTCAGCATTTCGGTTTTATCAGAATTCACAAGTCTTATATTGTATTGTCAGAACATATTAATTCGTATAATTCCGGTCATGTTTTTCTGAAAAACGGAGATGAGCTTCCTTTGGGGAGAACTTATAAAAAGAATTTAAAAGAACATTTAAGTTAAAAAATAAAGCCGGAACATTTCCGGCCTTATCTTAAATTGTTATCTAAGGATTGAATTAAGGACAGTATTGTCCAGGTCCGATCCAAAGGATACACTGTCCTTTGTAATTGTACTCACAGCAAACGCGTCCTGCTGCTCCGCCGTTGATCGATTTCTGAGCGTCTCTGCTTAATAATTTAGCATTTTTCATAGTTATTAATATTTTGATTTGTACGTTCCTGAACATTTAAAGTCAATCAGGATTTTGACATTTGGTGTAAAATAAGAGAATCAAAGATAGTACTTTTCCTTATGATGTGATATATTTTATTAATATTTTTTTTAATAAAATTTTGATTATCAGTTATTAATGGTTTTCTTCAATGGTGATAGATGTACTTCAGATTGAGAATGTAAACAGAGAAAGCCGGAAATTTCCGGCTTTCTTCAAAATTGTTATGAGGAGATAGAACTAAGGACAGTTTTGTCCAGGCCCAATCCATAAAGTACATTTTCCATTATCATCGCGTTCGCAACATACTAATCTGGCAGCAATTCCGCCATGGATTGTTTTTTGAGCATCTCTGCTTAGTAATTTGGCATTTTTTATAAGTAATATTTTGATTTGTATGTTCCTGAGCATTTAAAGTCAATCAGGTTTTTGACATTTGGTGTTTATGGTGATTCAAATATAAAACTTTTTAAGCCAGATTGTTATATTTTTTATAGACGAAAAACAGGTGTTGGTGTTTGGTTTTCAATAATTTACTGAGTTATTTCCAAAGACATTTTTCTTCCTGCCATATCCATGTTCTGCTTTACAATTTTTCTTGTTGCAGGATCAATATAATAGGTTGTGGTAGCCGTTTTGTTGCTGATATCATCATTTGTTTTGACTACCCAAACTGGCTTTCCTTTATATTCTGCTTTTTGAGTATCCAGAATATAGGCTTTCATGATTCCTTTTTTCTCAGATTTTGGATTGTAATCGAAAATAGAAATCTCGGCAGTGTAATTTTCTTTCAAAGGAAGATAGCGTATCAGCATTGCATAGCTGCTGCTATCAAAATAATGTGCAGCAGGAATATCAATGATATCTTTTTTCTGAGATTTTTTATCCAGATAATATCCGGTGACTTTATCTTTCCCAGACTTGAGAACCGTATCTCTGTTTATATTGTATGAAGAATGATAAATGGGGGTGAAGTTCGATATTTTCACAAGGGTAGAATCTGTCCATTTTGCATCAGGAGCCTGTTTCATTTGTACAGTTGTTCTGATCAGAAGATCTGTTTTGTTCAGTTTTTTTGTCTCGGTGGTAATGCGTCCTATTTCTATTTTTGTTCCTGCATTTTCTGCAAGCCATAGAGCTTCGGAAGTTTCATCTTGTATTAATTTTTGATTGATTCCTGAATTTTCCGGCGTTAGCAGTTTTTGAGAAAAAAAATTAGCACTACTTAGTATTAAAAGGAAAAGAATGGTTCTCATGATCTTTTTAATAATAAGTAGTGCTGTATTTGTTAAAAGTTACAACCTTTTGATTTTTAACTTTTTCCGGCGGCCTGCATTGGATTAACTTTTCCGGTGGAGCCTCCTCTCACAGAACCTCCTTCCTGTTTTTGTTTAAAGAGTTGGAATTTTGAAGTTTCAGCACCGGATCCGGTACTTGTCCATAAGTTATTGGTTGTATCAATATCAGCAGTTTCTCTCATTGGATCAAGCTGAATAGATTTTAATTTTTTGTCAAAATAATACGTCTTGGAAACCTTTTGTTCGTTCAGTCTCCAGATCTGAGCCGCAGATTTATCATATAATTTTGATCCGTCTTCAAAAGTGAATTCAAGGATGATCGGCATTACCAGTCCGCCTTTATTCACAAAGTCTATCTGATAGCCTGTAATATTTTTGAATTTCTCTTTGTCCTTAGCATCTAAAGGAAGATTGGCTGCTGGTTTGACAGTGTATTCCTTATTATTATCTACCTTTTCCTGGCCTCTGTCGTATCTGTAATAGAAGTCCTGAAGATCTTTATCTCCGTCTACATAGAATTTGATATTCTTATCTTCTCTGTTTCTGATTTTTGAAAGGTCTTCGAAACTGTTCACCAAAGGTTTTTCAACCTGATATTTTACTTCTGCAGCTGCTTTTGGATCAGTCTCAAGATTAGGAACAGCTACCGTTACCTTATCAATAGCAATATCTACAGGATCTGTACCGTAGAACCAGCCTCTCCAGAACCAATCAAGGTCTTCACCGCTGGCATCTTCCATGGTGCGGAATAAATCTGCAGGTTCAGGATGTTTGAATGCCCATCTTTTAGCATACGTTTTAAATGCTTTGTCGAAAAGCTCTCTTCCCATGATTGTTTCACGAAGAATGTTCAATCCTGTTGCAGGTTTTGAATAGGCGTTCGGGCCGTACTGAACAATATTTTCTGAATTACTCATGATAGGCTCCAGCTGATCTTTCGGGAGTTTCATGTAGTCTACGATCGTCCATGCCGGTCCTCTTTTAGACGGGAATTTGTTATCCCATTTCTCTTCTGTAAGATATTCAGTAAATGTATTCAAACCTTCGTCCATCCATGCCCACTGTCTTTCATCAGAATTGATGATCATCGGGAAAAAGTTGTGACCAACCTCATGGATAATTACACCGATCATCCCATTTTTGGTTCCTTCAGAATAGGTGCCGTCTTTCTCTGTTCTTCCGAAATTAAAACAGATCATCGGATATTCCATTCCATTGGATGCCTCTACAGACTGTGCTACAGGATATGGATAAGGAATGGTAAATTCTGAATAGGTTTTAATGGTGTGCGCTACAGCTTTTGTGGAAAACTTTCTGTAAAGGCCATAAGATTCTTTTGGATAAAAACTCATTGCCATTACCTTGTTATTGTTTTCAGGGATTGTTACACGCATTCCGTCCCAGACAAATTTTCTGGAAGAAGTCCATGCAAAATCACGAATATCCTTTGCTTCAAAAACCCATGTTTTTCTTTGCTTTGAATGATTTTTCTCTGCTTTTTTAGCCTCATCCAATGTTACAATTTCGATGGGCTCAGCTGCATTTTCAGATTTTCTGTATCTTGATAACTGATCAGCTGTTAATACCTGATCGTAGTTTTTACATTCTCCGGTTCCTCCTACAATATGATCGGCAGGAACATTCATAGAAACTTTAAAATCTCCGAAAACCAAAGCAAATTCACCTCTTCCGGTAAACTGATGGTTCTGCCATCCCTGAAAGTCGCTATACACGCACATTCTTGGATACCATTGTGTTATTGTATACAGATCATTACCATCCTCGGGGAAGTTTTCGTAACCGCCTCGGCCTCCCATCTTTATTCTGTTAGAGATATTGTAATTCCAGTCTACTTTGAAAACGAATTTTTCTCCCTTTTTCAAAACTTTTGGGAGGTCAATACGCATCATGGTTTTGTTGACGGTATACTTCAAAGGATTCCCTGAAGCATCAGTCACTTTTTCAAGATTTACTCCATAGCCATTATCTTTCACAGGAAGCTCAGAAATTTTAAGCTGCTGGTCTGTAGTGGAAGGACGAAGAATAGATGAAGCGTCATATCCTGCATTTCTGATATTTGAGTGTTCGTTTTCATCAAGCTGCAACCAGATATAATCCAACTCATCCGGAGAATTGTTGTAGTAGGTAACTGTTTCCGAACCTTTCAGATTTCTTTTATCCTCATCCAGATAAGCGGAAATGTTATAGTCGGCTCTGTTTTGCCAGTATCCGTGTCCGGGAGCTCCTGAAGCTGTTCTGTAAATATTGGGTGTTGGTAGAATCGTTCCCAGCTGCTCAAACTTGTTGCCATGGTTGCTGCCTGGGTTATTCTGAATATTTTGTGCGGTGAAACCTGTATATGCAAATACAGAAAGTGAAAGTATAACAACTTTTAGTTTCATAACCGAAATGATTTATTAATGGTCAAAGATAGGAATTAGCTGCTGAAATAATAAAAATATTTAACTTTTAAAACGGAATTCTTTCCAGAGTCATTTTCAGGGATAAAGCAAATACCCCGGAAGAAACAAACAGAATCCAGTCTTTTTTATTCACTTTAAAAAGATTGAGCGAAATAAACAGGATGATTAAAATCGCAGCAACAATTACAATCTGGCCAAGCTCCAAACCAATATTAAACCCAAGGAGAGGTAAAGCAATACTTTGACTTTTTGCAATCATTACTCTTGCTGTGTTGGCGAATCCCATGCCGTGAACAAGTCCAAAGATTAATGCAAGGTAGTAATTGGCCCGCATCAAGGTTTGTTTCTGATTTTTCATGATAATATTATCCAAAGAAGTCAGAACAATGGTTAAAGGAATTAAAAATTCAACCCAGTCAGAAGGAACTCTGAAAACATCCAGAATACTCAAAGCTAATGTAATGGAATGTCCTATTGTAAATGCAGTCACCAGAATCAGGATTTTTTTCCAGTCACTGTAGGAATAAACAGCGATCAATGCCAGTACAAAAAGCTGATGATCCAGAGCATCCAGAGAAATAATATGTTCCCATCCAAGGTTTAAATAAAAAAGAAAATCCTGCATTTTGATTAAAATATTTTATATTTTGAATATATTGTTAAAGTGGGGTTTGTTTTGTTTTTGGTTTAATTTTTATACTTGATTTTTATTAATGCTTTATACTATTTATGTATTGAATAAAAATTGTATAATTGTATTGCATAAAAATGAAATATGGATATTAAAAAATTATTTTCTACAAATGTAAACATTTCACCTGGAGGAGCGAAGCTTCTTAGAAATGCTACAGCAGCCTTTTTGGGATTATATTCCTACGCTTTTTACGGTCAGGTCCAGAAGTTGGACTCCCGGTTTGATATTTTATTGAAAAATAAAGAAAATATTACCAATGGAAGAGCAGTAAAAGAATTGGAACGTCCTGATATGAAACTTGACCAGCATCTGGTAGTGACTTCAAAGGGAGCTCAGACTATGTATTCATGCGTTATTTATACGAAAGAGCCTGAAAAACTGAAGGCTGATGGTTTCCTGATCCAAAGTCAGCTGCCAACGTTTTCTACCGCCCTGGTCTCCATGGATGATCTTGAACGGCTTACGAAACTTCCTTATGTAACTTCAGTAATGGCTCCTGAGTTTGATGAACTTCATAATGATGTGAGCAGAGCTCAGTCCGGAGCAAGCCTTTTGCAGGATGGAGTTTTCAATAATACTGCATATAATGGAACAGGTGTTTTAGTCGGAATTTATGACAGTGGAATAGACTGGAAACATCCGGACTTCAGAAAAGCCAATGATCAGACCAAAAGCAGAATTGTTTCTATCTGGGATCAGACACTCACAGCACAAGCAGGAGAGACAACGCCTACAGGATTTTCAACAGGTGTAGAGTATACAAGAGCACAGATTGAAGATGAGTTAGATGGAACACCCACAGGATTTGTACGTGAAAATGATACAAACGGACACGGAACCCATGTTTCTGGGACGGCAGCTGGCAATGGCTCTGCATTTACGGATAAAAGACATAAAGGATTTTCATCTGATGCCGATATTGTATTTGTAAAAGGTGGTAACGGATCTTTTCCTACAACAAATACCATTAATGCTTTAACCTATTTTAAAAACGTAGCAACAGCGCTTAATAAACCTATTGTTGTCAATATGAGTATTGGCGGACAGGGAACTGCTCATGACGGAACTTCCAGCCATGAGGTAGCGGTGAACAATTTTACCACTTCAGGACCTGGTAGAGTAGTGGTTATTTCTGCAGGTAATGATTATGGAGCCAATCTTCATAGAAAATTTGATATTGCGGCTGGTGCGGCACAGACGTATGCCTTTACCGTTTCAAGCAATACTTCTGCAACTTCAGTATTTTCATTTATTATGTATGCCAATGATAATACTCCTGTTACAGCAAAACTAACTACTCCGGACGGACAACAGTATACACAGAATATAAGTACAACTACTGCTCACAGTATATTGGGAGGAGGGCTTACAGCAACAATGTATAACTACTGGGGGAATGATAATAACAAGCGGTATGTTCAGATGGTGGTAACCAGAACTTCCGGAACTACAAATGTTCAGGGAAATTATACCTTAGAAATTACCAATAACGGAACCCAGCAGATTACTACACATGGCTGGTTGTACAGCCAGGGAGTGAGTACAACTTTGCAAAATGGTGATAATGAATATATTGTAGGGTCTCCCGGGAATGCTTCTAATGCCATTACCGTGGCTTCATATTTAGGAAGAACAAGCTGGTACAGTGGAACAAGCGGTTATTATACCCTTACTCCACAGGAATCCATATCATCATTCAGTGCGCAAGGACCAAGAGTAGATGGGGTTCAAAAACCGGAAATTGCGGCTTCCGGTCAGAATGTGATTTCAACCAGATCATCTGATTCTTCTCCCGGAGCTACAGATATTATTGCAGGAACCAACTATTATGTGAAAAACCAGGGAACAAGTATGTCTTCACCAGGAGTAGCAGGAGCAGTAGGATTATTGCTTCAGGCCAATCCGGCATTAACGGCAGCGCAGGTGAAAGCTCGTCTTACAGCTAACGCAAGAATGGATGGGGCAACCGGTACTGTTCCGAATATGAGATGGGGATATGGTAAATTAGATATTTATAAAGCTGTTACTGATGAACTGGGATGTGTGAAATCTAATTTCGAAACAGTAGGGTATGATGAACCTTACATCATTGCCAATACAGAATCAAATTATTATTTTGATAATATAGCTCTTGCTGTCAGATATACCCCAACATTAACAGGAAAACTGGGAGGATTTTCGTTTTTAACAGGAACTTCACTTCCTTCTGATATTCCGGTGGATATTCAAATCAGAAAAGTGGATGCCAATGGAAATCCCGGGGATATTATAGCGACTAAAACAATCACTTCGTGGCTTAATAATACACAGAGATTTACCTGGAACTATGTGAGTCTTTCCGATCTGAATATACAGATGGTTACCGGAAAAGATTTTTATATTGTGGTCAATGGTTTGGGAGGAAGAATCGCTATGAAGGCTGAAAATGCAGTAGTTAATAACAGATCTAAAACATCTACAGATGGTACAGCATGGACTTCAAGAACATTTGATTTTAAAATGAGGGCTGTAGTGTATGAAAATGTAGCTGAAGTGAAAAATTTAGCAACTTCCAACCAAACGAAAGCCAGCACGGTAGCCAATGGATATAACTATTTTACCAATACCTGCCAGCTTATAGCAAGAGTAGAAAAAGAAGCAGCAAGTACTGTAACAGGAAATGTAACATCAAAAGTATGGGTGGATAATGCACAGCCCAACTATGTGGCAAGAAGATATGAAATCAATTCGGATGCAAACACTACGACTGCAACCGGAAAAGTAACTTTATACTTTAAGCAAAGTGATTTTGATGCTTATAATCTCACAAATGGAGTGAAATTACCTACTTCACCTACCGATGTTGCCAATAAAGCCAATCTTCTTATTGAAAAATACACAGGAACAAGTACTACAGGTACAGTAGCTTCTTTTGGAGGAACTGCAGCGATTATCACTCCTGATATTGCAGATATTATCTGGAATGATACCTACCAATACTGGGAAGTGAGCTTCCAGACGACAGGCTTTGGCGGATATTTTGTTAAAACAGGTACAACACTGGGAACAGCAGATGTTAAGATCAATGCAGAGGTGAATATCACCCCAAATCCTGCGAAAGATTTTGTGAATGTAGTGTTGGGCAGACATTCTAAAGGAGCGGTAACTATTTATGATGCTTCAGGAAAACTGGTTAAAACAGCAAATGTCAATACCAACGCAAGTAAAATTGATGTTTCAGCACTGGTAAGAGGAACTTATCTGTTCACCATTGTATTGGAGGATAATACAAAAATTACGAAAAAGGTGATTAAAGAATAAAAATTCAGTAATCAACTTCAATAAAAAAGCAGCAGTTTCTATAACTGCTGCTTTTTTTATATTTGCTTAAAATAAAATTCATGTCACGTAAGCTTTTTTTGGGATTTCTTGTATTGGTAACCATCGTCTTTCAGAGTTTTGTAAGCGATGAGGCTGTTCATCCCTACCATGTAGGCTCTGTGGAAATTAATTATAATTCAAAATCCAGAACATTTGAAGTGACAGGAAGGTTTTTCCTTGATGATATGGAAAATGGCTTGGGGAAAAAATATGGAGGCGCTTTTCATTTTAATGACGAACAATACAAAGCAAAATTGAATGATGCCCTGCAAAAATATTGCTCAGAATATTTCAAATTAAAAGTTGACAATAAATTTTTGAGGGTAAACTACATCGGATATGAAGAAGACCAGGAATCGGTAAATGTATTTCTGGAATCAGAATCTGTATCCACTCCCAAAAAAGTAGAAACTGCAGTAAGCTTTCTGTATAATCTTTTTGATGATCAGATCAATATTGTCCATATTATTGTGAATGGAGAAAGAAGAAGTGAAAAACTTACTTATCCTAACCGTTATCTCTATAAACAGTTTTAAGGATGTTAATTTTCCAGCTGAATCAACGTATTGATACCTTTTGCATGGGCGAGCAGATCAGGGAAAAAATCATCATAGCATTGCTGAAGACGCTCTTTATTCTTTAAAAAAGCTTCAAAAACAGGAATGTCCTTATCAAGATATTTTGCTTTATTAAGTACATTCTGAATACTGAATTTAATTCCCCAGTCTTCACGATAATTATAAAGCCAGTCATCATGCTCCATTTTGACAAGCATTTTTTTGAAGTTTTCGGGCAGCCATTGTTCATTGGCATTCAAAACACGGTACACTCGAAGGGAATGCGCTTTCCAGCCCTCAAGCGTATGTAAAGAAAAATCGTTGGCTACAAAATGATCCATAGAAACATCTACAAATGCCCCTGCGTACAATCTTACCAAAGGAGCAAATACTTTTTTGGCTTCATGAATGGCAGGATGGGAATCTGTAAAAGTATCAATGGCTCTGTGCAGGGTAATTCCGTCCTGAATATCTTTCGGGAAAGAAAAACGATCCCTGTTGCGGATAAAATCTTCAAGAAACTGCCCCACGATCTGTCCGTCGGTAAAAGAAAGAAAAGAATGCGCCAGATAATTCATAATTTAAAGGTATGAATTAAATGTGAATGTTGGGTATTATAATGAATGGTGAATAGTGAATAGTGAATAGTGAATCCGCTTCGCTTGTGAATTTTTATTAACATTCCAATTGACGATTGACTTGCAAAGCAAAATTGACCATTGACAGTTTCCCCTATAGTGAATCCGCTTCGCTTGTGAATTTTTATCAACATTCCAATTGACGATTGACTTGCAAAGCAAAATTGACCATTGACAGTTTCCCCTATAGTGAATCCGCTTCGCTTGTGAATTTTTATCAACATTCCAATTGACGATTGACTTGCAAAGCAAAATTGACCATTGACAGTTTCCCCTATAGTGAATCCGCTTCGCTTGTGAATTTTTTTATCCACATTCCAATTGACGATTGACTTGCGAAGCAAAATTGACCATTCACAATAATATTATTTCTCTATTTTTAAAAAAGTCTCTCGTGAAAATCCTCAATTTTACTCACTTCTTCAATCTTTATTCCAAATTTTCTCTTTGGAATTTTATTAAGATTAGAAACGAATATTTTTTCATACCCCAACTTTTCAGCTTCAGTAATTCTTTGTTCTACCTGGGCTATAGGACGTATTTCTCCACTCAGACCAATTTCTCCGGCAAAGCAGTAATGTTCCGAAATGGCAATGTCTTCATTGGAAGAAAGAACAGAAGCAATGACCGCTAGATCCAGTGCCGGATCATCTGTTTTTATCCCTCCGGTAATATTCAGGAAAACATCTTTTGCTCCCAATTGAAAACCTGCTCTTTTTT
Organism: Chryseobacterium culicis; assembly: GCF_002979755.1. NCBI lineage: Bacteria > Pseudomonadati > Bacteroidota > Flavobacteriia > Flavobacteriales > Weeksellaceae > Chryseobacterium > Chryseobacterium culicis. The sequence continues at coordinate 2,549,045 of NZ_PCPP01000001.1, read as the reverse complement.
CCAGTACAGCCAAAAGCATATTGAGCCTTTTTGAATCAAAACCGGTGCAGCTTCTTTGAGGAGTACCATAAACAGCTGTGCTTACCAATGCCTGAATCTCAAGAAGCATAGGTCTGTTTCCCTCCAGCGTTACGGCAACGGAATTTCCGGACAGTTCTTCAAATTTCTTGGTGATCAGAATTTCAGAAGGGTTTTTAATCTCTTTCAATCCCTGGGAAACCATTTCATAAATACCAATTTCTGCGGTAGAACCAAAACGGTTTTTATTGGCTCTCAACAATCTGAAAAGGTGATTTCGGTCTCCATCGAAATTCAGAACCACGTCTACCATATGCTCTAGGACTTTTGGGCCGGCAATTTGGCCGTCTTTGGTGATGTGGCCTACAAGGAAAACAGGAGTATTATTTTCTTTGGCATATTTGATAATCTCATTGGAACATTCCCGGATTTGAGAGACAGTTCCGGGAGAACTTTCTATCAGTTGAGACTGCAGCGTCTGAATGGAATCAATGATCATGAAATCCGGTTCCAGTTTTTTTGCTTCATGAAGAATTTTCTCCAATGACGTTTCTGTAAAAAGGAAACAGTTCGGATTTTGAATATCCGTAAGCCTGTCTGCTCTCATTTTAATCTGAGATGCACTTTCTTCCCCGGAAACATAGAAGATTTTTTTCTTCATTTTCAATGCAAGCTGAAGCAGAAGGGTAGATTTCCCGATTCCCGGTTCGCCACCAATCAAAGTAACGGAGCCTAAAACAATTCCACCTCCTAAAACGCGGTTCAGTTCTTCGGAAGGTGTTTTTATTCTCGGTTCCTCGCTTGTTTCCACTTCAACAATATTGATGACGTGTTGTTTCGTTTTTGAAAAAGGCGGATTTTTGTGAGAAGGTTTTTCAACAACCTCTTCTACTAAGGTATTCCACTCCCCACAGTTTTTACATTGTCCCAGCCATTGAGGATACTGTGTTCCACAGTTTTGACAGAAATATGCTGTTTTCAGTTTTGCCATACTGCGAAGGTATAAAAAAGCATTTTTTTTTCAGAATCTAATTGAACTTAATATTAAAAACTAATCCATACGTAGTAGAAATATCTTTCATATATTAGCCTCATTCAATTAAAATATTAATGTAAAATATCATTACTATGAAAAAAGTATTTTTATCTTTCGTGTTTGTGTTTTTAAGTGTTGTTGCCTTTGCACAAGGTACGTGGGACGTAGACCATATGCATTCTTCCATCAATTTTAATATTAAACATATGGGAATTAGCTTTGTACAAGGAAGATTCGATAAGTTTGACGGAAGGATGGCCAGTAGTGGGGCAAATCTGGATAATGCTGATTTAAGCTTTTCTATAAGTGCTTCCACCATTAATACCGGAGTGGACATGAGAGACAGACATCTTATAAGTGAAGAGTTTTTCGATGTGGCCAAATATCCTGCTATTGAATTTAAGAGCTCTTCCGTTACAAAAGATAAAAACAACAACTATATTGTTAAAGGGAAACTGACGATCAAAGGAGTGGAGAAAGATATTACGGCTCCGGTTACCTTCGGTGGAATTACAAAAAATAAAGACGGAAAACAAATTATGGGAATTCAGACCAAGTTTACTGTAAACCGTCTGGATTATGGAATCAAATATGATCCTACAGGAGCAGGTATAGCAAAAGATGTTGAAGTAACCGCTTACTTTGAACTGGTGAAGCAATAATATTCAACCCATAAAATATAAAAAGGTTTTCTGTTCTAATGGAAAACCTTTTTTGTTTATAAAAACCGGTCAGAGAATCTGCGGGAATGGAAAATAGTATTAATCTGAAACGTTTACTTTTCCGGAAGAAACAGTGAAAATTCCAAAATCATCAATCAGCATATTTTCTTTCTGAATGGTATTAAAAGCCATTATTCTGTCCAGCTCCTTCTGTGAGCGTCTTCTCATAATCCAGTCTTTGTTCTGATGGTTATTCAGTACATAGGCAATCATTTTCAGCTGAGGATGCCATGGTTGTCCGGTGTAAATGATGAAGGCATTCTTTTCCGAAATAGAATTCACTCCCTGAATCGCTTTACTCGCCATTTCATTATCTCCGAAAAGTTCAAGAATCCCCGATACAACGGTGATATTAGGCTCGAAATTCAGTTTTTGATAGGTTTGCGGATCAAAACAGTCAAAATTGGTAAATCTGATATTCTGAAAATTCTTTTCTTTAATCACCTTTTCCCCGATTTCGATATTGGATTTTACAAATTCGTTGATAACGATTTCTGCGTCCGGATATTTTTCTTTGATATCGAACAAATAATTTCCTGTTCCGCCCGCAATATCCAGTATTTTCACAGGTCTTCCCTGTTGTTTTAGTGTTTTGATATTTTGTTCCAAAAGCTGCAGCAAATGTTGCTTTCTGATGCGGATTCCCTTCCAGCCGATCGCATTGAGGTAGTTTTTATCCATCATTTTTCCAAAACCGAATTTGCCTTTGGGCTGATTCTGATACACATAATCCAGCGAAGCTCCGGAATCGAAGCCGTATTTCAGACCAATGGCCATTCCATTGCTTAGTTTCCCGATTTTTCCTAAAGAAAATTTCTGCATTTTAAAATTCAGATTATTCCCGACATTATTTTGCAGATCATTATATTCTTTTACAGAAAAACGGTCGGGAGAAAGAGAGTTTTGCTTTGTTGCTCTGTTGAAGCATTTTTCAGCAAAATCCACAATTTTATCGTAGACTTTTTCCTTTCCGGTATCGAATAAAATTCCATGGAAGAAATCAGGCAGCACTTCATAATGTTTCAAATCTGTATCCAGTTTTTCATGGAATATTTTCTGATCTTTATTAAAAACTACATGATCTTTTTCTGCAGCCAGAATTAAAGTAGGGGTATCTATAGCTTCAGCATCTTCTACCAGACGTTTTCCTGCTTTTGCCAGATCAATAAGAAGTTCTGCGTCAATAGACCTTGAGATCAGGGGATCTGTATCATATGCTTTTTGCTGCTCAGGATCATGAGTCAGCATTTTGGATTTTACATAGCTTTTAATGATCAGCCCTTTCTTAAGCTTTGTTCCTAACGTAATCATTTCATTAGCAAAAGGAACAATGAGATTGATTTTAAAAGCTGGAGCCAAAAGAGCCATTCCTGCAATAGAAGGGGCAAAATCATGAGCCCATGCAGAAGCTACCACTCCGCCTATACTATTGGCTACAACGAAAATGTCTGTCGTTTTTATATCGTATTGGGAATTGATAAATTGAGAGAAAGCATCTAAATCTCTTACATAATCCATAAAAACAGATGAGGTTTGGGTTTTCGTATACCCATGCCCACGAAGATCAAATGCGAAGATAGTGTATTTTGAAAACTGGGGAGACTGTGCAATATCATTTAGTCTTTCAGAATGTTCATGTCCACGGTGGATCATGATGATACTCTTCTGCTGAGGTTGATAATTCCACTCACGATAAAAAATTTCACTGTTGTCAAAACTTGTAAAATGTCCGCTGTTCATAGATTAAAATTTTTTCAGAAAATCCTCCAGATAAGTAGGTATGACCGCATGCTTATTGTGGGTTTTCATCATGGTTATTGCTTCTGTAAGAGGTAAAGATAGAATATTTTTGATTACTAAAATTCCGATTAGCGAACTTCTTGTGAATCCCATTGTGCAATGGATCAGAATCTTGCCGTCCGGCGGAAGTTTCTGATAAGATTCTGTGATTTCCGTAACCAGCTTTTGGGTTTCAGAACTCTCAAATGTTCCAATGTCCAGAAAAGGAAAAGAATGATAAACTGCTGTATCTTTTATGATAGAGAGTTCTTCTATTTCACCTGACAGGTCATACACAAGGGTTGCCTTGTTAATTCCGAAATCTTGTATGCTTTCACGATCTGGTCTTGATGAAATATATAATCGGGGAATAATTTCCACAGGAGTCCTGTTTTTCCGGAAAAACCTCCAAAATATCCTGTAAATTAACAGATATGGGATATAGAAAATCTTTTTTATCCACGGAATATGTCCTGCTTTATTTTTTAAAAAGAAGATGTCATTTTTCTGATAATGATACCCGATCAGAATAATCATCAACCCTGGCCAAAGGAGTAACAACCCTGTTTCTCCGAAGAATTGATTAGTCAGAAATGCGATTAAAATAATACACCATCCTGATAAAAAATAGAGGTTGGCGATATGAAAATTTCTATACAGAAAATTATTTTTTTGATAAGGAAAGATGATAAAACTAAAATGGGCAAGAATACTTCCGGTTATGACATCAATGAAATGATGCTGATACGTTGTCAACGTAGAAATTCCCAGGATAATAAGCCAAAGCATAACGAATGATCTTCCTTTTTTTACATTCCTGAAAACAGACCAGAAAATAAAAGCATAGGCAATATGAAGGGACGGAGCCTGATTGAAAGAAGAATCAAATACTTTTAAAAACTGAAAAGAATATCCCAGAACCGAGTCGTTGATTTCAGGTTTGGACAAGGAAAATTTTAAGGGAAATAATAAGAAGCAAATTCCGGCAACAACCGTTACGAAGAGCATACGCTGTGTTAAAACTTTAAGCTGTTCTTTATTTTGACAGAAAAAAAATACCAGACAGAAAAAGATTCCGCTGGTCATATAAGGAATAATGCTCCACGGAATAAATGGAATGTAATTTTCAAAATTAAAAACGAAGGACGGAATATCAGTCAGTTTTGAAATATACCACGCTGCAAAATTGTAAACCATCATAAATACAATGGAACACAGAATCAAGGCGTACAGCTTTCTTTGTATTGTCAGTCGTTTTTCATCCATTGGGCTTTTCTGAACATGATGATATTTAATAAAGAAGAAGGAAGCAGGGATAAAGATTTCATCATCCACTTCATTTTTGTTGGAAAAATAATAAGCTTTTTCTGTTTTTCTATGGCTTCTGATATGATGGAAACTGCGGTTTCTACCTCCGTAAGAAATGGTTTTTTACTTAAGTTATTTTGGTTAAGCTGCCTTAATTTTTCGGTATCAATATATCCCGGAGCAATTGTAGTGACGGAAATTCCAAAAGGTTTCAGTGCGCGGTGATAGGCATCGGCAATCTGTATGACAGAACGTTTTGTCTTCGTATAAAGACTGGAATTTTCATATTCCAATATCCCTGAAACGGAAGCAATCACGGCAATCCTTCCTTTTTTCTGATTTTTCATTACTTTTCTTGCTGCCTCGAAAAAATTAACGGTTCCCAGAATATTGGTCTGAAGCATTTCTTCAGCCTCTTCGTACGAAATTCTTCCTGCTACATCTTCTGCATAGCTTCCTGCACAGTTAATGAAAATATCAAGTTCATTTTTATCCACAAGAAAAGACTGTAATGTGGATAACAGGGCATTAATATCACAAACATCTGTCTGAAAAGCCTTTATATCTTTAGAATCATTCTCCGGGATTTTGGTAAGATCTCTTCCACAGATTCCTACACCGTATCCTTTAGAAAGATAGTGTCTGGCCAGTGCATAGCCAATCCCTGAAGTTCCGCCTGCGATAAAAACGTTCATGAGTGTCTGATGGTTTTCAATTCTATGTAAAAATAGATTTTAAAAGTGAAAATAAGGTGAATGTTTTTAACGATTGAAACATTAAGATTTTTTTAAGATGTTTAGAATATGAAGATGAGCTTTGCTTTAAGCTTAAAAATCAGGATGATTCATCTTAACTCTACTTTATTTCTTAAACTTTCTTAATGGTTTTAGTATTATTTATAAAACTAAGATATTCAATAGGCACGGGCTTTAGCCCATGATCACAATAGGTTGCATTTCCATTGGCTTTAGCCGAAACTTAAAACTATGTGTTAAAAACCACCCCGTCAAAAATTCTTTGAATTTTCGCCACCCCTCCGGAGAAGGGGAATTTTCCCGTCTTCAGTTGAGGATTTGTCATCACTTTCTAATAGTTTTCATTGTTTGACTGAAAGCATACTGCCACTGTATTTCCATATCTTTCACAAATTGTGGGTAACTTTTAGGAAACGAAAAATTGATTTCAAATTTTCTCCAGTCAATTCCTTTTTTCAGATAATGTCCTTCCAGTTCCTGTTTTATGTTGAGGGTATCAATTTGGAAGCCGGATAAAAGTTTGTCTGTCTCTGCAAGCCTTTCATTTCCACTAAATCCAAGGACAGCACGTACAAGTGCTTCTTCTACAGGATTGTATGATTGTTTTTTTTCGGTAATAATTTCCTGTGCGAGATGCTGACTTAATTCTGCAGGTATAAGATCTATAGCTCCGCCAGCAAAATATTTTCCCTGAAGAAATGCAGGTTCTACATAAAACATATCGGAAATAGAAGCGCGGGTACTTTCAAGCATGGAAAGGTCAGTAACTATTTTGAACGTTTCTTCAACAGTACTGTTTTTTAAGCTTTCAGAATGACTGACAATTTGTTCAGGATAAATCTTCTTTGCTGTTTCCGGATCTGTGAAGATTGTTTTTTGATATAATTTTCTTTTATTTCTTTTTTGTCCACATTCTTTTGGGGTAAAAAGAATCTCCGAACCAATAATTAGGGTAGGTATTTCTTTTGAAAACTGAACATTTTTGATGGATGGAAAACATTTGGATAGATCTTGGGGCATTTCAACAAGATATCGGTTGAAAACATCTTCAATGAATGGGGCTTTTCTTTTATCCAGAAGTTTTTTTAAGGAGAAAAATCCGATTTGTGAAAGTTTTCTCTGCTTTGTTAATACAGTTCCTGAAACAAACTGAAAGTACTCTTCAGATGTTAGATATTCTTTCCGGGAAAGATCATCAGGAAAAGCATTGATGATTGTCGCTGCAAATGATCCACCACAGGAAGCAATCAGGAGATCCGGTTTGAGATCCAGTTCTTCCAGAGCAGCGAAGATTCCCAGATAAATCATCAGCCTTGTTCCGCCTCCTGAAAAAATAACAGCTCTTTTAAATTTTTCTTCCATGGCATTAATTTTTTATCAGAAGAGGAAATAACCAAAAGAATAAAGGTGCATTGAAAACCAGGCTGTCCATTCTGTCAAGAAGGCCACCGTGTCCGGGAAGCAGGCTGCCGGTATCTTTTACACCGGTTTTCCTTTTTAAATAAGACATGAAGATATCACCGAAAAATCCTGAAACTCCCAGAACAAGTCCTAAAATAGAATTGGTTACAATGTCTGTTGTAAGCAGAAAATACCCTAAGATGTTACTCAGGATAATCGTAATAAAAATACCACCAATAAGCCCTTCCAGTGTTTTGTTGGGACTGATTTGAGGCGTTATTTTATGTTTTCCGAAAAACTTACCCATCAGATACTGAAATACATCGTTCAGTTCAGTCACTACTACAATGAAGATAATGGCATTCAACCCATCAAAACGATTTCTTATCCATAACAAATTCGGAAAAGCGATAAGACATATTAATAAGGCAATGGAAATTCCATATATCTGTTTTACGGAGGAACCTTTCAGTACAGAACGGCATATAATGAGGATTGTTATAAGGAAACTGTACAAAAGGTAAACGTCAGTATTCAAAAAATAGAGCATGAAAAACTGTAAAACACTTATGAAAATTGAAGGAGCAAGTGGAGAATCATAAATTTTGAACATCCTTGAAAATTCAAAAAAACATTGAAAACTTATCCATGAAACCAAAATGGTCATAGCAAGAGGATGTGAAACTCCCAGCGCAAAAACAATAATGATGTAGATCCATGTTTTTACCCGTAAAGGAACATCTGCGAATTTATTTTCTTCAGGCTTCATTCAGAGATTTCTTAAGTCGTGTATAAGTACTGATCAGGAGTAAAACAATGATAATTCCAAAAATGTATGGGGAAACAACGGTAATGTTTACTCCGAAAAGGGTGAGCAAACCATACAATCCAAGGATAAGGGCACGGTCACTTTTTCCCATAGGTCCGTCATAACGCCTTTCCTTTCCTACGATTTTCCCCATTAATCCTGCAAATTCATTAATGATGCTAAGAACGATAAAGACAACGATAAGATATAAACTCTCAGGCTGAAACTTAAGAAGAGGGAAAAATATAATGACATCAGAGACAATATCACCTACTTCATTTAAAACCTCACCAAGAGTACTCGTCTGATTGAATTTCCTGGCCATCATTCCGTCCAAAGCATTTAGAGCCATTCTCATCAGCAATCCCACAGGAAGACTTAGCAAGAACCATTTCGAAATATCAGCATTCCAGAACAATATCCCAATGACCACGGATAAGAGAATAGAACTGATCGTAATCTGATTGGCTGTAATCTTATTTCTATGAAAAAATAATAAAACAGGAGTGAGGAGCTGCTGGAATTTTGGTTTTAGTTTATATACGGAAATCATGATGGTTATAGCTTTGTTTCATTTGCTTATACCAAATATAGATAAAAATTTTTATCAGGTTTTATGATTGTTTGAAGGATGTTTTACCATTTTCAAAATGTAAAAGATTGCTTTGTATTTCTTTTTCCCCTAACTTTGCACAAACCTAATCTAATGAGTAAAAAGAATACAAAGTACATCTTTGTGACAGGAGGTGTAACTTCATCTTTGGGAAAGGGAATCGTTTCTGCTTCTCTGGGACTTCTACTAAAATCACGTGGCTTTAATGTAACGATCCAAAAATTAGATCCTTATATCAATATCGACCCAGGAACTTTGAATCCTTATGAACACGGAGAGTGTTATGTAACTGAAGATGGTGCGGAGACGGATCTGGATTTAGGCCATTATGAGCGTTATCTTGATGCTCCTACATCCCAAAACAACAACGTTACTACAGGAAAAATTTACCAGACTGTAATTGAAAAAGAAAGAAAAGGAGATTTCCTTGGAAAAACAGTTCAGGTAATTCCTCATATTACTAACGAAATTAAACGTAGAATTAAAATCCTTTCAAAACAGAACTACGATATCATCATTACTGAAATCGGAGGAACGGTAGGGGATATTGAATCTTTACCATACATTGAAACTGTTCGTCAGCTGAAATGGGAATTGGGAGAGAGCAATTCTATGGTAATCCACCTGACTTTATTGCCTTACCTGGCTTCAAGTGGAGAATTAAAAACAAAACCATCCCAGCACTCTGTTCGTCAGTTGATGGAAAGTGGAATTATGGCTGATGTTTTAGTATGTAGAACAGAACACAAAATTCCTAAAGATCAGAGAGCAAAACTGGCACAGTTCTGCAACGTTCCTTTAGATAATGTTATCGAATGTAAAGATCTTGAAACGATCTATGAAGTTCCAATGTATCTTCAGAAGCAGAATTTCGATGATGTAGTATTGAAAGAACTTGATCTGAAGAGTGATAAAGATGCTGATCTAAAAGACTGGAAGAGTTTCCTTAAAAAATTCCAGAACCCTAAGAAAACTGTTGAGATTGCATTAGTTGGAAAATATATTTCCCTTCAGGATTCTTATATTTCTATTGCTGAAGCGTTCAAACATGCAGGAGCTGACCTTGAAACTGAAGTAAAAGTAAGATGGGTATACAGTGGAGATATTACGGAAGAAAACATCAAAGATACTCTGAAAGGAGTGAATGGTATTCTTGTAGCTCCAGGTTTCGGAGACAGAGGGATTGAAGGAAAAGTTCTTACGGCAAAATATGCAAGAGAAAATAAAATTCCGATGTTGGGAATCTGCTTAGGAATGCAGATCATGACGATTGAATTTGCAAGAAATGTTTTAGGACATACAAAAGCAAACTCCATGGAATTTGATACAGCAACTCCAGATCCTGTAATTTCCTTGATGGAAGAACAGAAAAATGTGGTAGATAAAGGTGGAACAATGCGTCTTGGAGCATGGAAGTGTACATTGAAAAACGGATCTAAATTAAACGATATCTACGGAACCAAAAATATTTCTGAAAGACACCGTCACCGTTATGAATTCAACAGTGATTATCTTCAGGAGTTTGAAAAGAACGGTTTCCTTGCTACAGGTACCAATCCTGAAACTGGTTTGGTAGAAGCACTTGAACTTCCTGATCATCCATTCTATGTGGGAGTTCAGTACCACCCGGAATATAAAAGTACGGTAGCGACACCGCATCCTTTATTCAGAGCTTTCATTAAGGCTTGCGAAAAGAAATAAGGTAAAATTTTATCATAAACGTCTACACATAAACTCAGGCTGATTATTCTCAGCTTGAGTTTATTATATAGTAACAACGTAAAGCATAGAGTTTTGATAAAAAAACAGTATTTTTGTCAGCTCAAATTACGTACACCAGTACGTATATTTTAAATTTAAAATTTTAATATAAAATAAAATGCAACAAAACAACGGAATCGATAAGAAGCAAATGATTAGTTTCGCGGTTTTATGCCTTGTTCTCTTCGGTTTTATGTTCTATTTCCAGAACAAACAAACGAAAGAAGCGGAGTTGAAAGCTCAGGAGCAGAAAACGGAACAGGCTAAAAATGCCGTAAAGCAAACTCAGGCAAACAATATCAATCCAAATGTAACTCCTAACGCAATCCAGACTGCAAGTCTTGGAAATAATGAACTGAAACTTGAATTTTCAAGCTTAGGAGGACAGGTTTCCAAAGTAGAGCTTTTAAAGTATAAAGCCTACAACCACAAAACAGACAATGCAGATCAGCCACTTTATCTGATCACTAAGAATAATTCAAACTACGGTTTTCAGTTTAAAGATAAAACAGGAAAGACTGTTAATACTAAAGATTTAGTTTTCTCACCTTCTGTTAACGGAAATGCTGTAACTTTAACTGCAGATTATAATGGTGCTGTAATTCAATTCATTTACACACTACTTCCAAAATATACCCTTGATTTTAAAGTAAGAACTCAGGGACTTTCCAAAATTACTTCTGATAACAAAGCAGATTTCATCTGGGATTATAATGTAAGAAACTTAGAGAAAGGTAGAGCTCAGGAGCAATCTCACTCAGAATTTTCTTATGCTTTCAATAATTATAAAGACTATGATTATGATGGAAGAACAACGATGGAAGAAGAAAAGGAAACTCTTAACTGGATTGGGGTAAAGCAGCAGTTCTTCACTTCAGTGATTGAAGCGAAAAACGGATTTACCCAAAGTAAAGGAAACCAGGAAAATGTTGAAGAAGGTGAATATTTGAAGAAACTCAACTATGAAGGCTTTGTTCAGATGACAGGAAGTGAGCTGAACCAGGACTTTACATGGTATTTCATGCCATTGGATTTACCATTGCTTAAATCCTATGATAAAAACTTTGATGAAATTCTTCCGTTAGGTTGGTCATTCATCGGAGCGATGAACCGTTATTTCTTCATGTGGTTATATGGTATTATTGCTGCTTGGGGATTATCAGCAGGTTGGGTAATTTTCGTAATGACAATCATTGTGAAACTAATCCTTTCACCAATTATGTATAAGCAGCATAAATTGAGTGCGATGATGAAGGTGATCCGTCCGGAAATTGATGAGGTAAATGCTAAGTTTAAGGATGCAGATCCGATGAAAAAACAGCAGGCTACAATGGAAGTTTACAGAAAAGCGGGAGTAAACCAGATGGCGGGATGTTTACCGGCATTAGTTCAGATTCCTATCTTCTATGCATTATTCCGTTTCTTCCCGAACTTTATTGATCTTAGAGGGCAAGGCTTCTGGTTTGCAAAGGATTTGACAGCTTATGATGATTTGATCAAGCTTCCGTTCAAAGTTCCTTTCCTTGGAGATCACTTAAGTATTTTTGCATTAGCTTGTACCGTTGTTATTTTAATCTATACTGTAATGACTTCAGGAAATATGCAGCAGCCTCAACAGGAAGGAATGCCAAATATGAAGGTATTAATGTACATCTTCCCGGTTACATTCTTATTCTTCCTTAACACTTCGGCTTCAGGACTTTCATGGTATTATTTTGTATCAAATGCGATTAACATCTTAATCATCCTTGTTATTAAATATGTGATTTTGGATGAAAAGAAAATCCATGCCCAGATTCAGTCTAACAAGGAAAAACCAAAAGCAGAAGGTAAATTCCAGAAGAGAATGAGAGAGATGATGGAGAAGGCTCAGGAGCAACAAAAGACTCAGGAACAACAAAGAAATAAAAAGAAATAATTTCCTTAATTATATCTTAAAAAAGAGAAGCAATACAGTATTGTTTCTCTTTTTTTATAGTAATTTTTATTTAGAAAGATTTTAAATTTCTAATTATGGTATGCGAATTTAACAATTGAGTATGAGGGGTTTTCAATCATATTTCAGTCTGAAAGATTGTCTGTGATGAACTGTTGGGCCGTATTTTATAAGGGCTTCCTGGTGTTTTTTTGTGGCGTAGCCAAAATTGGTGTCCCAGCCGTATTCCGGATGTTCTTCATGAAGCTGGATCATTAATTTGTCTCTATAATTCTTGGCAAGAATGGAAGCAGCAGCAATAGATAAAACTTTGGAATCTCCCTTAATAATACATTGGTGCGGAATATAATTATAGGGATGGAATTTATTCCCATCTACCAAAATAAGTTCCGGTGTAATACTCAGTTTGTCCAGTGCACGATGCATGGCATGAATGCTTGCATTGAGGATATTATGTTCATCAATAAAAGACGGGGGAAGTTCTGCAATAGCATAGCTTTTTACATTGTCTTTGATATAATGGTCAAGCTCCATCCGGGTTTTAAATGTTAATTTTTTTGAATCATTCACCAGATTTTGTTTGAAGTCATCATCTAAAATTACCGCTGCTGCTACAACCGGACCGCTTAAACATCCTCTTCCTACTTCATCACATCCGGCTTCAATGTAAAGGTTTGACCAGTTTTTTATTAGCTCCATGAATTGTTTCTATAAATGCAAAAATATAAAATTTTGCAGGAAGTGATTTTGTGTGTTTTTTACTGTTTTTATCGTTATAAAGAGTATAATTTATTGTTTTTAAATTTTTTTATTGGGGTTGCTAATTGTATGTGTTTTTCATATTGATGAAATAATGTATGTTTTTTTGACGAGTTGTTAGTTTTGGTATATGTTAAATGCTTTTGTTTTTGTTAATTATAAAATTTTAACATTTTTTTTGGTCATTTTGTGAAAGTTTCACATATTTGTAATCTGTAAAAATAATTGAATTTGATATGAAGAAATTAACTGCGAGTGTTTTCGCGGTGGTACTGTCGTCGTCATTTATGATGGTATCAGCCCAAAACACGAAAGATACTCTAAAAACCAAAAATATAGAGGAGATAGTTGTTACCGGAGCCTTAGGTATCAAAAGAAAGGCTGATGCGATAACAAATACACAGCAAGTTGTAACGACAAAAGAACTGAATCAGGCGTCAGCACCAACTGCTGTACAGGCATTGACGGGTAAGGTTTCAGGTTTACAAATCAATTTGACAAACAATGGTGTGGATCCTAGCTATCGAGTTGTCTTAAGAGGTGCTAAATCTATCACGGGTAATAACCAAGCGTTAATTGTAATTGATAACGTTATTTCATCTGCTGACATCTTACAGCAGATACCACCAGAAGCAATCGAAAACATCAACGTAATTAAAGGTTTACAAGGAGCGGCTCTTTATGGTCAGCAAGGGGTGAACGGGGTAATTATTGTGACGACAAAAAGAGGAACAAAATCTGAGAAACTTCAGATGACGTTCAATTCGTCTATTGATATCTCTAATGTTTTCATGCTTCCAAAAGTTCAGCAGAAGTACGGTAAGGGAGTTCAGGATGAAGGATGGAGTGATGTAGATTATGGAGGAACAAACTATGTGCCATGGGAAAACATGTCTTGGGGAGCTGCTTATGACAATCCGGCTATCGGAGGAACAATGATGCCTTCAGGTCTTCCACAGGCTGATGGTTCATTTATTTATGAAAAATATGCTCCAGTGAAGAATTTCATGAATAAATTCTTTTCAACAGGAGTATTAACCCAAAACGGAATTACAGCAACAGCAGGCGGATCTGATTCATATGTATCCTTCTCTGCTAACAGAACAGAAAATAATTTCGTAGTTGAGGGTGATAAATTAAGACAAAACAGTTTTATTTTTAAAGCTGGAAAGAAAATAGGAAAATTGAAAATTGATGGTAACATCAACTATATCAATAGAATAATATCCACTACAAACTCATCATTATATGATGATATTCTTCAAACTCCTACTAACAACAACATTAAACTGTATAGAAATAGTGGAATTGAAGGATATTACACAGGATACGCTGTAAACCCATACTGGACAATCGATCACGAAAGATATGACAGACGTAGTGATTACTTTAGTGCTATCCTTGGTTTAGATTATGAATTGAATAAGAACATCAACATTACGTATAACGGAAACGTTACGACTAGAGGTATGACTTATACAAGACATAATGATGGTGCTATTTTTACTAATACATATAACCTTCCTGGAGCATCCATTGATGGAATTACTTTTGGTGATCTAGGAAATGGTGATATCACTTCTTGGTTCTATGAAAGTACTTCTAAAGAAAGAAATTACTATGGTGACTTAATGATTAACTTTGATTATGAGCTAACTGATAAAATCGGCTTGAAGTTTAACATTGGTAATAACATTCAGGACAGGACTTACAATGTAACATCTGTAGGAGGTAATAATTTAGATATTCCAGGTTGGTATCACATTAAAAATGTACTTAATCCAGATCCTTTCTCTAGTGCTAATCTAGATAACTATCAGACAAACAGTAGAATTATTGCAGGATTTGCGAATTTAGATTTAAGCTATAATGATTATTTATTCTTAAACTCTACATTTAGAATTGAGCAGTCTTCAGTATTGTCAACAAGACCTTATAGCACAGGAAAAAGAACAAACCCAGTTTATCCTTATTATTCGGTAGGTTTGTCTTTTGTGCCAACTAAAGCATTTGCTAACTTAAAAGGAGATATTCTTAACTACGCAAAAATTACCGGATCATATACAAGAGTAGGTAACACAACTGCAGTAGATCCTTACAGAACGGATGAAATCGGAGTATTCCCGACAGGGTTCCCATTTAACGGATTAAGTTCATATATTAATAATCAAACGCCTACATCGGTAGATATTAAACCTGAATTTGTTAATACTTTAGATTTCGGAATGTCTCTAGGATTCCTGAAAGATAGAATCAGATTAGATGCGTCTGTTTACCAATCTACAACTGATGACTTAATTACAGCAAGAACTGCATCAAGTACATCTGGATTAACAAGTATTCTTGATAACGTGGGTAAGATGAGACTAAGAGGTCTTGAACTTGATTTAGGAATAACGCCAATTAAAACAAGCGATTTTACTTGGGATATGAAGGTGTCTTACTCTACATATAGATCTAAAGTATTGGAATTAGCTGATGGAGCTGATGAAGTTTCTTTATTAAGCAGTTCTTCAGCAGCAGTAGGTATCTTTGCTGTGAAAGGTTCTGATTTCCCGGTTATCAAAGGAAGTGCATTCCAGAGAGACGATCAGGGAAGAATTATTGTTGACTCTAAAGGAAATCCTTTGACAACAAGTAATCTTCAGGTTTTAGGAAGAGCAACTCCTGATTATATTCTTGGATTCTCTACAAACATTAAGTATAAAGGATTTACTTTATCTGCGATGGGAGATTTTAGAAAAGGTGGTAAATTTGTATCCTTTACGAAAAACTTACTTGCATTTACAGGAGGTTTAGAGGAATCAGCTGAGTTTGACAGAACTCAAGGATATGTTGTTCCTAATTCAGTACAGAATACAGGAACTGCTGCTAACCCAATCTACACTCCAAATAATACACCAGTAGGAGGTGCAGGAACGTATACTAACGTTACTAATTATTTCTCAAGTAGTGCTTATAGAGCTGTAGGTGAAAACCTGGTAGTTGATGCAACTGCATTGAAGATTAGAGAAATTGCGTTAAGTTATGATATACCAAAATCAGTATTAAGCTCAACTTTCTTGAACTCATTGACAATTGGTGTTTATTCAAGAAACCCATTCTTTAAGTACGCAGATAATAACAGAAACTATGCTGATCCGGAAACTGCAAGTACAACAGGGAATGCTGCAGGTTTTGCTTATACAACGCAGTATCCATCAACTAGAAGCTTTGGATTTAACCTTAAAGCATCTTTCTAAAATTTAATTAATTATTACTTGAAAATGAAAAAATTTAAATATACAATACTTGGTTTAATCGTTGCCTCGATGACGTTGACTTCATGTGATCATTATCTGGATATTAATGAAAATCCAAATAATATTCATGCGGAAGCTATTACACCAACTTTATTATTTCCTGGTGCTGTTGCTCAGACTTATAGAACACAAGCTACATGGATGAATAGATTTGGAGGGCTTATGATGAACTCTTATGCTGGTAACTCTTATTCTTTTGGAGCTCCATTTGGTAACGAATATACATTAAATGTAGATAGTTCTTTTTATCCACAGATCTGGGATGGATTATACAGAAACGTAGGTAACTTTGTTGCTATTGAGAAATATGATAATTCTACTCATAAATATGATAATTATGTAGCTGCTGCAAAAGTGATGAAAGCATTTTATATGCAGACTATTGTAGATTTGTATGGTGATGCTCCTTATAGCCAGGCATTTATGGGTCAGGCTAATGCAACTCCAAAATACGATAATGATGAGGAAATCTACAGATCATTAATTCTTGGTCTGAATGATGCTATCACTCTTATTGATAACGGAAATGCTGCTGCACTTGAACTTGGTGCTACTGATATTGTTTTCCAGGGAACAATGGATAACTGGAAGCGTCTTGCGAATACTGTGAAACTAAGAATGTTAGTTAGAATGTCTAAGGTAACAGGTTCTTTGGCTACTTTTAGAGATCAGCAACTTCAAACTTTAGCAGGAGCAAACTTTATAGATAGCGATGTTTTAGTAAATCCTGGGTACAGTGCTGCTAATGATGACCAGCAGAACCCGTTTTATGGATACTATGTGAGAAACAGTTCCAATTCTCAGTTGCAGAATAATACATTATTTACAGCATCTGAGCATATTGCAACTTGTCTTAATGGTAATCCTTATAATATGGCTGATAATGTTTATCAGAAATTTAATGGTATCATTGATGCAAGAAGAGGAAGAATGTTCTCATTAGTTGCTTATAATGGTCTTTCAGTTGTTAAAGGAGTTAGACAAGGTGCTACACCAGGACAGCCGGGAGCTCCGACTGATCTTACAACGGTTTCAAGATTTGGAAATGGTTGGATATTTGGTCAAGGTAGCCCTAGTACTACTGCTCAGTTAACATCGGTTGGATCTGCGAAATCTGGTGTGTTAATGACACGTTCAGAGAGTAACTTCCTTCAGGCTGAAGCTGCTGTTAGATATCCATCTATCTTCTCTAATGGTCAGACTAAGTTTGAAAATGGTATCAAAGCATCTTTTGATTATCTATATGCTACAGCGGGCACTTCTGCTACATACATTACTGCTATTCAGGCTAAAGTAGGTTTAGGTTGGAATGGTACTAACGATAATAAGATTGAAGCGATCATGACTCAAAAATGGTTAGCTACTGCAGGAATTAACCCTACGGAATCTTTCATTGATTATAACAGAACTGGTTTCCCGGTTACCCCTATGGCAACAACTTCAGCGAAGCCTAATAAACCATACAGATTAATGTATCCGTCATCTGAATATGTAGCTAACTCAGCGAACGTTCCTCAGATTTCAAATGCTCAGTGTTTTACTAAGAACCAAACGACTCCATTCTGGAATCAGAACTAATTTTTATAAAACAATTTTAATATATTTTACCGCCTTCGGGCGGTTTTTTTTGTTTTAAGGACTAAAGTTTTTTTGTTTATAAAAATATGCACAGCATAGCACGTGTGGAAATTATAGATGTTTTTTTTCTTTTTATTGTTTTCAAGTTATTGAGATTCAATTTGTTTAACTTGTTTAGGGTTGCAAACTAATATAGATATTATCAATTTAAATGATTGTTATTATTTCTTAAATGAAATTAACAATTAAGTAATTTGTTTTTGTTAAATCTTTACTTTTTAACTAATTTTAGTACTTATTTAATTGTTTTTGTTTTAAAATATTAAAATATATGTATTTTTTTTAAATTTTGCTTTGTGGTATTAAGAAAGTTTTACAAATTTGTACAGTCACAAAAATTAATTTGATATGAAGAAACTAACAGCAAGTCTTCTTGTTTTAGTAGTATCTTCTTCTATAGCTGTTGCCAATGCCCAGCAAAAGAATGATACTGTTAAAACAAAAGAAATTGAGGGTGTGGTTGTAACTGCACTCGGGATTAAAAGAGAGAAAAAATCTCTTGGTTATGCTTCTGAAGAAGTTAAAGCTGCAGAATTAACCGGTGGAACTACCAATACCGGTAACGTAGCATCTCTTCTTTCAGGTAAGGTAGCCGGACTACAGGTAAATACAAACAACAACTTTGGCGGATCTGCAAACCTTTTGATCAGAGGATATAAATCTTTGTCAGGAGGTTCTCCACTTATTGTAATTGATGGTTCTCCAGTTAATAATAATACTGTAACCGGATCTACATTCGATTATGGTAACTTTCTTTCAGACATCAACCAGGAGGATATAGAATCTGTAAACGTGTTGAAAGGTGCTGCTGCATCTGCTTTGTATGGTGAAAGAGGAAGTGATGGGGTAATCCTGATTGTAACTAAAAGCGGAAGAGGAAATAACGACGGAAGCTGGGGAGTTACTTTAAATTCAGGAATTACAGCGGGATTTATTGATAAATCTACATTCCCTACTTATCAGAAAAAATACGGAGCAGGATATGGTGGCCAGGCATGGAATGAAGCCGCAGGTCCTGGAGGCTATAATTATGCTAACTTTGTAGATGATGCATCTTACGGACCGGCATTTAATCCTAATCAATTGGTTTACCAATGGGATTCATTTGATCCTTCTTCTCCAAACTATGGAAAAGCCACACCTTGGGTTGCCGCGAAAAACGGACCTATTAAATTCTTTGAAACACCAGTCACATACATTAATACGATCACCATTGAAAAAGGAAATAAAACTTCAAACCTTTCCTTATCATATTCCAATATGCTTTCTAATGGTCTGATGCCTAATTCAGAGCTGAGAAAAAATACAATTTCAGCGAAATTTAATCACGATTTCACAGATAAGCTACATGCCTCTGTTTTCACAACTTTAACTTTACAGGACACAAAAGGTCGTAACGAAACAGGATATTCTGACAACGTTGTTACCGGTTTCAGACAGTGGTGGCAGACAAACGTAGATGTGCTAGCATTAAGAGATGCTTATGCTAATAATGGAAACAGTAATTTTTCCTGGAATAGATCTACAGCCGCAGATGGAACTCCTCAGTATTGGAATAACCCATATTTCCAGAGATATCAGAATTATCAGTCTGATGACAGAACCAGAATATTCAGCTATGCTCAGTTGAAATATGATGTTTCTAAGAATTTTGGAATTACAGGGAAATTATCTTACGATGATTTACAGATGGTTGTAGAAGAGAGATTAATGAATGGTTCTCTTCCTCAGGCATTCGGGGCTTCACAGCTTAATGTGAGCTCAGGATATGCAAGAACCAATGTGAAAAATACTGAGATCAACTTTGATTTATTTGCTAATTATAAGTTCGATATTACTTCAGACTTAAGTGTTAGCGGTATCGCAGGGGGGAACGTAAGAAGAAATCTTATTGACAATATTTATATGAGCACAGAAGGAGGTTTATCTAAGCCTGGGCTGTTTGCAATATCCAACTCAATAAGAACAATCCTTCCGCCTGATGAAAATTATTCAAAATGGGTTACTTCGAGTTTATATGCTACGGCATCTTTCGGATATAAAAACTTTTTATTTGTAGATGGTACTTATCGTGTAGACCAATCTTCCAACCTTCCGAAAGGAAATAACAGCTATGGATATCCTTCTGTAACCGGTGCTGTTATTCTATCAGAGTTTGTAAAACAACCTTGGCTAAGCTTCTGGAAATTGAGAGCAAACTATGCTGAAGTAGGTTCTTCTACGAATAATTACAGATTGGTTAATACTTTCAAAGCAAGAGGTGAAGGTCTATTTGATCAGCCTTACTTCCTTGCAAATCCAAACCTAAAACCTCAAAGATCTAAGGAAACTGAATTCGGTATGGAAGCACAGTTTTTCAAAAACAGGTTAGGTTTTGATATCGCAATCTATAAAACAAGAACATTTGACCAGATTATCAACTTGCCGGTTTCTTCTGCAACAGGATATAGAACGTTCCTTGTAAATGCAGGGCAGATTGACAATAAAGGGGTTGAAGTACAGTTAAACGGTACGCCATTTAAGACAGAAAATTTTACATGGGATGTTAACGTGAACTGGTCTAAAAATGAAAATAAAGTTATTGCATTAAATGGTGATTCTCAGAATTACTTGATGGCAAGTTACCAAGGAGGAGTTTCCCTTAATGCACGTGTTGGAGAATCTTTTGGTGCTTTAGTAGGATCAGATTATGTGTACAATGCTAATGGAGATAAAGTAATAGATCCTGCTACAGGTCGTTATTTAAGAAATAATAATCAGGTTATTGGAAATATCACCCCAGATTGGGTAGGTGGTATTAGAAACAGTTTCCGTTATAAAGATTTCACAGTAAGTTTCCTTATTGATGTGAAAAAAGGAGGAGATGTATTCTCTACTGATATGTATTACGGATTGGCAACTGGTCTTTATGCCGAAACTGCTGATTACAGAGAAGGTGGATTTGTACATCCTGGGGTTAATCCAAATGGGAATGTGAATACAACACCTACAATCAATCCTGGATCTTTTGGTAACGTTGACGGATATAGAAGAATGCCTAATAAAAGATTTGTTTATGATGCATCTTACGTAAAATTGAGAGAAGCAAGTATAGGATATAGCCTTCCTAAATCAATTCTTGCCAATACTTCTATTCGTGATGCAAAAATTTCAATTGTAGGAAGAAACCTTTGGATTATTCACAAAAACTTACCTTATGCAGATCCGGAAGCGGGTACGGGGAATGGTTTAGGGGCTAAAGGTAATTCTATTGGAGTGTTACCTACTACTCGTGATATTGGAATAGATTTAACTTTAAAATTCTAGAAAATGAAAAAATTATTTTTAATTATAGGTTTAGCTTCATTAACGTTAACATTTACATCGTGTGAAAGAGACATTACTTCACTGAATGAAGATCCTAAACATCCAACCGAAGTTCCTTCAGGAGTACTTTTTGCCAGTGCAGAACATGCACTTCTTGATCAGTTATTGTCTGCCAATGTAAACCGTAATATTACTAGGTTTTTTACGCAGCAGTGGTCAGAAACTACTTATACTGATGAAACCAATTATGATATGGTGACAAGACCAATTCCAAGGAATCATTATAATCGAATGATGGCATCAGCATCAGCAACAATTAACTCGCCGGGAGTATTATCCGCACTAAGAGATGCAAGAAGATTTCTTGATAGTGAAGGCGTAGATGCTATTACCAAAAACAATAGTATTGCTATGATTGAATTGGTAAATGTGTATGCATGGGCTAATTTAGTGGATACTTATGGGGATATTCCTTATTTTGGAGCATTAAAAGCTACAGCAGAGAATCCGGGAAGTGCGGAAATTCCTTATGATGATGCCAAAACAGTATATCTGGATCTTATTAAAAGAATTGATGCTGCAATCGCTATGATTAATACTTCTGGTAGTGGATATACTAATGATTTGATCTACAAAGGAGATATGAACAAGTGGAAGAAAATGGGGAATTCTTTGAAATTCAGAATGGCAGTAACTTTGGCAGATAGCGATCCGGCATTGGCTAAAACTTATGCAGAAGCTGCTTATACCGCAGGATTATTTACTGAAAAGGCAGATAATTTCGGACTGCAGACGTTCCCATCAGGATTATTGTCAAACCCTGTTTATCAGGATGTAATTCAGTCAGGTAGAAATGACTTTATTCCGTCTGATATTCTTGTTGATTTTATGAACACAACTTCAGATCCGAGAAGAGCAACATGGTTTACAAAGGTTGCGGGTGCTTATGTAGGTGGTGTGTATGGAGATCAGAATATTTTCAGTAGCTATTCTCACTTTACAAATGCTATTTCAGGTGAAAATGCACAAGGCTTTTTATTAGATTTTTCTGAAATCCAGTTTTTAAGAACTGAAGCTGCTGCAAGAGGCTTTAATGTTGGAGATACTGCTGCTAATTTATATACAGCTGCTATTACCGCATCAATGACTGAGTACGGTATCGATGCTCCTACTGCAAATGCATTTATTGCTGCCAACCCATATAATGCTGCCAATTGGAAAAAATCTGTTGGGGAGCAGGCATGGATAGCAATGTTCAATAAAGGATTCCAGGCATGGAACTTTGCCAGAAGATTAGATTTCCCTGTATTTCAAAATCCAGGAGGTTCTGTAGTAGAATCAGTGCCTGTAAGAATGCGTTATTCTGATCAGGAATATCTTCTTAACTCTAAAAATGTGAATGCTGCGGCTTCAAAAATTGGAGGTGATAAAGTATCAACTAAAATATTTTGGGATAAATTTTAATTTAAATAATATTTCTTCAAGCCTGTTTATGGCTTGAAGAATATAAAAACTTTTATATGAGATTTTTTATAGGAATTCTTCTTTTAATGAGTATTGCATCATGTTCAAATGATGATGATCGTGCAGTGGTAAATGAAGAGGTAAGTATTAATGGAAGCTGGAAACCATATAAGTATGAATTCAAAGGTAAAGATATTGTGCTGACTGATTGCGAAAAGAAAGGATTCATCTTTATAAATCAAGATTTCTCTGGATCTTATGAAAGATATGATGTATCATCTTCTTCCGGAAATTGTAATCTGTTTGATTCTTTTGGAGGAAAATGGACTTTTGATAAAATGTATCAGACATTAACTCTTACTTACACAGAAGCAGGAGTTTCCAAGACATTGAAAAAAGAAATAGATTCTTATTCCAGTACCGAACTAAGAATTAATGACAACAGTAAAAACCTGGATAATACGCCTGGGAATGACGAGGCTGTCCTTGTTTTCAGAAAAGAATAAATATTCTTGTTTACCTATAAAACCGCCTTCGGGCGGTTTTTTTATTTCCGTATATTTGTAACTTGGATTTTGAGCGGAAACACACGGTAAAATGTTTCGGCAATAAGCATTAAAAAGAGAATTTAGAAACATGAATATTAAATATATTATAGAAGAAAAACTTTCGGAGGTCATTTTAAACGTATATCAGTTAAAAGACATCAAGCTGGAAGTTCAGGAAAATAAAACGGAATTTGAGGGCGATTTTACCATTGTCACTTTTCCGTTGGTAAAACAATTGAAAAAAAATCCTGAAAGCATCGGGGTTGAATTAGGTGAAGCTTTGACAGAGCAGACGGAAATTTTTGAAAGCTTTAATGTGGTAAAAGGTTTCCTGAATGTTAAAGTTAAAAACCAATTGTTTGTAGACAACTTCAGATCAGTAACTAAGAACTTCTCTACAATAGAAAAGAAAAATGCTACAGTGATGGTAGAATATTCTTCACCGAATACTAATAAACCACTTCACTTGGGGCATATCAGAAATAATTTATTAGGATTTTCAGTAGCTCAGATTTTAAAAGAAGCCGGATATGATGTGATTAAAACTCAGATCATCAACGACAGAGGAATTCATATCTGTAAATCTATGTTGGCTTGGGAAAAATTCGGAAACGGAGCAACTCCTGAAACAACCAATACCAAAGGAGACAAATTTGTAGGAAACTACTATGTAGAATTTGATAAAAACTACAAAAAAGAAATTGCAGATCTTGTAAACCAAGGTGTAGGAGAGGAGCAGGCGAAAAAAGATGCTCCGGTGATGAAAGAAGCTCAGAAAATGCTTTTGGATTGGGAAAGTGGTGAAGAAACTGTAAGAGCACTTTGGGCGGAAATGAATTCATGGGTTTACAAAGGATTCAATGAAACCTATAAAAGATTAGGCGTTGATTTTGATCAGGTTCAATATGAAAGCAATACTTACATTTTAGGAAAAGATCTTATCCAGGCGGGATTAGATAAAGGAGTTTTGTATCAGAAAGAAGATGGTTCTGTTTGGTGTGACCTTACCGATGAGGGACTTGATCAAAAGCTATTGCTTCGTTCAGACGGTACATCAGTTTATATGACACAGGATCTTGGTACTGCAGTAGAGCGTTTCAAGCAAAATAATATCCAAAAGCTGATCTATACCGTAGGAAATGAACAGGATTATCACTTCCAGGTTTTATTTAAAATCCTGAAAAAATTAGGGTATGAATGGGCAGATCAGCTGTTCCACCTTTCTTATGGAATGGTAGAACTTCCTGAAGGTAAAATGAAATCCCGTGAAGGAACTGTAGTAGATGCAGATGATTTGATGCAGGAGATGTACGAAACGGCAAAATCTAAGGCCCAGGAGTTAGGAAAATTAGAAACTCTTTCAGAAGAAGATAAAGAAGCATCTTATGAAACAGTAGGATTGGGAGCATTGAAATATTTCATGCTTAAAGTAGATCCTAAGAAAAAAATGCTTTTCAATCCTGCAGAAAGTATTGATTTTAATGGAAATACAGGTCCGTTTATTCAATATACCTATGCACGTATTCAGTCGTTATTGTCTAAAGCAGGTGCTTTACAAACAGAGACTGCAGATATTGAATTGAATCAATCCGAAAAGGAATTGATTATGCAGTTGACCAACTTTAAAACTGTTGTCGCTAAATCAGCGGAAACATTAAGCCCGGCTTTGGTTGCCAACTACGTTTACGATCTTGTTAAGGCATATAATTCTTTCTATCAGAATAATCCAATTCTGAATCAGGAAGATGAAAACGTAAAACAATTCCGTTTAAATGTTTCAGATATCACAGCAAAGACGATCAAAAAATCGTTAGAGTTGCTGGGAATCGGAACGGTAAACAGAATGTAAAAATAGAAAGCCTCCTGAATTTCAGGAGGCTTTTTTATTATAGATCTATTTAATACTAAGATTGTTTTGATTCCGAAGTTTCTGGACTTTTGGTCTCTTCTTGATTATCCTTCATCTGTTTCAAACTATCAGCGTACAGTTTGGCTGGAGTCCACCGTGCATGTTTGGAAAGAATAACTTTATATCCTTTTTTGTAAGTGTAAACTTTGGTAAATTCTGCGCCAAAGAATATCAGCATACAGGAATAATTGATCCACATCATAATCAGAATAACAGTTCCGGCAGCACCAAAGGCTGAGGTAGGTTTTACCTGATTAAAATAAAGACTTAATAAAAATTTTCCCAGCGTAAATAAAACAGTAGTGAGAAAAGCTCCTTTCCAAACCGGTTTCCAGCTGACCAAAACATCCGGCAAAACTTTAAACATTAAAGCAAATAAGAGCATGACAAGTCCAAAGCCTACAGCGAAATTCACGGTTTCTACCAGCATATACGTTTCAAAACCAAAATATTGGGTGATAATCGTATTAAACAGACTGATCAGAGAAGATAAAATCATGGTGATCATCAGAAGAAATCCCAGAATAAGAATCATCCCTAAAGAATTCGCTCTGTCCAGTAAAAATTTAAGCAACGCTTTCTTTGGGGCAGCTTCTACTTCCCAAAGTGTATTTAAAGAATGCTGAAGCTGAAAGAAGAGGGTTGTAGAACCGAAAACCAATGATCCGACTCCTACCGCTTTCATAAAAATATTCTTTTTATCAATAAGGGCACCAGCCAGCATACCTTCGATACTTTTTGCCACATCCGGCCCCATGATACCGCTGATTTGTGTGCTGATCTGCCCGCGGATGGCTTCTTCACCAAAGAAATTTCCAAGTACCCAGATAATAATAATCAATAATCCCGGAATAGAAAAGATAGCATAATAGGCAAGACTTGCTGAATCTTTTGATGCAGTAGAATTGTTCCATTCAGTAAATGTATCTTTAAGAACTTCCCAGAAAAATTTAATAGTATTGATCATATTAAAAAGGATATCCGATGGCAATATTAAAAACAAGGTTATCTTTTCTCCAGCTTGGATCTCCGAAATTAATTTTATCGAAGGCCCATCTGTCCCCTTTCTGATAGTAAGGAACTCTCAGTGGCATGGCAAGATCCAGTCTTAAAATCAGGATAGAAAAATCCAGTCTCAGACCTACTCCGGCTCCCACCGCAATTTCATTTAAAAAATCTTTGGAAAACTTTGCTCCCGGTCTCTTATCATCATCATGAAGCAGCCAAATATTTCCGGCATCTACAAAAACGGCAGCATTTAAAAATTTATAAAGATTGGCTCTGTACTCAGCATTTAATTCCAGTTTGATATCTCCGGACTGGTCAAAATAAGTTCCCGGATCTATTGTTCTCGGGTCAAAACTTCCCGGCCCTAATGTTCTTGCACGGAATGCTCTGATACTGTTACTACCTCCTGAGAAAAACTGCTTGGAGAAAGGAACAAATTCTGAGTTTCCGTATGGATAGGCAATTCCTCCGATAAATCTCGTTGCCAGTGAAGATTTTTCAGTAAACTTATGATAGAATCTGAAATCATTTTCAATCTTTACATACTGGCTGAAAGGAATCCCAAATATTTTCTTTTCCTTATCTTTTTTTACATCAGCTCCGGTAGCCAGACCTGTGATATTTCCTGCAAGATCAAGCGTACCTTTATAATAAACGGTATTGGTCTTTGGAAGCATGGTATTGGTATAGGTATAAGAATAGGTCGGACCGAAAATAAGCTGTTTGGCTACAACTCTTGCCATCGCTGGATTTGCATCAGCTTTAATTTGGTATTCTTCCGTAACATTTGCCGGGGATACCAATGTAATATCAATCACTTTCAGATCATGTTCCTTTCTTGCATTTTCTTTCCAAACATATCCGAATGATCCGGTGAAATTATTAAGGGTGTAATATTGTGTTCTGTTTTGGAATTCATATCCCAATGTAATATTTGTTCTTGGAACAAATTCACTGGACGAGTGAAAACGGAATGGTGCTACAATTCTCGGAATAGAAAGTTGTACGTTTGTTCCGGCTCGGAAAATATTATTGGCGTTTTGGGCACCTCCCATCTGGAAATCAAATGCTCCGTAGATAGCGGCTTTGAATTGCTCTGCACCACGGAAAAAGTTTCTGTGTGTCCAGTTAAGGTTTAGTTCACTACCTGCATAATTGGCAGAGTTAGTTCTTCCCAATGCTTCCAGGCGCAGCGACTGAACTTGTCTTGGGGTCAATAGATAATACGCATCAAATTTATGGCTTAAAGAGTCAGATACAATGAACTCATTCTTTACAAATTTGAAGACACCCAGACTGATTAATCGGTTCAGGGTAAGATTATGATTAGAGCGGTTATAAAGATCTCCTTTTTTGAAATATAAAGCTCTGTCAAAAATTTTCGGTTTGAATTTATGCTGAGGATCAATAACGTAAATGTCGTCGAAACGATATTTGGAAAGAGAATCTTTGTCCATCGGTATACTGTATTTACCATCTTTTACGTCCTGAATGTTGTAATTGGGAAATACAATAACATTATCAATGCTAAACTGTTGCGTTGCTAAGTCAGGGGTATTGTCTTTTAGCTTTACATTAAGTTCCACCTTATGATTTTTGCTCACTGTACTGTCAGCCTGTACAATAATATTATCGGGATGGAAATAATAAAAACCTCTTTCTTTTAACCTATTGTCAATTCTGTCTCTTTCAGCTTTGATAACATCAAGATCAAATGGTCTTCCATTTTTAAGAAGCGTTTTATCCGTAAGGCTTTGAATTTCCTGATTAACCAGTGTAGAATCTTTCTGGAATTTTACGCCGTCAATCAGATATCTCGAACCTGGTCTTAAGGTGTAAATAACCTGAGCTTTTTTATTCTTTGAAACCGTATCATAAGAAGCTTTAGCATTGAAATATCCTTTGTTTTCAGAATAATTTTCAATGATATCTTTATTGAACTCACGGTCTACATCACCCAATAATACAGGCTTTTCACCCACTTTATATTTTAGCCAGTAATTAAAACCCTTATCCTTTTTAGGTTCCTTGGCTATATTATAGAAATAAAGCTTTGGGCGCAGTCCTAAAAACGTAGAATTGGGTTTTGGAGTAAGATTGGCTTCCAAAGCAGCCTGAAGATCTTTTTTTTCTTTTTTGGAAATTGTATCATTCTCAATCTTCACTTTGGCTCCTGTATACAGCATCTGGCCTTCTTTCAAAAACCTGGTATTGCTGCACGAAATTACCGTGGATGCCATTCCGGAAACCAACAGATACTTACAATATATATGGAACTTATTACTCATTATTTAAATTCTACCACTTGGTTATTTTGATTCTTTTTCGGCTTCTTCTCTTTAGATTTCTGGAAAATCTCGCGGAATTTGTCATAATCCAATGTAATAATGAATCCAACTCCGGTTTCTATGATCTGCCCCTGAAGAGCCACCTGATATTCATCTTTACGGTAAGCGCGCAACATATACCTTCCATCTTTAGAAAGGCTGTAATCTACAGAAACGTTACCTGCAATATTGGTCATATTTTCATTCTGACGGGCCTGACCTTCCAGTCCAAAATTACTTCCTACCGTTACTTTCAGTCGGTCATTCAATAATTTTTTACTGATATCTACATTCAGGTCAGTTCGCGTATTTTTTTCTCCGGTGGAATAATCTTCTGAAGAATCAAGACCAAAATTAAGATCTACTCCTTTAATTAGTCCTGCGGCAAGATTGTTCAGCTGCTGAGAAAGAATTTTACTCACACTCTGTCTTGCCATAGTCTCTGCAGACATTCCGGCTCCACTCTCAAATGGATTTTCTCCGATAAAACGGTTCAGAAGAAGTAAGGCAAACACCTGCTTATTCAGCTCAGATTCCTGAGTTCTGATCTGGGCGAGTTTTTGATCTACAACATCTTTCACATTCGTAGATACAGAATTATTTTTTTCATCTGTAGTGATATCAAAAGTAAGCTGAGGCTTCAATAATTCCCCTTTCATTTTTAATAAAGCATTGAAAGGAACTCTCTGCTTAAACTGATTCAATGTTGAAGCACTTTCTCCACTGATCTGCTGTTCTACAAGGTCAATAGGCGCAGCTTCTGTTTTATAAACGGCGGTAATATCCATTTGAGCCGTTGTAGGTTCACCGGTCCATGTAATAGTACTGCCTTTCTGGATGTCAAATTTACGTTTCAGGAAACTCACAGAAAGATCATAACTTCCTTTTTCCACTTCATATACTCCTACCAATGTGGTTTTTCCTGACGGATCTATTCCTCCGGTTAATTCTGCTTCACCCTGGAGCTGTACAAAATCACCATTGGCTTTATCAATGATCAGCGACAGTTTTGCTTCTTTGCTGACTTCAATATTAACACTCACATCCATCCCTTTGATACGGCTTTGTGCATTAAGAGAATCTGCTTTGATTGTTTTGTTTAAAACCACCTGATCCTGATCTACAAATTCTACAATACCATCTCTTTCCTGTAAAGTAGGGCTGGATTGAGGAAGAACAAAAGTGAAATCCGTATTGTCTGCCACGCTCAGTCTTCCGTCTACTTTTGGAAGATCAAGGTTTCCGCGGATATGAAGTCCGGCATCAATAGCAAGAACACCATACATCATTGCGTCATTGGATTTTTCTGAATTAACAACTTTGAAATCTTTAGCATTCACATTCAGATTAAAGGCGAAATCTCTGTAAGTCTGAGTCAGGACCTGTCCGTCTACAACAAGGGCATTTCCGTCTTTATCTTTTATTTTAAATTTATCAAACTCGATTCCCTGGCTGGTAAAATCTATTTCATCACTCAGGTGTCTGAAGTCACTTCCTGTTTTGGCAATTTCCAGTCCCGCATCATTGAATTTTACTTTTCCCAGAATATTGGGTTTGTCAGTAGTTCCGGTGATCTTTAAATTTCCGGAAAGATATCCTTCCGTATTGGTAATCGCATTCATGGAGAATCCCTGAATACTCTTCATCTGAAGCTGGTTGATTGCCATATTCAGATCAAAAGTGCTTGAAGAAGTATTATAATCTCCAAGGATTTTTACATCATTGTTATTTCCAGAAAGGGCAATATCTGCATTTAAAATCTTCGGTGAAGCATTGTTCACTTTTACCGCAAGATTTCCAACAGGGCTTCCGTAGACGATTAAATCAGAAATATTAAGATCCGAAGTGAAGGTCATATTTTTAGTCACATCACGAAGTTGTGCTGTTCCGTTGATGGTTCCTCTTGCCAGAACCGTATCTTTTTTAATGAGTTCCGTAATGGTTTCAATCTTGAAATCTTTCAACGAAATGTTCAAAGGACTGCTTGGGCTGCTGCTCTCGGACTGAACAGCGATTTCACTGTTTCCATTTGATAGAATAAAATTATCAGCCAGAATTCCTTTACTGCTGATCTGAATTTTGTTATTTTCTGCAACATTCCAATCCGTATAATTGAGTTTTAATCCGTTCGGGTTCAGAGAAATTTCTGTAATATCATTCAATGATTTTGCATTTCCTGCAATCAGGAATTGGGTAGCATCTTTCTCATCTTTTGTCGTAACATTGTATCGGATGGTATTGTCTGCAACATCTCCATCAATATTGATTTTGTTTAAAGAAAAACTTGAGCTTTTCAATGCTGCCACATTCAGACTGTACTGCAATGCCTGATTTTCATTAGTGACTTTCAAGGCTCCTTTTTCAATGGTATTTTCACCATACAGTAACCTTGGAATCTGCCCGTCAATCTCTATTTTTTGAGAATCTGCATCATAATTCCCGACAAGATTAATCGTTTCAAAATCTTTAAGATCCGGCACAAATTTTCTGATCAGGTCATCATTTTTTACTTTGGCGGTAAAGGTAAAATGCTGCCCCGGATCTATTTTCTGGGTTTTATCCGGTTTCTGGAATTGATAATATTGATTGATCGTTTGGGTTAAAGCACCAAAGATCTGGGTAAGTTTATATTTTCCTTTCAGTTCCACGTCTGCAATCTGAGAATTGAAAATAATCTGTGTAGAATCATGGGTAGATGAAGCTTTCAGATTGACTTCCTGTACCGGATACACTTCTTTCGTATCTGAGAATGCAAAATCTTTAAGGTTGAGATATCCATTCAGGTTATTGGGATCTAAGCTTGTGAAATCACCATCAATTTTTCCGGCAATGATCATTGGTTTTTCATAGAAACCAAGTTTATTGACATCCAGTTTGATGACTTCTCCATTGAGTTTTACAGTAGGATTTTTTTCATCATACATACCGGAAGCAGTCAGCTGTAGACTGGCATTCGGATCTTTGGAATCCAAAATAATATGATAAGCTCCTTTATTGATCTTTCCGGTAAGGTTCATGTTTTGGTAACGGTATCCTTTATAGACAGCGGAAGCAACATGTCCCTTTACATCTGCATTGGCATTTTTAAAATCAAAACTTTCTCCTTTTGCGGCAATTTGCGCGGTGATTGGACCAATATCTTTGTTCTGAATAATTTTTCCTACCTGTATTCCCTGAAGATTGGCTTTTACATTATACAGTTCGTGATTCTTTCTACGCATGTCTACCTGCGCGATGATGGCGGCATTTCCCAAAGTAGAGTAGAGGTTCAGATCAGTATTCACAACCTTAGTTGTTCCTTTTGCATTTCCTTTAATACTGAAATGGGAAGGAAGCGAAATATTGGAAGGAATCGTATTTTTAGGAACGAGATTGAATATCGTTTTAGCACTGGAAGAAAACTCTCCGATTCTCAGATCGTAATACAGCTGATCAGGATTCATCGCATTTTTGATTTTCCCGGATGCCATTACCCTCAGCTGATCAATCCCGGAAACTTTGAGATCCTGGATTAAAAGATCATTGACGCTTCCTTTTACATTCGCATTTACGTTAAGGATTGCGTTCGGATATTTGTTGAATGGGACTGTATTTTTTAAAGTGGGAACCAGGTTCAGAATATCAGAGAATCCTATTTTTGAATCTTTGATATTGGCTGAAATCTTTACAGCACCTAAGTTTGAGCTAAGCTGATCAATGGAGTTATAATTTAAAATAACCTCATCACGCAATACTGTTTTCGGGGTTTGAAGATAAAGGTCTTTGAGATAAGCTTCCTTTTCAGCATATACAAAATCCGTATTGAATTTTTGGATATCCAAGCCTCTGTTTTCTTTAATTTCTGCAGAATTTACTGTTCCTGCAAAAGTATTGTTCTCCATTTTGAAGCTTCTTACCTCAACATTCATTTTTGAAAAATTAAGGTGATTGAAGTCTATACCTTGTTTAGTTGGAGCAATAGCAGTATTGTTATAAGTTGCCTTTACATCATTCAAAACAAGTTTCCCTAAGAGAAGTTTCATGGCTTTATCCTGATCGGAAGCTTTGGAAACCTCAGGTTCCTGTGTTTTTTTCGGATTGGCATTCTGAGCGGGAAGATAGAGATTGGCATTGATGTCTGCTCCGGAAAGAAATACATTGGCTACATGATAGGCATTGTTCTCCAGATCAAGTTTATTAACCTTTGTGCTCAGTTCTTTAAATATAACTTTTGCGAATGTTTTGGTATTTTCATCACCGTAATCAATATCGAAATGAGTAAGTTTAATGCCTCTCAATCCAATATTCATCGGTTTCTTTTCATTGAGGGAATCTACTTTTTTCTCCACTTTTTGGGCAACTTCTTCTACGAGTCCCTGCTTTAACTTTAATTTTAATCCATCAAGATTGATGTCATTGACTGCATATTTGTTTTTGCTGAGATCAAAAGTTTTGACTCTGGTATCGAACGACTTAAAATAGAGTTTGATGTCATTCTTCGACTGTTGGTCGTTGAAGGTTACCCCGATATCTTTTAAATTGATTTTATCAAGAGAAATAATAAAGGGTTTGGAAGGGCTTTCTTCTTTATCACTGGACGCAAATGCATCAATAATATAATCAAAATTGAATTTGCCATCCGGTTTCCGCACCACATTAGCACGGGCACCTTCCATATTGACTGAAGTAATATCTGCTGTAGAATTAAGGAGTTTCAGCATGTGTAACCCTACATCCAGTTTCTTTACTGCCAGAAGGGTATCTACATCTTGCCCTTTGAGGTAGAGATTTTCCATGACAAGGCTGTTGGGAAATCCGATGTAAACTCTTTCGAGGCTTACCGGAGTTTTAATTTTTTTCTCCAGATAAACAATGAGCTTGTCTTTGATAAAGTTTTGGACGGCAGGAAGTCTTAAGCTTAGTATCAACAGGGTAAGAAGAACCAATATTGAAATAAAGGTTATTGCAATACGCCTTAAAAGTTTTGTAGTGTTGATTTTCAGTTTCAAATGCGAAGTGGTTTCTAACAAAGATAATAATACTATTTTATTTGGTCCTTGTTGTGGTACCCTTTTGCGAATGCAAAAATCCTGCCTTGGCTGTCTTTTTATGGAATTTCTAGTTTGTAGTTGTCAAGTGAATAGTTGAGTAAGACGGGTCAAGGCAGTGATTGTTATTTTAAAAAACGCCCCCTTTTTATCATTTTTTTAATGTTGAAAAGGTTAGTTAGCAAAAATGAAAATTCAAATGTTAGTAGTTGTGATGGGGGCGTGGCATGGTTTATATGATAGATAATAATTTTAATTGTTTCCGTTTTCCCATTTCACTTCTTCTCCCTGAGGAGTGGCACCACCTTGTGCGGTTGTGATGGGAGCGGTTTCCTGGTTGATATGATAAATATAAGCGGCAATTTTTTCAGCATCTCTTCCAGTAATAGTTCCCTCCTTGATGAAAGGTCTCATGGTAGGATTGTTAGGAGAGCCATTTTCAAGCATCCAGAAAACATTTTTAAATAAGCTTTTTTCTTTAATATTGATCCAATGGGTATCGGTAAGGTTAGGTCCTATGCCTCCTTTTCCTCCGTCTCCATGGCAGGTAACACAATTCGTTTTGAAAAGTTCCTGTCCGTCTGCGATATTATCAGCACTGTATTTTGCCGATTCCAGATTGATCTGAGGTGCGGTTTTTTCATACTCTTCAATGGAAGCTAGCATCGTTTTTGTTTCTTTGGTATATTCTGCATCCGGATGGGCATAATCTGTAAAAGAAAAGGCGAAAAGATACACAGCACAGAAGATACATCCAAACCAGAACAGACCGATCCACCATTTCGGAAGAGAATTGTCAAGTTCTGTAATTCCGTCAAAACCATGGTCGATAAGGATATCTTTTTCTTCCGTAGCGGTTTGTTTTTTGAAGGCAGAGTTCCATAATTTCTGGTAATACGGAACTTTTTTCTCTTCCAGGTAGTGTTTTTTCTCTTCTTCAGATAATCTGTTGAAATTTTCATTTTCCACCAGATCTCCAATAGAATTCATAATCAGCAGAAGGATAACGGCGATTAATATCAGCGCCCAGAAAAAAGGAGAAGAAAAATATCCTGAATCTCCGGCGAACATTTCAAAGGCCATGATCGTTAAACCTATCGTTGTGGCGATATATATTGAAATTGGGGTTCTCGTTTTCATTGCAATTCAATTTTAAAGGTTACTCTACGCTTGCGGTTTGTACCTGGGTTGTTTTAATGTCTGTACCTAATCTTTGCAGGTAAGCAATCATGGCTACAATTTCTCTTTGTTCAAGCGGTACATAGGCAGATCCTTTTGCTGTTTTTTCTTTTACCATCTGATCTTTTACATCTGTTGCTTCAGCGTAAATTCTCTGTACAATTGCTTTTGACTGGTTATCCGCCCATTGGTTGGCAGAATCAATCTGTGCTTTTGTATAAGGAACATCAAAGACATTTTTCATCAGCTTCATTTTGTCTACCATTTCTGTTTTGTCCAGTTTATTGGTGATTAACCATGGGAAACGTGGCATAATGGAACCGGCAGAAGTAATTCTTGGGTTATACATATGTTTGAAGTGCCATGAATCCGGGTTTCTTCCTCCTTCTCTGTGTAAATCCGGTCCTGTTCTTTTAGATCCCCATAAGAATGGTCTGTCATATACGAATTCTCCTGCTTTGGAATACTGTCCGTTTTTTCCTTCAAATCTTACTACTTCATCACGGAAAGGTCTTATCATCTGAGAGTGGCAAGCATTACAACCTTCGCGGATATACAGATCTCTACCTTCCAGTTCCAATGGAGTATAAGGTTTTACTGCTGTAATGTTGGGAACACTTTGTTTAAGAGATAAGGTCGGGACAATTTCCACCAATCCACCGATTGCTACAGTGATGAAAGCTAATACAGAAAGGAGAGTAGGAGTTCTTTCCAACCATAAGTGTACTCCCTCGCCTTCTTTTCTTGAACTTCCGATATTGGCTAATGCAGGAGCTTCCGCAGGAACTTCTTTCTGGAATGAACCAGCTTTAATTGTTTTGATAACATTGATCACCATTAAAATAGCTCCTGAAAGATAAAATACACCTCCTAAGAATCTCATTTTAAAGTAAGGAATGATTGCGGTAACAGTGTCCAGCCAGTTTTTCCATAACAAGGTTCCGTCCGGGTTGAACTGCTTCCACATCAATCCCTGTGTGAATCCCGCAATATACATCGGAACAGCATAGAAGATAATTCCTAATGTTCCCAGCCAGAAGTGCCAGTTGGCTAATTTTTTAGACCAAAGAGATGTTCTCCACATGATTGGAACCAGGTAATATACCACTCCGAATGCCATGAAACCATTCCATCCAAGAGCTCCTAAGTGTACGTGACCAATAACCCAGTCGGTATAGTGACCAATTTTATTTAATGATTTTGTTGCTAATAAAGGTCCTTCGAAAGTAGCCATACCATAGCAGGTAATCGCCACAACAAAGAATTTTAGAATAGGATTTTCTCTTACTTTATCCCAGGCTCCTCTCAGGGTAAGAAGACCGTTCAGCATTCCTCCCCATGATGGAGCAATAAGCATGATGGAGAATCCTGTTCCCACAGCCTGAGCCCATGCTGGTAAAGCTGTATATTGCAGGTGGTGAGGCCCGGCCCAAAGGTATACGAAGATCAGCGACCAGAAGTGAATGATGGATAATTTGTATGAGAATACCGGTCGTTGAGCTGCTTTTGGCATAAAGTAATACATCAGACCCAATACAGGGGTGGTTAATACGAATGCTACTGCATTGTGCCCATACCACCATTGTACTAATGCATCTTTTACACCTGCATATACAGAATAAGATTTCCAGCTTGTGAAAGATAACGGAACTTCCAGATTATTGAAGATGTGAAGCATTGCTACAGCGATCCAGGTTGCAAGATAGAACCATATAGCAACATATAAATGTCTCACTCTTCTTTTGGCAATAGTTCCGAACATATTGATTCCGAAAATGATCCAGGAGAAAGCAATTAAGATATCAATTGGCCATTCATGTTCGGCATATTCTTTAGAAGTATTGATTCCCATAAGGAATGTAATCACTACACTTACAATCATAAACTGCCAAGACCAGAAGTGAAGCCATGAAAGCGTGTCACTGTACATTCTGGTTTTAAGAAGCCTTTGCATGCTGTAATAAGCACCACAGAAAAAGGAGTTACATACGAAAGCAAAAATTACTGCACTGGTATGAAGCATTCTGATTCTTCCGAAGCCCATGGCTCCCTGAGTGTTGATCAGTCCTTGAATATTACCCGAAGCTAAGCTTTTAATCGTTGTATCATCCGTACCGAATAAAAATTCAGGTAATTCAGGATAAAAAAGCATCAGTGCAGCTGTAAGCCCCAGCAGAAATCCTACAAGTCCGAATGCGATAGTCGCATAGAGGAATGCTCTGACAATATTATTGTCATAATTAAATTTTTGCGTCTCCATAAATTCCAATAGTGTTTACCGAAGTGATATTTTCTCTGAAAAAACCTTATTTTTAGGCCTTTTCTATATTGAAAATAAATATCATGTAACGTGTGTAATGTTTTGCCAAAGGTATTTATTAACTTTGTTAGAGGCTAATAGCTAATCTTCTAAAATATACCGAAAACTACTAAAACAAAAACGATGAAAGTATGTGGACAAAATATCAGGAAAATACGTAGGAGCAAAGATCTTACGCAGGAATATATGGCTTTTGAAATGGGCATATCCCAAAAAGCGTATTCCGATATTGAGAATTCCAAAGTGAAGATCAACCTGGAGATACTGACTAAAATATCTGATATTTTAGACATCAAGCCATCGGATATCTGTAGTATTTCGCATAAGTGCGGAAATGATGCCTATGAAGATAAATATCAGAATCTTCTGGAGTACATGAAAAAGAATAATATTTCGATTCCGAAAGAATTGTTATAAGCTTTACCCTTTCCCTTTATATTACATTTTAACGCTCATAAAACAATGATCTCCCCGGACAGAAGGAGATCATATTTTTTTCGGACAAAAAAGACTGTGTTTCTAGCAACATGCCTGATGAGGCATTGACGGGGAACAAGTGTTTAGTATTTTCAAATTTATTATAATAGATATGTTATTCATAAATAATTATGTAGAAAAAAATTCACATAATTGTGGATAAATATTTACAATAGATTTGATTTTCTATAATATATTTGTCTTAAATATAACGCTGCCCTACTGAATGAAGCTTCTTTACTTTATTTCACTTTTGTTTTTTTTAAGTGTCAACGGGCAAAGCTATACTACCCAGTGGTACAACATGGACAATGGTTTGCCTCAAAACAGCATCAAGGACATTGTAAAAGATAAGTATGGTTTTATATGGCTGTCTATGGAAGGCAGAATTGTACGGTATGATGGAAGTAATTTCGTTGAGTACAAAAATTTTAAACTTAAAAATTTAAGTTTTGGTGATTTCTCCGGAAGCATCCAAAAAGACAGCATTGCCGTTTTTAATGCTTCTGAAAAAGATGTTCTGATGATTTCCCATAGAAGCCCCCATATTATATCTTCCAGACTGATATCGAGATCCGGAAACAGGACAGATAATAAAATATACAAACAGATTTTTAAAAATAATTTCACGGTACGGTATGTTTCGATTGTAAATTCGTTTTTCATCCATTTAAATACAGGTTCTTATTATTTTGAAAAGAATGGAATTATCTATATTGAAAAGAAGAATAAGAAGCGTACGGAAATTGATCTGACATTTTCACAAAGCAGATTGAACCGATTGTTTGTTCATGGGGATTACGTTTTTGTTGCTGATGCTGAGAATAAAAAAATTCTTCAGCTCTGTCAGGGAAAATATTCTTATATCAACGCCCCATCTGTTTATACGGATCCGGAAACTAAAATTTACTGGCAGCAGATTACCGGACAGGTGTTCATCATCAGTCATGGTAAAATATACAGAAGTGAATTTTCAGATGGGAAATTGAAGCTTACTTACTTGCTGGAATATAAGGATATTGATAAAGATATTTCCGGTGCTATGTTTTACGATGAAGCAGCCCGGAAGTTATACATCGGGAGTTCTATTCATGGGCTTAAAATCCTAAGCTTATCCGATTTTTCAGTTTCCAGAAAGAACTTACCTTATCAGGATGAGGTTTGCTATGCTGCATTACCCTATGGTGATAATTCTGTTCTGACATCAGAAGGTATCAGATACTATCAGAATACATCAGAAAGACTATATCCGGCTCCCCAATCTTATGATAAGCGGTATATTTTGGAAGATAATGCTGGAAATCTGGTTTACAGGGAAAATAATTCCATTTACATCAGATATAAGAACAGCGGATTTACAAAATATGATTCCATTTCTTTTAAAAATAAGGAACTTGATGGTCTGTATAAAAGTGGAGCGCTTTATATGGCATCTTTTGTCAGCGGAAAAGGGTCTTATCTCTATCTGTTTAAGAAAGATCATTTTAAAGAAATTGAAAGAATCATTCCCTGTAAAGATAATATAGATGCTGTTCTCCGATATGATAAAAATTTTCTCTATCTGGGAAGCAGCGGTGGAATATATGTGTATTCTCTTACCGCGAATAAAGTGGTGAAGCTTATCGGAAAAGGTCTTCCGATAAAACAAATGATAAGGACAAAAGAAGGAAGTATATGGTTTACCACATACAATAGAGGGCTTTACTTAATAAAAGATCAAAAGGTAATCAGGGTTCCGTCTGATAAAAATGATTTCCTGGCGAATGCCCATTATCTGTTGGAAGATAAGAATTCCAATCTGTGGATCTCGTCCAATAACGGATTGTTTAAAATCAATAAAAATATACTTTTACAATATATAAAAGATCCGAAAGGAGATCTCACTTATTACCGATACACCAAAAAACAAGGGCTGTTAAATAATGAATTCAACGGAAGTGCAAATCCCTGTGCCCACATTCTGAAAGATGGACAGTTTGTATTTCCTTCCATGGAGGGATTCGTATTTTTTAATCCTGAAAATGTAAAAACGTATTATCCCCGGCTTGAAGACATACATCTGGAAAGAGCAAAGATAAAAGGAAAGATGATTCAGGTGAAAGATAAACTCTTTCTGGAACGAGGGTATAAAAATGCAGAAATCTATATAGATGTTCCTTACTATTCCGATTTGGAAAATATTTATTTACAGGCTAAGCTTGACAATGAAGACAGCTCATGGATAAATATTAAAAGTGATAAAACATTCCGGTTGGCCAATATAGATCCTGGAACCTACAATCTTCTCGTTCGGTTTTTATCTTCTGAAACAGGGAAATTTATGTATAAAACCATTCCTGTAGAAGTAGAACCCTATTTTTATCAGACGCTTATCTTTAAAATACTGATCGCTGGGATAATTATTTTCATTGTTTTGGTAATTGTACAGATCAGGACTAATTTTTTAAGACTGAAAAATAAAGTTCTGAAAAATACCCTTGTCCATAAAGACAAAGAACTTCTTGAAACGAATAACAAACTTAAAAACGAGTCCGACTATCAAAAAAAACTGGTAGAAAGTATCAGTCATGATATTACCACACCTGTGAAATTTATTGCCCTCCTTTCTCAGGAACTCAACCAGTCTCAGGATTTGAAGACACAGAAAAAATATTTTGACAGTATTTACAAAACTTCCGAACAGCTGTATAAATTTACGTTAAGCCTTAAAGAATATACCGAACTGTATAAGCAGGAAAATACAGCCAATGAAGAATACTCTATTTACGATCTGATTGAAACCAAAAGATTGCTGTTTGAAGAAATTGCGGCGCAGAAAAATACATTTATCTACAACTTTTGTGATCACCAGTTGAGAACACAGCTCAATAAAAACATTCTTCTTGCAGTTTTTCACAATATCATTGATAATGCGGTTAAAAATACTTCAGACGGAGAAATTACCATTACATCGGCTTCCACAGCGTCCCATTTGGAAATCAATATTTCAGATACAGGGAACGGAATGTCTGATGAACAAAGAATTTACTATTCTGGGCTCTTTAAGAAAAAGGAAAATGATGAACATATGATTTTCAAAAACTATGGGTTAGGTCTTCATATGGTTGTTCAGCTGCTCATGAAAATTAATTCCGAAATGACTTTTCATAAAAATACTCCGAAAGGAACCACCATTAAAATCTTTATTAAAATATGACGAAAAAAATACTCATTGCAGATGACCATCATGTGGTAAGAATTGGAACCGCGATGATCCTGGAGAAAAATTTTAACCATTTTGAGGTCGATTTTGCAGAAACCTATGATGAGGTAAAACAGAAAATACAATCGGAAAAATATGATCTGGTTATTCTTGATATTGAACTTCCGGGAAGCATTTTCAAATCAATGGTGAAAGAGATAAAAGCAATTGCTGAAGAGACACTCATCTTAATATTTACATCCTATAAAGAAAATATTGCGTTGCAATACATTGAAGAAGGAGCAAACGGTTTTTTGAATAAGCAAAGTGATCCCGAAAATTTTGTCAAAGCTGTTGAGGCGCTCTTTAAAGATGGACAGTATTACACTCCAGAGATATTGAATGAATTGCTGAAAGGAAATAAAAAACGAAAAGCCATTGAGAATTTATCAGAGAGAGAACTGCAGGTTTTTAATCTGCTGGCAAAAGGAAATGGGAATCTTGAAATCGCCAATGCTCTTGATATTGAAGAATCTACCGTAGGAACTTATAAAAGAAGGGTTTATCAAAAATTAAAGATCACCAATCTTGTTGAATTGCTGGAAATCTACAGCGAAATTCATTAATACAACTTCTTTAATTTTGTTAAATAGATGAAACTGCTGAAAAGAATTTTTGCAAATTGTTGAACATTTCTACGAAAAAGAATTTTAAAACCAATTTCAATAAAAAAAGATCAACGATTTTATATTTATACTCAGAAAAGGCCTTAGCAAATTGTTAAGGTTTTTTCTTGTCTCGTGAATTACAAATTGTCAATTTGCCCCATGGAATGTGAATTTCTCTGAAAAGTTTTTATATATTTAGCGACCGAATAATTCATTCAATGAGCAACGAAAATAAAACAGGACAAAACGAGACTTTAGTTAGAGGATTAACAAACCGACACATACAATTAATTGCCCTTGGAGGTGCCATAGGAACAGGGTTATTTCTAGGAATCGGACCCGCTGCAGTACTGGCAGGACCATCCGTAATCTTAGGCTATGCCCTGGCTGGAATTATCGCCTTTTTTATTATGCGTCAGCTTGGTGAAATGGTAGTTCAGGAACCCGTATCGGGAAGTTTTAGCTACTTTGCCTACAAATATTGGGGAAATTTCCCGGGATTTGCTTCCGGATGGAACTACTGGATTCTCTATATTCTGGTAAGTATGGCGGAACTCACGGCAATCGGGCATTATATCCAC
Source organism: Chryseobacterium culicis (assembly GCF_002979755.1). Taxonomy (NCBI): domain Bacteria; kingdom Pseudomonadati; phylum Bacteroidota; class Flavobacteriia; order Flavobacteriales; family Weeksellaceae; genus Chryseobacterium; species Chryseobacterium culicis. The sequence goes on along the minus strand of NZ_PCPP01000001.1, from coordinate 2,507,214 downwards.
TTTTGGTGGCCGGAAATACCACTTTGGGTTTCCAGTTTATTCTTTTTTATAGTCATCAATGCCCTTAATCTAGCTTCTGTAAAGGTTTATGGAGAAACAGAATTTTGGTTTTCCATCATCAAAGTAGTTGCTATTATTGCGATGATTATCTTTGGAGTATACCTTTTAATCAGTGGAACAGGAGGAGAAAAAGCCACGATCACCAATCTGTGGAATGATGGCGGATTTTTCCCGAAAGGATTATTTAATAAAACAGAAAACGGATATTCAGGATTATTTGCGGCAATGGCGATGATCATGTTCTCATTTGGGGGACTTGAGCTTATCGGGATTACAGCTGCAGAAGCAAAAAATCCGGAAAAAACAATTCCACAGGCTACCAATCAGGTGATCTATAGAATTCTTATTTTCTACGTAGGTGCTTTGGTGATCTTATTTTCATTAAGCCCCTGGAGAGATATTACAGAAGGATCCAGTCCGTTTGTAATGGTATTTCAAAATTTGAATGGCCTTGAATTCAGCCTTTTTGGAAAGGTTGTACAGTTCAATACCTTAATTGCGAATGTTCTTAACCTGATTGTTTTGACAGCTGCCTTGTCTGTGTACAACAGTAGTGTTTACAGTAACAGCAGAATGCTTTTCGGATTAGCTCAGCAGGGAAATGCTCCGAAATTTCTGAAAAAACTGAACAAAAATTCCGTTCCTACCAATGCAATCATTATTTCTTCGTGCTTTGCCGGGATCTGTATTATCATCAATAAATTAGTGCCGGAAAAGGCTTTTGAATATCTGATGGCTTTGGTTGTATCCACACTGATTATCAACTGGCTGATGATATGCTACACCCATTTAAAGTTTAAAAAATCTATAAATGCAGAAGGTGTTCAATCAAAATTCCCATCTATATTTTTCCCGATATCCAACTATATCTGTATTGCATTTTTGGTTCTGATTCTAGGGCTGATGAGTATCACAGGAATGGAAATTCAGGTGATCCTGATTCCGATATGGATTGGCTTTTTGTTCGTAATGTATAAATTGTACAAACCAAAATAAGAATATAACAACTCATTCAGATGGGTTTGGAAGAGGTGGGAATCATATGATTTTCACCTCTTTTGTTTTTATTTTCTGTAAATTAGATAGAAAATATGAGCTCCTGTCTTTTATTTTCACTGTATGAAAAGAATGTCAATTTAGGACAAGATTTGGTTTTTTGAGAGATGTAATTTTGCACCTGTAAATCATCACAATGATGAAGTTGCAGTGTAAAACTTAAAAAAACAAATAGAATGAAAAATATATTTCTCCTCATCCTCATGCTTCTTTTTCCTGGTCACGGATTTCTATACAGGCCATTACTAATTTGGAGATATTAATTGAAAAGAAATTTTAATGATATGAAAAAATTATTCACACTCACTTTTGTATTGAGTTTTATACTAAGTATGGCACAAACAGACTATCATTTTCCAGAGGAATCTTCGCGACATGAAGGAACATGGCTGCAGTGGCCGCATCACTATCAACATGGAATGACGTACCGTAAAAGGGTAGAGCAGACATGGGTAGATATGACAAAAGCCCTTCAGTCAGGCGAGAAAGTTCACATTATTGCCTATAATGATGAAGAAAAAAACAGAATTATCCGTCTTTTGGAGGAAAATAAAGTTCCGATGAAGAACGTTGATTTTAAGGTTTACCCTACCGATGATGTATGGATCAGAGATAACGGACCTATTTTCGTAAAAGATAACAAAGGAAATGTTCTTATTGAAGATTGGGGATTTAATGGATGGGGTGAGAAATTTGATTTTGAAAACTGTGATGAAATTCCACAAAAAATAGGTGCAGACCTTGGAGTAAAAGTAATCAACCTGAATGAAGAAATGGTTAACGAAGGAGGTTCTGTAGAAACTGATGGAAATGGTGTTTTAATGGCTTGCAAAAGCTCTGTAATCAGCCAGAAAAAAGGAGCTGTCAGAAACAAAGACATCACTCAGAAGGAGGCAGAAGAAATGTTTGAAACTTATTATGGAGTATCCAAAGTAATCTGGCTGGAAGGAGTGACAGGCCTGGATGTTACCGATATGCATATTGACGGATTTATGAAGTTTATTAACCATAATACGATGCTTACCATGAAAGATGATGATCTTCTTGAGCTGGGACTTTCTGAAAAAGATGTCAATACCCTTTATACTGCAACCAATGTCAACGGAAAAGAATATAAAAAAGTCTACGTACCCGCTACTAAAAATAAAGTGAAAACAGCGTACGGAAAGCAATTGGAAGAAAAAGGCTCCTATGTTAATTATTATGTCGCCAACACCGTTGTATTGGTTCCGAATTATGGAGATCCTAGTGATAAAATTGCCAATAAGATTATTCAGGATCAATATCCGGATCGAAAAGTAATAGGAATAGATGTAAGAAACCTATATGAAAACGGAGGAATGGTGCATTGTGTAACCCAGCAGCAGCCTGCCGGAAATCTGGCAAGATAAATTTAAAAAATATTGAAATTAATTTTTTGTAGATCAGATGAAGTCAATTGAATAAATGGCTTCATTTGATTTTTGTAAAAACAATTCACGGAATCTGAAAGGTTTCTCGGTTATTTTTTGTAAATTGGTAAGAGGTTATATTTCAAATTCAGGTGAAAATTATAATCTGTTTGAAATACCTGCGGATAAGCCGAAAACCGTTACAAAAAAGTAGGCAGGACCAAAAAAGACACCTATGGCCAATTTATTTCAAACCCTTACCAACACCGTAAAACATTGGTACATCCCATTAATCTTTGGAATTCTTTTCCTTATTTGTGGTTTTTATGTATTCAGTGTGCCCCTTGCAACGTATGTTACACTTTCTGTCTTTTTCAGTGTTTCATTTTTATTTTCAGGAATTACTGAAATATTTTTTTCCCTGCAAAACAGTAAATCCTTACAGGGATGGGGCTGGTTTCTTGTAAGTGGATTATTAACAACTGCAATAGGGGTTTATCTTATTGCAAACCCTCAGATTTCTATGACAGTACTTCCTTTTGTGATAGGATTTACTTTGCTGTTTCGCTCATTTCAATTATTAGGATTTGCCTTCGATCTGAAAAGCATGAGAATTATGAGTTGGGGAAATGTAGCGCTGGCCAGTGTAGGAGGAATCATTTTTTCTCTGTTGCTGATATTTAATCCGGTGTTTACAGGAATTTCGTTAGTGACCCTTACAGGCGTTTCCTTTATTTTTATGGGAATTGCTTCCATTATGCTCGCCCTGGATTTAAGGAAAGTCAAAAAGATTCCGGGAAAAATAAGCCAGGAATTAAGAGACAGAATCAAATCTATCCAGGAAGAAATTGATCAGCTTAAAAAATAAAGAATACTATTATTTCTCAATATAAAAGGCCTTGTAAAAGGTCTTTTTTTATGCTTTTTTTGTACCTCAATAGTATATACTTATATCAATTGGATTTTGTTGCGACAAGATCTGTCGTTTTGTACGAATATCTTTGCATTTATAAGTGATAAAACTCATATTAAATATGATTAATAGTGTTTTAATGCGTGTTAATAAGTGTTAAATTTGCAGCTGAAAAAACTCAAACTATGAATAGAAAATTGATTGCATCAATACCATATCAATATAAAAGCTAACATTTTCTTTTTCAAAGTAAAATCTTCAATAGCTGAAAACTGCAATAGGATATATCAAAGAAAACAATCTCATAAAATTTATCAATACTAAAAATAGGTCTGAAAATTTCAGATTATCTTATCGTACATATAAGGTGATGATTTTATCAGTGATGCAAAATAAATACTAGCAAATTAATTCAATAAAGAAATTTTAACTCTTAAAAAAAATATTATGAAAAAAAAATTATTGTCGTTAGCCTTATTGGCTTCATCATTTGTCTTTGCACAACAAGGTGCATTTTCTGAAGTAACTATCCAAAATCCTTCTCCTATTTTATATTTAAAAAGAAGTACCAATGATGGAGGATTTATCAGAGGTATTCAAACCCAATATTTTAATGGAACTAATGGATGGTTTTTTGGTGATTTGCATGGAAGCCAATGGATTGTTTCCAAAGGAGATTATACGAATCCAAAACTTGTTATTAATGATAGTAACGGATATGTTGGAATAGGTACTGTGACTCCTTTAAGTAAACTTCATGTTGCAGGCACTATTATGGCAGGAGCTGGTGATTCTGTGACAGGAATAAACGCTTTTTCAATACCTTATGCTAGTGGTTCAATGAATAACTGGGGGGCATTACGAAGCTCCGGTTCTTCTTATATGAGTTATGGAGTAAAAGCAAATGGAGCAAATGTAGGCTGGCTTTCAAGCAGTGGAGAAGGAAACTTTGTAAAAACAGCAATTATGCTGGATAATGAAGGTTTCAGATTATTGGCTTCAGCATCCCAGCAAGTGGCAATAGATTCACCTGTTTCCATGCCTGAAATCATGAAAATTTCTTCTACAGGAAACGCATTATTACAAGGGAAATTTGAGGCAAAAGAAATAAAAGTTACTTTAACTCCAACAGCTGATTTTGTTTTTGATGAAAATTATGATCTCCCAAAATTAGAAGATATTGAAAAGCATATCAAAGAGAAAAAACATCTTCCTGAAATTGCTTCTGCTAAAGTAATGGAAAAAGAAGGTGTAAATGTTGGTGAATTTCAAATAAAACTCTTACAGAAAATAGAAGAGCTTACCCTTTACTCAATCGAACAAAACAAAAAACTAAAAGTTCTTCAGCAAGAAAATAAAATTTTAAAATCTCAATCAGAAGAAATTCAAGAACTGAAAAAACAGTTTCAAATACTTTTAAACACAAAAAAGTAAAAAATGAAAAGAAAATTATTTTCGTTATTTTCTCTGCTAATAGGTTTTTTAGGCTTTTCACAAACTGAAGTTTACTTTAAATATGATGAGGCCGGAAACCAAAGATACAGAGGTACCAATGCAGAAGGAAAAAAGGTTGAAGAAACAACTTTGAAAGAAACTACATTGCAGGAACAAGCAAGAACAGCAGCCGTAGTTCAGCAAATAACTGCTATAGATGAAAAAACATTCTGGAAACAAATAAGACTCTACCCGGTTCCGGTAAATGATTATCTGACAGTTGACTGGACTGAAGAAGTAGATGGACTTATAGAATCTGTATCTCTCTACCAGCATAGTACTGTACATTGGAAATTTCAGCAACAGAATATTCCAGAGTTAAATCGTCAGGTTAAAATCAATATGACCGGATACGATTGGGGAGTTTATATTCTTCGTTTTACTTTAAAAGATGGAAGGGTCTTTGGTAGAAACGTTACCAAAAGATAGACTTACATAAAATTCTCAAAGATAAGGGTACAGGATTATTATTCTGTGCTCAGGATATTATATCTAATTTATTAAAACATTATTATAAACACTAAAATGAAATTTTTTTCATCATTGATACTGTCTTTGTGTTCAGTGTTGGTTTTTTCACAAACCATATTGTATCAGACAGAAACGGTATCCCGGACGGTTCAGGATCCACAAACGGTGGTAATGGCTCAGGGATTCCATGCTAAACCAGGAGGTTCAAATACCTTTATTGCAAAAATTGGCCCCGCTACAGAAAACCCTGGAGGAGGGCCCTTAGATTCCGGGGCAGGAGAAAATAACCCTTCTGGAACTACAGCTCCAGAAGGGAAAAAGTTTCAGGATACAAAGGGTATGGCTGATGTAAATGGAGCAGGACAGTTTCAGTTTACTGTGCCAATTGCCTTACCTCCCGGGATAAAAAGTGTAGAACCACAGGTGGCCCTTGTCTATAACAGCGGTTCACCTAATGGTATAGCCGGTTATGGCTGGAACATTTCTGGAATTACTTCTATTTCAAGAACGGGAAAAAATCTAGAAAAGGATGGGATAATGCAAGGTGCCCAATTAGATTATTCTGATTTTTATAGTTTTAACGGGCAAAGATTAGTTCTCAAGGCTGGCGAATATGGAAAAGATGGAGCTGAATATGTGACAGAAAAATTTTCCAACATAAAAATTAAATCCATCGGTGCTATTACCGGGCAAATATGGAAAGGACCTGAATATTGGGAAGTCACTTTTACTGACGGATCACAAGCTTGGTACGGTTCAACAAACTCAGGTAGCAGTACTGCAAGAACTCCTTTGGAATATAATATCGTCAAGTGGAAAGATGCAAAGGGAAATTATATCACATATACCTACACACAGGATACAGGAACAAATGTTGCGGTAATTTCTTCTATTAAATGGGGAGGAAATGAAAGTTTAGGAAAGACACATTTTAATGAAATTGTTTTCAATTATAATGTAAAAGCAACCCGAAATCTTATAGAACAATCTTATGTAAACGATATATCTTTTATTCAGGATAAATTGTTAGATAATATTGTTGTAAGCAATGCTACATCTCAATACAGAAAATATGATATTATCTACAAATCAGACGAGACAAAATATCAATTTGTAGATAAAATACAAGAATATAATTCGGAAAATGAGGCTGCAAATCCAATTGAATTTGTTAAGAATGAAAATTATCCGGATAGCTATCTTAATACTTCAGGTTGGACAAACTTCTATGATGTTATTATGAGTGGTGATTTTCGTGGAACCTATTCTTCTGATTTAATTTTATATAGAAATGATTCTGGTTTTGGCCCGGCAGGTTATTATTTGCATCAGCATGGAAATTATTCTCAAGAATATTATTTAGGGACAGAGAATGTTTATAAAAATGCAATTCCAATCAATATAAAAGATGAAAATAATTTTGCTGTTAGTAGACAAGGGATTGTTTCTTATTCGATAGACACTACAACAAGGGATATAACTCTAAGATATTATATTATTGATTTAAAAAAAACTATTGATGTTACAGCAAATTCCTATCCGAATGCATTACAATTAGTTGGGACAAAAATTATTCCGGGTGCTCTATGGGATGAGAATGAAAGTACTTTCCCTCCTGACCCTTATTTTGATAGTCAAAAAACAAGTGATATTGTAAAACTTATTGCATATGATATTGAAGGAGATGGTATCCCTGAAGTTTTACTAGAGAAAAAGATTTTTACTAGAAATAGAATATGCCCACATTTGCCAAATGATCTGCCTACAGAGGAAGATTGTGAAATAGTGACATATGAGGATCATAAATATATTGTAGTTAAGCAACAAGATAATACCTTTCCGTTTTTTGAGTTTGATTTTGTTAAAGGTGAAAATCTTCTTTTGGGAGATTTTAATGGTGACGGGGTTGATGATATTGGGAAAACTTACCTTACTTCGAGTAGTATAATAAGTGGAGAATCTGTGCCTGTAAATAACTTTCATGCATTTAATCTGAAAAAAAATAGTCAGGGAAATTATAGTTTATCCGAAGTATTTTCTGCAGAGTATTCTGGTCTTTCTTCGCAGGTACAGATAGCTGATTTCAATGGGGATGGAATATCTGATTTATTTGTTCGTACAAACGTTAATAATCACTATATTATCAATCTAAATACTGGAAAGAATTTCTTGAAAATCCCATATTTTAATGATTTTGCCTCAACTGAAAGTTATACTGCGGATAAAAATGGTAATTATTCTGTAGCCAAAGTTTTAGACATTAACGCAGATGGAAAGTCTGATATTATTAATTTTAGTACCAATTATAATATTGCCTCATCTACTTCTGCTAGTACTGTACTAACAATAAAAGTAAGTGAGAATCAAGGCTATCTGAATGGGAGAATCCAATTTGGTTCTAAGACAGTTACTAATAATTTTAATACGCCTGTTATTTTTAGAGATATAATAGGTTTAAGACAAAATGCATTATATGTTTATACGCCCACTTCAAATCAGAAATTGGGTAGAGTTACTGATTTTTCTCATTATTCAAACCTTCCAAGATCATCAATCAACAGAATTGAGCAGGGAGATGTAGCAACACTCATTAGCTATTATGGCGGAGGAAATTATAAGCCAGTAAAAAATGAAAAGTATCCATTAATGGAATTAGGTGAAGTAAATTCACCGATAGTAAGTTCAATTAGTAATCAAAATGGGGTTAAAATTTTCTATTATCGCGGGCTCATGATAAATCTGCACAACAAGAAGCCGATTGGTTTTCGACAAATGGCAAGTTCTTCATGGATTGCTTATGGTCTGGAGACCACGAAAATATGGTCAGGAACTGAGACGGATCCATTGAACGAAGGTGTTCCTATTAAAGAATGGTCCATTAGAACTAATGATTTATCCAAAATTTTTCCGACCGATATCTCTGAGAATAATACCGAGTTGCTAAGTTATAAGTCTATAAAATATCAGTCTGATAAACTTGTGAATGGACAGGTTACAACCACAATTTCTGATACCGATAAATCTAAAGTTGTAACTTCTATTGTTCCAAAAACAACAAGATCGAAAGACTTTTTAACAAATACAGTAACCACTGGAGATGTTGTATATGACAAGTATTATCTTCCCTTGCAAGGCATAACTAATACTAATAATGGCCTTGGCATTCAGACGATAACATATGGATATATTCATAATCCGGCAGGTACTGGAACAGATTATTTTATAGGGCGTGCTCAATCTAAAACAAGTATAGTACAAGCTTACAATGACATGAAATCTTCCAAAGACGAATATACCTATGAAAACAATCTGTTGAAAACCCTGAAAAGCTGGAATAGTGATAATACGGGGTATCTTCAGGAGACCTATAATTATGATATCTTCGGGAATATTAATCAAAAAGAAATTAGAAATAGTCTCGATGCCCAAGTTCAAACTACAAAAATGGAATATGATTCCAAAGGTTTATTCGTAGTAAAGAAAACAGATAATTTAGGGCTTGTTACAAAAATAGAATATAATGATTGGGGGCAGATTATCAAGCAGACAGATCCTTCGGGGAATACGACAAGCAATGTTTATGATAAGTGGGGCAAGTTGCTAACTTCAAAAAATAATTTAGCGGGTACTACAACGTATCAGTATAATAAAGATGCTGAATCCAATACTACATTAACTCAATATGACCCCAACGGTAATGTATCTAAGAAATTCATTAATAAATATGGCCAGGAATACAAGACTTCTACCAAAGCTTTCGAACAGGGCAAATTTGTGTTAAGAGCAATTGTATATGATCGTTTAGGTAGGAAAATAAGAGAATCTGAGCCTTATGAATCTGCATCTGCAGACTCTGAACCTCCATATGATTTGAGATGGAATTTTGTAGAGTATGATGATACTTTTTTTCCGGTTAAAACAACTACAACAACATTGGGAAAACTTAGCCTTCAGGAGAAAAAAGTGGAATCCTTTATAGGAAAACAAGTGATAACCACTGTTTCTGGTTTAACTACTACAAATAAGGAAGTTAACGGCTATGGAAGAACAACTTCTCAAACAGTTGATGCTTTGGGAAATATTATTTCTTCAACTGATGCAGGGGGAACTATACAGTTTTCTTATAATGCAGCCGGAAAACAAACTAAGGCACAATATGCTGAAAATATTGTTACCACAAAATATGATGCCTGGGGAAGAAAATCAGAATTCAATGATCCTTCCAACGGACTGTATAAATATGAATATGATGGTTTCGGACAGCCTATAAAGATTATCAGTCCAAAAGGAACTAAGGAATACCTCTATAACAATTTGGGTCAGCTTATTTCGCAAAAAGAAATTTCTACAGGTGATAATGGTGAGACAACCAATAAAAACATTGCTTTTTCGTATGATGATAAAGGTAGGCTTATTTCAAAATCCGGTACTTCAAAAGGTAAAGCATATAGCTCAAATATAGCATATGATCCGCAAGGGAGAGTTTTGTCGTCTTCTGAAAGTAGTAATGGTAAATATTTTATTCAGAAAGGAACCACTTATGATGATAAGGCGAGAGTGCTATCTTATGAAAAGCAACTATATTCTTCCGGTGTACTTACCAAGGTTCAGATAGAAAATGTGTATATTCCATGGAATGGAGAACTCTATCAAATAAAGGATAAAAATTCCGGGAAAATATTGTGGGAGCTTCAGGAAACTAACACAAAAGGACAGGTAACAAAAGCAAAACTTGGATCTTCAACTACAAATAATATGTATGATGAAAGTGGTTTTTTAACCAATATGAATCATTCATCTCAGGCAAAATCAGATATATTGCAGATTCATTATTCATTTGATGGAGTAAAAGGTGAGCTCAGAACTAGATCAACAGGAGGAGATTTTAGTATTAATGAGTCATTTAATTATGACAATAATAACAGATTGATAAGCTGGACCAATCCTAAAATGGGACAAAACTCACAAAATACCTATGATGTAAAAGGAAGAATCATGGTGAATGATCAGGTAGGAACTATGAAGTATGAAAACTCTTCTAAGATTTATCAGCCCACGGGAATGACTTTAAATGCAGCCGGAGTACAGAATTATAACAATGACTTAATACAAAGCATTGTATATAACGAAAATAATGACCCTGTTTTCATTGATGGAATGAAAGGAGATGTAGTATTCCAATATGGTATGGGAAGCATGAGGCAAAGAGTTACTTATGGGGGCAATTTCAACAGCGATGGAAATGGTAAATTTACAAAGTTTTATAATGAAGATGGAAGATTTGAAGTATTGGTAGACAATACCACAGGTAAGGAGAAACATATTATATATATTGGGGGAACTCCTTATGAGTCAAGTATTGTGTATATGAAGAATTTTGATGAAAGCAATGGTTCATATAAATTTTTACATAAAGATTACTTAGGAAGCGTTCTTGCTATAAGTGATGATGCTGGAAATAAACTTGAGCAAAGACATTTTGATGCCTGGGGGAATTTTACGCATCTTCAAATCGGAAATGGTGCCATTATTACGGATAAGAATATTATTGACCATTCACTATTGATTATTGATAGAGGATATACCAGCCATGAACATTTTGGAGAATTAGGAATTATTCATATGAACGGAAGATTGTATGATCCACTGCTCAGAAGATTCTTAAATGCAGATGAGAACATACAGGCTCCTACTAATACTCAAAACTACAACAAATACGGATACGTAATGAATAATCCTCTGATCTATAATGATCCAAATGGTGAATTTATTGCGTGGTTTATTGGAACACTTGTTGGAAGTTATTTAAGTGGAGTTCAGGCAAATCATGGAAACTGGAACCCTGTTAAATGGGACTGGAAAAGTACACAAACCTGGACTTCTGTAATTGGAGGTGGACTAGCTGGAGGTAGTTATGCTTCAGGGATGAAAAGTATCGGTTCAATTGCTGGAACCAAATTTATTGAAAACTCTGTAGTCGGGTTTATTGGAGGGGCATTGAATGGAATTGTAACTGGACAAAACGTTTTTAAAAGTGCAATAACAGGAGGACTTTTCAAAGGAGGATTTTCAGAAATAAATTATATTACAAGTAATTTTATAAATACATATTCTAATAAAAAAAATGTAGTGCCTAATACATATGGACAATATCTAAGCAGTATAGGAGAATCAACCTATGGTCCATTTGATATTGATGAAATTGTAGTAACTGGTATAAAAGGTAAAAAAGGAGGTTTTGGACAAGGATCCCACAACAGTTATATGATGGAACATGCTGTTGATAATTTAATAAAAGATTGGAACTTAGATCAATCAAGGTCAAAATTGTATGCTGCTGAAACTGAAATGTTTGGAAGGTATGCGATAGGATTTACGGTAGGTTATAGTTATGGTCTTGTAAGTGGAAGTTTAACTTTAGCATATAATATAGGAGATGGTAAAGTAGCCTTATTTGCTACCCGTGGTTTGAGAAGTATAGCACCAAGCTATGGAATAGGACTTCAGTTTAATCAGATGAATGCCTTTGGTGAAGATAGAAAAGGGCATAAATATACTGATGTTTTTGGAGGTATGGAAGGAGAAGGGCGATCGGTTTCAGTAGCTTACTATTTGGGTGGTGAATATAGTGAAAGTTCTAAAAATAGACGTACTGTAAACTATGGGACAGCAACTAGAAGTATAAATTTAATGATAGGTAATGATATAGGAGTTGCTACCACTGAGACAACAAGAATAAATGAAAGTTGGTTTAAAAAACATATTTACCTTAAACCTCAATTCGATTAAACTATGAAAATATTTGCCTTTTTTAGCTTTTTAATCTTGGTGTCTTCATGTGGAGAACCTAATTGCAATGATGTGAAAAAAGCGTTCTACCCTGATGAGTATAATTTGATTGTCGGAGAAGCAAGTATAGATAATTCCTGGATCAAAATTACAGGCTATCATCCCATAACCTATGAAAAATCAAATATTATGGTACATAATAATTGGATTGACGACTATAATGAGGTGGAAGCGGGAGATACAATAATTAAGAGAGCAGGAAATCTAGAACTTGTCATTCATAAAAAAGATACTATTATCAGACATGATTGGTATTGTAAAGGAAAGCCTTATAAGTAAGTTTAATATTTACTCTAATAATTATCATCAAATTAGATAAGAGTGGAAGAAATTCCACTCTTATTTTTTCGTAATCTCACTTTATTTTTTTTCATATCAAAGGATTCTTTTGCCTGAAAGTAAGCAATGAAAAATAGAATTTTCAACTTTTGTAATTTAAATTTGAAAGATTAATTATTAAAATAGAAAAATATTTTCCTGTACTATCTAGATTAGATGGTTGAAAGAAAGAGTGTTGACTAGTTGGTATTTTGGTTTAATCCCCAAAATTTTGCGTTTGATTTATAATAATTTAGTATTATAAAATTACTATGTAGAATAAAAACAAAAACCACCCTTAAAAAAGGATGGTTTGTAGACCCACAGGGATTCGAACCCCGACTGACGGTACCAAAAACCGGAGTGCTACCGTTACACTATAGGTCTGCTTTATTTTTGGTGATGCAAATTTATATATTTTTTTCTTATTTACAAATATCTTCTTTCAATTTTCTGCTGTTACCTTAAAAAAATAGATTTTTACTCCCATAACAATTGATGTATGGATAAAAACAAAAACCATCCTTAAATAAGGATGGTTTGTAGTCAAAAGCGAACAAATGTCGAACCAAATAGTTGAAGATCTTATAGTTCTATCAAAGCGAACATCATAAAAACATATTCGTAATTATAGTATTATTCTAACTGATTAGCCATTATATTCGGTCGTATTTTGAGCATATTGTCAGGACTAATTATAAATTTCCGTTCGGGAAATAAGTAATAAATTTATCATCTTTTAATTAATTTCTTCTGTTTTTACCTCAATATCAATTTCTTCAAAATCATCAGGAGTTTCCTGAATGGGTTCTTGAAGTCTTATTCCATCAAGATAATAAGTCGTTCCCAAATAGATTTCATCGCCAAAAACAACTCCATCTGTTTTTCTTTTAAAGCATTTCCCAGGATCCGCTTTAATTATATTGTCTGTCTGTGTCATATTTTATTATTATGTTATCGGATAAATTTTTGCGGCAAAATAGCTCCAGTTGGTTGCCGTTTTATAAGCAGAAACGCTTGCTGCAGGAACATGAATTTCTACTTTATCAATAATAATCCCATCAGAAACGAGATTTGTACCTACCAAAATAGGAGGTGTAGTTGCCAATACTTTTACTACTACTTTTTTAACACTGGTTTGACCACCAGCTGCAATCAGATGCATGCAGCCATTTGCCATATAATTAATAGAAGCGGGAAATATAATAGTTATTTCACTTTCACCCGTTCTTAATCTTAGTCTTAAACCAAATGAATCTATTCTTTCCAGACTTGTACATCCTGTAAGATCAATAAAATTAGTAACATAATCTTCAACATTTGTATTGTTTATATTCGTGGTAAGCATTTCCGGAAATATTCGCGTGATATAAGGGAGATTGTACTTACCAGCTTTGGGATACTTGTAGGTAAACGAATATGCATCGTAAATCTTAACATTTTTAAACAAATTAATGTCTAGGTATTTTCCCATAATTGGGGAAATACCCAATTCTTCAACGTTATCAAAGTTGCCATTTATAACACTTGTTTCGTATAATTGAAAGGCATTTCTCCCTATTTTCTTGATATTGGGTGGAAAAGTTATACTTAGCAATGAGTTGTTGTCAAATGCATGATCTCCAATAGTTTCTACATTTGTAAAAAATCTAAATTCATCAAAACTTCCACCTAAGAATCTTTCTGAATTAATAAAAGGATTAAAACTACTGGCAGGTATATCAGTAACAGATCTTGCCTCTGAAAAGCTTAATTCACCATCACCATTAGTATCATAGGCTTTTAATAATGCAGTTTTTCTTGTTATATCCGAAATCTGAATAAAATTGGTAATGTTTGTATAAGTAAAATGAAAGTCGGGCCAATTAGCTTCCATGAAATCTTTATCTTCTTGATAAATATTAGTAAAAGTCCATTTTCCTTCAACGATAGAATGTGGGGCTGTATTACCTAAATCATCAACTCCTTTAGCATTTATAAGTGGAAAGAAATTTTCGCTAGAAGTACTACTTCCATTTAGATTATTAATTCTCACTCTGCTCAAATTTTTAAGATTTGAAACAATATCATTAACATTAATTAAAGGACAATCCTTAATTACAAGAGTTTTTATAGAACTTGCCGTAAAAGTTAAATTAGAATTTTTAATAAATTTTTGATTATCTAATATTAAAGTATTTGCTGTATTTGGCAAAATTAAGGAAGCAAGCAAACCTCCTTTTGGCAATAATACCGACGATATTCCTGTTCCTGCAGCGTAAATATTTTTAATACTTGTACAAACAGTAAGATCTATTGACTGTTTTAGATTTGGACAATTCGTTACATCCAACTCTTCCAGAATTGTATTATTACCAATAAACAAGTTTCTCAAATTTTGATTTGAATAACCGGAAATTTGACTTCCAATCCGAAGCCTCGACAAATTCGTCGCTTTTGAAACATCTAAAGTACCCAGATACTTTCCTGACAAATCTCCAAGATCTTTAATTGCAGATGCACCATAAATAATGGTTTCTGTATCGTTAAAAGTAATAGCCGGAGCTTGAACTAAAGATGCAACATTTTTTCTAAGCCTCGCACGGTTGATATAGGAACCAAATTTAATTTTAGTGTATCCGTCTTTTTGAGCAGTTAGTAAAAAATTAGCATTGGGAGCAACTACAGGCGTGCCCGAAGGTGTATAAAGTCGCATCGTGATATAATCAGATGAGAAAGTAGACGTGTCATACTTTCCGTCCATATATCTGAATCTGTTTAATAACCAATAATTCCTGTGCGATTTTCTTGAGCCTTGTGCGGTGTATAAGTAACTTCCGTTTCCGGCTACCACCAAAGGATCTATATATTTATATTTCGCATCTTCATTAAAAATACTTTCCGCCCATTTGTCAGATTCTAATGTGTTAAAATAAATATTACACTTATCATAAGTCAGAATTCCTGAAGTTCTCATTTGCTGATACAAAGCCGTAATTTCAGTATCAAAAGCAACTTCAACCAGTTTCCAAAGCTCTGAAAGCGCGCCATTCCAGACAAAACCACTTCCTACTTCGTCGTGAGCTTCCACCCAATAATCATACACATTGTGACCCTCGTTATTAAGACCTAAAACCGTGTCATTATCATAAAATATAAGATACCAACGGTTGTTTCCTTGCGCATCCGGATACATCGCAAACATCTGATTTTTAGCGCGCTGATCAACCATTGCAAAAAACTCAGTGAATACATAATAAAACAGTAAAAATTGAATATTAAAATGATCTTGAGCCTCGGTTTTGAATTTTGCAGGATTATTTTTGCAACTCACAATCCATGTATGTAAGGCTTCAAGATTTGATGTATCTTCATTATCTTCCGGATATCTTCCCTCAAAATCATTCTTCCATACATGCTTACCATTTCCGTCTACACTTTGAAAATCTGTAGCAATAAATAATGTATTATCTGAGGTATTGTTTAAAAACTCCCAGCATTCCTGACCCCCTGTAAAACCCGTTGTTGCTTCATTAGACTTGTCATTATTAAAATTATATTTTCCTAAGAAAATACGCTCCGAATCTGGTGTCGCTCTGTGAAATATAAGCATTGGAAACCCGTCCATTGTAGTACGGATATTAGGATTAACTAATTGTGGTGGAACTAAATAACCCAATTGATTCAAAGAATCTTGTGCAAGCCTCGCCAAACCAATGTTGTGAGAACCAGAAGACTCCATAAAATCAGCTTTAAAAGTAAATGTCTTTTCCGCCAATGAATTATCACGAAGCTTGTATTTTGAAGAATTTATTTCACCATTTTTAAAACCTCCATTAAATTTGATTTTAAAGTTTTTTCGGGGATAATATTGTGATGATGTACCCTGAACATCAATACTCGCATTTACATAAGAAAACGATTTTGTAGGATCTTGAGCATTTTCATACTCTCCAACGATTGTTTTTTTATCGCCTTTATAAGTTGGCAGATCTCCAACAATGGTTAAGCATGGAATTGATTGTAAACATTTATCGTAGGACAAATTTCCGAAGGCATCGTACAATTTATTTCTCTCGTAAATGTTGACTTTTTCAACCAGGTTATCCATGTCAGCAATAAAATTCGACAACATCTGATCGGCGTTTAGATTATTATTATAAACCCTGATATTATATAAATTAATAGTACAATCACTGCTTCCAATGGTAATATTTTGAGGAGCTTGTTGTAAAAAGCTGTCTAATGAATTATACTGATATAATGAAGATATAATTCCATTGATATACACAAATACCAATCTTTGATCTGCAACCTTTGTAACGACTACACTTACACGGATCCTTTCCTCTTCTTTAAAAAATATGGAAGTACCGTCCTGCTCAGAACTGAACGAAAACGAATTTGAGGTAGCAACAAATCCAACATTTCCATTTTTACAAGAAAAAATAGTACTGTCACTGTTTTTTATATCTGAAGTTGAAAATTCAAATTCTAATGTTTTACCACCTGTTTTAAAATCATTTTCAAAAATCTTGAAAGGAATCTCAACCCTTGCATTTCCGCTCACTTTAAGTGCCACAGAACCCTTTGAATCTTGAACCCACCCATTGGTGCTGAAATCAAAATCAGTAAGAGTACATGACAGGTTTTTGTATTTCCACTCGTTTTTGTTAATCTCTGAATTGCTTCTGTTTCGACTGCTTAAAAATAATTCCAGGCCTAACGTTTCGGCTTCAACTTGAATATCAAATGCTGTTACAACTACTGAAGTATTTTTCGTGACAGTGCCACATTTAAAAGTTACAGTGTGCGCACCTGAGTCCATAAATGTATAGGTGAACTTCTGCAAACTTCTATTTACTACCAATTCTGAAACCTTCAATCCGTCGACCAAAATCTCAACATCGCTATAATTTGATGATGGTGAATACACCAGATATTCAATCGAAGCTGGAGCATATTGATTAGCGGCAACATTATTTGCTGAAGAAACCAGAGGTGTTAAATTACCCGCAACAACACTGATGATATCTGTAAATAAGTGATTGCTTTCAATGATCTCTCCTGACAAATCAGCGGTCATATACACCTCTAAAATATGAACTCCGTGAGACTGTGCAGGAATTTCATAAAGAAGCTCTTTGTTATTAATTGAAGTAACTACTGGTGGAAGATCTGATCCATTTAATTTGAAATGAATCGTCTTCTCTACATTCCCGGTTGGAATATATCGAAAAATGATTGGTCCCGAATTAATAGTGGTCTTGTCGTAGGTAGTACTTAAAGCAAGTGCTATTGTTTGAATATCGTATTTTAATTTCCTATTATTTCCATAACTATCGGTGATACTAAGCGTTATTGTATTATCTCCCGCCAAAATATATGACGTGATATCTATCTCATTGACTCCCTGCTTAATGTTTTTATTAAATAGAATCGTATTTCCTTTTAAAATACTCGCAGTTCCTCCGCCAGTCTCACTACCATCAACGCTGTCGATGGATGACCACGAAAAAACTATTTTAACTTCGCTTCCAAATGATTTTACGAATGATGCAGGTATTTCAGATTTTGCGCGGAAAACAATTCCATTGGCTCCTCCGTTTCCTCCACCAGTTCCATATTCACTTTCTGACTTTTCTCCTAAAGCTGAATATGCAATCTGTTTAATGATTTTTCCCTCTTCATTTTTAATGAAGAACATCACGGGATAAATGAAGTTATCTGCAACTTCTTTATCTGATCTTTCATAATTTGTAAAGTAAATTCTTCCTGTATATCTCATTTTAATCTTCTTGTGTTAAATCAATAAAACCATCTGTTCCACCTCCAGGCATATTAACCTCCAGAACAGACCAAACTAAACCGTCATAGGAAATTATTCCGAAATTTTCAATCTTAACTCCTGATGCATTTTCGTAAACTCCATTCCCTGCCCAAAACCATTTTGCTGATCCAGGCTTAACAAAAATATGATCAGTAGGCCTTAAAATCCCTCCAAAGGAAGAATTTGCTCCTGAACCTTTAAGCAATTCTATCTGCTCCCTGTTTTCTTTGATGTAGTCTACGATTTTCTGAAGCTTATCAAGATTATCATCATTCGAAGTTAGTATTTCGTTGATTTTTGTAGTCAGCTCAAGCATTTCATTATCTTTTGCCTGAAGTATATTTACAATTTCCTCGATTTGCTCCTTTGTATAGACATTTCCGGTCTCTTCACCATCGTCTATAGTGGCTGCTAGTTTGATCTTTAATTTTTCTTTCCATTCTTCTACATTTCTAGCAGTAAGATTGGATGCATTAAGTCTTGCGAGCACTAAATTGTGTGCGCTTTCATCTTGCAGATGATTGGTAAAAGTTGTGCTGGATACCGTTTTTTGAAAAGTTTCATTTAAACCCGTTACCTCATCCATCTTGATATTTTCATCTAAATGACGGAAGGAAGAAAAGGTCTGCTGAAACTGATTTTCTGTGGGTATATCCCCCTTTTCAAACCAGCTAAATATTGTTTTTAATGGTACTTTCATTATTATTGGAAATTAGTTTTTATAAAATTGATGATTTGAGGGAAAGGTTGTTCCTGATAGACTTATTGTAGTTAAATAGAATTCTATTTCTCTTGAGTAATTATTGATTTTCGCCCTCTTTTATCGTACTGTCAATTAGTGAATTATCAATATGGTTACAACTTAGAAAACATATATTTCGCAATGTTTTTTTGTAGTTTATTTTAAATCAACTACATTCTTTTACATTTTTTTCTATACTGTTTTCTTGGTATTTTTTTGATTCCAATGATCATTCACATTCTTTAGAGTGCAAATTTCATTGTTTTTTGGTCCTTATAAAAGTTTTTTGACCTCGCTATTCCGTAGTTGCAGTAACACGTATTTTTAACAGAGATAAGACGGTGTGAATTAATAATCAATTCACGATAAATAGACTCGTGGCTATTGTAATCGCAGCTATATATTTTTATTGGGGAGTGATTTGAAATAAGGAACCAGATTTGAATTTGATCATTTTTTTGATAAAGCCACCTATCTTTATCTGGCTCTAAGTTTTTATAATTTAATACTTAGTTGCCATATATGTAATTCAAATCTAAAAGGATCAAATCTATTTAACTTGGATGAACATTCGTCTTAATTCTAATCTGTAAAGAACAGAACATTTTTTCTATTCAGATGAACTCAGCTTTTTGCCGGGGCCACAACTTTTGTGACGGATTCAGTATTTCCCTTTTTTATTTTTCAAAAGAGAACAAAAAACAAAAACCACTCTTAAAAAAGAGTGGTTTGTAGACCCACAGGGATTCGAACCCCGAATGACGGTACCAAAAACCGGAGTGTTACCGTTACACTATAGGTCTGTTTTGTTTTGGTGGTGCAAATTTACAGCTTTTTTCTTTATATACAAGAACTTTTTGATTTTTTTTTTAAATTTACTGTAGAATTTATTTACAGAAAATATGCTGATAGACTTCAATAATCTCAATACTAATAAATTATCATTCGATACGGAATTTGAAAAGAAAGTGAAAATTTTTCTGGAAGAATGGTTTTCAGAAAAAACAAAAGTAAATGTTCAGACTTCAGGTTCTACCGGAGTTCCGAAAATTTTTAAAATTGAGAAAAAGAAAATGATCAATTCCGCAGTAATGACCTGTAATTTTCTGGGATTAAAGGAAGGAGATGCTGCATTACTCTGTCTGCCTGTAGAATACATCTCAGGAAAAATGATGATTGTCCGTTCCATAGAAAGAAAATTAAAATTAAAAATTGCTGAACCCTCTTTAAAACCTGTGGAAAATCTGGATGAAGAAATAGACTTTTGTGCCATGACACCTCTTCAGGTAGAAAACTCTCTGGAAAAGCTTCATCTGATTAAAAACCTGATCATTGGGGGTGCTGCCGTCTCAGAAAGCCTGAAAAGTAAAATCCTGCAAATGAATCTTAGTCCTTCAAATCGTATTTTTGAAACTTATGGAATGTCTGAAACCCTTTCCCATATTGGTTTAAAACAATTGATGCCGGATCAGGAAGACTATTTCACTGTTTTTGAAAATGTGTCTATTTCTTTAGACGACAGAGGTTGCCTGAAGATTTTTGCTCCCAATGTAAATGCTGATGAACTGCAAACTAATGATTTAGTTGATATTAGAAATGAAAAACAGTTTAAATTCCTTGGGAGAATTGACAATGTGATTAACTCAGGAGGAGCAAAAATTTTCCCAGAAACACTGGAGACATTGGTGAAAAAAGAACTTCCGAATGAAGCGGTGTTTATTGGTTTGCCTGATGAAAGTTTGGGTCAGAAACTGATATTGATTATAGAAGGAAATAAATCCGATGAGGTGATAAAAAAAGTGATGGAAATCCCTTTTGATAAAAATTTTCACAAACCAAAAGAAATTATTTTCATCAGTGAAATTCCGAGAACCGCTAACGGGAAAGTAAACAGAATGGAACTGTATAAAAGCATAAACATAAATCTCTAGTCACAAAAAGATGAAAGACTTTTCAAAAGAATTCAGTTTCAAAACTTCCCGCAGCAGTGGTGCAGGAGGACAGAATGTCAACAAAGTGGAAACTGCTGTTACCGTGCTTTGGAAAGTAGATGCATCAGAAGTTTTCAGTGAAGATGAAAAATTACTGATTCATAATATACTTAAAAACAGAATCAATATTGAAGGTTTTTTATTCCTGACGGTTTCCGAAAGCAGAACCCAGCTGATGAATAAAAATAAAGCCATTGAAAAAATAATTGAAATCGTAAACAAAGCACTCATCGTTCCCAAAAAAAGAACGGCAACAAAACCCTCAAAAGCGCAGAAACAAAAAAGGCTGGATGGCAAGAAAAAACTTTCAGATAAAAAAGAAAACAGACGCTTCAGGTTTTAACTTGTTTCTCTCACAGAAAGCCTTATTTTTGCGGAAACTTTTAAAACCATGATCAAAAAATTAATCTTAGTTGGAGTATTCTCAATCTCCATTATGTCTTTCGCTCAGAAATTTTCCATCAGACCTTCCGTTGGGTACGCATGGAGAACTGCAAAAACAATTTCCGGACTTAGTAAAGAAGAAAAAGAATATGTAAAAGATCTGAAAAATGGATTAAACTTTGATATTACAGCCCATTATGAAGTGAAAAATGGTCTTGCATTCGGATTAAAATATTCTAATTACAGTGCATCCAGTGACGGATTTCTGCTTGGTTATGTAAATGGGATGCCCGTGTCTGTTCCTGTAACGACAAAGGATAATATTACATTTTTCGGTTTCTCCGGGCTTATTTCAAATAATCATTTGGCTACAAGACATAAAATATTTGCAGATGTAGCGTTGGGAGTAATGTCTTATACCACAAAAACAGGAGGTGTAAAAGGTACAGGAACTACTTTCGGAGCAGAAGTGGATCTTGGGTATCAGTATCAGGTAAGCAAGAATTTTCTGATTGGCCCAAAGGTAGGTTTAAGTGGTGGAACCCTGAATAAAATGAAGTATAACGGAGTCACTTATAAATTTGATGGTGATCAAAAAGAAGGTTTGCACAGAGTTTCTTTAAGTGCAGCCGCCACATTCCGTTTTTAAGCAGTATCTTTGTTAGAGTTAATAATAATTGATAATGACAGCAACAATTTTTTTATCTGCAGAACGCCGCCGGTCAGGATTGCTGCTGTCTTTACTTTATCTTCACACAGATTCTTTTCTGAAAAGTTCTAAGGACTTCATCATATAAGCCCTGTCAGGATCCAAGACAGGGAATCAATTCGGATTTTATGTACTACTTTTTTGCAGTTTTCTATAGAAGAAGGCTGTTCTACACCTGGATTCTACATTGGATCATCAGGGAATAACTGCATTTAATTTTAAAAATTGAAGAAAATGTCCAATCATATTATTGTAACCACTGGAATTTATGATGCTATAAAAGATACACTCAGAAGGAAAAAAGTGAGCATCGAAGAAGAAAAGAGATTAACGGAAGAACTTAGAAAGGCAAAACAGGTTTTGAGAAGAGATCTTCCTGCTGATATTGTAACCGTTGACAGAAAAGTAACCTTAAAAGACCATACATTAGATTTTGAGCATGAATATATATTTGTGCCTTCTACCAAACAAAAGCTAAAAAAGAATAAACATTCTATACTTTCGGATATTGCCCTGGCAGTCGTTGGATATAAAGTAGGAGATGTGATAGACTGGCCTTTCAGAGACGGAGAAAGGAAAATCGAGATTCTGAAAGTGGAAACCTGGGAAGGATAACCCTTTGTTGAATATTATTAAGTTGATTGTTAATGAAAGCGTGGCTCATTTTGGGCTGCGCTTTTTTATAGTAATGTGTTGGAAAACGCAAGGCTGCAAATTTTTTAAATACAGAGTGTTTTAAGGCACAAGGATTTTATCGAAGATAAAATTTTATACTGTATAATTTATCTCATGTTGATTTTGCAGATCATATAAAAACCTGTGTGATCTGTGAGAAAATGATACTTTCCCTTGCTGAAAATCTTAGATTTTTCTGTACCTTAAATATTCATAAAGCTTTAAAATCCTTTGCGTCCTTGCGTTTTCCAACAACTTATACCTTCCTCATTTAACAAATGATAAAAAAATACTTCTCTATGATACTTTCTTCAAGTGCTTTGACTGCATTCCGTTTTTAAGTTTTATCTTTGCAAAAATTAAAAAAATGAGCAAACCAATTTCTGAATTTATAGAGAAATATTACCTGCACTTCAATGCAGCTGCATTGGTGGATGCATCTAAAGGGTATGTTGCCCATCTTAAAGATGGCGGGAAAATGATGATCACTTTAGCTGGAGCAATGTCTACTGCTGAATTGGGTAAAATTCTTGCAGAAATGATCCGTCAGGGGAAAGTAGATTTTATCTCTTGTACAGGGGCGAATCTTGAAGAAGATTTAATGAACCTTGTGGCACACTCTCACTATGAAAGAGTTCCTCATTACAGAGATTTAACGGCTCAGGATGAGTGGGATCTTTTAGAAAGAGGTTTAAATAGAGTTACTGATACATGTATTCCTGAAGAAGAAGCTTTCAGAAGATTACAAAAACATATCGTGGAGATTTGGAAAGATGCAGAAGCTAAAGGAGAAAGATATTTCCCGCACGAATTCATGTACAAAATGATCCTTTCAGGAGTATTGGAGCAGTACTATGAAATTCCTAGAGAAAATTCTTGGATGATTGCTGCTGCAGAAGCCAACTTACCAATCGTAGTTCCGGGATGGGAAGATTCTACAATGGGGAACATCTTCGCTTCTTACTGTATCAAAGGAGAGCTTACAGCAACTACAATGAAATCAGGAATTGAATATATGACTTATCTTGCGGACTGGTATACTAAAAACTCTGCAGGAAAAGGAGTTGGATTCTTCCAGATTGGTGGAGGTATTGCAGGAGATTTCCCAATTTGTGTAGTTCCAATGTTGTATCAGGATATGGAAATGCATGACATTCCTTTCTGGTCTTATTTCTGCCAGATTTCTGATTCTACAACATCTTACGGTTCCTATTCTGGGGCTGTTCCCAATGAGAAAATTACCTGGGGTAAGCTTGATATCACTACACCGAAGTTTATCGTTGAAAGTGATGCAACAATCTGTGCACCATTAATGTTCTCTTATATCTTAGAAAACGCTTAAGAATAAACATCTCATCAGAGATTACAATATCAGCGCTTCAATTTATTTGGAGCGCTTTTTTTATTACCATAAGTAAGTGTAATTTTGTTGGAAAACGCAAAGGCGCAAAGAGTTCCTAAGTATGTGGATATTTTTAAGGCGCAAGAAAATCAAAGATTTTCAGCAAGGATTCTGTATAGATTTAACAGTCCAAAATTTTATCGAAGATAAAATCCTTGCGCCTTAAAGCCCATAGTATATAAAAAATAGTGTCTTTGCGTTTCCCAAAATTCAAGACCAAAATCTGTGAAAATCTGTGTCATCTGCGGGAAAAACATTCACACAAATCCAGAAAAATCAATCCAAAGAATTCACCAGCACAAAATAACGATACGCCAGAATTCCCTTTTCAATCTTAGTCAGATGATTAGGATCTTTCTTACTCAGCTTCGGAAGAACTTTTTTATTAACGGCATTCAGCAGCCTGAAAAATGATTTTTTCATATCTTTATCTTTTAATGAAACATCATTGAACTTGGTAGAGTTCAAAAATGATGCAAAAAGAGAATATTCAGCTATGGAAGAAATTTTTAAACAACAGGTTTACGAAGTGGCAAGACTTATTCCAAAAGGAAGAGTGTCTACTTATGGAGCCATAGCAAAGGCTGTTGGCTATCCAAATCATTCCAGACATGTAGGAAAAGCAATGGGTGGATGCCCGAAAGATGTACCTGCTCATCGTGTGATTTCCAGCTCAGGAGTATTATCTGTCCCGGAATTTCAGCCTAAACTGGAAGCAGAAGGAATCATTATTGAAAATTTTAGAATAAAAAATTTTAAAAAACTATTCTGGGATCCATTGACTGAATTGTAAATTTCAAAGGATTTAAATCAAAGAATTTTTTAACGCAAAGCTTTTCATTTGTTTTCTTTACTATTTTAAGGGAGCAAAGGAATAATCAATAAAATTGATTTTCTAAGCGAACGCATTACCATACAACTTCATCAACGACAAAGTCGGAGCTCTTTGCCTCCTGAAATAAAACAGTTGAATCATTCATCCTTTGCGTCAGAGAAAAAATACTCCAATTATAATCTGTATCCAAAAAAAAATGTCACTCCATAACTTAATATGAGTGACATCTATATTTTTACAGTTTCAAACTGAATTATTTTTTACCGTTTGGAAGACCTTTCAGTTCATCTTTCAGCCTTTCATTTTCCTCTTTTAATAGAGCAATATAGTTCTGTAGATTTTCAATGATAGCTCCCGGAATATTATCATAATTATTCTGGTTAGTAATAACTCCTGCAGAAGATGATCTGTCATTAAATACGGGATGATCATTATTGATAACTATTGCAGGTTCATCCTCTTCATAAATGTCCTCAAACGGTACATCCAGAAAACGGGCAAGTTTGTCCCATTCATCTTTTACAATTCTTACATCACCGCTTTCTTTTCTGCTATAATTCGATACATCCGTTGCGATGAAGTCAGCTACCTGTTGTTGAGTGTAGCCTTTTTGCTTTCTGATGAGACGTAATTTTTCTTTTTGCATGACCGACATTTTATACAAAAATGGCAAAAAAGCAGAATCTATACAATAGAAAACAGAAAAAATGTAGAGCAAAGCAATGAAAGCGAATAGAAAAGGCAGAAAAGCTTTATAATATTAATCTTATTTGGATTAATCGTGTACGATTTTTAGATTGTTTGAAATCGTTGGGAAAACGCAAAGGCGCAAGGATTTCTATTTTTATACTGTTTGAAGACGCAAGAAAATCAAAGATTTTCCAGCAAGAATAATGGATCATGATTTAGCGGGATACAATTTTATCGGAGATAAAATCCTTGCGCCTTAAAACACAATCCATAAAAAAAAATAGCGTCTTTGCGTTTCCAAAAAAAACTCTCCACAAACATCTGTGGAAATTTAAGATTTTCAAAAACCTTAAATGCCCAGGATCTTTTGTGACTTTTATGGTTTAAAAAGATAAAAAAAGACTGCTTCAAAATGAAACAGTCTCTTGTGTATTATTTTTCAAGTTGCTTATAGCTTCTCTGTATAAAATCTGTCAGGTCTTTTCCTTTCAGTAAATTTTGTGAAAGTTTGGCAAGATCCAGCGCATATTTGATCAGACTTTCTTTCTCCTCAGCATTCTCCGTTTTTAAAATCTGATTAGAAAGTTCACTGTTGGAGTTCACCACAAGATTATACATCTCCGGGAAGCCTCCCATTCCGAACATTCCTCCTCCGCCTGTTGCCTGCATTTCTTTCATTCTTCTCATAAATTCTGGCTGGGTAATAGTGAACGGAGCATCATTACTGTCAAGATCTTCAAGCTGAACCGTAAATTTAGAATCCTGAATAGCCTCTTCTACATTCTTTTTCAAAGATTCTTTTTCAGTTTCGTTCAATTTTGAAATTACCGGCTCGTCTTTTTTGATCAAATTATTAACATGATCAGCATCTACTCTTGCAAATGAAATATTTTCTTTTGAAGTTTCCAGTTTTTGAATCACGTGTGAAATGATAGGAGAGTCCAATAACAGAACTTCATACCCTTTATCTCTCGCAGACTGAATATAGCTGTGCTGTTCATCAGCATTAGTTGCATACAGTACAACCAGTTTATTGTCTTTGTCTGTTTGTATAGGCTTTATTTTCTCTACCAATTCATCCCAAAGGAAGTATTTTCCATCTGTTGTAGGATATAATGTGAATTTGTCTGCTTTTTCAGCAAATTTCTCTTCCGTAACAATTCCGTACTCGATAACGACTTTAATATCATTCCATTTTTGCTCGTAGTCTTCACGGTTTTCGTTGATTAAAGAAGCCATTTTGTCGGCAACTTTTTTCGTGATATAAGATGAAATTTTCTTTACGGCACCATCTGCCTGTAGATAAGAACGCGATACATTCAATGGAATATCCGGAGAATCAATTACTCCTCTCAGAAGCATCAGGAAGTCCGGAACAATTCCTTTTACTTCGTCCGTTACGAATACCTGGTTTTGGTATAATTGAATTTTATCCTTGTCAATATTTAAATTATTGCTCAGTTTCGGGAAGAACAGAACTCCTGTAAGGTTGAAAGGATAATCAACATTCAGGTGGATGTTGAATAATGGCTCCTCAAACTGCATTGGATACAGCTCGTGGTAGAATTTCATATAATCCTCGTTGGTCAGTTCATTGGGAGCAATTGTCCATGCGGGTACCGGATTGTTGATGATATTGTCTACCTCTTCCGTTTCAGCTACAGCATCCTCCGGAGAACCTTCTGGTAAAGGAAGTGTATGTGTTTTTGTTCCGAATTTAATTGGAACAGGCATGAATTTATTATACTTTAATAACAGTTCACGGATCTTTCCTTCTTCTAAAAACTCTACAGAATCTTCAGCGATGTGAAGAATGATTTCTGTTCCTCTGTCAGTTTTATCAGTAGTTTCTTCAAGAGTGAATTCCGGGCTTCCATCGCAGATCCAACGTACTGCAGGTTCATCTTTATAAGATTTTGTAAGGATTTCCACCTTCTCAGCTACCATGAAAGCAGAGTAGAATCCAAGACCAAAATGTCCGATAATCCCTGAATCTTTTGCAGAATCTTTATATTTTTCCAAAAACTCTTCAGCTCCTGAAAACGCAACCTGATTGATGTATTTTTCAACTTCCTCATTGGTCATCCCAATACCTTGATCGATAATGCGTAATGTTTTCTGCTCTTTATCAATTTTAACTTCAAGTTTTGGATTTCCATATTCCACTTTTGCTTCCCCAATGCTTGTTAAATGTTTTAATTTTAAAGTAGCATCAGTCGCATTAGAGATTAATTCTCTCAAGAATATTTCGTGGTCACTGTAAAGAAACTTTTTAATAAGTGGGAAAATGTTTTCCACAGATACATTAATATTTCCTTTAGTCATCATATTTTATATTTTAATTATTCCACATACTTCTCAAAAAAAATACCACCATGAGGAATGTGACAGAATGACATTTTTTTAGCCTGAAATGGGTTCATCATGTGAATTTGTCGAAGAAATATCTTATTTTTAATTCTTAAAATATTTTAAATATGAAGTTGAAATGTACAGTTTTTATTCTGCTCATCATGACCTCCTGGATGTATGCGCAGAAAAAGCCTTTAGACCATTCTGTTTATGACAGCTGGCAAAATATTGGCTCGAGAAAAATCTCAAATGATGGAAAATGGGTTGCTTACTCTGTGGATGCTCAGGAAGGAAATTCTAACCTTTCTTTATATTCCGTTAAAAATAAAACCTCAAAGAAGTTTGCAAGAGCCACAAAAGTGGATTTTACAAATGATTCCAGGTTTGCTGTTTTTCAAATCCGTCCCCAGTATAAAGATATAAAAGCGGTAAAAGATAAAAAGCTTAAAAAAAATAAATTAACGAAAGACAGTCTTGCCATCGTTGATTTTTTTAATGATAAAACGGAGAAAATTCCTAATGTAAAATCTTTTAAAGTTCCTGAAAAAGCAGGTTCTTACGTTGCTTATCTTCTTGAAAATACAAAAGATAAATCTTCGGATGACGCTTCTGATAAAGAAGATGGAGACGAAAATAAGGATGAAGATAAGAATGTAAAGCCATTGCAGCTGGTTGTACGAAATCTTTTGGATGGAAAAAGTACAACCTACGATAATGTAGTACGCTACGAGTTCAGTGAAAATGGGAAGCAGCTTGCTTTTGTGACTAAAAAACCGGAAGAGAAACCTAAAAAAGATAAAAAAGAAGGTAAGGATTCGGAAGATGAAAAATCTGCAGATAAAAAGGACACTGACAAATCCAAACCAAAGAAATATGCACTTCAAACCGTACAGGTAGTGGATCTGCAGAAAGGAACAGTCCATACAATTTCTGAAATGGAAGGTGATTTTTCACAATTGGCTTTTGACGAAGAAGGAAATCAATTGGCTTATGTAGGAACTTCTTCAGCACAGAATGATTTGGTGAAATCATATCAGTTGTATTACTTTAATTTTAAAGGAAACAAAAAAGAAATTGTCACCAATGAAAATACAAACATGAAAAAAGGGTGGGTGATTTCTGAAAATCGTTCGCTTATTTTCAGTAAAAACGGAAAACAACTTTATTTTGGGGTGAGTCCAAAGCCTATCGCAAAAGATACGGCGATGATTGCAAACGACCACGCTGTAGTAGATATCTGGAATTATAGAGATGACTATCTGCAAACGGTACAGTTAAAAGAATTGAAAAATGATCTGAAGAAATCTTACGCTGCAGTAATGCAAACGGAAAAACCGGATTTCTTTAGAAATATTGATGGTGAAGACTTAGATACTTTAAGGTTGGTAAACGAAGGAAATGCTGAATTTGCGCTGGGTATCACCAGTATCAATAACCGTATTTCTTCACAATGGGAAGGATCAATCAAGAAAACCTATTTCCTGATCGATAACAAAACAGGGGAAAGAACAGAAGTCATTAAGAATCTGGATGGATCGGTTGCAGTATCTCCGCTTGGGAATTTTGTAGTGATTTTTGACAGAGAAAAAGGGAAGTGGCTGAGCTACAATGTGAAAACAAAACAAACACTTCCGTTGAATTCAGGATTACCTGTTTCTTTCGTTGATGAAGAATTTGATATGCCGGACTTTCCAAGTTCTTATGGTATTGCATCCTGGACAGATAAAGATGAATCTGTGATTATCAAAGACCGTTATGACCTTTGGGAGTTCTTTCTGAATGGTTCCAAAAAACCGAGAAATATGACCAATGGTTTTGGACGTAAACATAAAATAACATTTGAAACATACGTCTTAGATAAAGATATTAAAAGTTTGAACAGAAAATCGTCAATCTATTTATCTGCATTTGATAATACATCCAAGGCGAACGGAATTTTCAAAACTTCTATTCAGTCGAATTCTGATCCTGTAAAAATTCAGATGGAAAACGTATGGGGGTACAGAAGTCTTCAGAAAGCAAAAAATGCTGAAGAATATATTTTAGTAAAAGAATCTTATACGGATTCTCCAAACATTTTTGCGACATCAGATTTTTCAGAACAGCAAAAACTGAGCAATACAAATCCGCAGCAAAACCTGTATAACTGGGGAACAGATGAATTGGTAAACTGGACGACTCCAAAAGGAAATACTTCCACGGGAATTTTATACAAACCAGAAGATTTCAATCCGAATAAAAAGTATCCTATGATTGTTTATTTCTATGAGAAGCTTTCGGATAACTTAAACCGTTATGTGGCACCAGCTCCGACACCTTCAAGATTAAATATTTCTTATTTTGTGAGCAACGGTTATCTAGTTTTCACTCCTGATATTTCTTATACAGACGGATTTCCAGGAGAATCTGCAATGGAATATATTAATTCCGGAGTTGAAAAGTTGAAGCAAAATTCCTGGGTAGATGCTACTAAAATTGGAATTCAGGGACAAAGCTGGGGAGGTTATCAGGTAGCGTATCTTATTGCTCATACCAATATGTATGCAGCAGCATGGAGTGGTGCTCCTGTTGTTAATATGACTTCAGCATATGGAGGAATCCGATGGACTTCAGGGATGAACAGACAGTTTCAGTATGAGAAATCTCAAAGCAGATTAGGAAAGAATTTATGGGAAGCACCGGATCTTTACATTAAAAATTCACCACTTTTTACGATTGATAAAGTAAAAACTCCAGTGGTTATTATGAGTAATGATAAAGATGGAGCAGTACCTTGGTATCAGGGAATTGAAATGTTTACAGCATTACGCCGTCTCGGAAAACCAGTATGGCTTCTGAATTATAATGGTGATGATCATAACCTTATAAAACGTCAGAACAGAAAAGATATCCAAATTCGGGAACAGCAGTTTTTTGATTATTATCTTAAAGGAGCTAAAGCTCCGGTCTGGATGACGAAAGGTATTCCAGCCACCCAAAAAGGAAAAGATTGGGGATTTGAGCTTACAGATGATAAACCTAATTAATAAAAACCCCGGCGGAGCCTTTGGCTCCGCCGGGGTTTTTATTTCAAAATAAATTCCAGAAAGACAAAGAAGAAACTGACACAATGGCATTTTTTTTATGATGAGTCTGTTGATCGCTTTTATTATATTTACCGCCAATTATAAATAACAGTATGGGAATCTTTGATTTTTTTAAGAAAAAGAATAACAGTCAGGAAAATGTGAGTACTCCGGTTCAGGAAATGGAAATGCCAGAGGAAAAGATCGTAGAGGAAACAGTAGAAGAGGTGACGGAAACAATTCCGGAAATTACTTTGCAGCCAGTAACAGAACCGAAAGTAAATGAAGAGTATGAAAAAATCAGAGTTTATAATGATTATATCGTCTATTCTATTGCACTTCAGTTAAGAGGTGAGTATACTCCTCTTTCAGCTTTTGAAAAAGAAAATGGTGAGGTAGAAGGATTTGCTTATATGGTAACTGAAGATGCCTATGCCCTTTCTCCACAACAGGCGATCACACAGATGGAAGAAAAATTTGAAAGTGAGCTTCAGGAAGGAAAGATTAAATCTTATATGATCCTGTACCATTCTCAGTTTGATAATAATGGGAATCACACTCCGGCAATCCAGGAAGGAGAGTTCAAAGGAATCTCACTTGCTTATCATTTTGCAGGAGCGGATAAAGCGAAAACAGGACTTCCATATATTTTTGAAAACCAAAATGTCACTTATAAAGGTTTTGCAGAGTTTTCTCACGAGGAAAATAATGAGATCATGAATCATCAGTTGGTTGAAGGCAGAAATTATTTCCAGCATACAGAAGGTGTTGCAGCTCCTGAAACGACTAATGAAGCAGGAATTATCATCAGAAAATCAAATGTTCATAATCTTATGAATACATGGAGCGGAATTTTTGGTCATCAGAATTTTCAGACTAAAGATTACGGTCAGTATCTGAATGCCGTTCTAATGCAGTCTGAGTCTTCTAATCAGTCAGTTGATATTAAAAGCAAAACGGAATTTGAAGGGGTAAGATTTAAAACTATTTTAACGGAGGAGCTAAGTATTATCGTTCCGGAAGTGAAAACTGATTATACTTTAGATTTTGAAACGAGATCAATCAGAGAATGGGAAAATGCTTTGAATTTACAGGCGATTGTAGCAGGTCCTGCAAGAGATACTTTCGGAGTTTGGTTTTTTGCTACGGATTATGCTGAAAACAGAAACAGATACATGACACAGCCTCATCTGAAGGTAAATGTTAGTGGAATTGTTCTTATCCTTGATGTTCATACCAACACTGATTTACCAGATGGGACCAAAATGAGTGAAGATTTCACAACCTATGTACCAAGTCAGGATCTTCCTAACTATGCATGTTTTGACTTTATTGCTCAGCTGGTAGACTTTAAGGAAACAGCATTGCTTGATGATGGAAGTGTTAAAGGATATATTCTTAAACTGAAGCTGATCACGAATGAAGAAAATGAAGATTTCTTTACCATTGATGCTTTTGTGAATAAAGAAAACATGAGACTGGAAACACTTACAAAAGGAATGAAAGTGACTGGAGCACTTCAGTTGCAAGGTAAAATTGCTGAATAATTTTTTTAAACATAAAATTCAAGAGGTTGTTTCTACGGAATAACCTCTTTTTTATTATAAAAACTGAGAGATTATTTTAACGCAAAGGAATTATGAGATTCGAAAGTTTATTCCAGGGATGCAAAGAGTTGCGACTTTGTCTTTGATTAAGCTTTGTGATTATACATTCGCTTAGTAAGAATCAATGAAATTGATTCTGTCTTTGCTCTCTTAAAAATATTACAGTATACAAATGAAAGCTTTGCGTTAAAAAAACAGAATCATTTAAAAACAAAAAAGGCAATCCTAAGACTGCCTTTTCTATTATTTTCTGAAAAATTATTTATTTTTCATTTCTTCTTTAATCTTGTTTTCCAATTCCTCGGAAAGTTCAGGGTTGTCTTTTAAAACATCTTTTACAGCATCACGTCCTTGTCCTAATTTAGATTCCTCATAACTGAACCAAGAACCGCTTTTCTTTACAATTCCCATATCTACTGCAGTATCAAGAATTTCACCTACTTTAGAAACTCCTTCACCATACATGATATCAAATTCTGCCTGTTTGAAAGGAGGTGCTACTTTATTTTTCACAATCTTCACTTTCACACGGCTACCGATAGCTTCATCACCTTGTTTGATCGGTGCACTTGCTTTTCTGATATCAATTCTTACAGAAGCATAGAACTTAAGAGCATTACCTCCGGTAGTTGTTTCAGGATTTCCAAACATTACACCAATCTTTTCTCTCAACTGGTTGATGAAGATCACTGTACATTTAGTTCTTGAAATCGTAGCCGTAAGTTTTCTTAATGCCTGAGACATCAATCTTGCGTGAAGACCCATTTTAGAATCTCCCATTTCACCTTCGATTTCTGCTTTTGGGGTAAGAGCAGCTACAGAGTCAATTACAACGATATCAATAGCTCCTGAACGGATCAGGTTATCTGCAATCTCTAAAGCTTGTTCTCCATTGTCAGGCTGAGAAATGATCAGGTTTTCAAGATCAATTCCTAATTTCGCAGCATAAGTTCTGTCGAAAGCATGCTCTGCATCAATGAATGCAGCAATACCACCCGCTTTTTGAGCTTCAGCAATAGCATGAAGGGTTAATGTTGTTTTACCTGAAGATTCAGGACCATATATTTCAATGATTCTTCCTTTTGGATATCCGCCTATACCTAATGCAATATCTAATCCTAAAGAACCGGAAGGAATTACTTCTATTGTATTGTCGATAGATTCATCACCTAAAGTCATTACTGTTCCCTTTCCATATGTTTTATCTAGCTTGTCAAGCACTAAAGCGAGTGCTTTTTTCTTATCATCAATGTTACTCATCGCTATTAAAATAATTTCTCAAAAATACATAATTTAAATATCAAAAGCTAATATTATTTATCTCTGAAAGCTGTTTTTAGAGTTAAAAAATAATAAATTTTTACTACTGATCTTATTCATTACGAAGCAGATGGGTAAGGTGGTATTAATGTGGAAAAAAAATAAAAATCATCAATTCGGAAGGATGCTGGAAGCCGGAAGAAGAGATTTGTCGAAGGCGATAAAATGTATTAAACTTCGTTTTATTACTGTTTTTTACTTTTACTAAGAGAGATTGATCGTCGGATAGAAGTTTCCTGCTTCCATCTTCGAGCTTCCTACCTTGTCCTAATGGAAATTTGAATTTTTGGTGATATTCAGATAATCTTCCAATACTTTCATCTGATCTTTATTTCCTCTTTTGATTCTGGCATCACGACTTACTAAACTGTCATATATTTTATTGAAAAGTATTTTTGATTTTGGGAATAAGGTTTTGTAAGGAACATCCGGGATTTGTAATCTTTTACAAACTTCATCATCCAGCAGAAACCAGGTGCAGCAGATGTGCAAGTATCTCAAATTTTTTCTTTGGAATTCAAGTTTTAAAATAGGATTTTCCAGAGATTCATTCAACAGAGAATGAGCCAGCAGAACAGAATCTTTATCCGAGGGCGGCTGAACAGAGGTCCATAAATAAAAATATTCTGTAGCCTGTTTCTTGTCATCAGGAAGAAGCTGTTCAGGAATTCCCAAAAGATAGCCTACATATTTCCAAAGGTGGAAAATTCCCTGTTCCTCTTCAATAGAAAAACGATTTCCCAATTTTTTAAGACTATGAAGAAAGACCAGACTGAATCCGATATAGGTTGCCATCATATCCCACGAATTGATAGGTTCTCCCCAGTTTTCAGTATCCCAGTCTTTATAATGTTTTTTAACAGAAAGTCTGGCGTAGGAATGGATCAAACGGGTTTTTATGGCAAACTCATAGCCTTTTGCATGAATTTCCAGTGCATTGTAGCGGGTAGCATTCACCCAGAAATCCAACGTTTCGGAAAGACGCTTTACAGCACCTTTTTTCAATGCTTCTGTGACAATCAGTGGCTTGTTGAGGTAAGCATAATCATAACCGCCAATCAGACAATAATCCCTCAGGGAGATCAAAGAATCGAGGTTGCTTCTCATACACAGCTCAGCGCCACTTTTGAGTAAATTATAATCCAGCCATTCGGGAACTTTTTGAGTTTGGGTAAAAAGCTTTTTTACACTTTCAGGCACTGCATCTGTTTCCGAAACCCCATTTCTTATATATTGCTCAATTTCCCTGGAAGCCTCATGGAATTTTTTAGTGAAATAAACCTCTTTTACTACTTCATCACCGATCTCATCCACATGATGAAAATAGGGTGCAAATTTTTCAAACTTTTCAAAGTTCACCTCTGCTCCGGAAAATTCAATAAGGAGTTTTCCGTTCCCACTTTCCCAAAAGTTTCTGAAGTGAGGAGCATCTTTAAATCGAGGTTGTATCATGTTCATTCCTTTACCTATAAAAGTACAAGTTTTATGCTGAAGTTTTCCGGTGAGATTTATCAGGCTAAGACATCTAGTAATATTTTTATTGGCTTCGATTTTTACATTGAAAAAGTACCCTTTTGTGTTATTTCATATAATACTAAGCCATTGTAGCTTTATATAAAACTAATAACCATGGAGGCTCAATTTTTTTAAATGGCTTTCACAGTTTTAACTAAAGAATTAATCTAAAAAAAAATAATCATGAAAACAAAAAATTTATTATTGTCACTGCTTTGTTCAGGGTTGGCTTTTGGTCAAGTCACAATTAAAGAAAAAAAAATTATAATAAATACTGATTCTGATGCAATATCATTTGAAACAGTTATTGAGTACTTTAAGAAAGATTCAAGTAAAAATAATTATGATATTTTTGCAATAAATTCTAAAGGCTATAGTATTTCACTTAAGAAAGACGCTACTATGCAGCCGGTGTTACAAATTGATAAAGCTAAATCAGATAGTTTACAGAAGAGCAGTACAGAAGAGAAAATTGGAGAGATTACTTTTAAACGTAATACAGAATTGACAATTACAGTTAATACCACAGATAAGGATCCAAAAGAAAGAGTTTACAAGATAAAAACTCAGACTGATTGGAGGTGGACTACAACATTTGGTGCCAATGCTATTTTTTATACCAATCGTAATAAATTTATTTCACAGACTGATAGCGGATTACAAAAAGTAACTGAAGTCCAAAGTAATAAAACTATGGAACTTATGCCTACAGTTATGTTTAATTTTATGGATTATCAGGATACTATTTCTTACGGATTTACAGGAGGTTTGGGAATTAATTTTGAAGAAATTGCTGTTTTTGTAGGTCCTTCTATAGGAATAGGTCAGAATATTATTTTGACAGCAGGTGTTGGTGTTCATAAACAGACTATCCCTAATTCCAATTATTCTGTAGGGCAAACAATTGATAGCTCTGTAACCAATGATAATTTAAATGAATCACAATATCGTGTTAACCCGTTTATTGGGATTTCTTTTCGTTTAGATAAAAATCCATTTAAAAAATAAAACAAAAAAACCTTCCCATCGGGAAGGTTTTATATTACTCATTGCTTATTACTCATTATAAAGAAGCAGCGTGTACAAGCATATCTACTAACTTGTTAGAGTAACCCATTTCGTTGTCATACCAAGAAACAAGTTTCACGAAGTTTGGAGAAAGCATGATACCAGCATCTTTGTCGAAGATAGAAGTTCTCTTATCTCCTACGAAGTCCTGAGATACTACAGCATCTTCAGTATATCCTAGGATACCTTTCAATTCACCTTCAGAAGCAGCTTTGATTACTGAACAGATGTCTTCATAAGAAGCAGCTTTTTCAATTCTCACTGTTAAATCTACTACAGAAACGTCAACAGTTGGTACTCTGAAAGACATACCTGTTAATTTTCCGTTCAAAGAAGGGATTACTTTTCCTACCGCTTTAGCAGCACCTGTAGAAGAAGGGATGATGTTGTTTAGAGCAGCTCTACCACCTCTCCAGTCTTTTACTGAAGGACCATCAACAGTTTTCTGAGTAGCTGTTGTAGCGTGTACAGTTGTCATTAAACCTTCAACGATTCCGAAGTTATCGTGGATAACTTTAGCTAAAGGAGCTAAACAGTTTGTAGTACAAGAAGCGTTTGATAAGATTTTGATATCATCAGTAAGTTCCTTGTGGTTTACCCCCATTACGAACATTGGAGTATCATCTTTAGAAGGAGCAGAAAGGATTACTTTCTTTGCACCAGCGTTGATGTGAGCCTGAGCCGTATCTTTAGATAAGAAAAGACCTGTAGATTCTACGATATAGTCAGCACCAATTTCATTCCACTTTAGGTTGTTAGGATCTCTTTCAGCAGTTACTCTGATTCTTTTCCCGTTTACTACAAGATCATTTCCTTCTACAGAAACTTCACCTGGGAAAATACCGTGTACAGAGTCATATTTTAACATGTAAGCCATGTATTCTGCATTAATAAGGTCATTGATTCCTACAACTTCAATGTTGTCTCTTTCAGTCATTGCTCTGAAAACAAGACGTCCAATTCTACCAAAACCGTTGATACCTACTTTAATTGTTGACATAATAGTTTGTTTTTATTAGATTATAAAAATAATTAGATTGCTAAAATTTTTGAAATCAGTAAAAGATCTTCATTGATTTCGTTATGTTTTTTAATGGCTTCTTCAATAGGCGTATACGTCAGATCATTGGAACGCATTCCGGCCATTACATTCGTTTGTCCTTCCATTAATCCTGTTACAGCACCGTAGCCTAATCTGCTTGCCAAAACTCTGTCTGCACAGCTTGGAGAACCTCCTCTCTGCATATGTCCCAAAATCGCTACACGAATGTCATAATCAGGGAATGTAAGTTTTGTTTTTTCAGCAAGTTCATATACATTGGCTAGTTTTTCACCTTCCGCTACAACCACAATGCTTGATGCCTTTCCGGTTTTTTCTGCATCTCTGAATTTCGCGAAAAGCTCATCAATACTGTCTTTTTTCTCAGGAATTAAAATATCCAGAGCTCCGGTTGCCAATCCACTGTTTAAAGCAATAAAACCTGCATCACGACCCATCACTTCTACAAAGAAAACTCTGTTGTGAGACGTTGCGGTGTCACGGATTTTATCAATGGCATCCATTGCAGTATTCAAAGCAGTATCGTATCCGATGGTGTTATCTGTTCCGAAAATATCGTTGTCGATTGTTCCCGGGATACCGATTACTCTGATTCCGAATTCTTCATTAAAGATTTTTGCACCGGTGAAAGTTCCGTCTCCACCAATACAAACCAATCCGTCTATTCCAAGCTTTATACAATTGTCATAAGCTTTCTGACGGCCTTCTTTTGTTCTGAACTCAGCGGATCTGGCAGATTTTAGAATCGTTCCACCCTGGTTGATTATATTTTTTACGGAACGGGCTCCCATTTTCAGGAAATCATTGTTGATAAGGCCGTTGTAGCCTTCTCTCACTCCGTAGCATTCGATATTATAGTAATTGGCGGTTCTTACTACCGCTCTTAATGCCGCATTCATACCCGGAGAGTCACCCCCTGAAGTAAGAACTGCAATCTTTTTTACAGCACTCTCTTTCATCAAGTAAAAAATTTCGAACACAAATTTACAAAAACAAGTTCAGATTATCGTAGTAACTTTCCAATAGTTTTGAATATAAATTATTAAAAGCTTCTGAAGTTTGTAGGTTTAAAAAAATATCGTGCAGTTTTTGTTTCCACAGCATGGATGTCAAGATCGTACCAGGGCGTAAAATAGGGATTAAACGGATTAGAAAGCACATGAACCGACTGAGCCGGGGTAAATCCTTCACTTAATAAATACAATCTTTCCCCTTTTTGATTTTTGCAAACTCCGGTAATGAAAACAATATGTCCGGGACTGCCTGGAGTGATCAGAATATCTCCCGTTTTCAGATCAGAATTTCTTGTAACAGGCTTTGTTTCTTTGTTTAATGAAATTGTTCCTGCGTAATTGAAAATAAGATCCAGGTAATTCCTGAAACTCTCATAAGAATCATCAAAAGCTGCTGTTTTTCTAAAGCTGACTGAATTTCCGCTGACAAAAGCCCTTGTTCCGTTTTTATAATCGTTCCAGCTGAGAAGATCACCACTGGTAAAATGAAACTTGATTTCGTTAAATTTTTTTGCCTTATAAAGATACTCAGCTCTCATCCGGATTGCCACATCAGCACATTGCTGGAGATCTTTATTTCCGGTATCAATATCAAAAACGGCTTCATGAAGATGCTGGGTAGAAATAGGAGTACCATCATATTTCAGAATCTGACTGCCATAAGGTTTCAGTTTAAAATTTTCAATAAAATATCCGTAAGAATCTGATTTTTCGTCTATCCACTCATATCCTTCCGGTGGAGAAAATCTTTCCCGGATGGTATTTTTATCCTTATGAATCTTTAGAGAATTTTCAGCAATTAAATGTTCGTTATGATCCGGTTCAGCCAGTAAACGGTCTGATCGTTTTTCTTTTGTACAGCCTGTGAGAAAGAGAAATACTGTAATTCCAGTGATAATTTTTTTCATGCGTTTTTAGTTGATACAAAGATCTTTTTTTTAGATATCTGGCAATAAGGATTCTGAAAATATGAAGATTTAAAACCTGTTTACACCTTTCCTTTTTCCGGAATTAAAAGTTTTCCCCAATCATTCAGTTGCCAGAGGATTTTCACTAATTTTTCTCCCAGTTCCGTAAGAGTGTATTCAACTCTTGGAGGAAGTTCATTAAAAGATTGCTTTGTTAAAATACCATCTTCCACCATTTCAGTCAGCTGTTGATTAAGAACTCTTCGGTCCACTTTTGCAATACCACGCAAAAATTCACTGGGACGTTTTTTCCCTTCATTGATCTGCCACACAATAGGAATTTTCCATTTCCCGCTGATGGTATTGACAGCAACTTCCAACGGACAGATTTTATTTTCTTCAGCTCTTTCCTTTATTTCCATAAAATTGACTTTTTTATCCCCAGGGGAGAAAAATATGCGGTATTGTTTTTGTCTGCTTACTTTCAGACTTTTGTAAAGATAATCATTAAATAGTATGACGGAAAAACGAAAAGGAGCCCGCTCCATCAAAGATATTCCCTCTGATATCTTAGAACAGCTGAACAAAGGTGAAATTGAAACCGCAAATCTTACTGAATGGCTGGCAGTAGATCAAAGGCTGTTGTTGGAAAATCTTCTTCAGCAGAATCACCGTACAGAATATTTGAAACCCATTTTAGAAAATGTAGATCAGCTGAAAAAACAAACTGTTAATACCATTAATGAAACCATTGGAATTAGTTTGCTGCATTGGGCTGAAAATAATAAAGATGAAGAATTTCTGCTGAAGCTATCAACCCATCCGTCAGACCTGGTGCGATGCTGGGCTGCTTATACGATTGGAAGAAACAGTAATTTGACATTCAGAGAGAAATTAAACAAAATCCAGCCGTTTGCTTCTGATACCCATTTTGGAGTGAGGGAAATATGCTGGATGACCGTACGTCCGGATATTTCAAAAAATCTTGTCGAAAGCTTATCTGTTTTATCAGAATGGACCCAGCATGACAATGAAAATGTGAGACGTTTCGCCAGTGAATCTACCAGACCAAGAGGTGTTTGGTGTGAACATATTGATTCTTTAAAACAAAATCCGGGACTAGGACTGGAAATTTTAGAACCTTTACGATCCGATTCCTCCCGATATGTGCAGGATAGTGTTGGTAATTGGCTGAATGATGCAAGTAAATCACAACCCGAGTTCGTGGTGGAAATCTGTGACGAATGGCTTCGGGAAAGTCCCACAAAAGAAACGCAGTATATCGTCAAAAAAGCATTGCGAACGATTAAAAAGTAAAAGTTATCCACAAATTTGAAATGTTGATTTCAATTCTTATTATATAAATAACGGGTTTTCATTTATTTACATAAGGTTTTCGTATTCCTTATTCTTTTAGAAATGTCTTAATCGGCTTAGTTTTTAAGGAAAAAACTGTTTTGAAATATTTTCAATGTTAACGGTATGTTAACTGTAAAAAGTTATCCACAATATGAGTTTTCAAATAATGTGAATTATATCTTCCACAAAATTAATAGGTTAAATGATATGTTTCAAAAAAGAGTTTAAAATTATCTCTTTTTTCGCTGAAATAAAAAGTTATCCACAATATGGATTTCAGACTACCATTTTTCAGTCAGATACTTCCAATATCTTTTCGGAACATGCTGAATATGGAGCTTTATATTTTTTCGTTCCACAATATTTGTTTTGGTAAAATAGCGTTGCCAAAGTACCTGATAACTCTTTTCCTCATCATGAAATTTCTGCTGATACTGATTGAAATCCAGTTTCTCATCGGGGTAAAAGAAATCACAGTTCTCCAAATCATAAAGAATTCCGTAGTTTCTTCGAAGATCATAGATCATCCATTTCTGATCCTGATATCGGTCTTTAAAATGTTTTCTGATCAAAGGAAGAACATTGAAGTCGGGATCTATTTTGGAGAAGAAAACACCATCCTGCATTTTTTCAAAACGGACAAATGCAGTCATTCTATGTCTTTCCCTGTCTACTGATTTCCCGATTTTAGAGATTTTCAAAATATCAGAATCAGCAAAATTTTCAAGGATATTTTCTTCCGGATGCTTCATAGATTGTCTTACCGCAGACAAGATGAGGTTTTCAAAATGAGACTCTTCTGATAAAAAAACTTTTAAAAGTTTATAAACGCCCTGTTTTCCAATATTCTGTTCCAGTTTGTTCAGAACCCTTTCAGATTTTTCTGTCTGGGTAATAACTTCATGGATCTCAGCAAAAATATTTTCCTGATGAAATCTTTCTCTACTTGTGATCTCTACATCTTTATAACGGTATTCGAAAACTTCAAATATCGCAGTGAAAAGTCCGTCGAAACTGCCATCGTAGAGTAGGGTTGTCATGTATTTAATTTAAAATTTATTTGTGTTTGTCATTCTGAATGAAATAAAATGAAGAATCGGGTTAATTGAAGAGATTCTTCCTTCGTCAGAATGACAGGAGTGTTGTATTATAAATTTGTGATCATTCGTGAAAATATTCGTGTTATTTGTATTTAATATCAGGATCAAAATAAAGTCAGCTGTTGTGAAAACTGATGGTGAAACTTTGAGGAACTTCCGCCTATCAGCAGCTTTCTGAAGTTTTTATCCGCTAAATATCTTAGGTAAGCATTCCCTGCATTAAAATCAATGAAATATTTTGCCCGGTTTACAGCAGCACCCAACTTTTTCAAATGATCCATTGTTAAAATCTGAAAGCGTCTTGCACTGATAATTTTCTGCGCCGTTTTTACTCCAATCCCTGGAATTCTTAAAATCATCTGATATTCAGCGGTCTGAAGATTAATAGGAAACTGGTCGAGGTTTCTTAGAGCCCAGCTTAACTTTGGGTCTACTTCAAGATCAAGGAAGGGCATATTCGGATCCAAAATCTCTTCTGCTTTAAAACCATAAAACCGCATCAGCCAGTCAGACTGATACAATCGGTTTTCACGAAGCATGGGAACTTCTGTTGTTAAAGAAGGCAGTCTCTGATCTTCTAAAACAGGAACATATCCGGAATAATAAACCCTTTTCAGATTAAAATTTTTATAAAAATGATCGGCAACTTTGATGATCTGCAGGTCGTTTTCATTGGTTGCTCCCACGATCATCTGCGTAGATTGACCTGCCGGAGCAAATTTGGGAACTTTCTTCAATACCTTTTTTTCATCCTGATACTGAGTGATTCCTTTTTGAATATACCGCATCGGGCTGATCATGTCCTGTCTGTTTTTTTCAGGAGCCAGCAATTTTAATCCACTTTCGGTCGGGATTTCAATATTTACTGATAAACGGTCTGCATATAAAGCCGCTTCCTGCATCAAACCGTCACTTGCTCCCGGAATAGATTTAAGATGGATATATCCGTTAAAGTTCTCTTCCAGCCGAAGTTTTTTGGCAACTCTTACAAGTCGTTCCATCGTGGTATCCGCATTTTTGAAAATTCCTGAACTCAGAAATAAACCTTCAATATAGTTTCTGCGATAAAAATTGATGGTGAGATCTACCACTTCTTCCACTGTAAACGCAGCTCTTTTAATATCATTGGAGCTTCTGGAAACACAGTAAGCACAATCGTAAATACAATGATTGGTCAATAGAATTTTAAGCAAAGAAACACATCTGCCATCTTCTGTATAGGTATGACAAATCCCACTTGCGGAACTGTCTCCCAAAGCTCCCTTTTTATTCTTTCTCGTACCTCCGCTTGATGAACAGGAAACGTCATACTTCGCTGCATCAGCAAGGATTTCAAGCTTTTCTTTCACGCGGTCAAAATTCATATTTTTAAATAATTGATATTTTTTGTATCTAAATTGCATTTAAATTTTGTTCAAATTTAGTTCCAAAATTGATAAATGTCAATCTTTTTTCATAGAAGTTATCAACAAAAAAGAGTCTCAAAATCATTATATTTACGGCTCATTAAAGTTTATATCATGAATCATAAACCAATCGAAGGTTTTTCCAAGCTTCCAAAGCAGGGGAAAATCGAATGGCTCGTAAACGAATATCTTGAAGGAAACCAGGAATATCAAAATATATTAAAACAGTATTGGAACGATGATGCAGATCTTCAGAAACTTCATGAAGAGTTTTCTGAAAACACCATCTCTAATTTTTATATGCCGTACGGAATTGCTCCGAACTTTTTAATCGATGGAAAACTATTGGCTCTTCCAATGGCTGTTGAAGAAAGTTCTGTAGTAGCAGCAGCTTCCAAAGCCGCTAAATTCTGGATCGACAAAGGTGGTTTTAAGACCACCATTATCAATACAGAAAAGTTGGGACACACCCACTTTATTTTTAATGTAGAACCTCATAAATTATTACATTTCTTTAATTTCAGTTTAAAGAAAAAACTTCTCGAATCAACGGAAGATATTACGGCCAACATGAGAAAACGTGGCGGTGGTATTCTTAATATCAGCCTGGTTGATAAAACAGCAGAAATGCCCAATTATTACCAGTTGAAAGCAAGCTTTGATACGGTAGATTCAATGGGGGCAAACTTTATCAATTCTTGTCTTGAGCAGTTTGGAAAAACATTGAGACAAGAAGTAGTAACCAGTGAAGATTTTACTCAGGAAGAAAAAAATTCTTTACAGATTGTAATGAATATCCTTTCGAACTTTACGCCTGATTGTATCGTAAGAGCTGAGGTTTCATGTAAAATGGAAGATTTAAAAGACGATAGTGGGATTTCTCCTGAAGAATTTGCCGCTAAATTCAAACAGGCTGTTACCATTGCAGAAATTGAACCTTACCGTGCTACCACTCACAATAAAGGAGTAATGAACGGAGTAGATGCTGTTGTGATTGCTACCGGAAATGATTTCAGAGCTACTGAAGCCTGTGCACATGCGTATGCAGCGAGAGACGGACAGTACAGATCTTTAACCCACTGTACAACAGATAACGGAGTTTTCAGATTCTGGATTGATCTTCCTATTTCTGTTGGAGTTGTAGGAGGTCTTACGAACCTTCATCCTTTGGTGAAATTCTCTTTAGCACTTCTTGGAAAACCTTCCGCACAGGAATTGATGAGTATTCTTGCTGTTTCAGGTCTTGCACAAAACTTTGGAGCATTACGTTCTCT
Organism: Chryseobacterium culicis; assembly: GCF_002979755.1. NCBI lineage: Bacteria > Pseudomonadati > Bacteroidota > Flavobacteriia > Flavobacteriales > Weeksellaceae > Chryseobacterium > Chryseobacterium culicis. The sequence goes on along the minus strand of NZ_PCPP01000001.1, from coordinate 2,462,378 downwards.
GGTTACTACAGGAATTCAGAAAGGACATATGAAAATGCACTTACTGAATATTCTGAACCAATTGGGAGCTACAGAAGAGGAAAAGCAGCATTTTGTGACTTATTTTAAAGATAAGACTGTCAGCCATCATGAGGTGATCAATGAATTTAACAGAATGAGAGAAAACTAATGTTACAGATCATTTTGCCTATTGTATTCCTTCTTTTTGGATTTTTTCTGAAGAAAACAAACCATGAAGGTTTCAGAAGCTCCAAGAGATTTGCCAATATGTTTATCATACTGGGAATTTCTACTTTGGTTGCCAAGTTCATTTTAATGTACTTAAAATCAAAATAGTGAAAAAGAGTATTGTATTTTTCTTATTGATTTCCGGTTTAGGTTTTTCGCAGCAGAAAGAGGTGAAAATAAATAACCTGCAACCTAAATCTGAAAACTTTGTGTTTCCTGTTGTTTCCTACGCAGGAAATCCGGCAATTGCCAATAAGATTAATACTTTTCTTCAGGTAAACGAATTGGAATATATTCCGAATTCTGGAGGAAACCCTTTTAAACTGGCTGCTACAGCAACCAATTCTTATTCCAATTATCTTTATTTTTATGATTGGGAGAAATTGGAAACACCTAAAAATATTTTAGCGATAGGCATACATGGTGAAGCTTCTGGTGCATATCCGGAAGAATTTGCAGACTGGAAAAATTTTGATCTGAGAACCGGAAACTATATCAACCCAGAAGATTTATTTCAAAAAAGTACGACCAAAACGGTTACAGGTTTGATTCAGAAAAAAATCAAAAAAAGAGTCAATGACTTTCTCGTAAAATTGAAATCTGAAAAGAATCCTTCAGAAGAAGTTCAGGAGCAGATTGGATTATATGAAGGATGCTTCATGGATTATACTTTGAACGGTATCAAATATTTTTTTGGAAAGGATAAACTGACTTTTGTTGCCGGAAGATGTTCCAACCATGCTATGCGGGCGCTGGATGATCTGGGAAGTCACGAGCTTGAATTTACTTATAAGGAGCTTGATAAATATTGGAGTTCTTATGCTAAAAACCTGATTTCCGGATCTGAAAAGACAGAGATAACCAGTCTTAATAATAAATTATATAAGGGAAAGATCGATGGGAAGTATTCTGTTACTGTTTTGATCAGTCAGGTATATGATGATGGTTCTTTCTCTGCAAAATACTGGTATGATAAAAATAAAAAGCTGATTGAGTGGAACGGAAAGATAAAAGGTAATCACATCTCTATTATAGAAAACGATTATTATAGCGAAGAAACCAACCAGTGGATTTTCAAAGCCTTGGTGGAAGCAGATCTGCAAGGCAGGAAAATTATCGGAACCTGGCAGGATGAGAAAACAAAAAAATATTTAACCCTAGAATTAGAAGAGTTATAAAATGAAAACAATTACTTTAGTTTTTGGAGCGGTTTACGGAATGGTGTCTGTAATCCTGGGCGCATTCGGAGCACACGCTTTAAAGAAAATATTAGCTGTGGAAAGACTGGAAAGTTTTGAAACAGGAGTAAGATACCAGATGTATGCAGCTTTTTTCCTGCTGATCATTGGTTACATCTTAAAATTTGAAACTTCTGCTGAAAAATGGACTTCCATTTTAATGATTGCAGGAACATTGTTGTTCTCAGTGAGTATCTATTTCCTGAGCATGCAGGATTATCTGGGAATGAATCTTAAATTCTTAGGTCCTATCACTCCACTTGGAGGTTTAATGATGATCTTAAGCTGGGGAATGCTGATTTTTTACTTTGCTAAAAATAGAATTTAAGAATGAAAATCAATAGAAGAAGACGGTTAATACGAACATTCAATCTCTTAGATCAACCTATCAGATTCAACCCGTTTGTGTTCAGCCGCACTTTTTTTATGTGGGCTGTTACAGGCCTTGTAGGCGGCATCATTGCCGGAGGATATTGGATCGTTCTGGAACATTTTACAGAATTTCTGGCTGAGTTTCAAGGTTGGCAGGTGATTCCAATCATGGCCATTTGTGGCTTGCTGGCCGGGCTGGTAATCCATTTTATAGGTGATCCGGGAGAAATTCATTTGATCGTTAACAACATCAGATTTAATAAAGGAAAACTGGAACCGAAGAATAATCCTTCGATGATCCTTTCTTCTCTTTTTTGTGTTGCATCAGGCGGAAGTCTGGGTCCTGAAGCGCCATTGGTACAGGTCACAGGATCTACGGGAACCTGGCTGGGGAAAATCTTCAGACTGAAGGGAGAAGAACTGCGTTCTTTGAGTATTGCCGGGATGGCTTCCGGTTTTACAGCATTATTCGGTGCTCCGCTTGGAGGAAGTCTTTTTTCTTTGGAAATTTTGCATCACAAACATGCTGTAGAATATTATAAAGCCATTATTCCTGCGTTGGTAGCAAGCTGTTTCAGCTATCTGATGTTTGCTTTGATTATCCATTTAGGAATCGGAGCAACCTGGGATCTTAAAGCATATCATTATACCGGAGTGTATGATTTTCTTTATGCTACATTGTTCGGAATTGTGGGAACTCTTTTCGGGTGGATCTTCATTTTTGTCGTTAAATTTTTCAAAAAGATTTTTGAATACAGAAAATTTCCGATTTACATTAAAACATTCGTAGGTGGAATAATTTTAGGAATCATTGCCTATAATTTTCCCATTACAAGGTACTTTGGGCACAACGAGATCAATCAGCTGATCGGAGGAAACTTCGGATTGAATTTTTTAATCCTGATTCTGGTCTTTAAAATACTGGCTATTGCCATTACGGTAACTTCCGGATGGAGAGGAGGATTTATCATTCCTTTATTTTTTGTAGGAACTACATTAGGATTAATTATTCATAATTTGTTTCCCAACGTAGATACTACATTAGCCATTGTAAGCTGTATGGCGGCTATCAATGCCTGCGTCACAAGAACACCGATGAGTACTACGATTATTCTGGGAACACTAACAGGATTTACTTATTTTGTGCCAATATTATTTGCCAGCCTTACCGGATATTTCCTGGCTCCGAAAATTCCGTTTATCGGATCTCAGTCTGAGAAATTGTCGGAAGAATAACAATAGATATCAATAAATTCCTAACGGGTTTTAAAGATTAATATACGTAAAAAGTTCAGGGATTTCCTGAACTTTTTTGATTTTTATAGCGTGAAATTTTCTTTCATCCATTTAAGTTTATTGTAGCTTTTTAGGAATTTTGTCCTTACAGAAATAAATTTTTCTTGAGCATCAATCATTTTATTTTCCCTCGAATTGATCAGGAAAAGTGAGCTTTCCCCATTGCTGTATTTTGTTTCTTCTGCGGTAAGAAGCTTTTGGTAGTTGACAAAATTATTTTGTGAAAGAGAGATTTGTATCTGATAATTGGTGAGTTCATTTTTATACGTTTCAATTTTGATATCAAGTTCTCTTTTTTTGAGTTGAGTATCAAAACTGTTCTGTTCTATTTTCATTTTTGCCATCTGATAATTGGCTTTGGCTTCTCTTTGAAATACTGGAATTTCAAGCTTTAATCCATATTGAAAATTATTGTCAAAAAGAGGCAGATAATCTGACGGGTAATTTTCTTTATTGAAGAAGTTATACATAAAATCAAGTTTAGGAAGAAAACTCTGCCATTTCAATCTGCGTTCACTTTCCAGAATATAATGTTTCTGGTTGTAATAGAGTATGGATAAATGGTTATTGACCTCTTTATTCCTAAATTCCCGAAGAAGAAATTCAAAGTCAGAATAAGCAGAGTGATCGGAAAGATTGTCTCCAGGATAGATTAGCTGTGTGATTTCGTAAATCTCCCGGTTATCTTTCCATAAAAAAAGTTGAAGCTGCTGAGTACTTTTTATAAAATTTAAATAAGCCTCCTTTTGCTTAAGCTCAAAACTTTGAAGTTGTGACTGGGCTTCAACAGTATCTATAGCTGCTCTTTCTCCATATTCAAAAGTTTTTTTGATGAGGTGTAAACGTTTTCGGTTAATTTCAACTGCTTTTGCCTGTAATTGGTAAATTTCAAAATTCTGAACCCATTCCCAATAAGTGTTTTCGGCCTCTAAAAGAAGTTCATTGGTTAAAACACTTTGTTCGGCCTCTGTCATTTTTAAAGCAAATTTTGCCTGATCCAGCATTGCTCTCCGTTTATCATACAAAAGATTTTTAGCCAATGGAACAGAGATTCCAAAACTGTATAATCCTCCTTTTGTATCACTGGAATTGAGTTTTTCACCTTCCAGATGATTGTATCCTGCGGTAATATCAATGCCATACCATGTAGGGATTCCAAGCTCCAAATTTTTCTGTCGGTAATATGGTGTTCCATCAATATTTTTTTCTCCAAGTTTTCCACTCAAAACAGGATCAAAACCACCTCTTGCCCTGGTGATTTCCGAATGGGCAATTTTATTCTGAAGTTGATATTTCATGGCCAATGGATGATAATTTTTGACAATTGAAATAAATTCCTGTGCGGAAAGAGTGAGAGAATCCTGGGCTGTACCATACTGAAAAAAGAAAAATATCAGTATAAAAAGAGCTTTATTTTGTTTTTTCATACCCTTTAGATTCATTTTTTACTTCATAATAATCAGGCGGAAAGCCATTGATATTTCTCCACAGTTCATACCAGATAGGAACATCATTAAGAATGGCAATTCCCTGTACACCTCCTCCCATTTTAATTTTTGGAGGCCATCTTTTTTCATTTTTATCCTCAATGACCAATGCTTTAAAAAGACCATTTGCATTGATATTGCTTTCCACGGCAACCACCTTGCCGGCGAATGTTCCGTAGCTGGAGTTAGGCCATCCCGAGAATACAATGGCAGGAAACCCGTCAAAGATGCACATCACACGCTGTCCTTCTTTCACAAGCGGAAGGTCTACAGGTTTTATAAAAATCTCAACTGCATAATCTACTGCTGTGGGAACAATCGTCCCAATATTTTCACCGTCTTTCAAAACTTCGCCAATTCCTGTTTTGTTAAGCTGTACAATCTGACCGTCCTGTGATGCAATAATAAAATATAATCCCTGTCTTGCTTTGTAATTGGCTACTTGATTTTCCAGCTTGGCAATTTCACCATCGCTGCCTTCAATCTGCCCCATGTTTTGAAAACGGTCTCCTTCTATTTTACTGAGTTTCTCTGTGTAATCCTGAATCACAGAATTTTGCTCAATACCTGTATTAATAATTTCCTGACGGGTTTGGGCTACTTTATTTTCTGATGATGTTTTCTTAGCAATAGCATTTTGGTAAGAAATATTTCTCTGCTGAAACTGGGTAAGAGAAACCAAACCTTCGTCATACATTTTTTTCTGTCGTGCAAACTGATCTTCAGAAAGCTTAAGTTCATTAGTGGCAGCAGTTAGTTCAGCTTCTTCACCGGTAAGTTTATTATTAAGCTGGCTTATTTTTATTTTGAGCTGATTCAGTTTTAAGTTTCTGGCTGAATGTAAGGCTTCAAGCTGGGTTTTCACTGTTCCTACTTTGGCTTCATAGAAATTTCTTACTCCTTTTTTAGCATTTACCTGTTCCTGCGTTCTCTGTACCAAAAGTGGATCTAAATAATCATCTTTGATTTCTGAAAGTTGCAGTAAAGTATCTCCTTTTTTTACATAATCTCCGTTCTTGACATACCATTTGATGATTTTTCCCGGTATAGGAGAATGAAGCTGCTGTGGGCGCTGTTCCTGATAAAGAGAAGTTACATTTCCTTTTACTTTTATATTCTGTGTCCAGGGAAGGAATAAGGTAATGATACCGCCTATGAATATAAACAGAAACCACCTTTTTACCCGTGACTTTTTATGAATATGATAGATATTGTCAAATGACTGTAATTTCATTTTACTGATTATTTTGATATATTTTTAATGTTCCTCCTTCCAGATGAAAATGCTGATCGGCATATTGTAGCAGTTCTGTATCCTGAGAAACAATAATAATAGTTGTGTTTTCTTTGATTTTCTGAAGATATTTTATCATTTTGTCCTGATATTCTTCACGGATTCCTGCAAAAGGATTTTCCAGAATGATAAGTTTTTTGTCACCGAGCAGAGCACGAAGCATCAGTATTTTTTTCTTTGAACTGAATGTGATTTCAGGGTCAGTTTCACTTACCTCTGTAAAGAAACCACTGCTGAACATACTTGAAATATTTTCTATACCAATATTTTCAGAAAGCTCAAGGATATCTTCTGTATGGCTCTGGCTGCTTCCCAATATGATATTTTCTTTAACTGTTCCCTGGATTATCTTCATATTTTCAAGGTAAAGCCCAACATTATTTCTCCAGTGTTTTTTCTCAATATTTTTTAATGGAATTTTGTCAATCAGAATGGTTCCCGAACTGGGCTCGAAGAATCCTGTGATCATATTGAGCAGAAGGGTTTTTCCCGCTCCCAGTTTTCCTGTTAGAATGTTCAGACTATTTTCTTTAATTTTGAAATTAAGGTCAGAAAGAATGGGAGCATTATCATTAAACGAAAAGCTTACATTTTTAAATTCAATTTCTGTCCCTTTTTCTTTCTGAGATAATGTGATTTCTCCGTTGGGCTCCTCTTTTAGTTCAGTGATTTTAGAAAGCTTGGCAAAAGATGCAATCAAATCATAATAACTTTCAAGGCTTACAATGAGTTTTTCTACTGCAGACATGATGCTTAGAACAACTATTTCTGTAGCGATGAAAGCTCCGATATTCAGTTTTTGATTAATCAGAAGATAGGTTCCAATGGCCAGCATTGCTAAAGTAATGATGACTTTAAAAGCAATAATTGTTTTATACTGAAAAACCAATACCTTAAAGTGAGATGTTCTGTGTTTAAGATATTCTATTACTCTTTCATCGGTTCCTTTTAAATGAGAATCATCTTCAGAATGCATTTTAAAAGTTTTTACAGAACCGGCAATATCTTCTATCCAGGCTGCTGTATCGTATTTTTTGTTGCTCTCTTCAATACTGGATTTGATTCCGCTTTCCATCGTGTATCTGAAAATGATTACGACGGAAAGAATCACCAGAGCTCCGAATGCTAAAAACCAAAGATGATAAAAAGAGAGCAAAAGAATTCCAAAAACAATCTGTATTAAGGCAGTGGGAATTTCCAGTAATATTTTTGAAATTCCTTTCTGAAGATTCTGAATATCAAAGAATCGGTTGACTAGTTCCGGAAGGTAGTATTTTCTCGTGTAGGAAAGATCTGCTTTGGGGATTTTGTCTGCTATGGCAATGGAAAATTCTACAAATATTTTCTGCTGTATCTTTTCAATTATCTGGATTACTTTTAATCTGAAATATCCGGCAAGCCAGGTTCCTACTACAACAAAAAAGATGAGAATGTAAATGGATGTTGTCATGGTAGCTCCCATCACAAAGCTTACGATAGACTGTATTCCTAAAGGTACACTCAGCAGTACTAAACCATTCAGAATGGCATAAAAATAAATATTGGTAACATCTTTTTTTTCTTTTGTAATGTAGCGGATGAGCCTTTTTCCTTGTTCATTAGCTGGTATTTCCATTTTTCTTCTTTAGTAAAAGGTTAACTGTTTTTTGAGTTGTGAATTTTCCTTTGAATATTACCTGTCGTCTCTGGAAATAGCCTTTGTTTTCCAGGAAATTAATAAGGATATGGTGATAAATTTTTTCTGAAATAAAAGCTTTTACCCGGATTGAATTTCATCTGAAAATTCATGTAATAGGTGCCCTTTATTTCCGGGCTTCAAAGATAATAGATGGAATTTGTTAATATTCTTATCTACATTAGAATGACATTAAAATGTCATTAGAATATGATCGTGAGATTTAGTTTTTTTATGATCATTATCATATTATTCATAGATTCACCGCCTTGAATCTGACAAGATCACTAATAAACTTATAGAATGAGTTAAAAGTTCTATAATTTTCTTTTTAACCTTATTCATTTTTAGTAAATTTGTCAACCTTTAAATATTAAAATAAAATAATAAAAATAATATGAATCTTCACGAGTATCAATCAAAAGAGATTTTATCAAAGTATGGAGTAGCTATCCAACGTGGTTTCGTTGCAAACAACGTAGAAGAAGCTGTAGCAGCTGCTGAAAAATTGACTGCTGAAACCGGAGCACAGGCTTGGGTTGTAAAAGCACAGATTCACGCAGGTGGTCGTGGTAAAGGTGGGGGTGTTAAGTTTTCTCCAAACATGGATAAACTTAAAGAAAACGCTCAGAATATCATCGGAATGCAGTTGGTAACTCCACAAACTTCTGCTGAAGGTAAAAAAGTACACTCTGTTTTGGTTGCAGAAGATGTTTATTATCCTGGAGAATCTGAAACTAAAGAATTTTATGTTTCTATTCTTTTAGATAGAGCTGAAGGAAAAAATACAATCGTATATTCTACTGAAGGTGGTATGGATATTGAGCACGTTGCAGAAGTAACTCCTCATTTGATCCACAACGAATTGATTGACCCAGCAATCGGTCTTCAAGGATTCCAGGCTAGAAAAATTGCTTTCAACCTAGGTCTTGAAGGTAATGCATTCAAAGAATTTGTGAAATTTATTTCATCTCTTTACAATGCATATACAGGAATTGATGCTTCTCTTTTCGAAATCAACCCGGTATTAAAAACTTCTGATAACAAGATTATCGCTGTAGATGCTAAAGTAACTTTAGATGACAACTCATTGTTCCGTCACAAAGATTTAGCTGAGCTTAGAGATACAAGAGAAGAAGATCCAATGGATGTAGAAGCTGGTGAAGCTGGTCTTAACTTCGTAAAGCTAGATGGTAACGTTGCTTGTATGGTAAACGGAGCTGGTCTTGCAATGGCAACTATGGATATCATCAAATTATCAGGTGGTAACCCGGCAAACTTCCTTGACGTAGGTGGTACTGCAGATGCTCAGAGAGTGCAGACTGCTTTCGGAATTATCTTAAGAGATCCAAACGTAAAAGCAATCTTGATCAACATCTTCGGAGGTATCGTAAGATGTGACAGAGTTGCTCAGGGTGTTGTAGATGCTTACAAAGCTATGGGTAGCCTTCCGGTTCCATTGATCGTAAGATTACAGGGAACTAACGCTGTAGAAGCTAAAAAATTAATTGACGAGTCTGGTCTTCCGGTACACTCTGCAATTACTTTAGAAGAAGCTGCAAACAAAGTAAAAGAAGTTTTAGCTTAATCTAAAATTTTCAAATAAATAAAAACCGTTCCTTTTTGGAGCGGTTTTTTTATTATTATTTTTGAGTGGTAATCGTTGAATTAACGGGATTTATTTCCTGAATTCTCCCAGCTGGTAAAGATCCAGAACATTGGGTGCAATTTTTAAATCCGGCCTGAAAATCAATATTCCTTTCACAAAATTTTTGAGTAACAAATTTCCATTGGTAATAACGGTGTCAATATTTAAATTGACAGTCTTCCGGGTAGCTTTTTTTAATTCAGGCTCAAAGAAATAGATACATAAACCAGGAGCAGATTCATCATACTCTGTTAATAATACATCATATTGATCAGTTTCCGGATTAGGATGAAGTTCAGCATAGGTTATGGAATGTACAATGTTTCGGTTGCAGTAATGGTGAATTCCTTTTTCATCAACAATAATATGAGTGGTCATATTTTTTTTGTTTTTTTGAAAGAGCATCCAGACACAAAAACATAGGATTGCTATAAAAAGGGCAATGAGAACAATTTTTATTTCTCCTGAGATTTCTTTTGCATTAAATACCAATATAGCCATTATGATAATGGATAAAGGAGTCATAATTAAAAACGCTATGCCAACCACTTTTATCAATAAAGTAAGCCTTTTTGAAGTTTTTGATTCAATAGGGTGGAATGAACGGGATTGTGATGGCATTGTTTTATAGATTAAGATCTTTACTAAAAATAAGAAATTATACGGTAATAAGCTGAATATAAAACGGTTATAATACGTAATCTAATTCGATCAGTAAGCCAGAATATAAAAGCATTTATTTATCATGATTTTCAGGAGGAAGGGATTCCCCATTGGTAATGCTGATACTGGTTGGTGTCACCAACTGAACTTTGTCCAAATCAAAACGTTCTTTAATTCCTAAATAGGCCTTACTTCTTATTTGAGCAAGGTTGGCTCCTACTTTTATCCAGAATTTTACCTGCAGGTTAAATGCCCCTTGTTTAAGATCGGTAAAGATCACCTCTATAGTATCTAACTTATCCACATTATCAAGGTTTTTAATCACATCGAGAATTCCTTTCTGTGCTTTGCTGATATCTTCATCAGCGGGAATTTCAAAATTTAAAATAATCCTGCGTTGTGGGGAAGCGGTAATATTATAAAACGGAGCATTGAAGACAACCTGATTGGGAATGTAGGCTTTCTTTCCATCATCAGTAAGCAGTTTTGTAGTTAAAAATCCAATTTCCTGTACCGTTCCGGAGTGTGCTCCAATCGTGATATAATCTCCTACTTTATAGGCCTTATCAATGCCAATCAGCATTCCGGAGAAAATACTTGACACAAGATCCTTCAGCGCTACCCCTGCAATAACCCCTGCAACTCCTAAACTTCCGATAAATTTCCAAAGAAAACCACTGAAACCCATTATTTCCAGAGCAATAAATGTTCCCATCAGCATAATCAGGAATCTGAATACACTGATTAAGGTGACTAATGAACTCTCTTTTTGGCTTTTCGGGAAGAATTGGTGGAATAATTTTACGGCTCCTTTGCTTAAATATTTACTGCTAATAAGAAAAAATGTAAATACTAAAATTCCGACAATCAGCTTTGGTGTAAGTTCCGCAAATGTTACATACCAACTTTCCAATACTTTATAAACAAGATCTACATACCTGAGCCCGGTTTTCTCCATGAATAAAATTTTAATTAAAGATATAAATTTTCAACAAAAAATTTGCCAGTTCCAAAAAGTCTACTAAATTTGTAGACTATAAAGAGGAAACATTATGTCAATCAAATTAGGAGATACAGCACCCAACTTTCAGGCAGAATCATCAGTAGGTGATATCAATTTTTATAATTATCTGGGAGATTCCTGGGGAATTCTGTTTTCACATCCTGCAGATTATACACCGGTATGCACTACAGAATTGGGGTATACAGCTAAGCTGCAGTCTGAATTTGATAAAAGAGGCACTAAAGTGATTGCTCTGAGTGTAGATGGAGTAGAGGATCATCAAAACTGGGTGAAAGATATTAATGAGACACAGAATACCCATGTTTTGTTTCCCATTATTGCCGATAAAGACAGAAAGGTTTCGGAGCTGTATGATTTTATTCATCCCAATGCTTCCGCTACGGCTACTGTACGTTCTCTTTTGATTATTGATCCTTCCAAAAAAGTAAGACTGATTATTACCTATCCGGCCTCTACAGGTAGAAATTTTGATGAGATCCTTAGAGTGCTGGATTCTTTACAGTTGGTAGATAATTATAGAGTGGCTACTCCTGTTAACTGGGAAAATGGAGAAGATGTTATTATACCTCCCACCATTTCTACGGAAGAAGCCAGAGAAATTTTTCCAAAAGGGGTAACGGAAATAAAACCGTATTTAAGATATACCCCACAACCGAATACATGATTTATTTGATTTTTTATAGTTTAGTTTTAATTTGTACGAAAATCGCCCCGAAATTTAATTTCGGGGCGATTTCATTTTATAATTATGTATTGTAAATCGATTGATTACTTTACATCATTGATAGCTTGTTTAGCCTTAGAGGTTGGTAAATAAATACTAAATCCTAGGTTAAAAGTAATGTTAGATGTTAAACCTTGATTTCCGAAACCAGTAACACCAGCATATTTTACTAAACCTTCCAGACCGATATTTGGTGTGATAAAGTAAGAGTAACCTGGTCCTGCACCAAAGTCAAGCCCTGTTGTAGAGTTACCTCCTTTGCTGATAGAATACCCACCAACACCTATGTTACCTTCGAAAAACCATCTTCCGTGGTGTAATAAGTTGTCAACACCTTTTTCTCCAGGAGAAAGATAATAACGTCCTAAAGCTCCTACACCATAATCAAATCTTGTACTGGAATCTTTGGAAGATTTGCCAATACCTAAATTTACATATCCCCCAACAGCTACGTTATCTTCGATGAAATAAGCTCCTTTTGGTTGTAGGTTAATTTGGTATCCACCTCCAGTATTTAATCCGAAATTACTTGTAGCTAAGCTACTTCCTACCATCCAATTACCTTTCTGAATCTGAGCGTTTGCAGTTGCTGTTAAGCCTGCTACGGCTAATATCCCTGTTAAAATAAGTTTTTTCATAATTTATTATTTTAATAATTAAATGTTTATTATTCACGAATTATAGAAAAAACAATAAATGTGCCAGACTCTTAATTTTACGTAATTTCTCTAAATAAACGTTAAGGTTTTCAGGAAGATATATTTTGGTTTTTTAACATATTTACTGAGGATTTCGTAATGATAAATAAAATAAAACAAGCGTTTTGAAATGAAAATGATAAAAATAGATATGAGGTCATTAATGCTCAAAACTGCTGTTTTTTCTTTTATCCAGCTTTGATATTATTTAAATAAATAAAAGAATTACAGAAATAATAAGTCCTGCAATGGTAAACTTAATTCCGCGTTTGAATGCTTTTGTCTTAGGATTAAACATCCAGAAACTGGAGATCACGAAAAAGAAAAGAGAAACCCCAAAAAATACGCTTAAAGGCGATATCGCATCTTTAGACTGTGATTTGTGAAGAGAAACCATTTTATCTAATACGAAAGGTAATTCCTTTTTTGAGTACTTGGCTTTTCCGGTAGCACTGTCATAAGTTCCCTGTTTGAAATAAAGAACACTTCCTTCCGTTTTTTCCACTTCAAGACCTTTCATCTTCAGTTCTTTTTTGAGTTCTTTTTCTGAAAGATGAGCTGCGATGTTTTTTTCATATTTCTTTTCGCTTTTCAGAAAATCAGTGTCTCTGTACACCAGAAGGATTCCACTTAATGAATATACAGCCATAATTCCGGCAAGGAAATATCCCAGATAGCGGTGGGTAATTCTCATGAAGCTTCTTGTGTCTTTAATCTTATCCATATCTTATTGTTTTGTTTTTGTTTTAAAATTTCAAAAGTGGAAACTGCAAAAATGCAACTTCCACTTTTAATGTAAGAATTATTATATAAAAGAATTCTAGAGTCTGTATGTTAATGTGAAATAGTAGTTTCTAGGGGTGATAGGATTCACTGAATAGTTCTCATGAACATTGTAGTTTACGACATCAAACAGGTTGCCCACTTTCCCTTGGATTGAGAATTTATTCCACTCGTAGCCTACAGATAAAGAAACTGTTGTATAATCTTTTAGATCAAACATTCTACTTACGTTGTTTCTGCTTGTATTTGTAGATTTTGAATCATTCCATCCAGCGATTCTATCTCCGATATAATAAATTCCGGCACCGATTTTTAACCCTTTTACATAGTTTGTAAATTTATAGAAAACCGAAGCATTCGCTGTTGTAGCCGGTGTTCTTACCAGTCTTTGGTTTTCAACATATCCTTTTTCAGGAGTGTCTGTGTAAACGGAATTGTTATAAGAAAAACCTGCGATTATCGATAAATTTTCTGTAGGATTTCCTGTAATGTCTAGTTCCACACCACGGCTTCTCATATTTCCTGCAAATTCTTTAAGATTGGTATCTGTTGAATTTACTGGTGCTCCGTTTGGAGCAGAAGCGAACCAGTAGGTTTGATAGTAATTGTTGTACATGATCTGGTAAGCCGTTAAGTTAACCGCTAAAGCATTGTTCCAGAAATTCTTTTTAACTCCAATCTCGTATTGGTCAACTGTTGAAGGTTTTATGCTTTGTCTTGATAAAGTAGTTAACTGATTTTGAACATCAGTAACAGGTTGGTTGGTATTTACGGTACCAAACTGATCTGAAGTATATCCTGCATTTGACGCAAATGAATTAGTATAAGTTGCAAACACCGAAAGGTTTTCATTTGGAGCATACACCAAACCTACTTTTGGAGAAAATGCATTGTCAGAGGTTGAAGAATTTGCTACTTCAATTTTATCATTTAATGTAAAACGAGTGGTCAGTGTAGGCATGTTTTCGATATAAGACCATCTTAAACCTGCAATCACTTTCAGTTGCTTTGTTAAGCTGATAAAATCTTGTGCATAGATCCCAATTCTTCTTGTATTGATTCTATTTCTTGTACTAAGAGTAGAATTTGGCATATCAATACTTCCCCATGTTGAAGGATCATCTAAATAGAGAAGGTTTTTAGGCGCTGTAATATTATAAGCATAAGCATCTGCCTGGCTATAATCAGCATCTGAACCAATTAAAACTTTATGGTTGATGCTTCCTGTATTGAATTCACCATTGATATTTACTTGTGCAGAAGTATAATTTTGTTCGTTGTAAGTTCTACCAAAAGGTCTTTTCCAGGATAATCTGTTAGGATCTACAGTTGCATCTTTAGTTTCATATATCCATTGTACTCTTTCAGAAGAAAAATAATCTTTAGTATAGTTTTGGTAAGAAGCAGTAGCGTTCAAAGACCATCTTTCGTTAAACTGATGATTAAAGGTTACATTCGTAGAAGCTTGCTGTACATTTTGATATTGCCAGTCGGTTCCGAAGAAAGTATTTCTGGAAACAGCATCATTCAATCTGTAGCTTTGGTCTTTCTCAGTAATAGATCCAATCCCGAAATCCGGAGTAAAATTATTTTTAAGATAATCTGCCTCAACAATTAATTGAGACTTATCACTTAAATTAAATAAAAATGAAGGGTTGAAGTAGTACTTCTCTGATTCTACAACATCTCTGAAGCTTTCGGCATGCTCATACGCTCCATTTATTCTGAATGCAACGTTTTTAGATAAAGGTCCATAGATATCAACAGTTGGTTTGTAAGAATTCCAGCTTCCTCCATTTAATCCGATGCTTCCACCAAAATTGAATTTAGGTTTTTTGGTAATCATATTGATAACACCACCTGCTGCTGTATTACCAAAAAGCATGGCATTGGCTCCCTTTAAAACTTCTACTCTTTCCAGACCACTTACTTCAGGGAAAACACCGCTATTTATTCTTGAACCATTTTTAAAAATGTTATCATTTCCTAAAATGAAACCACGTCCCCCGAAGCTGTCCTGAGAATTTCCTCTGGATGAAGTGATATACAGACCGTTTACATTCTGAAGAACATCACTTAGCTGTTTTGCCTGCTGCTGCTCAATAATTTCATGGGTAACAATAGCAATTGGCTGTGGATTTTCCATTACCGTCAGATTTGACTTTGTCGATAATGCTCTTGCCTGGTTAGGATTTCCTGTTTTGTGAAGATTAATATCCTCAATGGTCTGAGTTCTGATGGTGTCTGCTTCCGCATTTTTCATCTGTGAACTCGCTGAAACAGCGATGAATAGAAGACCTAAAGAAAGTAGTTGTCTTTTCATTTTATTTTTATGTAGAACAGTTTTAAATAAGGCGCAAATGTAAGTATTTGTTTAGAATAGATAAAAATAATTTTATGATTTAAATCATATGGTAAAAGGGGGGAAGATGGATTATTTCTATACCTCTTTTAAACTGGGAAAAAGCGTATTTTTTATGAATATATTTGTTAAAAATTTTAATATGCAATTGGTAAAAGCAGGGCTTTGTGCCTTTGGAATGAGCGGAAAAGTATTCCATGCTCCCTTTTTAAAGGAACATCCGGGATTTTTTATGTCTGCCGTGGTAGAAAGAAGTAAGGAAGAGTCAAAAGAAAAATATCCGGAAGCAACCATTTACCGTTCTGTGGAGGAAATGCTTCAGCAGGCAGATGTAGAGTTGGTGATTATCAATACTCCTGTTCAGACCCATTATGAATACGCGAAAAAAGCGTTGGAGGCCGGGAAAAGTATTATTGTGGAAAAACCTTTTACAGTAAATGTTTCTGAGGCTGAAGAACTGGTTCAATTGGCTGATGAAAAAGGATTGTTCCTAAGTGTATATCAAAACCGAAGATTCGACCGTGATTTTTTACAGGTTCAAAAGGTTCTAGCTGATGGAAAACTAGGAAATATAAAAGAAACAGAGATCCGTTTTGACAGATTTCGTACGACTCCAAGCGGAAAACAGCATAAAGAAAGTCCTGAACAGCTAGGCTCAGGATCACTTCACGATTTGGGAGCACATCTGGTAGATCAGGCTGTACTGTATTTTGGGTATCCTGAAAAGCTTTTTGCAGATGTATTTTCGATGAAAGGAAGCGAATTTGCGAATGACTATTTTGAAATTCTGTTATTCTACAAAAATGATCTGAGAGTGAGATTGAAAACATCGGTTTTCAGTAAAGAAGGTCATTATGCTTATACCATTCATGGGGATCGAGGAACTTTCCTGCAGGAAAGAACTGATAACCAGGAAAACGAATTGGTAGCAGGCGCTATTCCTGTATATGGAAAAGAATGGACGCAGCCTTTGAAAGAATCTGATGGAATATTGAATTTCCTGAATGAAAACTCCGAAACAGAAAGAATTCTAACTTCAACTGAAGCCGGAAACTACATGGATTATTATCAGCAGATCTATGAACATATTGTTTTTGGATACGCTTTACCATCTCCGGGAAGAGAAGTTATTCAGAATATGAAAATCATTGATGCTTCCCTGAAAAGCGCAAAAGAAGGGGGAATCATTCAATTATAAATGATGAGTTATGAATTATGAATGAGTCAGAGCGTTTTAGGGTTTAGTGTAAATGAGTTGGAAATCTCTAATCACGACTGCTATCAACCTTGAACTTTAAACTTTGAACCTTGAATTCATTCATAATTCATAATTTTTAATTCATCATTATTAAAGGAGTTCCTGAAGCTCCAGCCATCTCATTTCATGGTTCTCCAGTTTTTCTGAAACAGTTTCCAGTTCTGAAGAAAGTTTGGCTATCTTTTCATAATCAGCTTCATTGTTGAGATTGTCCAGAATTTTGGAGCGCTGTTCTTCCAGTGCAGGCATTTCTTTTTCAATCGTTTCCAGTTCTCTTTGTTCTTTAAAAGTTAGTTTTCTTTTAGAATGGGAAGGCTGAGTACTCTCTGCTGAAGAAACTGCTTCTTTTACAGGCTCAGGTTTTACAGCTGTATTTTTTTCTAATGCTTCCTCGCGGCTTCTTGCTTCTCTGTATTCTGAGAAGTTTCCAACAAAATCTCTGATTTTTCCTTCTCCCTCAAAAGCCAGAACGTGATCTACAATTCTGTCCATAAAATATCTGTCGTGGGAAACGATAATCAAAGATCCCTGGAATTGCTGAAGGAAATTTTCTAAAACCGTCAATGTAGGAAGATCCAGATCATTCGTAGGCTCATCAAAAATCAAAAAGTTAGGATTTTGATACAAAATATACATCAGGTGAAGTCTTCTTTTTTCTCCTCCCGAAAGTTTAGAAATGGGAGAATATTGAGTCTGATCATCAAATAAGAACAATCTTAAAAACTGTGAAGCAGATAAACTTTTTCCGTTAGCTAGCGGATAAAATTCTGCAATTTCCTTGATGAAATCAATGACACGCTCATCCTCTTTATAAGTAAGACCTTTTTGTGAGAAATAACCGAAAGAAATAGTTTCTCCTGTTTCAATTTCACCCTTATCAGCCTTTTCAAGACCCTGAATAATATTTAGCAGGGTAGATTTTCCCGCACCGTTCTTTCCAATGATTCCAACTTTTTCTCCACGCTGAAACTGGTAGCTGAAATCTTTTAACAGAACTTTAGGTCCAAAACTCTTATCAATATTTTTGAGTTCAAGAATTTTATTTCCCAGACGCTTCATTTCAAAATCCAGCTCAAGCCCGTCTTTTCTGGTGTCGGTTTTGGCTACTTTTTCAGTTTCGTAGAAAGCATCGATTCTGCTTTTTGACTTTGTAGTTCTGGCTTTTGGCTGTCTTCGCATCCATTCCAGTTCCTTTCTGTAAAGGTTGTTCGCCTTATCAATCGTAGCATTAAGATTTTCCTCACGAATCATCTTATTCTCAAGATAAGTAGCATACGAACCGTTGTGAAAATAAAGATTCTGATCTTCCATTTCCCAGATTATATCACAAACACTGTCAAGGAAATATCGGTCGTGAGTAACAAGCAATAACGTGATTTTTGCCTTATTCAGATAGTTTTCAAGCCATTCCACCATGTTTACATCCAGGTGGTTGGTAGGTTCATCCATGATAAGAAGAGTGTGTCTGTGCTCGGCTCTTGTCTCTGTTAAAAGTTTAGCCAGCGCTACACGTTTGATCTGTCCTCCGGAAAGAGTTCCCATTTTAGCATCCAGATCAGTAATTTTAAGCTGGGAAAGAATCTGTTTCATTTCATTTTCCAGATCCCATGCTTTATGAACTTCCATATCCGCTAATGCTTTCTCAATAAAATCATGATCTGTGGAATGAAGTGACTGATGATAGTTTTTAAGCGCAAGGATAGGTTCTGAATCAAGAGCCATCATAAATTCTTCAATGCTGAGCTTAGGATCAAAGTCGATTTCCTGGTCAAATAATACTACCTGGATATCTTTGTTGATAATCACAGTTCCGCTGTCTGCAATTTCCTTACCCATTAATATTTTCAGAAGGGTAGATTTTCCACTTCCGTTTTTGGCAACAATAGCTATTTTATCTCCTTCATTAATATGAAAAGAAATGTCTTTAAACAAAACTTTGATGCCGTAAGATTTGGTGAGATTTTCTGCAGAAACGTAATTCATTGGGAATTAATGGTTTGATTTTAATTTTGAATTGAACCGCAAAAATACGAAAATGTAATCTAAAATTTTCCGGAACCTCTTTTATAAGACTCAATATTTATGATTTTTTAATAGACTGTGCCCATTCTTTGAAAAAACTATTCAGTACATTTGATAAGACACAATCTGCAAATTTTTTAAATATTAATAATACAAAAACCTGATTGAATTAATGAAAAAAGTAATTGTCGACATGGACGGGGTAATGGCGGATGTATACCATCAGCTGGTACAATTTGAAAAAAGAGATACAGGAAAAGAAATTGAAATCAGTGATTTGACTGGTAAGCCTGAAATAGAGTCTTTTCCAAACGGGAAAAAACATGTAAATGAAGTAGGTTTTTTCAGAACCTTACCTGTGATGAAAGGAAGCCGTGAGGCAATGGAATATCTGAATAATAAATATGATCTGTATATTGTATCTGCAGGAATGGAATTTCCGAACAGCTTAAGAGAAAAATATGATTGGCTGGCAGAACATTTTCCGTTCATTACATGGGAGCAGATTGTTCTTTGCGGAAGTAAAAAAGTAGTTGCCGGAGATGTTATGATAGATGATTATCCAAAAAATCTGGATCATTTTTCAGGACAGAGATTGATATTTACCCAACCTCATAATGAACTGATAGAAAATGATACTTACGAAAGAGTTCATTCATGGGAAGAGGTTATGGAGATCCTTTAAAATTTAAAACTGGAAGAAGGAAGGTGGAGACTGAAAGTGATCAACATCATTTCATTAACTCCCATCTTCCTGCTTCTAGCTTCCTTTCTTATTTTATTTCTAATCCAGTGTCAGTCTTTTCAACGACCACGAATTACCATTATAAATATCAAGATCCACTTTCGCATTGATCCCATGAACAATTCCGTTTTCTGTAAACTGCCAGAAATCCCACTCATCATCGGGAGAAGGAGACGGAACATCATTGTAATTGGCAAGCCATAAAGGATAGCCTTCAAACTCACCTTTCAGAAAATCTTTATAATAATGATAATAGGTGTAGATGATAGGTTTTTCACCATAGGCTTCTTCTACAATTTTACACCATATTTTCAGATCTTCAATCAGTTTTTTATTGGTTTTACGCTTTGGAATTTTTTCAATATCAAGAATGGGAGGTAGATCTCCACTCTCCAGTTTTACATTTTTTAAAAAATTATTTGCCTGGATCACAGGATCTTCATCGGCTCTGTAAAAATGGTAGGCACCGCGGATGAGATTATGCTTTTTCGCACTTTCCCAGAATTCATCAAAATGCTTATCTGAACTTCGGTTTCCCATGGTGGCGCGCATGACAACATATTCTAACGGGATTGTTTTATTTCCAATACTGAGACTGTCCCATTTGATATCTTCCCGGTTCTGATAATGGGAAACATCAAAGCCATAGGTTTTATCAAGATTGCTGGCCAGGATTCTCTGAATTCTTGCCGCTTCCTTTTCACTGTTGTGAAGTTTTTTATGCTTAAATTTATTAAAGTACAACGCATAATAGTAGCTTACAGACTGTTTTAAATAAAATCCTGTTCCCACCAATGCTACGATTAATATGCCCAATATCACCCATCTTCGGAAAAAATACTTCTTCCGTCTGGATTTATGGACTTGTTTGGCAGTTTTTTTGGTGTACTTTTTTGGTGTCATAAAGTTTTGCAAAACTAACTTTTTTCACTGCTAAATGCTAAAATAAAATCAGTAAATTTGTGTATTATGGAAACACGCGAAAAAATCATCATTATTGGAGGAGGATTTGCGGGGCTGCAGCTTGCAAAAACATTGAATAACAAGAATAAAAAGGTCATTGTTCTCGATCGGATGAACCACCATATGTTTCAGCCGCTTTTTTATCAGGTAGCCTCAGGGAGGATAGAACCTTCCAACATTTCTTTTCCCTTCAGAAAGATTTTTCAGCAGTCCAGAAACACCCAGTTTCGTATGACAGAGGTGAAAGAAATAGATCCTGCCAATCATAAAGTGATTACCGATGAAGCAGAATTTACCTATGATAAACTCATCATTGCAACAGGGTGTAAAACTAATTTTTTCGGAAACAAAGATCTGGAAGGAAAAGCTTTCGGAATGAAAAATACCCAGGAAGCCATCAGCATCAGAAATCATGTTTTGATGACCTTTGAAAAACTGATTATTGAAAAAAGCCGAAGTGATGACGGTAACTGGAACATCGTTATCGTAGGAAGCGGACCAACAGGAGTAGAGTTGGCAGGAGCTTTTGCGGAAATGAAAAAAGACATCCTTCCAAGAGATTATCCTTATATGAACTTTGATCATCTGAAGATTATTCTCGTAAGTTCTACAGAAAAACCACTTGCTGTAATGAGCAGTGAAGCTCAGGAGAAATCCGAAAAATATCTTAAAGATCTTGGGGTCACTTTTATGAGCGGAGAAGTAGTGACAGATTATGACGGAGATAAAGTTCATTTGAAAAGTGGAAAAGAAATTCCTTCCAACAATGTCATCTGGGCAGCCGGAGTTACAGGAAATGTGGTAGGAGGTTTTCCGGAAGACAAATTAGTAAGAAACAGATATATTGTAGATCGATATAATAAAATACAGGGTTACGATAATATTTATGCTATCGGGGATATTGCCTATATGGAAACTCCTAAATATCCACAGGGACATCCTCAGGTAGCCAACGTAGCCATTAATCAGGCAAAAAATTTAGGTAAAAATCTTTTAAAGAAAAGTCGGGAAGAGTGGAAAGAATATGAGTATGATGACAAAGGCTCATTGGCAACGATTGGGAAGCACAGAGCTGTTGTGGATCTGCCATTTATAAAATTCCAGGGATTTCTGGCGTGGTATTTCTGGATGTTTCTCCATTTAATGCTAATTTTGAGCGTTCGAAATAAGCTGGCCATATTCTTCAACTGGATGTGGAGCTATATCAACAAAGATTCTTCTTTAAGATTAATTATTATACCTACTAAGAAAAACGGAACATTACAATGAGAATTGACATAATAAGCGTACTTCCGGAATTGATGGAAAGTCCGTTCAAAACTTCTATTTTGAAAAGAGCGATGGATAAAGGGCTGGTAGAAGTACATTTTCATCAATTGAGAGACTGGGCGATTAATAAGCACAGACAAATTGATGACGAGCCTTACGGAGGCGGAGCAGGAATGGTAATGATGGTGGAGCCACTGGATAAATGTATTTCAGAGCTTAAGTCTCAAAGAAATTATGATGAAGTAATCTACCTGACGCCGGATGGTGTTACTTTGAACCAAAAAATTGCCAATTCACTTTCCATCAAAGAGAATCTGATCTTTCTTTGTGGGCATTACAAAGGAATCGACCAGAGAGTAAGAGATCTTCATATTACCAAAGAAATTTCAATTGGAGATTACGTTCTTACAGGCGGAGAGCTTGCAGCCTGTGTTTTGGCAGATTCAATCATCAGATTGCTTCCTGGCGTTTTAAATGATGAGCAGAGTGCTTTAACAGACAGTTTTCAGGACGATCTTCTTTCACCGCCTATCTATACAAGACCCGAAAGTTATAAAGGTCTGGAGGTTCCCAGAATCCTGTTAAGTGGGAATTCCGGAAAAATTGAAGAATGGCGTCATGATGAAGCAGTAAGAATCACAAAGGAAAAACGCCCCGATTTACTGTAAACAAATTGTCAGAATTTATCTAATTCTGACCTGCGTATTTAATTCCATTTATAATAGGTAAATGGAATAATATTTGTTGTAAGTTTAATAGGTGTGAAAAATATTAATACTTCTGATTTTAAATTGAAAATTTATTTCTGTTATTCCCGATTTTGTATATTATCTCAATTTTGACTAATATACTAAAACTCTCTAATAATTGAAAAATTAATTTATTATCACTGATTTCATTGGTATTTTTTACTATATTTGAAATATTTTCTATGGGGAATTGATTTATTGTTTTAAGGATAAATCGAGGAAATTTGGAAAAAAAACAATAAATTTACATCTTAAAGTAAAAAGAACATAATAAATTAAAAGTATAGAAATTAGTGTAGATGGAGCTGTTCTCTTTTTATAATGTTGAAAATTTATTTTTACCCGATCCGAAACCTGTCCACAAATTAGATCCTACCCGGTCAGGATTAAGGAATTGGGATGAAAAGAGATATAGAAACAAGCTTTTCAAAATCTCTCACGTATTTCAGTTGATGAAGGAGGATAATGATGTATTACCATTTGTAATAGGATTATCTGAAGTTTCCGGAAGGAAAGTTTTGGAAGATCTTGTAGAAATGGAACCCTTTAATTCGGAATATGGAATTGTACATTATAATTCCATGGACGAAAGAAAAGTGGATGTAGCCATGTTATATGATAAAAATAAAGTAGAGGTAATAGATTCAGAAACCATTACTTTCTTTTTTGAAATAGTAAATAAAAACACAGAAAATTACGACACAACCAGAGACGTACTTTTTTCAAAAATTAAATATAAAGGGGAAATTATTAATGTCTTTATCGCCCATCTTCCCTCTAAACGCGAAAAAGATATCAATAAGCCTAAAAGAGCCTTTATATTGAATGAAGTCCGCGAACGGATTATGAAAATAGTGGACGCAGATAAAGAGCACGTTATATTGTGTGGTGATTTTAACGAAAACCCGGATGATGAAAATTTAGTACAGATTCTCTATGACAATGACCATGAGAAGGTTTTAGTGAACCCTTTTCAGCAATTGTTTTCTACAAGAAATTATTCTACTTTTCATTATAAATCTGGATTGTTGTATGATCAGATCATTATGTCAAGATCTTTGCTTGATAATAAGACGCTGGCTTTTCAGGATGCCCATATATTTAATTCTGAAAAAATCCGCAGCAGAACCAGAAATTTTGAAGGACGGCCTTTCCGAACATATGCTGGTACACGGTATTTAGGAGGATATAGCGATCACTTTCCGGTTTTTGTAAAATTTAAAAATTTACATTAAAAAACATAAATAATAAAAAAGTAGAAAATGAAAAATTCGAGCAACACAAGCTACCATTTAGATTCTATTGACAAAGAAATCATCTACATGTTGATGGACAATGCTAAAACATCTTTAGCCCACATTTCAAAAAATGTTGGAATTTCCACAACGGCGGTGCATCAAAGAATCAAAAAACTCGAACATGCAGGAGTTATTGAAAATTCAATATCATTTCTTAACCCTAAGAAAATTGGATATAAGGTGATTTCCTACATCGGGGTATTTCTGGATCAGCCAAGCCATTATCCGGAAGTGGTAAAATCTCTGCATGATATCAATGAAGTAGTGGAGGCCCACTATACTACAGGAAATTATACTATTTTCCTGAAAGTTCTTTGTAAAGACAACGATCATTTAATGCAGATTCTTAGCAAGCTTCAAAAGCTGAAAGGAGTAACAAGAACGGAAACTTTTATATCTTTGGAACAAGGTATTTACAGACAACTGAAAGTATAACGATATGAACATAGCCCAATATTTGGATTCAACTTACCTGAAAACACCAGAACAATCAGGTATTTCCCACGAAGAAACACTTCAAAAAGATAAAGAACTTGCTCAGGAAGCAATAGATAATGGTATTTTTGCCGTGATGATTCGACCGGATTACGTATCTGAGATCAAGAAATATATCCAGGAAAGAAATTCAAATGTTGTAGTAGGAACTGTAATAGGTTTCCACGAAGGAACGTATTCTATTGATGAGAAACTTGCAGAAGCTTCAAAAGCAATAGAAGACGGAGCAGATGAATTGGATTTTGTTATTAATTATACAGCTTATCTACAGGGAAATATAGAACTGGTAAGAGAAGAGTTTGTAAAATGTACAAGATTATCTCTTGAGCATCATAAAATTGCAAAATGGATTATTGAAATCGCGGCATTAACTGATGAACAAATTGCAGATCTTACTAAAAAGATTTCTACCTGGGCAGAAGAGAATTTCTCTGAAAATCAACTGTCGAAAATTTTTGTTAAGTCATCAACAGGATTTTACCAAACTGCCGAAGGAAAGCCTAATGGAGCAACCTTTGAAGGAATCACCATAATGCTCAACAATGCTGGGAAACTTCCTGTAAAAGCAGCTGGAGGAGTAAGAACTCCTGAAGATGCTGAAAAAATGATTACAATGGGAGTTAAAAGAATTGGAACCTCTTCAGCGCTGGGATTAATTAAAAACGAATCTTCATCAGAAGGATATTAATATAATTAGATTCTAAAAATAAAACCATCAGTAAAACTGATGGTTTTATTTTTATAGCTGAGCCTGGTATTCTTCGTAGAATTGTTGGGTCTCTTTGATCAGACTGTTCATTTCTTCCATAGTGAAAACTTCCAGGAATTTTTTTCTAAATTCCTTGAAATGAGGAATCCCTCTGAAATAATTGCTGTAATGCTGTCTCATTTCAACCAATCCCAATCTTTCTCCTTTCCATTCAGCACTCCATTCTGCATGTTGGCGAACAGCCAGTAATCGGTCTGAAATTGTAGGTTCAGGTAAATGTTCTCCTGTTGTAAAGAAATGTTTGATTTCGTTAAATATCCATGGATATCCAATAGCAGCACGCCCAATCATGATGCCGTCACATGCATACTTTTGTTTATATTCTAATGCTTTTTCAGCAGAATCTATATCACCATTTCCAAAAATTGGAATCTCAATATTAGGATTTTGTTTAATTCTTGAAATATGCTCCCAGTCTGCTTCACCCTTATACATCTGAGCACGGGTTCTTGCATGTATCGTAAGAGCTTTGATTCCGGTTTCCTGCAGACGTTCTGCCACTTCATCAATATTAATGCTGGTACTGTCCCATCCTAAACGGGTTTTTACCGTTACAGGCAGGTGAGTAGAGCTTACCACGGCTTTGGTAAGACGAACCATCAGATCAATATCTTTCAGTACACCAGCTCCTGCTCCTTTGCAGACAACTTTTTTTACCGGGCATCCAAAATTAATATCTACAAGATCCGGGTTTACCGTTTCAACAATTCTTGCGGACATAGCCATTGCTTCTTCATCTCCACCAAAAATCTGTATCCCCACTGGTCTTTCATAATCGAAAATATCCAGCTTTTTACGACTCTTGATAGCGTCACGAATTAACCCTTCGGAAGAAATAAATTCCGAATACATTAAATCTGCACCGTGCATTTTACACAAACGTCTGAACGGAGGATCACTTACGTCTTCCATTGGAGCCAGCAAAAGTGGAAATTCCGGCAGTTCTATGTTGCCTATTTTTATCATGGTGCAAATTTACGAAATTCTTAAAAAACAATATTTTTTAAATTAAAATGTGGTATTGTGTTTTGCTTGTGTTGTTTTGTTTAAGGGATTTTATGATATTTTGTTTAATTTTTATTTAATATATTTAACTGATTATCAATGTTTATTGAATTTTATTGATAATTATTTTTTATATTTAGTATAATAAAAATTAGTGTCATGAGAAAAATTCTATTTTGTTTGATGGCAATTTTGGTTTCATCAAATTTTTATTCGCAAGTAAATATTTCTGCTACGGCAGGAACAGCTACAGGAACCTATACTACGTTAAAAGGCGCATTTGATGCTATTAACGCAGGAACACATCAGGGGGCAATTACAATCAGTATCACAGCAAACACAACGGAAACGGCAACAGCCAGTCTGAATGCCAGTGGCGGAGCAACAAGTTATACTTCTGTTGCCATAAAGCCTGCCACAGGAGTTACGGCAACTATTTCCGGGGATATTGCCAGTGCGCCTTTAGTGAGAATACAGGGGAGTAATATTACCCTGGACGGAAGCAATGCAGCTTCAGGAACTACAAGAGATCTTACCCTTACCAACACTTCTACTACAGCACCGCAGGTCCTTACATTCATAGCGGCTTCTGCAGCTGCAGCCAATACTAATATTATGGTTAAAAACCTTAATATTATCAACGGAATGAATAATTCGTCAGCTTTGGTGATGTATGACGGAGCAGCAACACCTACGGGAGGCTTCTTTAACAATGTTACTATTCAGAATAATGCTGTGAAGAAAGCTTATATGGGAATTTATTTATTTGCTGCTACAGCTGCTGGTAATGGAGCTAATACATTGGTTACAGGTAATGATATAAGTGCTTCGGGAGCAGATGCCAACCGTCTTGGAGGAATTTATGTTCAGGGTGCCGATGGAGTAACAGTAAGTAATAATACATTAGGTAACTTTGAAACGACCAATGCTGAAATTAAAAGAGGGATCTGGTTTGCCACAGCAACAGTCAATTCTTCAATTATTTCAAATACCATTACCAATCTTGGGTATACCGGAACGGGTGCGGGAGGAGCTTCCGGCATAACGATCACCTCAGGGAGTACAGGAGCCTCTGCAGTAGCCAATATTATGGTAAGTGGAAATACGATTTCCAATTTTAATTCCAGTGGAACAGGAAGTTTGTTTACAGGTATTTATGCAGGAGGTACATTGACAACCGGAATGACCATTATTAATAATAAAATAAATGGAGTTAAAAACACTAATGTATCAGGGTACGGAGCTCAGGGAATTTATCTGTCCACAACAAGTCTTATCTCCAATACATTAGTGGCCAACAATATCGTCAGTGGTGTCGCCGGATATGGATATGCAACAACAGGAGGAGTAAATGACAATGGAAACGGGATTGTTGTCGCTGCAGGAGGCGGATATAAACTTTATTATAATACCGTTGTCATGAATGTCAGCCAGACTGTTGCAGGAAGACCCTCTGCTTTAAATATTACAAGTGGGGTGACTGGTGCAGGAGGTATTGATATCAGAAACAATCTTTTTGTCAATACCCAGACTCAGGCAGGCGACAGATACGCTATTTATGCGGGAGCTGCCAGTAGTGTTTTTTCTACTATTAATTATAATAATTTCTATTCTTCCGGTACCAATCTTGGGTATATTGGAGGATTGGCAAAAGCTACTCTTGCTGATATCCAGGCGGGATTCGGAGGAAATGTAAACTCATTGAATGTGCTGCCGGTATTCGTATCAGCAACTGATTTCCATTTGTCAGCCACAGGGAATGCAGCTCTTGATAATAAGGGAA
Organism: Chryseobacterium culicis; assembly: GCF_002979755.1. NCBI lineage: Bacteria > Pseudomonadati > Bacteroidota > Flavobacteriia > Flavobacteriales > Weeksellaceae > Chryseobacterium > Chryseobacterium culicis. The sequence goes on along the minus strand of NZ_PCPP01000001.1, from coordinate 2,434,530 downwards.
CTCCGGTAGTTGAAGTAACACTGGATGCAGATGGCAATATAAGAAATGCTTTAACACCAGACCTCGGAAGTTTTGAATTCACAGCAGCTGTATTGGCAGTAAATGAAGCTGCGAAAAAGAATACAGTGAATGTTTATCCGAACCCTGTTGTGGATTACCTATATATCAATAATGACAGTAGAATTAAAGATATTGAAGTGTATAATGTTTCAGGCCAGAGAATTCTCAGCGAAACCATTAACGCTGAAAAAGGCTCTGTAGATTTGAGACGTGCTGCTGCAGGAGTTTATATTTTAAAAGTGAATACAGAAAAAGGATCACAGTCTTTAAAAATTATTAAAAAATAATATATACCCTAATAATAAGAAAAATCCCCAATAGCAATAATATTGGGGATTTTTTATTGTATAAAGTAACCATCATAATTAGAAGCTTGCTTTTACCTGCATACTTCCGATATGAATGGTCCGGTCACCTGAGTTTCTTCCTTCGTAATTAAGATTCAGCTGGATAAAGGAGTTGATAGCCTGTTGGATGAATACACTCCATACCTGGTTTTTCCCAGGCTTAAGCCCATCCAGCATCTGGTTTCCTACAATACTGAAATTGTTTCCGGTAAAATTGTTGCTGATGAACGAGAAATTTCCACGGATAGACGTTTTTCTACGCTCCCATTGGATGGTTCCTGTAATATCAAAAGCTTTAAGAAGTTCTTCGCCATCCAATCTTTGTTTCTGGCGGAAAGCAGAAGATAATTCAGCCTGAATGGCATCTGTGAACTTATAAGTTGCTTTAGGCTTGGTTTCAAAATTATTGAGACGATAATCTCTTGTTTTAAATAATTGTGAAGAGTTTTGGATATCATGAACTGAGTTTTCCCAGTCTACTCTGAATTCTTTATTGAACCAGTATCCTACATTCAGGAAATGAGAAGTCTGCTCACGTTCTTCATTACTGAAATTGGCATTAATGAGATTGTCATTGGTGATGAATCTGTAATTTCCGTTCCAGCCTGACTTGTCGGTTGGGTTAAACTGTACAGAAGCAAGAATATTCTGATTTTTAAGGATCTGATCACTGTTTTTTTCAAAAGGATTCAGAACAAGCACTTTTTCCTTTTTATAGAAAGAGTTTTGAGAGTTTAATGAAATATTGAAATTCCATCGTTTTAAAAACCCGTTCTCAGAGTTGAAAACAATTGCCGGATTCACAAATAAAGCCAGCTGTAATTTATTTTTATTAGAAGGAATATATCTTACAGAATTGGTGTATACACGGATATATTGTGCAAGGTCAGAATACTCAGCGATTTCAAATTCGTCCAGCTGCTGAACTCCATCTCCGTTATAATCGGTCCATTTATAAACCCCTTGTCCATCTGTTACTTTAATATATTGAAATTCTCTCTGGGCTTCCTGTCCGTTCCCCAGTTCATAGAAAGCCTGAAGACGCATTCCATTTCTGAAAAGCTGTTGATTGTATAAGATGTTTCCAACAACAAAATCATTATTACGGGTTACTTCACCTTCTGCACCTGCATAGAAGAATTTTCGGTAATGGATTAAAGCATTTAGGGAGGTTCTTTCTGTTTTGATAATCTGACTTTCAGCCATAATTCCCAAAATATTGTTCATATTCTGAAGCCTGTTGTCACGTACCGAGTCATTATCTCTCATGTATACTTTTGCCAACAACTTAGTTCTTGTACTGTCACCGATTTTCTTTTGCAAAAAGATTTCCTTCCAGCTGAAACTCGTGACATCCATAAGTTGAGTGTCATTGTATTTCTTCTCGTTATGTTCCATGCTTCCACCAACTGCCCAGCTTCCTTTTTTGCCGGTAAACTCTGTTGAAACTCCACCACGGATGAACTTTGTGTCCTGAAGGGTGGCAGTTGTATTCAAATAAGATAAATTCCCCTTGGTAAAGAACTTTCCTGTGAGCCAGCCAAAGTCCAGGTCATTTTTGATCCCTTTATAAGAATTTTGTTCATTCAGATAATTGACACGGTAATTTAAGGTGGATTTATTATTCCATTTATTCAGGAAACTGAAGATAAACCTGTTTTGGGTCTTCTTATTAAATTCCTGGGTAAGGTTGAAGTCTCTGGAGAATTCCACATCATTGATACGGTCAAGGATATGAAACTGCCTGTCTATATATTGATATTCAAAACTAGGTGTTCCTTTCCAGGCATTTTTCGTGAAACTCTTATTTCCGAAAATACGCCATGCATATCCCATATTCTGATCAGAATCTTTTGAGGAAAATAAATTGACATCATAATTGCTCAGGGAAATGTCTGCTCCTATTTTTCCTTCATTCAGTAAATATTCAGAGTTCACAGAGTATACCTGTGACTTCTGAGGAGAAGGAAGTTTTCTTACCGCTCTGTAGTCTCCGGCATTCGGACCTACATATTCAAAAACACGTCCGTTATTGGTGGTTTGTGCTATTTTATAATCTCCCAGATTAGCCCCGAAATACGTAAAAGAAACCTGATAAAGCGTTAAACTTGAATCAGTAGAATATTCATAGAAAGTTCCGGCGGGATTTAATTTATATAAAATTTTATTGACATCATACTCCGTTACCACCCCTGAAGGAGCATACATCAAATCCGGATTGTTTCCTGCATCTGCAAGAATCTGTTCATCTTCTTTAGAAAGACTTAAAGACAGAGGAGCGTTCTTATTGTCATTTTCCATGAACCAGTTTAAGCCTACTTTGAATTTCTCTCTCTGATGTTCAAGCTTTCCTGTAAACAGATATCTTGAATAATTCCTGTTGGCATAGTTATAAGAAATCGTTATGAAATTCTGCTGGAAAATAGGACGGAAACTGGTAAAGGTAACTTCACCGGTATTGTAATTGATAATATAATCCTGGTTTTCACCACGCTTCATCAAAATACCATCAATGAAGACCTGTTCAGAACCGGAGATCAGTGTGATAAACTGTTCCCCATTCTTACCTGTCAGACGGTAAGGGCCCTGATTCCCTTCAACCCCCTGAAAACGGATTCTGTGAAATTCACTTCGCGCAACACCTGCAGAGATATCTACCAATGTTTTATTTTCCTTCCCAAATTCTGTCTGGAACTGAAGCCCCATGCTTCGTCTTTGGTATTTGGCAAAATAATTCTTAGATTCTACAAGGTCAAGATGCCCGGCTCTAAGGATGGATTTTTCCTTAATATTAAGCTGCATGTAGATTTTGTCAAACTCCTCAAGCGTTTGGGTATAACCATCAGCCTGAATAGGCAGGTTGTGATCCGAAATACTGGCTAAAATCGTAACATCTTTCGACAAACGTCCTGAAATCTGAAGATCCATAGAACTTTGTACAGACTGGCCCTGATTGTTACCAAAAGTAATCCCTCTGATGATAGAACCTTTTGAATTAAGTTCTCCTAAAAATCGCTTTTTATCATTCTTCGCCAGTACAGCCTCATCGATAACGATCTTGTTGTGCGTTCTTATGAAATCAAGAGTGTCCTTTGCAAAGATATCCTGCTCAAGCCTTGCTGCAAGAATACTGTCTCGTTTGATGCTGTCTTCAGGCACGTTGGGATTTTTCCATGAAAATACCTGAGCATTTCCTGAAAATATGCCTAAGAAGAATACAATTAGAAGGATATAATTCCGCAAGCCCTGAAAAATAATTGGTAAAAGTAACTAAAAAATGTTAATCGTAATAGCTTAACTATTATTAACAGAAACTTAACCTGTTTATTGTGTCAAAAAAAATAAAACGATGTACTTTTATCAAGGAAATTATTAATTATAAAAATATTAAATCATGAAAAAATTTTATTCTCTTTTTGCAACGGTGATGATGAGTGCAGTTGCTTTTGCACAAACAACATACCTTTGGGACGGTACTTCTGTAAATCCTGTTTCTGGTACAAATGCTAATATTTCAAATGTAGCATTTGCAGCTACCCAGGGAAATAATAACGGTACTACGAATTTAATTACCACTACATCTGTGTCTTCAGGTTATACCGGAGCAAGCGGATCCAGTAATTTTGGTGCTGCAGCTTTTAAAGAGGCTCTTTCTACTGCTACAAGTACTTATTTCAGTGTTACTGTTACTCCTGTTGCGGGTAATAAAGTAACGTTGAATTCTTTAAGTCTGGGATCCAGAGGTACCTCTACTGGCCCTGGAAAGATTACCGTATATTCCAGTATTGATAACTATGCAACGGCGATAGGTACTGTAAATGTTAACAACAACAGTACATGGACATTGAATAATATTACTTTTTCAGGGACTAATTTAGTAGGTGCGGAATCTGCTCCGGTTACTTTAAGAATCTATGGAAGTGATAGCCCTGGTACAGGAACGCCATCTTTGGGTACTGCCAACTGGAGAATAGATGATATTTCTTTAATGGTTACTTCATCTACTGCTTCTCTAGCTGTTATTGATGCTAAAAATATAAAGTCAGGAAACTTCGTAAAAAATTCTTTCGTAAAAAATAACGAGATTGTTTTCGGATCTGATGTAAAAGATGTGAAAGTTTTCAATATGTTCGGACAGCTTGTAAAAGAAGCTTCTGTAAAACAAAACGAAACGGTAAGCGTTGCTGAGCTGGCAAAAGGAAGCTATATCGTAACAGGTACAGTGAACAACCAACCGGTTTCTCAAAAAGTTCTTAAAGACTAATCTCCTTTAGATAAAAATACAGACAGCCACTTCATTGAAGTGGCTGTTTTTTATACAATTATTACTGGTTTTTAGATTTTTGTATCCTATATATTTCTTAATTTGGTGGTATTGTTTTTGATGTTTTATTATTGATCTACTTCTTTAAAATTATTACGATGAAAAAAATCTTTACTCTTGTTGGACTTATAGTATTAACTTCTTTTTCAAATGCCCAGATTGTGATTAATGAAATCTATGGTGGGAATGCCAATTCTGGTGCTGTATTGAAGAATAATTATATTGTCCTTAAAAATATTGGAACTACTTTGGTTTCCTTAACGGGAGCAAGCATTCAATATGCTCCGGCGATAGGTGCTTTTACCGAATATCATACACTGCCCGACTTTACTTTAGGCCCTGAAGAAACTTATTTGATTCAGGAGTCAGCGATTGAAGGAGGCGTTGAAAATTTACCAACACCGGATTTTATTGCCACTACAATCACTAATTTTGATGGAACTCCCAATAAATCTTCCGGGATGAGAATCTCCAGCGTATCAGGAAAAGTTGCTTTGGCCGGAAATATATTGCAGGTGACGGGACCTTCCGCATCCAATGTACTGGATTTTGTAGGGTACGGATCAAATGCAGATCAGTTTAAAGGAGATGGACCGGCTCCTTCTCCAACTACAACAACGGCTATTAAAAGAACGATGGTTGGAAGTAATGATAATATGGCAGACTTTTCCCTCGAAGGCAGTGTGAAATCAGGTTTTGTACAGAATCCTTTTATAAAAGACAGTAAAGTAGTGTTCGGAACCGAGGTGAAAGATGTAAAAGTTTACGATACATTCAGACAGGTTGTTAAAAAATCTCCTACAAAATTAGCTTCAACTCTTGACATTGCAGAACTTCCAAAAGGAACTTATATTGTCACAGGAACCATTAATAATATTCCGATCTCACAGAAAATTATAAAAGATTAATTTTTTAATAAAGAAGAACAGCTCATTAATGAACTGTTCTTTTATTTTTTATTACCAGAAGCTTAATACCAACCTCTTCTTGCGGCATTAATAATTGACCCAAGATTAAGAATCAATGTATATCTGATACGCTTTCCATAATCTTTGAAGGATGGCTCAAAACCTAAAGAAGATTGTATCGGGAAATAAACTTCCAGAAAATCAGGAATGATTCTTACTTTAACTCCGGTATCCCATATGAATTTGGCAGGAAGATCTTTGTTTTTATAAACACCGGCATCAGCATACACATGGAATATTTTCCAGACGCTTGAATCCACGTTGGCAGAAGTGATCCATTGGTTTACTGTTCCTGGAAGAAAAGATTTAAAACCACCATCAGCTAATATAAACTGTTGGGAAAGAAGTCCGCTGCTGGCACTTTCTCCTAAAAGCGTATAAGAGAATGAATAGTTGGAAACCCTGGAAATTCCATAATCGAAAAGGTTATTTCGGGTGTTGTTTCTTAAAAAATATCCGGCAAATAAGCGTAAGCTCAGTTTTTGTTTAGGAGCAAATTCCCATCTGTAGAAGCCTTCAGCCGTTATTTTATTAAAATCTTCCATTCCCTGCGTACTTAGACTAAAGCTTTTTTCATGAATCATCTGGTTGTCACTGTAGCCATAGCCGATACTCCAGAGATTATATTTGCTATAATCATTATTAGCAATCATTTTAGGGCTCAGATCCCTTTCAAAATAGTTATAGGAAATCCCTAGACCTCTGCTTACTGTACTTCTCGGGTTCTTCCTGAAGTTGATAGAAGAAGATATTGAGGTTTTTCTGTAAGCAAGATCATAATCATAATGAAAATAAGAACCCGAAAGTCCGAATGTTAAACTTCGGATAATGCTTTCTGCAGGTAGAATAGAATAGGAGACTGCTCCAGAACCCGTCAGTTTTCCTGTTCCGGTACTATAAGTCGGAGTAACCGAATACAAGAATTTCTGATCAAAGAAAGACTGATTTTTAAAGTTGGCTCCCAAAAGAAATTTATCATACGTATTGTTGAAACGCACTCTTGGGCTGATATAAATTTCATTGTATTCCGGGTTTGGAATATCTTTTATTAGTTTAAGCTTAATTTTTTTTGCGTTGGAAAACAGGCCTTTTGCATACAGAAAATTGTCTCTGTAATTGGATTCAGGGAAAATATATCCGCTGTTTAGAGTGACTTTATAAATATTTTCTGATGCGGGAAGAGAAAGGCTGGTGATACGTTCATTTTCTTCGGTGTCTATCCAATAGGCCTTCTTTTCTCCTTCTCGGGTTTCTGTTTCCAGCTTTACCGGAATGGAAATATCTGTATTCTTTACAATTTTTATTTGTAGAGAATCATTTTCTTTTCTAATATTTTTTAGTTTAAAATCAACACGGTTCTTTTGTTTGAAAAAGTTGGAGAGATAGGCTGTTGATTTATTATTTTCGGAAAGAGCGGTCAGGAATTCTTCAGTATTGATTTTTTTTCCGGAATTCTGAGAAATATAATTTTTTACAATCCCATTGAAGTTATCATATCCCATTTTGTCAGCCGAATAGTTGAAAAGACTTCCTGTTTCAAAGCTGCTGATGGCCATGTCATTGAAATTACTCAAAACAGGGAAGTGTTCATCAATCTTCTGATCAAGATTTTGCAGCATGATGTACTGATAGGAAAGCCCATAGCGATCCAGAAGTTTTACTTTGGATGCATGGAATAATTTTAAAGGTTTGAGCCCAAATATTCTGGTTTCGGGTAGTGTTCCTAAAAGTTTTGTGTCAGCATAGAATTTTTTGAGATACTGAATTTCCAGATAAGATTTTAACCCATTTTTAAACCAATGGTCTTTTTCCTTATCCGCAATAACGCTTTCATCAAGAATTTTCTTGGCAATGATCCCGAAATAATCCAGATCCGTTTTTTCGGTATCGGTAAATAACCGGAACCTGAATTTCCAGAAAGTAATATCATTATTTCCGAAAAAGTCTTCTTTAGCTCTGAATTTATCTGAAATAAAAATACTTTTCGGAAGAACCCCGATGCGTTCCTTAAGGAATTTTAAATGTAAGGGGAGATAAAATTCCAGATTTTGTTTTTCTTCCGGTTTCAGATTATATCCAAATTTGATTTCGATTTCCTGTCCGTCAACATTGGTTTTTATGGAAGGAAAACCGGTTGAAGAAATTAAAAATTCAGGATCGGAATCAAGGTATCCCTTAAATGAATTCATCTGTACCTGTGGAAGATTGCCTTCTACAAAATTATTAACAGGAATATCAAAGTTAATGGTCCAGAAAGTGTTGAAACTTACCTGTTCTTCAATATCGTGGTAGTTTCTTTTAGAAATATTGTCCGGATCAAAATGATCCGGAACAATAAAGAAATATTTTAATACAGTATTCTGAGCGGATGTTCCGTATCCCGTAAATGTTTTATCGGGAAGCTGCATCCTGTACTGCAACTGTAATGTGACGCTTTCGCCAGGTTTTAATACATTTTTCAGAGGAATGAAAATATTTTCATCTGAAAGTGTATTTACGGGAATTGATTCATTTTCAGAACTTTTAATGTTCAGTTCAAGAAGTTTTCCCAATTGATCACTCTTCGCAAAATGCAAATCATTATTTCGGTCTTCCAGTTTTCGGTAGACTAAAGAGGTTCCCCGTTTATTGTACGCGGAAACCCAATTTAGAAGTTTTACAGTTTGAAGGTCTTTCCCGGAATGATTGTAATAAACAATTTCCTGGCTGACATCAAGGTTCTTTTTGTCAGGAGACAGTTTCGTTTCAATGTATATACTGTCTGTCTGTGCAGAAACCTGTACAACTCCCCATAACAAAATAAGGCAAATGCTGATCTTTTTCAAATATTCGTGATAAAGCCCAAATATAACTTATTTTGTATATACTTTATAGGATTTTAACCCTGAATTGCTTTTTTTTCCAAAGAATTAATATAGGCATTCCATCCTTCTGTTTTATAAGTAATTGCAGACGCTTCAGGATCGTTGGATTTATAGATTCCTCTTCCTACGATAATAAAATCTGTATGCAGTGTCTTGAAAACATGTTCTGGTGTGTTGTACTGCTGTCCTTTACCATCTCCTGAATCTGCAAGGTTTACCCCTGGAGTGAATAATAAAAGTTCTTCCGGAATTTTATTCTGAGATACACCACCAATAACATTAGGATGTGATAATGCTACTTTTAAAGCTTCTTCGCGATAGCTTGCAGTTGTTAAGGTTCCTTTGGAAGACATTCCAACAATAGCTACTACCCCTACATTGCTGAAGCAGTCTAAGGATTCAAAACCTCCGATTACCTGAGATGTTACGAAATCGGCCCAATTTGTAATTTTGAAAACTCCACTGGTAAACTGAAGTTCCTGTGTATTTCCAATATCAGCAAATTTTCTGTCTTCCATCAATAAGAACTGGTGCTTTGCAGCAATAGCTTTTAGAGGAGTGATTGTTTTTTCATATTCGAAATCAGAAATAATATCGATATGCGTTTTTAAAGCAACAATATGCGGACCTACTTTTTCAGCCAGCTCCAATAACTCCTGAGTGGTAGTAACATCAGCAGAAGCAATAAGGTTTGATTTTTTTGCTAAAGCTGTTTCCAGTAATTTTTTTGAAACAGAATGTTGGGTAACCTGAAGTTTCTGCTCATAAGAAGATCTTGTTTCTTCTTCGAACTGAATGTGATTTCCCTGAAGGAAGTCCTGGATTCTTTTTACCTCTTCATCAGACAATTCACCCGTTTCCTGAAGAATACCGCATACTTCAGAAATATTGAAAAGAGTGTGTACTCTAAATCCTTTGCTTTCCAGTAATTGTTTTCCTCCCTGCTCTCTGTCCAGTACCACAACGATATCCGAAACTTTAAGATCCTCCTGTTCTATTTCAGGAATAGTTTCTAATAAAGACTTTCCTGAAGTGATCACATCTTCTACCAAAAGACAGTTTTGCCCTTTCTGGTAAATTCCTTCAATCAGTTTTTTTGTTCCGTAGCTTTTCGCTTCTTTTCTTTTAATAATTAATGGAATATAGCTTTCCAAAGACATTGCAGTAGCCATTGGAAGTGCAGCATAAGGAACTCCACAGATTAAATCAAAATTATCTAATGGAAGCATTTCCAATAAATAATTAGCCAGATTTTTTAAAATTTTAGGATCTGAAGCCAAAGGTCTCAAGTCTACATAAAAAGGACTTTCGATACCACTTTTCAGGGTAAACCTTCCGAATTTAATGATTCCTAGTTTGTAGCACTCTAAGAAGAATTCTTTTTTACTTTCCATTATTTTTTATTAGATATTGCAAATTTAAGGAATTGAAATAAGGCTTAAAAATTTATCGTTCATTTGTAAATAAAAAACCACCCCGGATTAACCAGGATGGTGTGAAAAATATAATAAACTATTATTTTACGATTTCAGCATCAATGACTTGGGCACCACTGTATTTTTGATGAGCTTCCCATAATAAAAACTTGTCAACCTCTTTGATGAGCTTAGGAATAGTCAGTGACAATACTGCCAGATCATCCATGACTCCAAGTACCGGTATCACAAATTCAGGAAGAAGGTCAATAGGAGAGAGTACATATAAAATTCCCAGTAAAGGAAGAATAATGTCTATGGATTTCATGGGATAAATTCCTTTTCTCCACATTCTGACCATTCTGAAAATATCAGGGATCTTTTTGATAAAGCCCTTATGATTGATGGCTTCTTTTGCAAGATTTAATTTTGAATATTTCATTTTGTGTTTGGATTAATAAATTTTTCAATGCTATAAAATTCGCAAATCCTGTACCAACAAATTATAAAATTTAGTTAAAATATTATTTGATAATATTGTCAATGAACTGATGCACAGTCTCTGTGTTCCAGTCTTTTGTAGCATCCTCTTTAATAAGGATTCTTCCGTGTTTATCCAGTAGGAAAGTGGTAGGAAATACCTTGGGAAGAATTTTCTCAGAAATAGGACTTTGAGCAATATAGACAGGAACGGTATAGTTATTTTCTTTCAAAAACTTTCTTACATCTTCCTCTTTATCATTCATGGCAATCAGTACAAAATCTACATGATCTTTTCTGGTGTCATACAATTTCTGAATGGAAGGCCATTCTTTTCTGCAAGGTGGGCACCATGTTCCCCAGAAGTTCAGGAAAACACCTTTGTCCTTAAAGTTTTTAAGATTGGTGCTGGGTGCATTGATTCCTTTAAGTTCTACATCATAATCCTCTTCACTGATATGGACAGCGTTTTCGATGGTGGCTACCGGAAAGAATGTATCCTTTAGGAAATTTCTAATTCCCGGAACAAAAGCAACGACACCGATGATAACGATGATTACAAGATAAATGACATTTTTTTTCATATCTCTTTTTTATAGAAGATCCAAAATTTCCTGAACAGCATCTTTCCCTCTGTTTTTAGCATAATAAATCTGCAGATCATTATAGAATGTATCTTTTGGGTATGCTTCAGGATCAGCTTTATACTTCATCAGCAGCTCATATCCATATTTGGGACGTGGGCCCCAAGAATTTTTCACCTTGAAATCTTTATCAAGGATAATGACTTTAGGAATAGATTCTGTACCATTGGTTAGAAACTGATTAATCAAACTTTTATCACTGTCTCTCAGGAAAACTCTTACCTCATTATGTCCTTCAAAAAATCTGAAAAGAGCAGGCACTGTTGCACTTGCATCTCCGCACCATGCTTCAGAAATGATTAAAATCTTTCCGTCAAAATTTTTGGCAGCAAGTTCTTGCAGCTGACCTTCGTCCGGAACGTATTTCTTCACCGTTCTGTCCATTCTCTGAAGACCCAGCTCATAATATTGTTTATAGTCAGCTTCCTGTTGGTTAGCAGGGTTCTCTAATCTTTCTTTTGCAATCTGAAGATACTCTTCAAAAGAAATTCCTTTATCCCAGTAATTTTTCATTACTAAAGCTATTTATGTTAAAAATTATTGATATTTCTTGTTTTGTTGACCAAAAATAGGTCTGCCAGCACAAATGCAGCAAGACTTTCCACTACAGGAACCGCTCTCGGAACTACACAAGGATCGTGACGTCCTTTTCCTTCTACGATTACTGGGTTTCCGTCTTTATCGATACTGTCCTGAGGTCTCAGAATAGTTGCTACAGGTTTGAATGCTACGCGGAAATAGATGTCCATTCCATTGGAAATTCCACCCTGGATACCTCCGGAAAGGTTAGATTTTGTAGTGAAATCTGTATTGAAAGCATCATTGTGCTCTTTTCCAGTCATTTTAGCTCCACAGAAACCGCTTCCGTATTCAAAACCTTTGCAGGCATTGATATTCAGCATTGCTTTTGCAAGCTCAGCCTGAAGTTTGGAAAATATAGGTTCACCAATTCCTACAGGAACATTTTTAATCACACAAGTGATCGTTCCTCCGATAGTGTTACCCTCTTTTTTGATTTCTTTGATTCTTGAAATCATCTTTTCAGCAGTTTCAGCATCAGGACAACGAACATCATTGCTTTCTGTTTGAGAAAAATCTAAAGCCTGATAAGGTTTTTCACAGAAAATATCACCTACGGAAGATACATAAGCATTGATCTCAATGTTGGGTAAAAGTTGCTTGGCAAGTGCGCCGGCTACTACCCAGTTCATTGTTTCTCTGGCAGAAGATTTTCCTCCTCCGCGATGATCTCTGAAACCAAATTTCTGGTCATAGGTGAAATCAGCATGACTTGGACGATATGCACCTGCAATATGGTCATAATCTTTTGATTTCTGATTTTCGTTTTCAATGATAAAACCAATTGGCGTACCTGTTGTTTTCCCATCAAAGATTCCCGAAAGAAACTTTACTGTGTCACTTTCTTTTCTTTGTGTAACGATTGCTGACTGGCCGGGTTTTCTTCGGTTCAATTCATATTGAACTTTATCGAGATCTACCGCTAAACCTGCCGGAAAATTATTGATGATACCGCCATAAGCCACTCCGTGACTTTCTCCAAATGTTGTAAGACTAAGAAGATTACCTAATGTGTTGAACATGATACAAAATTACCTTTTTTTCTTCAGATAATAAAGTTTCTGGATTTGTTCTATTTATCAGTGTTTTTGATATTATTGATAACCTTTTGGGCTTCCTTTTTTTCTTCTGACGTCATTTTTTTCCAGATAAATCCTTTTTTGATATCATTTTTGTCCAAAAGCTGTGGAAAAATATCTGCTTTCACGTCATCAACAATATAGAAAGGAGTCACAGCCGGAATTGGAGTCTCAAAACTATAAGGATAATTATGGGAAACATTAAATTGAAGATTTCCTACTTTAAATGTGTCAAACTGCTGATATTCATAGGTTGAAGGTTTGAGAATCTGCTCTTTTTTTAATCCGTTCATAAAACTCCCCACCCGAAAACTTGGAATATATTTTTGAATAACTCTCGGAAAAGACAATATTGAAATGAAAAATAGGCTGAGAGCAGAAAAAACAACAATGGATTTTTTTTTGTCAAAATATTCATGAAACATTACAAAGAATATCACGAAAAAAACATCGATAAAAAATCTGTATTGAGCTGAAAAAGCAAGAATTAATATGCTTTTTATTAATAATGAAATGCAGATCAGCGTGATGAGTTTTTTCTTTTTTATCCAGGCAAATACAGAAAAAATGATTAAGCTCAGCACAAACAGAATATTAATTTTGGATTTGATTCCTACAAGAGAAAACCAATTCCTAATATAATCAGCCGTTGAAAATTTTTGAATTTCCTCATAGGTGTACTGCATGTCATAGGTCTTCATGACTGCAAATTGTGAAGAAGTTTTTAAAACTTCCGGATTGGGTTTCCAGGATAGTCCCAGATCTCCTATTGCTATAGGAAAAACAGGATATCCGAATGTCCAGATATTTTTAACGAAAAATAAAAAGAGAATTGCCACTCCCAAAAGAAGTTGTTTAAAGTTACTTTTAAAAATAAAAAGAGAGACTAAGAAAACCAGGATAGGCAGCCATATCATGGTAGGTTTTATAGCAAAAACAAAAATTGAAAAGGCAAAAAGGATAATGGTATTCTTATTTCCGGCAATAAGTTCATTTAAAATAATCAATGAGAAAACTATAACCGGAAGGTCAGGGCTTGGAGATTGTGAAAACAGCAGTAATACCGGAAGGAAACAAAGATGTATCCAGTTTTTTCTTTCAATAATATAAAATGTATAGATAATCAGGAGAACCGTGTTGATCCTTAAAAACGGATCGGAAAAATTTGAAAATCCAGCCTGAAAAATATGCCAGAGAGACATTTGCCCTAAGGTGAGGTCTACATTGGAAATCCCCTTTATCAGCCCATATTCGGTAAGCCATTTCAATGTGGGAATATAATATCCGAAATGATCTAATATATAAGGGTAAAAGGAACCAGCAAAGATAATCGTCAGAGAAATGACACTTAATACTGTAAAATCTTTTTTTGAAAATTGATGAAATTCCTGGTAGAGTTTATTTTTAAAGAAAAAGAATAGTCCCAATAGGATGGAAGGTACTTCTACATTAATATTTAATGGTGTAAAAAAGGAAACAATTGTCCATATCAGACTTATTCCAAGGATCCCTGATAAGATTTTTCCTGTGATTCCCTGAAATAAAATTCCCCATATATTTTCCATGATTTTTCCCCAACCCATCAGGACGGGAATGATGAAAATAGAAGAAAACAGAATCAATACCATAAAAAAAGATTGCTTAAAAGTAAGCAATCTTTATATTCTATCATTAAAAATATTTATTAACGAGGTTGTACCCTTCCGTCTTTTCTATCCTGTGATCTACCAATGGTATATCCTGTAGCACCTCCTACAACACCACCAATTACCGCTCCCAGTCCTCTGTTTTTCTTAGCGATAAGGGCTCCGGCAGCAGCTCCACCTACAGTACCAATAACTGTTCCTTTCGCAGCTTTACTCCATCCTTTTTTCTGAGTAGTTCCCTGGGAAGTACCACTTCCATTGTTGGCATAACTTCCGTTGCTGCTTCCTCCAGAATTGGAATTGGAGCTTCTGTCTCTATATACTGTTCGTGTTTCTCTGATCACCTGTGGTTTTGAATTATTTTCAGCAGTAGCTTTTGCTTTTTTACTTTCTGATATACTATCTGCTTTTTTCTGAGCTTCATATACCAGCTTTTCTTTCTCAATAGCCAGTTTTTGCTTTTCTATTTCAAGTTGTCTGGCCTGAAATTCAAGTTTCTGTACTTCCAGTGATTTTTCAGCAACGCTGTCATCTTTCTTGCAGGCTGTCATTAAAAAAACAGACAAAAAACCTGCTAATACTATCTTTCTCATAATTCAAATTTTAATAAGATAAAGCCAAAACGACTTTAATTTTAGTTTTATTTTCAATTATGAAGCCAAATTTTAGTTAACGAGTGTTAAAATTGAGAATGAAAAAGGGAAATAATTTTGATTGATGATAGATTTTATATTATTAATGCGGGGTTTAAGGTGTATTTGTAAATTTTAATTCATTGATAGTTTTTATTAAATTCATATAAGTTGAGTATTTTTGAATACCAAATTACTTTTTAATATGAAAAAATCAATCTTTACAGTATCAGCATTTATTGGACTGCTGACTGTCACAACATCGTTTGCCTCTAAGGAAATAACAGAGACCCATAAAGGCTGTTCAGAAATAACTGATAAAACCCCAACAACTCAGACTTATAAGATTCGTTATGGTCTTCTTTCAAAAAATGGAACAAAAATTCTTTCGGGAAATTATGATGTAGGAAGTTTTCTTGCTGAAAATATGGCTACAGGAGAAGTGTATGATACTTATTATGGTGGTGGATTTCAGTCTGTTCCCCAGTATTATGAGGGACTTCCTGCAGGAACCTATACCTTTTCTGCAATGCAGGGCCAGGGAGGCTGGGTAGGATACGGAACGGTAGTTGCCACTGTTTCTGATGCACAGGTGGATTCTGAGGGGTATATTACAGTATATATTCCGATCATTTGGGAGGAATAAGCCTTGTGAGCAAACAAATATTTAGCTAAATTTACCCATTCCAGTGTTGAAGATTTTTAATAATTAAAATAATTATACATAGTTTTTTGTTTGGTTTAATTGATTTTACATTAAATGTGAATCGTCTAAACATTTTAATAATGTAAATTATATTTTGATTTATCTTCAGGGTGCAGTTTGATTCTTATAGAAAGTATTCATTCTTCTGTTCCGATATTGTATTATATTTTTCTGCTTAGAAAATGTAATGTAATGGTCATGCTGAATGATTCCACAATATTCTGTTTGGATTTTTCTAAATAGATTTTTTTCATCATTTGTGTTTTTTAGGCCTCCGCAAGGAGGCCGTTTCTTTTTTGATGGTTTTATGATTTTGCGCATAGAATACTTGTTCAAAAACCTATACTTTTATGAGAAACATTTTCATTCCATATTTTATTAAAAAAGCTACTCACTTTGAGTAGCTTTTTTTGTTTATATATTATCTAAAGTAACTTTTATTTTGCTGATCAGACGGTGCATTTTGTTGGTCTGGTAATTCAGAAGTTCAAAAATTTCATTTGAACTGGTGAAAATTTCGGGAACCACTTTATGATTAATTGTTTTGATTCCCCGTCTTTTCATGGTATCATGGATCACTCTTGCAAATGATTCTTTTGCACTTTGTTTTGCTTTATCTTGAGAAATTCCATTGGAGTGAAGCCTGTAGAGATACAAAGGTTCCTTGAGGTATTTTACTTCTCCCTGTTCCAGTATTTTCAGATAAAGATCCTGATCTACTGCATTCTTCAGGGTTGCATTAATTCCTGCAGTTCTTAAATAAACTTTTCTTTTAAAGATAAAAAGATGGGCAAACTGAATGGGACAGTTGAAAAAATATCGATTGTTATAAATCTGCTTCGTACCCGCATATACTTTTTCCGGAACTAGATTTTCATTACAGATCATCATTTGAGAATATACGGCGGCCAGATCATCTCTGTTCATAAATTCCAGCGCTACTTTTTCTAATGCTTCCGGATAAAGAGCATCATCCGGATCCAGATAAGCACATAAATCACCCTGAGCATATTTCATACATTTGGCCTTGGTAGATCCACAGCCTTCATTAACTGAATGATGATAAAGTTTAAAACGGGAATCATCTTTTATCAGAGACTGTATGATTTCAACCGAATTATCTGTAGAGGCATCATCAATAATAATCGCTTCCCAGTTTTCATAGGTTTGATTGATTAATGAATCATAGCACTCCTTGAAATAATTTCCATTATTATAGTTGGCTATAAGTATAGAGAAATTTATCACGTCACTTTGAATTAATGAGGCAAAATTATAAAATAATATATGTGAAAAACATAACCTCAATCATTATACATCTAGTTTTTTTTTCTTATATTCTGCCAATTGTAAGGGCAAAATATTTTTTAGATGCATTGGTCAAAATAGAAGCAATGCGTTATTTACCTGGAATTATGACAAAAATAAACGTAAAGGGTTTTTATTATTGTCTTTTTTTGAGAAATAAAGCTGACAGTCCGAAAATCCTGTATTTAAAAGAAATAATAATTTTATGATTATACTCATAAAATAAAAAAAAAGACTGGTATATCTTTGACTAAGAATTAAAAGATAAAATAATTTTTATCTCTGATATAAAATTTTTTTTCATCATTTGTGTTTTTTGAGGCCTCCATTTCTGGGGGCTTTTTATATATGAAAGAAATTGCTGTTATCATCCTGTAAATTCTAAATGATATTTTTCCTTTAGTGTCATGAAATTTTTTATTAAAAATTTTTTTGTGCCATAATGGTTTTAAATGTTAATAGATGGATGCAATTACAGAACAAAGTGTGTCAATTTGTTAGTGAATTTTCATTTTTGTGGCTGATCAGTATTTTAAAAAAAATTTATGTCCTGAATGTAAATTTTATTTTATTAAAATATAAATTATTTTTTTTTTAATACTTTTGCCGGAGCGTTAGATTTATCTGAACTTATTATAGATAATTATGAAGTGCTTTTTAAAGTATCATTAAAATCGATTTAAAATGCTGAATTGGTCAAAATGGTGTCATAGAAAGAAATTAACTTTTTTTCTTAAAATTGTTATTCTTGGCACGATTTTTCAATATAGAAATGTAACTCATGTTTAATTTGAGTTTTCATGGTTATTAGTTTTTATCCTCGGAATTTCCGGGGATTTTTTTATTCCCATATGACGCTGCTCATAAAAGTATGTTGGATTAATCCTCTATTTTTGAACGAGATAATTTTCTATCCATCATTACTTTTTTACATTATTTATCAAGCTCTTCTTTGAATGGGAAGGGCTTTTTTATATCATTAAAAATGGAACAATCACATTATGAATAAGAAACCATAAAGATTAAATAGCAAGTGGAAGAGTGCTGTTAGAAAAAAACTGTATTTATGGGTGTGCTGATGGTAATAAACATAAAGATTATTTAAAATAATACCTCCAAAAAATGTCATAACAATATATAACCCATTATAATAATGCATGGATGCGAAAATAATACTCATCATGATTATACAAATTGCTTTATTATTGATTTTTATCCATTTGCTTAAAATCAAATAGGGGAGATACTGAAATAAAAAAGTTTCCAGAAAAGGCGCGATGAATATGGCAATAAAGTTGAGTTCATCTTTCGAAATATTGATGGGGGTATTCTGATGTACGTCAAAATGAAAATAGACATCATTTATGTAATTTAAAAAATATCCATTCAACAATGCAAATACAAATGAAATGATGAAGAAGATTATGTTTTTTTTCATGAGTAATAGGATTGATAAAAAAGAGAATGGGATATAAAAAATAATGAGACAAAAAACAAAAAAACCTCTAAATAACTTAGAGGTTTTTTCTGAGGTACCTAGCGGATTCGAACCGCTGTAGATGGTGTTGCAGACCACTGCCTAGCCGCTCGGCCAAAGTACCATTTTTACCATTTTTGAGGTGTGCAAATATAGCGAAATTTCTTTATGAACAAAAGTTTTTAAGCAAATTCTTTCTTTCCAAGGTCTTCTATTTCGCTTTTTGCTTGAATTTCAGCGTAATAATTTTTAACATTAATTACTCTCGTATCACTCCAGCTGTCATGCCATCCGTTTACACCCAGAAATGAAAGCCCATCGAAAGGAACAATTCTGGAAAGACTTCTGTACATCATTTGCTGGGTAGTAGGTTTTGTGCCATCTGTACTGATTACTTTGGTTCCTGTAATATATTTTGCAACGGTTCTACCTCCTAAATAGTTTTCCATCAAAAAATAATAAAGGCAATAATTGAAATTTCCAATCAGGAGCTGCCATACTATATTTCCATTACTATATAAGTAGAAAAACTCAATTGAAGTGGCCTCATAAATAAGGTTAGAAACCGTAGAGAGGAAATAATTAATAACAGATAGCATTATAAAATCGAGAAAATAATTGGCAAGCCTAATCCCTGACGAGGCTTTATTGTATTCAACAATATTTAGAATTCTTTTCATGGTTCGGTTATTAGTTTTTTAGTTTTATTTAGGTTTTAGAATCCGTTTACCAATAATTTTAGTGAAGCATTGGTATCAATAACGGCTGTGATACCTGTATTGCTGAGTAGTATTTTACTGGGCTTCAGGTTGAATACTTTTCCGTTCATTTTTAACCCTTTATAGTATTCTTTATTGAAGGCCTCTTCGATACTTTTTCTTGAGGTTTCTTCCAGTTCCTGGGTGGGAATTCCATACTCCTCTTCAATCATTTTTACAATTTTTCCCTGGAATAGGAGTGAAGCCGTTTTTTGCAGGATATTGGTTGTTTTCAGTTTAAATTTCGTTTCTGATAAAACAATTTTTCTTTTTGTTTCATCGTATATCGGAATTCCTGAAATAATGGAAGTTCCTTTGATATAGCCATCGGTTTGAGCTTCAATGACCACTCTGTTATCAACCCCATAGACTCTGATATCCGTTATTTTTACTTTAGAATCACGTACATCAAATTCTTTATTCAGAAAGGTTTTTCTTGCCATATTACTTGCTTCTGTAAATGGAATATTGGCCGTAGTCTGCAAAATGAATTTGTCTGCAACAGTAGGAGTAGTGTTAAAATTGGCAACACTGGTCACTGGTGAAGAAGCTGTAGGTTTATTTCCTGTAAAAGTTTCAGAAAATATATCAACACCAAGGGTTGCATTGATCTGGTTTCCATAAAACTTTAAAGGGGTAATATTAACTCCTACAGGGCTTACTTTAAGCCAGGTATTATATTCTTCTGAAATATTAAAGGGCTGCAGAAAAGTATTCCATGCCATTAAAGCATATTGCTGGAAATTTAGTTGTGTTGCCATTTGCTGATCTATCGTTTTACAGAATTTTTCCTGTTGTTCCTTTAGACTTTTTTCAACAATAGAGGTAATAGGAATCTGGATTCTTCCATAATCCAGTACCGGCTTGGTTACCCATCTGAAACCATTAGGCTGGGTATTCGTAATAATGGTCCAGTTATTTTTAAAAGTAACGGTTGTATTGAAAGACATTACTGTTTCAAAAGTGGTATTCTGATACGTATATACTCCCAAAGTACCGATCCCTTTTTCTGCCCATATTTTTAAAGGAACTTCAATCAGAAGGTTCTGACTGGTTCCTCCTACAAGACGGATAGGTCTTGTTTTCCATACTTTCACTTTAAATTGGTCATTGTTATTATCAGTATAGGAATCATCCTGATAAACCAGATCTTTCACAGAAGCATTGATCATATTGCTCAGTTCCGAAAGAGGAATCGTCACAGGCATTGTAATACTGGACTTTATCTTTGGAAAAGTGTATGCTGCCAGCTGATTTTCAACACCCGTCTGACCGAAAGCACTGATCCCTGCAGCTAAAAATAATATTTTAACGAATTTCAATTTGTATGTTTTTTAATGAAACGAAAATAAGCAATTTAATTTTCCGGCTTAAAGCTCTTTTCAAGCTCTATGCTTGCACCTTTCATTTCTCCCTGCATTGGTGGAGCTGTTTTGGTGATTTTTAATTTAATATAATCAACCTGTGGAAAGCTGTCATGAATTTTTGTGATGATTCTTCCTGCTACATGTTCCAGTAATTTGGATTTTATTTTCATTTCCTGGTGGAGAATATCGTTGATATCTGCATAACTGATAGTGTCATGCAAATCATCAGATTCTGCTGCTTTCCACAGATCGGTATGAAGTTCTGCATTCAGAATATAGTAGGTCCCGATAATATTTTCTTCAGGAAGTACACCATGGTACGCATATATTCGTACATCTTCAAGATATATTTTGCTCATTGCTTCAGATTTTATGAAGCAAAAATCGTCTTAATTCTTCAAAATCTGAATTTATTTCTACAGTTTTTTTCTCCTTTTTCATCAGCTCATTTAAAGATTCCGGAATTTCAATCTGAGTATGAATTGCTTTTTCCACAGCATCAGGGAATTTTACAGGATGTGCGGTTCCCAGAATACATCCTTTTTGATCAGGATTTTCCTGCAGATACTGTTCCATTGCGGCAAAAGCAACAGCACTGTGAGGTTCCAGAATATATCCGTATTTCTCATAGACTTCTGTTATAGTGCTCATCGTTTTATCATCATCAATAGAATAAGCTGATATTTTATTTTTTAAAGTTTCAAACTGATGCCCGAAAAGTTCAATGATTCTTACAAAATTGCTTGGATTTCCAACATCCATAGCATTGGATAAGGTAGCAACTGCTTTTTGTGGCAGGTAATTCTGAGTGATAAAATAATCAGGAACTACGTGATTGGCATTACAGGCAGCAATAAAATGACTGGCAGGCAGCCCTCTTAAATGAGCAAGCAGTCCGGCGCAGATATTTCCAAAATTACCACTTGGAACACAGATGACCGGTTGTTCCTTATGATGCTGAATCCATTGTTTCAATGCTATTAAATAATAAATCTGTTGAGGAAGCCATCTTGCAACGTTGATAGAATTGGCAGAGGTCAGAAATAATTGACTGTTGATTTCTTCATCTGAAAAAGCTTGTTTTACAAGATTTTGACAGTCATCAAAGCTGCCATCTACTTCTAATGCTGAAATATTCTCTCCTAATGCAGTCAATTGCTTTTCCTGAACCGGACTTACCCTGTTTTTAGGATAGAGAATTACTACATTGATTTGTGGAATTTTATAAAATCCATGAGCAACAGCACCGCCGGTATCTCCTGAAGTAGCTACAAGAACGGTAACTTTTTTCTGCTGGTCTTTAAGAAAATAAGACAGACAACGGCTCATGAATCTTGCTCCCACATCTTTAAATGCAAGAGTAGGCCCATGAAACAATTCCAGTATAGATATCTGTTCATTGATTTTTACCAAAGGAATATCAAAACTGACGGTTTCTGCAACAATCTCCTTTAATACTTCTGAAGGAATTTCATCGCCCACAAAATCTCTCATGCATTGATAAGCAATTTCTTCATTGGAATACTGATGAAGGTTTTTAATAAATTCTTCAGTAAACTGAGGTATGGTTTCAGGGAAAAACAATCCTTTTTCTTTTCCCTGACCTTTTATTGTTGCTCCTCTGAAGTCAATGTTTTCCAGATGGTCTTTTAAATTATAATATTTCATTTCTGTTTTTTGTAATTAAACTTCTTCAACGATTTGTATGCCTGACGGATTTATTTTTGAAACGTATACAAAGCTTTCTATTTCAATTTCAGTATAGACTGATTTCATCATCTCGGCAATTTTTTCTGCAGTTTCTTTTTGTTCAGACAACATAAAAATGGATGGCCCTGAACCTGAAATTCCACCTCCCAATGCGCCTAATTGCAGACTTTTTGCTTTGATTTCGTCAAATTTCGGAATCAGAATACTGCGGATAGGTTCTATGATAACATCATTAAGACTCCGGCCAATCAAAGGGAAATCATTTTTCTGAATTCCTGCTACAAGCCCTGCAATATTTCCCCATTGTTCAACAGCACTTTTTAATGTGATATTTTTCTTTAAAATCTGTCTTGCATCTGAAGTTTTAACTTCCACTTGCGGATGTACAGCGGTTACAAATAAATCAGGGCTGTTCAGGGAAACAATATCTATAGGATGAGTTGATTTTACCAGCGTTATTCCACCATAGATGCATGGAGCGATATTATCCGCATGGCGTACTCCTGAAGCCAGCTCCTCTCCAAACATGGCAAAATAAATCATTTCCTCTTTTGAAAGTTTGTTTCCTAATAATACATTGGCTCCGAAGGCGGCTCCGGCGGCACTTGCCGCACTGGAGCCGAGCCCGCTTCCAGGCTTTATATGTTTACGGATAATGACTTCAAAACCGTTTTTCAGATTAAAATATTCCTGAATTTTTAACAGGACAATACCCGCGACATTTCCGGAAGGCTCTTCAGGAAGTCCGAAGGCATCAATATGTTTTATAATAATTTCAGGGGTTTCCAATAATCTGAATTCCATTTCATCATAAGGATCATGGACGGCCATTCCTAAAATATCAAATCCGCAAACCAGATTGGCAACAGTAGCGGGTACTTTTAATTTTATTTTTTTCATAAATATATTTTTAAATAGAGCGGATAATATCTGCAAAAACTCCACTTGCTGTCACATCAGCTCCGGCACCAGCTCCTTTTACCACTAAAGGTTGTTCGGAATATCTGAGGGTTTTAAAAATGACAATATTGTCTTTGCCATAAAGGTGAAACAGATCACTATCCGGAGCAATATGCTGTAACCCGACTTTTGCTTTTCCATCTTCAAATTTTGCAACGTATTTTAATATTTTGCCTTTGTCTTTTGCTTTGTTTAGCAAGTTTTTAAAATGTTCTTCATGCGCTGTAAGTTTTTCGTAAAAACTGTCAACGCTTCCCTGCATACATTCTTCAGGTAGAAAACCTGTGTTTTCAATGGCATCAAACTGAAGCGGATATCCTGCCTCTCTTGCCAGAATTAAAATTTTTCTTGCTACATCTGTTCCGGACAGGTCAAGCCTTGGATCCGGCTCTGTGTAGCCTTCTTTCTGAGCCTGTGCTACTACTTCAGAAAATGTTCTGCTGCCATCATATTCATTAAATACAAAATTCAATGTTCCACTCAATACAGCCTGAATAGATTGGATTTGGTCTCCACTTTTGATGAGGTCATTGATTGTTCCTATTACCGGAAGCCCTGCTCCTACATTGGTTTCAAAATAAAAATTACAGTTATGATTTCTTGCTGTATCTTTTAACGTTTTATATTTTTTATAATCTGAAGAGGCCGCAATTTTATTACAAGCCACAATATTTACACTTCTTTTTAATAAGCTTTCATACACTTCAGGAATGTCTGAACTTGCGGTAACATCAACGAAAACAGAATTTCTAAGGTTTCTGCGGATAATTTCATTAGCAAAATCCCTCGGAGAGGCTTTTTCACCTTGCTGGCTCCAGATAAGATAATTTTCCTTTGACATTCCCTGATCTGAAAATATCATATGACGACTGTTGGAAATTCCTGCAATTCTCAGATTAATTAAAAAATTTTCTTTTAAATAATCATTTTGGTCATAGATCTGTTGAATCAGCTTAGATCCTACATTCCCTGTACCACAGATATAAAGATGGATCTGTTTTATTTCAGACTCAAAAAATTCTTCATGAAGGACGTTCACTGCTTTTTTACTGTCTTTTTCTGAAATAACAATGCTGATATTTCTTTCTGAAGACCCCTGAGCAATAGCTCTTATATTGATTCCGTTATTTCCGAGGCATCCGAACATTTTTGCACTCACACCACTTCTGCTTTTCATACTTTCTCCTACCAGAGCGACAATGGAAAGCCCTGTTTCAATATTTACCGCATAGACTCTTTTCAGGTTGATATCATCGGCAAAAGAAGAATTGATTGCATGTTCGGCACGTAACGCTTCTTTTTCTTCAATAGCAATAGTGATAGAATGTTCTGAAGATCCTTGTGTAATAAGAATTACATTAATTTTTTCATGGCTTAAACATTGGAAAAGTTTTGAAGAAATACCAGGAATTCCTACCATACCGCTTCCTTCCAATGTAAGCAGGGCAATACTGTTCATATTGGAAATACCTACGGCAATCTGTTTTTCATCTTCTGAAGATTTCAGTTGATGAGAGATTAAAGTTCCCTGTGCATCCGGATCAAAAGTATTTTTGATCATCAGATTTATATTTTTTACCATCACAGGCTGAATGGAAGGTGGATAAAGCACTTTTGCCCCGAAATGAGACAGTTCCATTGCTTCATGGTAAGAGATTTCTGAAATAGGTTTAGCATTGGAAGCAAGACGAGGATCGGCAGTCATCATTCCACTTACATCTGTCCAGATCTGAAGTTCTTCTGCATCAATGGCAGCCGCAATTATAGAAGCGGTATAATCTGAACCTCCTCTTCCTAATGTTGTTGCATTATTTTTTTCGTCATGAGCTATAAAACCAGGACCTACAAGGATGTTATTCTGATTTTCATTCAGAAAATTGAGGATATTTTTTTCAGTACATTCGAAATCTACTTTTGCATGGGTGAAATTACTGTCTGTTTTGATCAGCTCTGCAGCATTCATCCACATGCAGTCTAACTTTTCTTGCTGAAGCCTGGCAGCAATGACTTTTGAGGACAAAAATTCTCCGTAAGAAGCAATTTTATCTTTTATTCTGTCGGTAAGCTCACCAAGTACAGCAATCCCGTTGCAGAGGTCTTCGATATCATTAAAATGTTTTTTTACAAAGCTTAACCATGAGCTTTGTTCTGCAATAGGAAAAAGTTCTTTAACCAGATTGATATGTTTTTCCTCAAGGTTCTTGACAATCTGAATATAATTTTCATCTTTTACGGAAGCATATTCTGCGGCTTTGATCAGTTGGTCTGTAACACCTTGAAGGGCTGATACAATAACAACAATTTTGCTTTTTAAAGACTCTCTTTTAATGATTTTTTCTACCAGTAAGATATTCAGAGAATGGGCGACTGATGTTCCGCCGAATTTTAAAACTTTCATCAATTATTTTTTTGAAGTTGGGTAAATACAAGTGATTACTCTTTAAAAAAAGAGTACGGGTACCGGAAATAATATGTGAAAATCTACCCCGTTATGGGGTAATTGTTGTAGTTGTGAATGTAGAAACAGAAGATATGCCTGAAATAGGTGATTTCAGGGCAGAAATATCAGATATGTTTCTTAATAAATTCATTGTAACAGGACAAATGTACAAATTATTTTGAAACAGCCAAGTTTTTAACATAATAAAATATATTTCCTTTTTATGAGATATATTTGGTGTAATTGATTAAAAATGTTACATTTAGAATGTTAAATAATAACGAAATAACCATGAAAAATTTAAAGAAATTAAATCGCCAACATCTGAAATCAATGAATGGAGGAGACGTGAATAACTGTTTTGAAAACTGCCCTGCCGGACCTTACGGACCTGGTCAACCAAGATCATGTGCTGATTACCATGCTTTACCGGAATGTTGTAAAGGAAGAGTTCTTGTGAGCTTTGAATGTTTTGATCCTCATTTATAAAAATAGGTTGAAATCAGATTCAGGAAAATAATCTACTTAAAAATCAAAATTTAATTAAAACTACTATGAAAAATTTAAAGAAATTAAACAGAAAAGAACTTGAAAAATTAAATGGAGCAGCAGGTCCGTCAAGATGTGCAGGATGCCCGCAACATGCTACTTTCGGAGATGGTCCTGAATATCAGTACCCATGTTCTGCTTATCAGGGACTTCCGGATTATTGCAAGATGTGTGTTCTGGTAAGTATGGAATGTGTGGACGGAGGAGTTTCTTAAAAGATAATTTGGCTTTATGAAAAATTTAAAGAAACTGAACAGAAGAGATTTGGAACAGATGAAGGGTGCTGGTGTATCAAGATGTGATGGCTGTCCTACTCATCTGGTTTTTGGACCAGGTTCATCCAGTGATCCTTCGTGTGAGGCATATTGGACATTATCTGAGAATTGCAGAATGTGCGTAGTTGTAAGTGCAGATTGTTTTGTTGCAATTACTGCAGACTAAAATATAAAAGCACTGTGAAAACAGTGCTTTATTTTTTTTAACAGTTATCTGGAATGTACATTCCTCTTGGTACGCAGATTAATTCTCCATTGCATCCTAAACCACAGGTTTCATGTATTTCGCAGTTTAAGCTACAAGTATAACTGCCTCCGTTTACATTTTTAAGACTTCTTCTGTCTAATTTTTTTAGATTTTTCATATTTATTATTAGTTTGAATGCTAAATATAATAAATATTGAATAACAAAAAAATTATTTTATGCTTTTCGAAAGATCGAGCATTGCTTCAATAGGTTTCAATGCCTTTAATCTTAATTCTTCGTCGATAAGAATCTCCGGAAGTTCATACTTCATACATAAATACAATTTTTCCATTGTATTGCGTTTCATGTAAAAACATTCTGAGCAGTTACAGCTTTCATCAAAAACCAATGCAGGAATCAGTTCCTTATGAGGAGCACGTTTTCTCATTTCGTGAAGAATCCCTTCTTCTGTAGCAATGATGAATTTCTGACAGTCATCTTGTTCTACATAGTTCAGCAGGGCAGAAGTGGAACCAATAAAGTGAGCCAGCTTCAAAACAGCTTCTTCACTTTCAGGATGTGCAATGAGTTTAGCATCCGGATTGTCTGCTAACTGTTGAGCAATTCTTTCCATTGAAAATGCTTCGTGTACTACACAGCTTCCGTCCCAAAGGATCATATCACGTCCCGTTTTCTTAGATAAATATCTTCCAAGGTTTTTATCCGGTGCAAAGATGATGGGTCTGTCTTTCGGAAGAGCTTCAATTACTGTTTCGGCATTTGAACTTGTTACAATGATGTCACTTTCAGCTTTAGTTTCTGCGTTACAATTGATGTAAGTGGCAATTAAAGCATTCGGGTGCTGTTCACGCATTTTTCTTAATCCTTCTCCGGAACAACCGTCTGCCAGAGAGCATCCGGCCATGGTATCAGGAAGAACTACTTTTTTAGTTGGGTTCAGGATTTTAGCGGCTTCTGCCATGAAATGTACTCCGCAGAATACAATCATATTAGCATTCGTATCTTTTGCCTGTCTTGCAAGCTGTAGAGAATCACCCAGGAAATCAGCAATATCCTGAATTTCTCCAGGCTGGTAATAATGGGCAAGAATAACAGCATTCTTTTCCTCTTTAAGTTTAAGAATGGCTTTTACCAGTTCTTCTCCCTGAGGAATAGCAATATCTTTTATATCCAGAAATCCTCTGACAGGAATTGCAGATTTAGCTTTTTCTAATGTTTCGGTACTCATATCAACCTCAATTTTTTCTTTATAGAAGTTAGAGATTAGATAGTAGAAGTTAGTGTAAAATGAGGATGATTTTCCTGAAATTAAAAAACTAACTTCTAATATCTAGCTTCTAGTTTCTTTCTATAAAACTTTTTATTAAACTTTCTATTTCTTTTTTAGCTGCATCAAGATCTTCATTGATCACGATCTTGTCAAACTCGCTGGCGTAGGTCATTTCTTCTTCGGCCTTGGCAACGCGGGTTTTGATGGTTTCTGCATCATCTGTATTTCTGGAGATCAATCTTCGTTCCAATTCTTCAATGGAAGGGGGTTCTATAAAAATAGACAGTGCTTTTTCACCAAAATATTTTTTTAGAGAGATGCCTCCTTTTACATCTACATCAAAAATAACAACTTTTCCCTGATTCCAGATTTTTTCTACTTCAGATTTTAAAGTACCGTAATATTTATCAGTGTATACTTCTTCATACTCTACAAAAGCTTCTTCAGAAATTTTCTGTCTGAATTCATCAGGTGTCAGAAAATGATAATCCACTGCATGAATTTCACTTCCTCTTGGCTGTCTTGTAGTACATGAGATTGAAAATGCCAATTCGGGAAATGTTTCCAGTGAATGCTTTACCAATGTAGTTTTTCCGCTCCCAGATGGTGCTGAAAATATAATTACTTTATCCATTTTTTACAATTTCGGGTTACGGGTTTCGAGTTGGGGAGTCCATTGTTAGGAATGACAATCACGCATCTCGTAACTCGCATCTATCATTACAATACGTTTAACGTTTGTTCTTTAATTTTTTCCAGGTCATCTTTCATCATTACTACCAGTTTCTGGATTTCTGCATGATTGGCTTTAGAACCTAATGTATTGATTTCTCTTCCGATTTCCTGAGAAATAAAGCCCAGTTTTTTTCCATTGAAAGACTCATTATCCATTACTTCTTTATAATATTTTAAGTGTTGGGTAAGTCTTACCTTTTCTTCAGAAATATCAAGTTTTTCAGTAAAATAAGCCATTTCCTGATAGAAACGTGTTTCATCAACATTTTCAAATTCTTTTAAAGATTTCTGATAACGCTCTTTTACGCTTACAATTCTTTCTTCTTCAAAAGGAATTACTTCTCCAAGATATTTGTCGATATTCTGGATATTCCTGTTCAATTCTTCATGTAAAATGCTGCCCTCAGTTTTTCTGAATTCTTCGAATTTGTTAATAGCATTATTAACAATCTTAGCCAAAGCTTCCCATTCACCATCGGTCAGTTCATCTGGTCTTGATGTAATGGCATCAGGAAGTCTCACTGCCATTTTAAGGTATTCGAAATCTGGACCGTCAGAAGCTATATTTTTAAGTTCTTTGATATAAGAGTCAATTAAGTTTTTATTAATTTTTACATCATTGGACTCTTCAAGATTCTCAATATTAACGTAGCAGTCTACTTTTCCACGGATAATTCTATCGTTAAGAATTTTTCTGATTTCAAATTCTTTTTCTTTATAACGTAAAGGAATTTTGATATTCAAATCAAAGCTCTTGCTGTTCAGAGATTTAATATCTATTGTAATTTTTTTTCCTTCAAAAACATCTTCGGCTCTACCGAATCCGGTCATTGATAAAATCATAGTTTTTTATTGTTCTACAAAGATAATCATTTAAGTCTATAATGTGATACAATGAAATTTCAACATAGACTATCTGATTATTCAATGTTGAATTTATTTTGAACCATGAAGATTTTAATGAAGACGTTAAGAATATTAAGATGAGCTTTGCTTTTAGCATAATACTTAAGAAAAATCTCTTGGATTTTTTTCTTAATTAAACTTAACAACTTAAATATTCTTAATGGTTCAAAATAACAGCAGCTTTCTTTTGCATAATAAAAATTCAAATGAATGCGTTTTCGTAAATTAGCGCCGTGAAAAAGAAAAATTTAATTTCTGTAGTAGGACCCACCGGAATTGGTAAAACGAGATTGGCAATTGATTTGGCTCAGCATTTCAATACGGAGATTATTTCATGTGATTCCCGCCAGTTTTTTAAAGAAATGAAAATAGGAACTGCGGCACCTTCTGAAGAAGAACTGGCGGGTGCACCTCATCATTTTATCGGAAATCTTTCGGTGGAAGAATATTATTCTATCGGGCAGTACGAAGAAGATGCGCTTCAAAAACTTAATGAACTTTTTACCACTCATGACACCGTTATTCTTGTCGGTGGAAGTATGATGTATGAAAAAGCAGTAATAGAAGGCTTACATGATCTTCCGGAAGCGAACGCTGAAAACCAGGAGAAACTTCAGGCTATTATGGAGCAGGAGGGGATAGAAAAGCTTCAGGATATTTTAAAAGAACTGGATCCAGAATATTTCAATGTGGTAGATATTCACAATCACCGCAGGCTGTTGAGAGCTATTGATATTATCTGGCAAACGGATAAAAAATATTCTGAACATATTTCGGTTTCCCAGAATGGCAGAGATTTCAATGTGATCCGTATCGGAATTGAGGCTCCAAGAGAAGAATTGTACGACAGAATCAATCGCAGAGTAGATTTGATGATGGAAAATGGCTTGCTGGATGAGGTAAAAGGTCTTGAAAAATTCAAAGAACTGACAGCTTTAAATACGGTAGGATATGCTGAACTTTTCAAATATTTTGATGGAGAGTGGGATCTTGATTTTGCGGTTTCAGAAATTAAAAAGAACAGCCGAAGATATGCGAAACGTCAGCTGACGTGGTACAGAAAGGCGGATGATATTCATTATTTACAATTGGGATATTCTGAAAAGGATTTTGGAGATTTGTTGAAATGGATTGGAGAGCAGTTTCAATGATAAATTTTACCTGAATCATTTTAAACCATGAAGAAGCTATTAAGGTGTTAAGAATATTAAGAAAGCTTCGCCTTATGAAGTATTTTTAAAAATCTATTTGATTTTTCTTAATTAAACTTAACAACTTAAATATTCTTAATGGTTTAATGATCATTTATTTCATCAATAAAATCGTAAAAAAAATGCGGCTCTGAAAAGAACCGCATCTTAAAACAAATATAATTTAATTTACTACTTCCAACCGCCACCTAGCGCTCTGTATAGATCTACAATGTTGCTTAATCTCTGTCTTTTAATGGAAGCCAGATTCAACTCTGCCTGTAGGGAATTTCCCTGTGCTGTAATCACTTCCAGGTAATTGGCTGAACCTCCTTTGTAAAGAAGTTGTGCACTTTTAATTCCGTCTTTCAGTGTAGTGGTCTGCTCAGCGGCTTTTTGTTCCTGAATTTTTAAGTTTTCATTGGAAACCAAAGCATCTGAAATTTCACCTACTGCATTCAGTACCGATTGGCGGAATGCCAGAACATTTCTTTCTCTTTGAATTTTTGCTACTTCCAGATCTGTTTTTAATTGTCTTTTCTGGAAAATAGGCTGGGTAATTCCTCCTAAAACTGATCCGAATAACGAAGCCGGAATCTGGAACCAGTTATCAAATTTGAATGAATTCACACCTCCGTTAGCGGTAATTTTCAATGCCGGATACATATTAGCCTGGGCAATACCTACCATTGCATTGGATTCTAATAGAACCAATTCCTGCTGACGTACATCCGGTCTGCGGCTTACCATAGCTGCCGGAAGTCCTGCTGTGATGTTTTGAGGTAAAGAAGTATCAGACATTTCAATGGTTCTGTTTACTTTATTGGGTAGTTCTCCTGTCAGAATACTTAATGCATTTTCCTGAATGGCAATATTCTGCTCCAGTTGGGCAATCAAAAGTTCTGTTGCCTGTTTCTGTGCGGCTGCCTGCTGAACTCCTAAAGAAGTGTTATCACCACTTTCCCACATTTTTTGTGTGATCAATAGGGTGTTGCTGCTCAGTTCCAGATTGGATTTTGCAATAGCCAATTGTCTGTCAAGCATTAACAAATTATAATATCCTTGTGCAATAGCTGCTACTACCTGAGTCTGAACTGCTTTTGAACCCTCATAAGTCTGAAGGTACTGCATTCTTGAAACTTCCTGCTGGTTTTTGATTTTTCCCCAGATGTCTGCTTCCCATGAAAGGTTGAAGGCTGCATTATAATCTTCAACATGGCTTGAACCTAAAAATAAATTTAAGCTTTGTCCGTTCATACTGTTTTTGGAAGGTCTTGAAATCTGTCCGCTTACTCCGAAACCTACATCCGGATATTGCATATATTTTGCCTGTTTCAGTTTTTCCTGTGAAGCAGCTACCTGCTTTAGGGCAATCTGAAGGTCATAATTATTTTTAATTCCTTTTTCAATCAATCCCTGCAAAATAGGATCACTGAAGAACTGTTTCCACTCCAGATTGGCTATACTGGCGGTGTCTGCAGTTGCGGTGTACTGGAACTTTTCCGGAAGAGGAAGCTCAGGCTCCGTGTATGCCAGTTTAGACACACACGAAACAGAGCCGATGGCCAGCACAAAAGTTAGAATAATATTTTTTACTCGTTTCATAGTTTTTAAACTTTTAATTGAATCCAAAACTTAGAGAGGTTTCTGTAGAGGCAAAAATTGTCTTTAGTAGGAGAAAATAATTAGCTTTTTTAACCATTAAGATCAGGCAGGTAAATAGGTAAACCTATGATCTTAAAATTTTCTCTAAGTTTTTGTAATTCATTTTTTATTAGTGTGTAGCAGCTAAAAGTTCTTCCTCCATTTGTTTTTTCAGAAGTCTTTTCTTTTTTCTGCTTGGCATTTTTTCATGCAGATACTGGAATATTACATACATCACCGGAATGATAAAAATCCCGAATATTACTCCTGTAAGCATTCCACCTACTGTACTATAACCGATAGAGTGGTTTCCTTTTGAAGATGCACCTTGCGTCCATACTAGTGGAAGCATTCCCACGATGAAGGCAAAAGAGGTCATTAAGATCGGTCTTAAACGTAATCTTGATGCCTGAAGGGCAGATTCAATTAATGTTTTCCCTGCTTTTCTTCTCTGTACAGCGAACTCTACAATCAGGATGGCATTTTTCGCCAATAGTCCTACGAGCATGATCAATCCTACCTGAACATAGATATTGTTATCAATTCCGGCTAATCCTGTGAAGGCAAATACTCCGAAAATCCCTGTAGGAATCGTAAGAATAATAGCAAACGGAAGAATATAACTTTCATATTGTGCTGCCAGTAAGAAGTAAACAAACAGAATACTTAAGAAGAAAATAAAGGCAGTCTGTCCGCTTGTTTTAATTTCCTCACGGGTAATCCCTGTCCATTCATATCCATATCCTCTTGGAAGTGATTGCTGAGCAACTTCTTCTACCGCTTTAATGGCATCTCCGGTACTGTAACCAGGTTTTGGAGTTCCGTTAATTGTTACTGCGTTGAAAAGGTTATTTCTTGTTACCGTTTCAGGACCGAAAGATCTTTTTAACGTAACTAGTGTTTTTGCTGGCACCATTTCTCCTGATTTATTTTTTACATAAATTCCTTCCAGTGAATTAACATCTGTACGGTAAGGAATATCTGCCTGCGCCATTACTCTGTAATATTTTCCGAATCTGTTGAAATCCGATACAAAGCTACTACCGAAATAAATCTGCATCGTTTGCATCAGTTCTGTTACAGAAACACCCAGCTGGTTGGCTTTATCAGTATCCACATCAATGGTATACTGAGGGTTTCCTGCGGCATAAGTGGTAAAAGCAAATGCAATTTCCGGTCTTTTCATCAGTTCCCCAATGAATTGTTGAGTGGTTGTACCCAATTGTTCAAAAGAACCGTTCGTTTTATCCTGAAGCATGAATTCAAATCCGGAAACGTTACCGAAACCTTGTACAGTAGGGAAGTTGAAGAAAAATGCGTTGGCATCTTTTACCTGACTCACCTTACCTGTCAATGTTGCTGCAATCTGATCTGGATCTTTCATCTCGCCACGCTTGTCATAATCTTTAAGCTTGATGAAACCTGCAGAATATGGAGAAGCGTTAGCATTACTGATGAAGTTCATCCCATCTGCTACCCAAAGGTGGTTGGTTGCTTTTTCCCCGTTGATAATTTTATCAATTTGTGCGGTCGCTCTGTGTGTTCTTTCCAGTGAACTTCCCGGAGGAGTATTCACTGCATACAATACGAATCCCTGGTCTTCAGTAGGAATAAATCCTGACGGTGCTTTTTTGATTAAAAATACACTTGCAGCTGTAATGACAACAAGGCCTCCTATCGCAACCCATTTATTTTTAATTAAAAATTTAAGGCTGTAGATGTATTTTCTCGTCATGCTGTTGAAGCTGGCATTAAAAGCATTGAAGAATCTTGCTCCAAAACCTTTTTTATGACCATGCTCACCGTGTTCTCCCTGAGGATCATTTAAGAACATCGCACATAATGCTGGACTCAATGTTAATGCATTCACTGCTGAAATTAAAATTGCAATCGCTAATGTGAAGGCAAACTGTCTGTAGAAAACTCCTGCAGGTCCCTGCATGAAACCAACCGGAATAAACACGGCACACATTACCAGTGTAATGGAAATAATGGCTCCTGAAATTTCACTCATTGAGTGCATCGTTGCATGTTCTACAGGCATTCCTGTCTGTTCCATTTTAGAATGGACGGCTTCTACCACCACAATGGCGTCATCCACTACAATACCAATGGCGAGTACCAATGCAAATAAGGTAAGCATGTTGATACTGAAACCAAATAACTGAAGGAAGAAGAATGTTCCGATAATCGCAACGGGTACGGCAATAGCTGGAATTAAAGTAGATCTGAAATCCTGAAGGAAGATAAATACTACAATAAATACCAAGACGAAAGCAATAACAAGCGTTTCTACAACCTGATGAATCGAAGCATCCAAAAAGTCTTTGGAATTATACATGATAATGGGTTTCACTCCTTTTGGAAGGGTAGTCTCCATTACTTTCACCTGCTGTTCAATTTCGGTCAGGATCTCATTGGCATTGGAACCTGCAGTTTGTAAGATGGCAAATCCGGCAACCGGTTTTCCGTCTACTCTGTTGGTCGCAGTATATGTATAAGATCCGAATTCTACTCGAGCAACATCTTTTAATCTTAAGAAAGAACCATCACTGTTCGCTTTGATCGCGATGTTTTCATAATCTTCATTCTTATTCAGTTTCCCTTTGTATTTAAGGATATATTCGTAAGTTTCCTTACTTCCCTGTCCAAGACGGCCAGGAGCCGCTTCAAGGTTATGATCTTTAATTGCTCCCAAAACTTCCTGCGGAGAAAGGTTATTAGATGCCAGACGATCCGGTTTCAGCCAGATTCTCATGGAATAATCCCTTGTACCGAATACCTGAGCCTGTGCAACTCCCGGGATACGCTGTATCTGTGGAATTACGTTGATCTTCAGGTAATTTTGAAGGAATAATTCATCATATTGCTTTTCATTTTCACTGGTCAATCCCATGAACATGATCATACTGTTCTGCACTTTCTGGGTTGAAATCCCGGCTTGTACTACTTCCTGAGGCAGCTGACTCATTGCTTTCGATACACGGTTCTGTACGTTTACCGCCGCATTATCCGCATCTGCACCCTGCTTGAAGTACACACTAAGTGTCATGGTACCGTCATTACTGGAGTTAGAAGTCATGTAGGTCATATTTTCCACACCGTTCACTGCTTCCTCAATAGGAGTAGCCACCGAACGTGCAACAACCTCAGCATTCGCTCCAGGATAGAATGCCGTTACCTGAACGCTTGGAGGAGCGATATCCGGAAAGAGGGCAATCGGTAAATTAAAGAGAGACAAAGCTCCCAATAATAAGAGTATTATGGAGATGACCGTTGAAAGGACCGGTCTTTCTATAAATTGTTTTAACATAAGAAGTTTATTTTTTTAAGTCTTCTGTATTCGGAAAGGACTATAATGGTTTTGCTTTTAACAAGCTGTCAGAAGAAATATTTTTCGGCTTAATGGAAGCACCATCTTTCAAGTTTCCAATTCCGGTGAATACGATTTTTTCTCCAGGAGAAAGTCCTTCTGAAATAAAGTAATAGCTCTCTGTTTTCCCCGCTATTTTAATAGGTCTTCCCATTACTTTTTTATCCTTATCCATAACATATACATAGGTTTTATCCTGAATTTCAAATGTGGATTCCTGAGGAATTACTACGGCATTTGAGATCAGCTGAGGCATACGCACTCTTCCTGTGTTTCCTGTTCTTAAAGTTCCGTTGGCATTAGGGAAAACGGCACGTACACTGATGGCTCCGGTAGTTTTATCAAACTGTCCGTCTACAATACTTAATCTTCCTTTTTCAGGGTAAGTACTGTTATCAGCAATGACAAGATCTACCATTGGCATGTTTTTAAGCTTTTCTTCTAAACTTGCTCCCGGATATTTATTCTGGAACGCAATGAAATCAAGTTCACTTAAAGAGAAGTAGGCATAGATCTCACTGATATCAGATAATAAGGTCAATGGATTGACATCTGTTCTGGAGATCAGACTTCCTTTTTTGTAAGGAATTCTTCCAATATAACCGCTTACAGGTGCTGTAATCGTTGTAAATCCTACATTGATTCTGGCGCTTCCTACAGAGGCTTTGGCTTGTGAAGCAGCGGCAACAGCGGCATCATAATTGGCTTTTGCTGTTTTAAGCTGTACATCAGAAACTACTTTTGCAGCAACCAGTGGCTGAAGTCTTTCTACTTCCACTCTTGCTTTTTGGATATTGGCATTCGCAGCCTGAAGATTAGCCTGAGCCATATTCATCTGTTCACCGTAGCTTCTTGAATCTATTTTAAATAATGGTTGTCCTGCTCTTACATAAGCGCCTTCTTCCACATAGATTCTATCCAGATATCCGTCTACCTGAGATCTGATTTCTACGTTGTTTTTCCCTTCCAAAGCAGTTGGGAATTCCTGATATGTAGTTGCGGGTGATGTAATAACGGTATAAACCGGAAGTTCTGGAGCTGGAGGTGCGGCATTGGTTCCTTCTGCGGCTTTTGTGCAGCTCTGTAAAAGAATTATACTTGCAATAAGTACAATAAACCTTGTTTTTCCAGGTATTTTCATTTTGGTTTAATTTTTTTTAATGAAGTGTTAGAGGTAAGTAAAGTGTTTTAATAAATGCTGTATTTTTTCCTAACAGTGTTAATAATTAGTTCAAAAAAAATTACAGAATTTTTAATGTCCGATAAAGTCGATTGTTTCCATAATTGAAAATTGTTTTTAATGTATTTAAGTATATAATGATGGTGTAAGGTGTGTTAATTTTACTAACAGCGTTAATTAATAAGCAAAAAATGACTACTTTTAACAACTGAATTCTATGAATGGTTTCATAAATGATTGAGTTTTTAATCAGGAATAACAGAATACTTTTAATTAATTCGGTGTTAAGTTTCCTAACGGTGTTAATTTTTAATTCAAAAAAAATTTACAAAGACTTAATGAAAGCCGAAACAGTTTCGTCCAATGTTGTCTTATTCATTGTTGAAGGGATATCAGCTGTGCGCATCATCATAATAGAGATCATTCCGTGTACGGCAGAAAAGAGAGCATGAGACATATGACAGGCATTGTCCGGATTGGATCCACTTTTCTTGATAATCTCATAGGTGCATTCATAAATCAGCTCCTGAAATGATGAGAATTCCTTTTTCATCTGACCTTTTCCGCAACACTGCATTCCAAGACCAAACATAAGCTGGTAATATTCCTTATTTTTAAAAGCAAAGTTCCAGTAGGCATCCACAATAGCAACAAGCTGCTCTTCCGGAGTATCGTGTTTCTGCTGAGCTTTTAATAATTCTATATGTAACTTGTGGAAGCCATCTAAAGAGATTTCAAATAAGATAGCTTCTTTATTTTCAAAATAATCATATACAACAGGCGCACTATACTCAATAGCATCAGCTATCTTACGCATAGAAAGCGAACCCCAGCCTTCAGTTTTAGCCAACGTAAAAGCAGCCTGCAAAATATTTGCACGGATGGATTCTTTTTCTCGTTGACGGCGTTCATGTAGACCCATGATATTTATTTACTAACAGCGTTAGCAAAACTACAAACTTTTTGATATAAGTTCCAAAGGATATTGTAAGTTTTATAGATGGGAGAACCATTTAAAGAAAAATAGTTCATAGGCTGGATGCAGGAAGAATGGGGGCTGGAAGTTGATTTTGGGTG
This sequence comes from Chryseobacterium culicis, assembly GCF_002979755.1. Taxonomy (NCBI): domain Bacteria; kingdom Pseudomonadati; phylum Bacteroidota; class Flavobacteriia; order Flavobacteriales; family Weeksellaceae; genus Chryseobacterium; species Chryseobacterium culicis. The sequence goes on along the minus strand of NZ_PCPP01000001.1, from coordinate 2,396,358 downwards.
TAAAAAACTATTAATAGAATTTGACTATAACTATTTTTGAACCCTTACTATCTTCCTTTCTCCAGCTTCCAGCTTCCTTCCTCTTCCAAAAATAAAATGCATGTTTCAGAAGTCGGCTCAATTAACAAAAGAAATAATTATCTTTGCCGATAAAGAAATAAGGATATGAATACTCCCTCAAATATGCTGGCATTAGGAACAAAGGCTCCGTTCTTTGAACTTCCTAACCCGTCAAAAACGAATGAACTTCAGTCTTTGGACGAACTGAAAGGAGAAAAAGGTACTTTGGTGATCTTTATGTGTAACCACTGCCCGTTTGTTCTTCATGTTATCGACAAGATCAATGAATTATACGAAGATTACAACGAGCGTGGAATTGAATTCATCGCCATCAATGCGAATGATATTGAAAAATATCCGGCAGATTCTCCGGAAAAAATGATTGAATTTCAAATTGAAAGAAGATTTGATTTCCCTTATTTATTTGATGAAAGCCAGGCTGTTGCAAGAGCTTATGATGCAGCATGCACACCTGATTTTTATTTCTTTGATGACAAGCTTGACCTTGTATACAGAGGGCAGATGGATGATTCGAGACCGGGAAATAATAAAGATGTAACCGGAGAAGATTTAATCATCGCTTTTGAAAATCTTTTAGCTGGTGAAGCTCAGGAAGAAATCCAGAGACCAAGCATGGGATGTAATGTCAAATGGAAATAATTCAGGTTACTAGTTATTTAGTTGCTTGTTCATTATAATACAGAGCTGCTCTTTTTTAGAGTGGCTTTTTTGTTGATTATACATACTGCTTGAAGCTTATCCACACAGTTTGTCACTCCGTAGGAGTCTCTGCACAGCTTATCCTATTTTTATTGTAAACCATTGTAAAATTTGAAGAGAGTCTGGATTCCTACGGAATGACAAATACAGCGTTTAGTATAGCCGCGCGAATTGTCACTCCGTAGGAGTCTCTGCACAGCTTATCCTATTTCATTGTAAAACCATTGTAAAATTTGAAGAGAGTCTGGATTCTTACGGAATGACAAATACGAGATATGGTCTATCCACACGGCTTGTCACTCCATAGGAGTCTCTTTACACTATCAAAAACTCACCTTACTTTTAACCTCTTTTTCAACCTTTAAATCTATATTGACTTTATTGTGAGAGTAGTTCTTGATAAACTCTGAAGGCGTTTTCCCTGTATATTTTTTGAACATCCTATTAAAATAAGTGACATTATTAAAGCCACATTGATAACTGCATTCTGAAATAGATCTGTCCTGGGCCATCAGCAGACATGCTTTATTAATTCTGTAGCGGTTTACAAACTCTGTAAACGTAATCTGGGTGGCTTTTTTAAAGAAATTACAGAAAGCAGGTAAAGTCAGATTAGCAAGTTTAGCCACCTGTTCAATATCAATTTCCTTATCGTAATGATGTTCTACATAAGTGAAGATATTTTCAAGACGGGTTTTATTTTTTGAAATAATGGTATAAGGCATAATTTCCTTATTTAAAAGTTCATAATCCTCACATTTCGAAAGTTCAAAAAGAATCTCAAGTAAAAGTAAATATCTTTTATAACCTTCAGATTCAAGCATCATTTTCAGCTTGGGAAGCATTATTTTTTTTACTTTATGATGAAAATGGATTCCATATTTTGAAAGCTCCAACAGGTTTTTGATGGATCGGGCTTCTACTTCCTGCTGGGGAAACTGAAGAATTTCTTCCTTAAACTGAAGTACAATTTCTTCATGCGGATCAATAGAATTCAGTCCAAATCCGGAGTGGGGAATATTGGATCCGATTAACACTAGATCTCCATTTGTATAATTACTTTTATGGTAACCCACATGGCGGGTTCCGTTCCCGGAAATGACACATACCAGCTCAATTTCGGGATGATAATGATACTCCCATTTAAATTCTGAAATAGGGGAATTATTATGAATGGTACGGAACGAGCTCTTTTCATTAGGGATCACCCTTTCAAAAGTAACTTTCATTTAATTAATCATATTTATTTGCTAAAAATAGTAATTATATTAATATAGTTCAAATATTGATTTACTGTGTTAAATTATCGTTAACAGAAATGCTTCTATCTTAGCCGACAAGAAATAACCTGAATGAAAAATATTAACATCAAGGCCGTTTTATTTTTAAACTATTTTGTCTTCGCAATTCTTCTGAATTCTGTAGGAACAGTTATTCTACAGGTACAGCAGAATTTTGGGATTTCAAAATCTTCGGCCAGCATTTTGGAAGGCTTCAAAGATCTTCCAATCGCCATATGTTCTTTCATTCTGGCTTCATTTCTTCCGAAGATAGGAATCAAAAAATCAATGCTGATTGCCTTACTCCTGGTAAGCTGTATGTGTTTTGTAATGCCGTTTACCAATGACTTCTGGGTATTTAAATTATTATTTGCCACAGTAGGAGTTTCCTTTGCACTGATCAAAATATCAGTTTTTACTTCTATTGGATTAGTAACGGAAACAGATAAAGAACATTCCAGTTTCATGGGATTTCTGGAAGGCTTTTTTATGATTGGCGTATTGGCAGGAAATGTCTTATTCAGTTTATATATTGATGATCACAATCCGAAATCTACTGAATGGCTGAATGTGTATTGGGTACTGGGAGGACTTTCAAGTGTATCTTTTTTATTCCTGTTCTTTTCAAAACTCAATGAGCGGGAAGCTAAAAGTGAGAAAACAGATCTTTTGGGAGATTTAAAAAACAGCGCAAGCCTGTTCAGTTATAAAAAAGTGTTGTGCTTCTTATTATGTGCTTTCCTTTTTGTATTGGTAGAGCAGAGTTTTCAGACATGGACTCCTACTTTTTATAAAGAGATTTTAAAAGTGCCTACCTCAATGAGTATTCAGGCAGGAGCGGTTTTAGCAGGAGCTTTTGCATTGGGAAGATTTTTATCGGGATTCTTCTCCAAAAAATTCAGTTGGATCTATGTTGTCTCTTTTTGTGTAGTAGGTTTTGCTATTAGTTTACTGCTGGTTTTACCTCTGACACATAATATTAATATTGATAAGAATACAAACTGGACGAATGCTCCTCTGGTTGTCTATTTATTTCCTTTAATGGGAGGTTTACTGGCACCCATCTATCCGAGCATTAATTCTGTAATTCTGGCATCTATTCCGAAATACCTACACAGCGCCATGTCAGGATTGATTGTTGTTTTCTCAGCAATCGGAGGAACTATAGGTTCTATCATTACCGGTTTTGTGTTTCAGGAGTTTAGTGGACAGCAGGCATTTTACCTTTCCTTGATTCCGCTTTCATTACTGATCACTTCAGCGGTTTTCATGAATAAATTAAAAATTAATCCTAAAAAATAACAATGAGTAATCAGCTTTACATAAACGAAATTCAAAGCCTGTTTGATGATGTACAGAGATCTGAAATTTTTGAAGATCAGAAAATGATGACGGATGCAGTTCCTCTGTTTCCCATTGCAAAGATTAATGAAGATTATGAACAAACAAAAAATACTGAAGGTTTTGACCTGAAAGATTTTGTGATGACTCATTTTGACTTTTTGGGAGCAAGAGTTTCCGTACACAGAGAAAAACAACTTCCTATTGGTGAACATATTGAGAAATTATGGGATGAATTGACCCGTACAGCGTATGAAGAAAAAGGAACACTTTTAAAATTACCAAAACCTTACATCGTTCCCGGAGGTCGTTTTAATGAGTTTTTCTATTGGGACAGCTATTTTATTATGCTTGGGCTAAAAGCTTCCGGCAGAGTAGAAATGATGAAGAACATTATTGAGAACTGTTCTTATCTGATTCAAAACGTAGGATTTGTTCCGAATGCCAGCAGAACTCATTTCCTGAGCAGATCACAGCCTCCCTATTTTTCATTAATGCTGGATCTTCTTTTTGAAACCACGAATGACGAAGGAATTTATACAGAATACCATGACACTTTGGAAAAAGAATATGCTTTCTGGATGAATGGTGAAGAATGGCTTGAAAACAATTCCAGTGTAAAAAGAGTAGTTAAAACAATAGACGGAGATATTCTGAACCGTTATTACGATGCAGAAAATGCACCTCGCCCTGAAAGTTACCTGATCGATATTGAAGATCATAAAAAAACTTCAGGAGATGAATTTTACAGAAATATAAGAAGTGCCTGTGAATCCGGCTGGGATTTTTCCAGCAGATGGTTTGCAGACGGAGAAAATATACAGACGATAGAAACGCTGAACCTTGCACAGGTTGATCTGAACTGTCTTTTATGGCATTTGGAAACTACTTTGGCGAAATCATCAGCGCTTCACAATCTGAGTGAAAAAGAAAATTATTTTTCAGAAAGAGCAGCAAGCCGAAGACAGATGATCAATAAATATTTCTGGGATGGAAATACTAACAATTATAAAGATTATCACACTAAAAAAAACACAAAAACACCGTCTGAACATATTGCTGCTCTTTACCCTTTATTCCTGGGAATTGCAGACCATACACAAGCTGAAGCGGTTGCCAAAGCAGTTGCTGAAAAATTTCTTTATAAAGGCGGGCTTGTCACCACAACCAAAAACTCAGGACAGCAATGGGATCTTCCCAATGCGTGGGCTCCTTATCAATGGCTGGGCTTTAAAGCAATGAAAAATTATGGCTTTAACGAGCTGGCAGAAAAAATTAAAGACAACTGGTGTTCAAACGTAGAAAGAGTCTACAAAAACACCGGAAAACTGATGGAAAAATACAATGCATTAGACACAGAAACAATAGCAGGCGGCGGGGAATACCCCAATCAGGATGGATTCGGTTGGACCAATGGAGTGTATTTACAATTACAACAAAACTGAAACTAACAATAAAAAATATGGCTATGAAAAAAAAATCGATCTTTTTAATTGCCGCTACAGCTACGTTATATTTTAATAATGCTTATGCTCAGGAAACTCCGCAGGATTCTGCAAAAGTTTCTTCTATAGATCAGATTGTCATTACCGGAAATTCAAACCCGAAGAAAAAAATAGAATCCAGTACTGCAATTTCTACATTCAGTTCCAAAGAAATCCAGAAGCAGAATCCAATCAGTGCTGCTGCTTTATTACAGAGAGTTCCAGGGTTTGCCGTGGAAACTTCAGGAGGTGAAGTAGGAAACAACCTTTTTGCAAGAGGGATTCCTTCTGCAGGAGCCTATGAATTTGTACAGGTACAGGAAGATGGTCTTCCGGTTTTTGAAGACGGAGCACTTCAGTTTGCCAATGCGGATAATTTTTTCCGCGTAGATAATTCAGTGAACCGTATGGAAGCTTTGAGAGGAGGTTCCGGATCTATTTACGCCACGAATTCTCCCGGTGGTCTGATCAACTTTATTACCAGAGAAGGAACCAATGATTTCAGAGGTACTGCGAAACTTGAGACAAGTACATATGGATTAATGCGTACCGATGTTAACGTAGGTGGAGCATTGGTTCAGGATAAATTGTTTTTCAATGTCGGAGGTTTTTACAGAACAGATGACGGAATCAGAAAAACAGGTTTCAAAGCCAATAATGGAGGACAGATCAGAATGAATCTTAAATATGTCTTTGATAAAGGCTATGTAAAAGTGTATTACAAAAAACTGGATGACAGAAATACATTCTTCCTTCCTATTCCATTGGTACAAAACGGAAATAAACTGAAAGGATTCCAAGGGTTTGATCCTAACTATGGAACGTATAGCTACAGAGCAATCAGCCAGCTGAATATTCCACAGGCCGGAGGCGGATTTTTCAACAGAAATCTTGAAGACGGAATCCATCCGAAAGTAGATGTACTAGGCGCTGAGTTTAAATATGATCTTGGAAATAATTTCAGTGTTTTAAACAAAACAAGATATACGAATATCAACATGAATTATACAGGGATTTTCCCTGCCGGATTGCCTGAAACTGGAGCTGACTTTGCAACTAAACCTGTTTCCAAAGGTGGAGATTATGGTATGACTAATTATCAATATTCTTTAGTAAGTAACGGAGCGATTGTAAATCCCGCATTTGTCCAAAAATTAGGTTTCTGGGCTATTGATAAGCAGATGAATAACTTTGTGAATGACTTACAATTCAATTATAAATTCGACAAAGGAAATGTTACCGCAGGTTTCTATAAATCTAACTGGAAGTCTCATCAATACTGGAACTGGAGCAACATTCTGGCTACTGCAACAGACAGACCGGAATTGCTGAACCTTGTGGATACTTCTCTTACTCCTTTGGATAATGGTTATTCAAAAACATATAACGGAGTGACGGGTATGACATTTTTACAGAGAGACACTCAGACTCAGGGAAGTTTGAATGATCTTTATGTAAACCTGGACTACAATATTACCGATGCTTTAAGTGTAAATGGAGGTCTTCGTTACAGCCACGATTATTATAAAGGAAATTTTGCCAATACAACAACTTCCAATTTAAATAACTCAGGGTTAACAACGGATGGAACTCATGGTTTCAACACCACAACTGCTGATGATAATATGAGTGTACTGGGAAATAAATTTACTTACTGGAATTTTAACGTAGATAAAGTTTCTTTCACATTAGCCGCGAATTATAAAATCAACAGGGAGAATGCTGTGTATGCGCGTTTTTCCAATGGTTTCAGATCTCCGAACGAGGAAGCGTACTACAACTATTTTTCCAATCCAAACCCTGATAAACCTTTAAAATCAGTAACGACCAATCAGTTGGAAGTAGGATATAAATACTACTCGCGTACCTTTGATATAGCCGTGATTCCGTTCTATTCTACCTTGAAGAACCTGTCGTTTACAGATATTTTCTCTGATGGAAAATCTGAAAACACCTTTGCCAATACAGAGAACTATGGAGTAGAGATAGAAGGGTATGCCCGCTTATTCAATAATATTTTAGAAGTTACCTTCAACGGAACCGTTCAGAGTCCAAAATATAAAAACCTTGAAGCCGGAAGTCTTCTGGAAGGAAATGTGGTGAGAAGAATGCCGAAGTTTTATTTTAATATTTCACCGGCTGTGAACATTACCAAGTCATGGAGAGCTTATGTAAGCATGAATTATTATGGAAAACGCTTCCAGGATGAGCTGAATGTACAGACCTTACCTTCTTTCTCAGAATTTGGAGCAGGAATGTCTTATCAGTTAGGAAAAATACGTTTTGCAGTGGATGGTACCAATATCTTTAATACAATTGGTATTACAGAAGGAGATCCAAGAGCCGGATCACCCAATGGAGATGGAATTATCATGGCAAGACCTATTATGGGAGCTGCTGCCAGAGCTTCCATCACTTTAGATTTCTAAACTCTATTTCTTTATAACAACAAAAACCGTCAGGCTTAGTCCTGACGGTTTTTATTTTTTATTCTTTCACAGATTTGGGGAATTGAGCCGATTTCACTCTCAAACCCTCAGATTCTCTTACTTCAAAAATGGATTATACTGCTTCTCAAATCCAATGGATGTAGGATTTCCATGTCCTGAGAAAACCTGTGTTTCATTATCCAGAATGAAAAGTTTTGATTTAATTCCCTCAATCAGCTGATCATAATTTCCTTTATACAAATCTGTTCTTCCGATACTGCCTTCAAAAAGAACATCTCCTGAAATCATGAATTTCTGATTTTCATTATGATAAACAACACTTCCCGGCGAATGTCCGGGCACGTGATAAATTTTAAATTTCTCGCCATCTAAATCCAGTTCATCTCCTTCCTTGATATATTCTACATCCACTTTTACCGGATCTATCTTCATGCCGAATCTTACACCGCTCGCCTGAAGCATATCCAATACTTCCTGATCTTCCTGATGCATATTCACGGGAATATTGAATTTGTCAAAAGCCCACTGTAGCCCGAATACATGATCAATATGAGCATGGGTCAAAAGGATTTTCTGAATCTTCAGCTCTTTCTCTGTAATAAAATGATCAATAGCTTGAGTTTCCTGAGCATTCATATTTCCCGGATCAATTAACCAGGCGTTTTTATTTTCGTTATAGATGATGTAAGTATTTTCACTCGCAAAGTTGAATACGAAACCTTGAATCTGAAGCATATCTGAATATTTTTTATTCAAAAATACGATATTATTAAGAAAATGGCTATTTTTCGCTATCTTCGTCATAATGAAAACTTTGCGAATACTCTTACTTTCTTTGGGCGGACTGGTTTTTGGACAAAATATCCAAAGTGTTCAGTTGTTCAATCCTCAGACCAATGATGAAACTCCGGTAATTAAGATAGGAGAACAGTTGGTTCTGGGCTTTGATGATCTTACAAATGGCAGCCAGATCTACCGGTATACATTTAAACACTATGACAGAAACTGGAATGAGGATAATCTGTTTTTTACAGAATTTGCGACCGGAAGTATGAATGCATTGCTGGATCAGTTTCAGTATTCTTTCAATACATTACAGGCTTATACTCATTATAAACTGGTTTTTCCGAATGATAAAATCCAGCTGAAGGTTTCGGGGAATTATGAGCTGATTGTTTATAAAGATTCTGCAGATCAGCCTCTTTTCAAAAAACGGTTTTATCTGGTTGAGGATGTAACCTCCGTAGCTTTAAATATTTCAAGATTTGCAGATGCAAAAAATCCCAATATTAATCAAAGGGTAGAAGTGAATGTTTCTCCGAAAGGAGGAGATATTTCTTCCAATGTCAATTCAATCACCATGAATGTGATGCAGAATAACAACCCGAATATGGTAATTTCTAATCTTAAGCCAAGCAGCGTTTTAGGAAATCAGGTACTTTTTCAGCAGACGAATCTTACGTTCCCGGGAGACAATGAGTTTTATTATTTCGATAATAAAAATATGAATATGGCTGCAGATATGGTGCGTGCCACTGAAATAAAAGATGATGTTAACCAGACTTATCTTCATCCGGTATGGGCATTTCCTTTGAATTACCAATACCAGCCGGATGTCAATGGAGCATGGTATTACAGGAGAAATGATCTAGGTCGGGAAAGAGATGCAGAAAGAGAAGCGGATTATTCATGGGTACATTTCTATCTGGATTCAGATCCTGTGGATAAAGAAATCTATGTGTTGGGAGGATTTAATAATTTTAAACCAGGCAAAGAAAATCAGATGCAATATGATCCTGCCACGAAACAATATGTAGCCAAAATATTCCTGAAGCAAGGTTTTTATAACTATGTTTTGGTAACAAAAGAAGGAAATGGCTCTCTGAATTTTGGGGAAGTAAATGGTAACTTCTGGCAAACAGAAAATCTGTATCAGGCATTCCTTTATTATGCGCCTTTCGGAAGAAATTATGATGGTCTTATGGGGTATGGAGAATTCAGAACTCCAATTGCCAATAAACGATAAGCAATGATTTGATATCATTTTTGTATAAAAAATATACATATAAAATAGGGCTGTCTCTTAAGATAGTCCTTATTTTTTTGCCCATATTGAAATAAAATACGCTCTAAAATCTCAGAATAGGGTTAATTTTTTTAATTATAATGCACTACATAGTGAAAAAAAATAATTCACAAAATTTTGATTTTAATTAAATATTTTAACGTAAAGTTTGTATTGCAGAAAAATTATCTTTAAATAATTTTCTTTGTTTTAAAATCATCATTGTGTTTTATTTATCGATTTATAATATCAATTGAATTTTATTCATCGTTTATATCATTTTATTGTGAAAAGTTTATAAATTCGTCACCACAACCAACCAAATATTATTATGAAAACGAAATTTATCTTAGTGGCAAGCGTTGCCGCCTGCTCATTTGTTTTTGGGCAAAACACACCATCAAAACTAATTCCGGGAAAAAGCGGATTACATGCCGAGTTTATGAGATTTGAAAAAAATGCTCCTGCTTATCAGGGAAGCCCAGTTTTATTTGACGAAGCGTCTCAGAGACTTTCTCCGGGACAAGCTCGTAAACTAGGCTTAGAAAAGGATGCATTAGGTTTTGAAACCCAAAGATTTCAACAGACTGTTAATGATATTCCTATAGAATACGGAATGATGGCAGTGCAGACAAAAAACGGTAAAATTGTAGGACAGTCAGGAAAATGGGTTCTTAAACTTCCGAAAGAACTTGATAAAAATGCCAGCCTTGCTGAAAATGTTGCATTACAAAGTGCTTTGTCATTTGTGGGAGCAGATTCCTATAAATGGAAAAATAAAGAGGAGGAAGATTTTCTAAAAAAAGAAACGGGTGATCCTAATGCAAGCTTTGCCCCTAAAGGAGAATTAGTGTACTATTCAGATCCTGATGATGATAAGCTGAATGATCTAAGGCTAGCTTATAAATTTGATATCTATGCTGAAAAACCATTAAGCAGACAATATGTTTTCGTAGATGCTAAAAATGGAAAAGTATTGGGTGTAGATGCCATTATTCATGAAGTGAACAGCCCGGGAACAGCTGTTACAGGATATAGCGGAACCCGTAGCATCACTACAGATTCTTATAACGGAAGCTACCGATTAAGAGAAACAGGAAGAAATGCAGGAACAGCTGTAGAAACCTATAACCTTAAAAAAGGAACCAGCTATGCTTCTGCTGTAGATTTTACAGATACGGACAATAACTGGAATAATGTTAATACCAATAAAGATCAATACGCTACCGATGCCCATTGGGGAGCCGAAATGACAGTAGATTATTTTTATACAAAATATGGACGTAAGAGTATCGATAATAATAATTTCGCTATTAAATCATATGTTCATTATTCCAGCAACTATTTTAATGCATTTTGGGATGGTTCCAGAATGACTTATGGGGATGGAAGCTCTACAACAAACGGTGGAAAACCTTTAACAGCAATAGATGTTTGCGGTCACGAAATTACACACGGACTCACCTCTAAAACGGCTAACCTCGTCTATCAGAGAGAACCCGGAGCGCTGAATGAAGGTTTCTCAGATATCTTCGGAAATACCATTGAACGTTGGGCAAGACCTACACAGGCAAGCTGGACATTGGGAGAAGATTTCAATTATGTGATCCGAAATATGGCTAATCCTAACGCATACAGCCAGCCTGATACTTATCTGGGAACGTATTGGAAAACAACAACAACTTCAGGTTGTGTAACTCCAAGCCAATCTAATGATTATTGTGGAGTTCATACAAACTCAGGAGTCCTTAACTTCTGGTATTATCTACTGGTTACAGGAGGTTCCGGTACTAATGACAAAGGCTTTGCTTATAATGTTTCAGCCATCGGACTGGATAAAGCAGGAGCTATTGCTTACAGAACATTAACGACTTATCTGACTTCTTCTTCTACTTATGCAAGTGCAAGAACCTATTCTATTCAGGCAGCTACCGATTTATACGGAGCAACCAGCAATGAAGTGACTCAGGTTAAAAATGCCTGGAATGCTGTAGGTGTAGGAGGTGGAACTTCTCCGGCAGGAAAAGTAGCCGCAGCAGAGGCAGCTCTGTATACTATAAGTCCAAATCCTGCAACTGATAGATTCACTATAAACTTTGAAGGGAAATCAGGAAAAGGAATTGTAGAATTGGTAAGTCTTACAGGGAAGAAAGAAATTTCTGAAAAAGTAGAAATTACTGATGGAGTAAACAGACTTAATATCCAGCTTCCTTCCAATATTCTTCCGGGAGTATATATTGTAATGGTAAACGGAGAGAAAGCAGGAAACCTTATTAAAAAATAGCACCAAACTTTTTAATATATTCAACGAAAAGGCCGCAAGTTAATTCTTGCGGCCTTTTGTATATGTTGAGTAAAGTAAACTATACCAGATAGAAATCATTCAGTTTTTCTTCACAAAGGATTTTTACGACTTCAATCCATCGGTCTTCATCATTCAGACATGGAATATAGTGGAAATTTTCACCACCACCATGCATGAATTGTTCCTTACCTTCTACAGAAATTTCTTCCAGGGTCTCAAGACAGTCCGAAACAAAAGCCGGGCAGACGATAGCCAGGTTTTTTATCCCTTTTTTGCCAATGGTCTCCAATGTTTCGTCGGTATATGGCTCAATCCACTTATCTTTTCCTAATCTTGACTGGAAAGAAACGATTGTTTTTTCTTTCGGTAAATCCAGTTTTTCTATAACACGCTGTGTCGTTTTATAACATTGATGACGGTAGCAGAACTGATGACTTGGATTATCATCTCTGGAACAACAGTCATTGAGGTTACAGGTTTTGGTAGGATCCGTTTTATAAATATGCCTTTCCGGAACCCCATGATACGAAAACTGCAGGGCGTCAAAATTTTCAGGAAGTTTTTCTTTAATACTTTCCGCCAGACAGTTGATGTAGATATCCCTGTTATAGAAAGGTTGAATATAATTGATCTTTACTTTTGGAAACTTCTTCTTTCTGACTTCTTCTGCTTTTTCAATCACCGTTTCCGTTGTGCTCATCGCATATTGAGGATATAGAGGAAAAAGAACGATTTCAGTGATTCCCTGATCTACCAGTTTCTGAATACCGGTTTCGATACTCGGTTCTGCATACCTCATTCCGATTTCCACCGGAACATCTACCACTTTCTGAAGTTTTTTCTGAATTTGTTCAGTAATAACAATCAGTGGAGAACCTTTATCCGTCCAGACTGTTTTATAAGCTTCAGCAGATTTTGCAGGTCTTGTTTTCAGAATAATTCCCTGTACAAGAAGGGCACGGAAGATCCAGCGATAATCAATCACTCTTTCGTCCATCAAAAATTCATCAAGATATTCCTTTACGTCGTTTACAGAAGTTGATCTCGGTGATCCGAGGTTGACCAGTAAAATTCCTTTCTTATTCAATATTCTAATTTTTAATTATGAAACAGAAGTTGTAAAATCTGTTACTAATTCCGATACTTTAGCAAAGGTATTACTTTCCAGTAAGCCATTGCTGTCAAATTTGCCTTTTATCCCTTTTATTAATGCCTGATGTTTATCATCTGTTACCGCTCCGAGAGTCTTTAAAATCAATAATAACTCTTCATGGCCTTTTTCTCCATTGGCAGAAGCAGTGATCACAGCAACAGGTTTTTCAGAAAATACTGTTGTGGAAACACACCATTCCAACAGATTTTTTAATCTTCCGGGAATACTGAAAATATATTCCGGTGTAGAAAATAGTACGCCTGCTGAATTTTTTATGTCCTCTCTGATTTTCAGAACTTCTTCCGGAGTGTGAGCATCGGTTAATGCGGTATCAAAATGCGGAAGAACAGAAAGATCATCATACATCTTGAAATCTGCATGATCCATTTTTTTCAGTACCTGTTCCATCAGTTTTTGATTGCTGGAATTTTCAGAAGCACTTCCTATAATGATGACAATTTTCTTTTCGGGAGGCATTTCCACTGTTTTATCCGTTTACAGCTTCCACTCTTTCTACTAAATCAGGAACGAATTGTTTTAAAATATTTTCAATTCCGTTTTTCAAAGTAGCTGTAGAGCTTGGACAGCCAGAGCATGCACCCTGCAGAAGCATTTTTGCCGTTTTATTTTCCTGATCATATTCCATCAAAGAAATCTTTCCTCCATCATTTTCTACGGCAGGAGCTACATATTCATTTAAAATGTCAGAAATCTTCTGCTCATCTTCAGTATAATCTCTGTTGATGATTTTTTCAACAGGGTTTTCATGTTTCTGAGGTTCTATTTTTGAAATTTCACCTCCATTTTGAAGATATTCAGCAATAAGCGCACGAACAGTCATCATTACCTGATGCCATTCTACAGAATTATTTCTGGTTACCGCTACAAAGTTGTCAGAAATGAAAACTTCCGTTGCAAAATCAAATTCTTTAAAAATAGCCAGCGCCAAAGGAACTTCTTCAGCAGCTTCTTTCGATTTTACTTCCACAAAACCATCCATCAGCAGCTTGCTTGACACAAACTTCATTACATTGGGATTCGGAGTCATTTCAGCATAAATCTGATACATTTCTTTTTTCTTCTGAAGATAAATTCTTGGGTTAGCCAATAATTCATCCTCAATCACATTTTTCAGACTTTCAGCTACATGTTCCCATTCTATGGTGTCCTGTTTTGCTACAGCTACAAAATTAGCCGTAATGAAAACTCTTTCCACAAAAGGATAATTGAAAAGTTCCTGTGCTAAAGGAATTTCTGAAATATCTGAATTTCTATCCAGTTCTAAAGACCCTGGGATGAGATTGTAATCTGCTACAAATTTCATCACTTTTGGGTTTTCAGTTGGTTCTATAAGTACGGTACGCATTTTTTCGTTAAATTTGAGATACAAAAATACGCATTAGAAGTTAGAAGCTGAAAATTGAGAGTTAGATTTTTGCTATCGCTGTAATTTAGAACTTAGATACAAGAAAAGATAGCACATTATACCTTCTCAAATTGGCTCATTTTCAAATTTTCAAATTAATATTATGGCACTTATAAAAGAACTTTTAGGAAAAGCACCACAGATTGGAGAGAATACTTTTTTAGCAGAAACAGCTACCATTATTGGCGATGTTGAGATGGGAAGAGATTGCAGTGTTTGGTATAATGCAGTAATCAGAGGAGATGTTAACTATATCAAAATGGGAGATAAGGTGAATGTTCAGGATAATGCAATGCTACACTGTACCTATCAGAAATTTCCTTTGAATATCGGGAACAATGTTTCTATCGGGCATAACGCGATTGTTCATGGATGTACCATTAAAGATAATGTACTGATCGGAATGGGAGCGATTGTGATGGATGATTGTCTTGTAGAAGAGAATTCCATTGTAGGAGCGGGTTCTGTAGTAACTCAGGGAACTCACATAAAATCCGGAGAAGTTTGGGGAGGAGTTCCTGCAAGAAAAATCAAAGATATTAATGCTCAGTTACTGGAAGGAGAAGTGAACAGAATTGCAGATAACTATGTGAAATACTCATCGTGGTATAAGGAAAATGTGAAAGACCATCAATTTTAGGATGTCAAGTTGATTAGTGAATAGTGAATTCGCTGCGCTTGTCAATTTTTTTGGTGTTAAAAATTCACTATTCACTTGCGAAGCAAAATTCACTTATTGATTATGAAATAGTGAAAGGTCAACCGTCAATCCGCTGCGCTTGTCAATTTTTTTTGATGTCAAAAATTCACCATTCACTTGCGAAGCAAAATTCACCATTGACTATGAAATTGTGAAAGGTCAACCGTCACTCCGCTGCGCTTGTCAATTTTTTTGGTGTCAAAAATTCACCGTTCACTTGCGAAGCAAAATTCACCATTGACTATGAAATTGTGAAAGGTCAGCCGTCAATTTGCTGCGCTTGTCAATTTTTTTTTGATGTCAAAA
Source organism: Chryseobacterium culicis (assembly GCF_002979755.1). Taxonomy (NCBI): domain Bacteria; kingdom Pseudomonadati; phylum Bacteroidota; class Flavobacteriia; order Flavobacteriales; family Weeksellaceae; genus Chryseobacterium; species Chryseobacterium culicis. The sequence continues at coordinate 2,381,068 of NZ_PCPP01000001.1, read as the reverse complement.
ATTCACCATTCACTTGCGAAGCAAAATTCACCATTGACTATGAAATTGTAAAAGGTCAACCGTCACTCCGCTGCGCTTGTCAATTTTTTTTTGATGTCAAAAATTCACCATTCACTTGCGAAGCAAAATTCACCATTGATCTATTTAAAATAAATATAAAAGCTCTGTTTTTGGACAGAGCTTTTTCGATTTGATATAGAACCTTTGCTTTATTGTTAGTTATTGTCCGGTGTGATCATTCTTACCTTGCCATTGATACATTTGAGAGAGGTAGGAGGCGTGATCATCATACAGTCAGACATAATATTATACTTTTCATTAAAAGCTTTCACTTTATCCGTATACTCATTCACTCTTGGTAAGAAAGTCTCTTCTATTTTCTTAGGATAGGCAATGTATTGCTGAGGGCCACCACAGGATTTCGATCCCATGGGAGCAAATGTCCATTCATTGGCATCCGTACATTTTTCTCCTGATACTTCAGATTCGATAGAGGCTTTTAATCGGTCGAGCTGTGCCTGTTCATATTTCTGACTTTCTTCGTCAGCAGGTCTGTCTGCGATATCAATAGGAAGATTGGTATTGGCATTTTTTGATGTATTACATGAAACCAGAGTTAGTGTAGTACATAATACTATTGCCGGGATATGAAAGAATAATTTTTTCACAATAAACTTTTTTCTTTTTATAAATTTTCAAAACTTATGCCAAGGTAAGAAATTCAAATTCATTTCCGTATTTTTGACAACGATGAACAATCATTTTTTTGACTTAATAGAATATACCAACAGAAGCGTTTTTTTAACCGGGAAAGCCGGAACAGGAAAAACGACATTTCTTAATGATTTTGTAAGGCGTACAAAGAAAAAACATATTGTAGTAGCTCCTACGGGAATTGCTGCAATCAATGCGGGTGGTGTAACCATCCATTCTATGTTTGGACTGCCACTAAGAACCTTTCTTCCCACCACAGAAAGGATAGATACCAGTTTGGCCAATAATATTGCTGACCTGATGCCCCATTTCAAATATCGTAAAGATAAACTGAAGCTTCTGAGAGAAGTCGAAATCATTATTATTGATGAGGTTTCGATGCTTAGAGCGGATGTTTTGGATATGATGGATTTTTCTTTACGATTTATCAGAAGGAATAATCAAAGATTTGGAGGGGTACAGATGCTGTTCATCGGGGATCTGTTCCAGCTTCCTCCAGTAGTGAGGGATGAGCATATTCTGAAAATGTATTACAATTCACCTTTCTTTTTTGACAGCCATGCCATTAAAGAAATTCCCATTGTTACCATTGAGCTGACAAAAGTATACAGACAATCTGACGAAGAGTTTCTGGAAATTCTGAATGCGATCCGTGATGGAGATGTAGATAATATAGACTTTAATCATCTCAATGAAAGGTATGATCCTGATTTTGATATGGGGAAAGAGTCTTATGTTTATTTGTGTTCTCACAACAAAATGGCAGATGAGATCAATCAGGAAAAACTAACGGAGATAAAGGTTGATCCTCAGGTGTATGAAGCTAAACTGGTAGGTGATTTTAAAGAAAACCAGTTTCCGAACGAACAGTTTTTAGAACTGAAAATCGGAGCCCAGATCATGTTTATCCGAAATGACATTTCAGGAGAAAAGAAATATTTTAACGGAAAACTGGGCGAGGTCATCGGATTGGATGAAAATGAAGTCCGTGTTGTACTGGACGAAAGCGAAAACGAAATTGTTGTAAAAAGAGAAACCTGGGAACAGAAAAAATATTTCCTTGATACAGATAAAAATATCCAGGAAGAAGTTTTAGGAAGTTTCGAGCAGTTTCCTATCAAATTAGCATGGGCGGTAACCATCCATAAAAGTCAGGGATTAACGTTTGATAAAGTCATTATTGATGCCGGAAAAAGTTTTACAGCCGGTCAGGTGTATGTAGCTTTATCCCGTTGCAGAACATTGGAAGGAATTGTGTTAAAATCAAAAATTACACCTGAAGTTATTTTCAAGGATAACCGAATCTTACATTTCCATACAGATACTATTGCCAACGACCATGTTGAAGCCATCCTGAACCAGGAAAAATATGATTACAGCATCAGAAAAGTACTTCGTACATTAGATTGTACATGGTTTTTAAAAGAGGTAGAAGAATGGAACAACCTTTCGATTGTGACCAAAAATATCGATCATGTAAAGACCAAGCAGCTTTATCTGCAATTGAAACATGAAGCGGTAAATCTTGGGAAAATATTTGAAAAATTGGAACGTATCATTTTTCAGAAGGTTAATAATTTTATTGAACAAAAAGAAGATTGGTCCGAAATTGAAAGCAAGTCAAAAGGAGCGGTTAATTTCTTTTTTACAGAAACCAGGAATAAGATTTTCGATCCTTTGAAAGAATTCTATGCTGAAATAAAAGGAGCGAAAGGTTTAAAACAATATAACGAAGAATTTAAAAGCTGGCTGGAGGATATTGAAGAATACCTGAACAGTTTAAGAGATATTTACCTTCTTGAAACGAAACTTTTAGATGAAAAAAATGATAAGGAAATCAATCTGAAAATAGCCAAAGTTCCGTCTCAGGTTTTAACTTTTCAGTTGTTTGAACAGGGAAAAACCATTGGAGAAATTGCCCTTGAAAGAGGTTTGGTAAAAGAAACGGTCATTGGCCATCTTGCCAAATTTGCAGAACAGGGATTGCTGGATATTGCAAGAGTGATCACCTCAGATAAAATCAAAGCGTTTGAAGAGGAGTTCTACAAAAACCCACACGAAACATTGACTGAGTGGAAGAATGCATTGCCCAACCATTTTGAATTCAATGAAATCAGGATTTTGATTAATCATTATAATTATAAGAAAGGGAAGAATTCATAAGAATTCTTCCCTTTTTGATGGTCACAAAAGTTCTTTGAAATTAAGGATACATCGCATTGATGGTATTGATATCCCCGGTTGTAAAACCTGTTCTGTTATAAGTGAAATTTGAATTGTCTGCTCTTGTAATCGTAGGAAGTCCGTTTTTAGAATAGGAGGTGGGCCAATACATCATCACTGAATTAATATTGAAAGGCCCTATGTCTGTCCCGGAATTGTAGATATTAAAATTATAAGCCTGCCCATTTTGAATATTGTTCCAAAGGATTTTTACATATTGATCTCTGTCTTTGCGGGTATGTTCGTGATAAAGACCTACCGTGTGGCCCATTTCATGAATTACGGATCCTACAGAAATATACTGATCCAAAGAAACCGTTTGTTTTCCGCCCTGATATCCGATATGAGCCCAGCCATCTGATCCGGATGAACTCCCAAAAATAAATTCAACATAGTTAGACTGATTGCTTCGGTAGATCCATTGAGTATTGGTTTTATTATTATACTCACTGATTGCGGAATTGATTTTATTGACGTTGATTGACCCCATATTGCTGGCAATGGTATAGTAAATTTTACCATTGGGCCATCTGGAATAACTGGCACCGCCTTTATTGAGTTCGCTGCCTTCTAACAATTGTTTGTCGGTAAGAACAATATCTCCCTGGAAAAAATTCATTCCGTTTTTTCTTTCATAGGTAATGTCCTGACCTCCAAATTTTCCTTTTTTTACATTGTCTGTGCTCAAGGCATTCGTTTGGGCTTCGGTGGTAATTTCCTCATTGTTTTTACTGCAAGAGGAAAATGTAGCTGCAATAAGAAAACTCATAAACACAGCTTTTCCTGTCAGAATCTGCCGATACAGACTGTTTGGATTTTTGTTCATATTAATTTTTTTAAGATTGGGTATACGAATATAATAAATTATATCTCATTATATTGAATTATTAATGTTAAAAAAAACTTTTATATGATCATTGTTGAAAACAAGAATTCTTGCTTGTAAAATAAAAGGGTTCTGAAAATATTCAAAACCCTTTTATTTTATTCGTTTAATAAATCCCGATTAACTTTGTAGCCTACTATTTTTATATCTCCTTCTTTATTTTTTTCTAAAGTAAAAGATTCTTCTGTTTTCTTAGTCCCTCTTTTTACATTATACATGAAGAAGTATTGACTTCGTGCGTTGTTTCCCTTCACAACCATTGTTTCCCATTTGGCAAGATTATATTCTTCAACAGGACCAATCTCATTGACCGTCTTCATAAGTTTTACAAGCTTTTCTTTATCGGTCACTTCAAAAAACTTCTCACCAAATAACTTATAAATATCATCCGGATTTTTTCCATAACGAAGTTCCCAATAAAATTTTATGGGAATTTTTTCACCATCTGTTTTGTCTGATTCTCTGTCTTTATAAAATTGATTGAAAGAGCAGCTTATTAAAAAGAATGATAAAAGCAGTAAATAAATATTTTTCATTTAAATTTTAGTGTCTAAGATTAATTTTCTTCGGTTGTTATCGTAAAAAGTAGCATAATAACTGTTATCTCTGAATTCAGTTTCTGTATTTTCTATTTCATTAAATCTGCTTTTATCTGTTTTGGAGAATTCAACGATCTCAAAGTGATTTTTGTCTATGATATTGAAATCTACCAGTTTCAGATATTCATCCATAGAGTTTTTATCAAGCATAATTTTTCCGCCTCCACACCAATGTCTGTCCTGTCCGTTTTTCTTAATACCGGATACCCAGTATTCTTCTCCGGTTTCTATTATCAAAATAATTGGCAACATATTCCGGTCTTTTCAGTTTTTTGAAAGCCTTCCCATTGCAGTAAATAGTTTGTCCGGATTTTGAAAATTCCACAAAACCAATCCATGCCGGCCCGCTATGTCCGAAGGATTTGTTTTCGATATACATTATTTTTGTCTTCATGTTATTAGTTATTAAATGATGTTGCAAGTTACCCAAAACCTTATAAGTAAAATCAAATAAACAAAAATTTTATTCCAATAGTTTTTCCCTGAACTGAGCCATTGTTTTTATTAATTACAAAAAGTAACTAATGCAGTTTTTATGTTTTAAATTTGTTTGGTTTTTAAAAACCACTTTAGAATTATGAAATTGACAAAGGAGATTCAGGATCAACTTTGAAAAAATTAACATCTCAATATGAAAAATTTTGAAATTTCTGTTTTAGATCTTGCCCCTGTAAAGCAAGGTAAAAGCATTTACGATACCTTTCAGGACAGCTTATCATTAGCCAATCACGCTGAAAATTTAGATTATAAAAGATTCTGGCTGGCAGAACATCACAATATGGAAAGTATTGCCAGCTCTGCCACTTCTGTTTTGATTGGTTTTATCGCCAATGGAACGAAAAAAATCAGAGTAGGTTCGGGAGGAATTATGCTTCCCAACCATAGTTCCTTGATCATTGCAGAACAGTTCGGAACCCTTGAATCTCTTTTCCCGGGAAGAATTGATCTGGGAGTAGGAAGAGCTCCGGGAACCGATGGATTAACAGCTCAGGCTTTAGGAAGAAATCCGGCTCTCATCAATGAACAATTTCCAAGACAAATCCTCGAACTGCAACGATATTTTTCAAAAGAAAATTCAGAGGCCATGGTGCGGGCTATTCCCGGAGAAGGACTTGATATTCCGATTTATATTCTTGGATCAAGTACAGATAGTGCATGGCTGGCCGCAGAACTTGGGCTACCTTATGCATTTGCAGGACATTTTGCTCCGGAGCAGATGGAAATGGCTTTTAAAATATACAGAGAGCATTTTGAACCGTCAAAATATTTGGACAAGCCTTATATCATTGCCTGTGTAAACGGGGTGGCAGCAGAAACATCGGAAGAAGCCCATAAAATATCTACTACTTTATTCCAGGCATTCATCAATATTGTAAGAAATGATAGAAAGCCTTTTGCTCCGCCAGTGGATGATATGGATGAGATCTGGTCTTCAATGGAAAAATCTATGGTTTTACAAAAGCTGAGATATACGTTTATTGGGGATCAGGCGGAAGTTCAGGAAAAGCTTACAAATTTCCAGGAAAGATTTCAGGTGGATGAAATGATGATCAACTCACATATCTATGACCATCAGAAAAGATTGAGATCTTATGAGATTTTCAGAGAGGCAACGAACTCTATCCAAAGCGTAATAAACCATTCATAATTAGTTGGGAGATGCTTATTTTTATGAGTATCTTTGCACAAATAAAAAGTAAAAATGTCCGATATTAAATTAAATACTATTCCAGAGGCTATTGAAGACCTTAAAAATGGTAAAATAATCATAGTAGTAGATGATGAAGACAGAGAAAATGAAGGTGATTTTCTTTGTGCGGCAGAGCTGACAACGCCGGAAATTATCAATTTTATGGCGCTTCACGGAAGAGGGCTGATCTGTATGCCACTTCCCGAAAAAAGATGTGATGAGCTTGGACTTGAAGTGATGGTAAGCAGAAGCAGCGATCCTAAAGAAACTGCTTTTACCGTATCGGTTGACCTTCTGGGTAACGGAACATCTACCGGAATTTCTGCAGGAGACAGAGCAAAGACTATTTTAGCGCTGATGGATGAAAAATCCAAACCTACAGACTTTATGAGACCTGGTCACATTTTCCCGCTTCGTGCAAGAAAAGGAGGGGTATTGAAAAGAGCCGGACATACTGAAGCAGCGATTGATCTTACGCATTTATCAGGTTTAAAAGAAGGAGGAGTGATCTGTGAGATCATGAACGAAGATGGTACGATGTCTCGTTTGCCTGAACTTCATGCTTTTGCTCAAAAACACGATATGAAGATCGTTTCTATTGAAGATTTGATCCATTATCAGCTTAAAAAAGGAAATCTTGTAGAAAGACTTGAAGAGAAAAAAGTGAAAACGCATTACGGTGAGTTTGATTTTTATGCCTTCAGAGAAACTTCTAATGATCAGATCCACTTTGCACTGACAAAAGGAGCTTGGACTGTAGATGAGCCTGTGTTGGTAAGAGTACAGTCTTCAGATTCTTATTTTGATGTATTAACAAGATTAAATAACGGTGAAAAACCATTGTTGGAAAAAGTAACCAATATGGTAAATGAAGCTGGAAAAGGAGCAATTATTTTCATCAATAACGTTTCTAATTCTGAAAATACATTGAGAAAACTTCAGCAATTCTTAAACTATCAGGATGGTCAGGAGCAGCATCCTACATTAGCGTACAATTACAGAGATTATGGAATTGGAACGCAGATTTTGAAGAATTTAGGAATCAATAAGTTTAAAGTAATCACTCAAAACCCTAATATCAAACCTCAGGTTGGAGGATATGATGTAGAGGTTACTGAGATGGTACAACTCTAATAAATGAATAGTCAATGGTGATTTTTTTCACAATACATGACTGTTTACAATACAACATACAAGGTTTAGGATTTTTCTAAACCTTTTTTTATTTTTAAACGATGACTGAGCCATTAAAAAAACACATCCGGGAATATATTAATATCTCAGACGAAAATCTGGAGAAATACTGCAGTGCTTTTAACCTTCGGAAAATAAAGAAGAAAGAATTCCTTTTAAAAGAAGGGGATATCTGCGAATTTGAAGGATTTATACTGAGTGGATGCTTTAAAGTTTTTCATACCCATCATAATGCTGCCGAACAGATATTATATTTTGGAATTGAAAACTGGTGGGTTTCTGATATTGACAGTTTTATCAACCGCATTCCCTCAAAACTTAATATTCAGGCACTCGAGGATAGCGAGATTCTTCTTATTCCGAAAAAAGATAAAGAAAAACTGTATGCTGAAATGCCGGAAATTGAAAGATTGATGAGGCTTAAATTTCAGCAGTCAATTATAGCATTGCAACGAAGAATTATCGATAATCTAAGCAAACCTTCAGAGGAAAGGTATGTAGAATTTTTAAGGGATTACCCGAAAACAGCGCATCGTCTTACCAATATTCAGATTGCAGCTTATCTGGGAGTAACCCCTGAGTTTATAAGCAGAATACGGAAGAAAATTGTCAGTAAAGGCTGATGGTTAAAAATCGAAAAAGTCCCAAAAGTATCTACAGACAAACTTTTGGGACTTTATATTTAATAAGATATAAATCTTTAGATTAATGTGATTCCATCAAAATTTCGGAAACCGTTCAGGAAATCTTTAACCATCATTCTTTTTTTACCTTCCAACTGAAGTTCCAGAGGATAGTAGATTCCGTCCTGGGTATAGATTTTAAATTCATTTTTTGAAATATCAAGAGTTCCTGCTGGCTTTCCGTGATCAGAAAGTTCAAACTTTCCTCCGAATATTTTTAATCCTTTTTCTTCGTTTTCAATCTTCAACGTGGTGAAAGCCGCAGGATAAGGTGACATTCCCAGAATAAACTGATGAACAGTTTTTGAAGGCTGTACCCAATTGATTCGGGTATCTTCCTTGAAAATTTTATAAGCATTTTTAGGATGTTCCACCTGAGGCTGAGGTTTTTCTTCAATCGTATTTTCAGCAAGGGCATCCAACGTTTTTACGACAAGTCCTGAGCCCATCTCCATTAGTCTGTCGTGAAGGCTTCCCGCATTTTCATCAGGCAAAATTTCCATTTCCTGCTGAAGCAGAATATTACCTTCGTCAATTTTTTCATTGATAAAGAAAGTCGTAGCTCCGGATTTTTCTTCTCCGTTAATAACGGCATAATTGATAGGAGCAGCACCTCTGTAATCAGGAAGTAGTGAAGCATGAAGATTGAATGTTCCCATTTTAGGCATTTCAAAAAGTACTTTAGGCATCATTCTGAAAGCAACGACTACAAAAACATCGGCATCCAGTTTTCTAAGTTCTTCTAAAAATTCCGGATTTCTTAACTTTTCCGGCTGGAAAACAGGAATATTATTTTCTTCTGCATAGATTTTTACCGGTGATTGGTGAATTTTTTGTCCACGTCCACTTGCTTTATCAGCTACAGTGACTACACCTACCACCTGATGGTGAGATTGATGGATGGCCTCCAAAGAAGTTTTTGCAAACTCAGGAGTCCCTAAAAAAACGACTTTCAATGATTTCATAGTGCAAAGATAAGTTTTTGATCTGAGAGTCGGAAAGTGTTTAAGTTTGAGGGCAGGAGAGTTTCAGAGATAGAATGAGTTCATCATGATTTTACCACAATAAATTTACTATTCATTGCCCATTACCCATTACTCATTATTCATTACTCATTACTCATTGCTCATTACTCATGATTAAGCGCATACGTTCTGAAGTTCAGCATTCTTACTTTTCCGGAATCTAAAAGAAAAATCAGATTTTCTAATATATTTTCTTTAGAGTGATAGCTCAGTTGTATAGAAAGTTCTTCAATGGTTGCCGATTTTTTAGCTAATACATTGATAATCTGCTGAGAAATATTTTTCCCAAAGATGGATTGTTTGTTCTTTTCACAGACAGAGCACTGGCCGCAGTTTTTTGAGTTCTTTTCACCAAAATAGGCTAAAATTAGTTTCATTTTACAGTAGTCGTTGTTTTCTACGTAAAATTTCATCTCTTCCCATTTCTGGATTTTGTTTCTCTGAATATGTTCAAATAATTTCCAGTAAGCACTGTTTACCGCTCTTTCATCGCGAGGTTTCAGGAATTTGATACTGGATAGCGCTCCATCAATATATTCAAGATAATTCTTTTGCTGCATTTCCTTCAGCCGTTCTTTGATCAAAGGAAGACTGACATTAATTTTATTGCTTACCTGTTGTTCACTGAACATTACTTTATGGGTCGTAATTCCGGATATGGTGCGGAAAAGAAGCTCTATAAAATGAGCATCTTTTTGTGGTAACTGATCTATTTCGTCTGCTTTGATAAAAAGCTCAAGCGAAGACAGACTTTTGTTATCGTTGTAGTAAACAATTTCCTGATTGTGCAAAAAGTTGAGTACATTATTGATTTTCGCTTTCGACAGCTTGGTGAAATTCTGTATACTAAGGCTATTCAGTTGAAAAGTTTTTTCGGGAAGTTCAAACTCTGCTACCTGAAAAATAGAGTAGAGGTAACTAACAATCTTTAAAAACTCCGCTTTGTTTGGGGTCTGATTTTTTAAAACCTGATCAAAATTCAAGAGCTCCTGTTTGTTCCAGAGCATGAAGGCAAAACTGTCTTTTCCGTCTCTTCCGGCCCTTCCGATTTCCTGATAATAATTTTCAATGGAGGCAGCAGGAGAGTAGTGAATGACAAATCGTACATTATCCTTGTCAATACCCATTCCAAAGGCATTGGTAGAAATAAGGACATGGTTGTCGCTGGTGTTCCAGAGATTTTGCCTTGCATTTTTTTCTTTGGTGGTTAAACCAGCATGGAAATAATCCACATTTTTCAGCTGATTTTTCTTCAGAAATTCTGCCAGTAATTCAGCTTCTTTTCTGGTTCTTACATAGACAATTCCGGAGTCGTTGCTGTATTTTAAAATATCAAAAACACGCTGAAATTTATCAGACACTTCATCAGTAAAGATTTTGATATTCTCTCTTTTGAAACTTTTTTGAAAAACAAAAGGCTTTTTAAGTTCCAGCTTATTTTTAATTTCTTCCAGTACTTTGGGCGTAGCTGTTGCAGTCAGAGCAAGACAGGGAATCTCAGGGTTATTACTTCTGAATCCTTTTATATTCTGATAGCTGGGTCTGAAATCCTGCCCCCATTCTGAAATACAGTGCGCTTCATCAACGGCAATAAAGGATAACTGAATTTCCCCCATGTTTTGAATAAACTGAGTGTTGGTAAGTCTTTCAGGAGAAACATAGAGAAGTTTTGTAAGACCTTCTTTGCAGCGGTCATAAATCGTTTCAGCATCATATTCATCCAGTTCAGATGAAAGGTATTCTGCTTCTATACCACGGGATTTGAGCTGATTGACCTGATCTTTCATCAATGCCAGCAAAGGAGAAATTACAAGGCATGTTCCTTCTTTTAATAGGGCAGGCAATTGATAGCATAAAGATTTCCCTGCTCCTGTAGGCAACAGAACCAGCGTGTCCTTTTCGTTGATGACAGCATTGATAATTTCTTCCTGAGAATCTCTGAAGTCTGTATAGCCCCAGAAATACTTAAGAGTATCATATTTTAGCTTTTGAAAATCCTGCGGAGAAATCATGGTGTAAAAATAAGGAAAGAATTAGACAAAAAAAGTCACGCAGGGCGTGACTTTCATATGATATATCAATATGTTTATTATTTAGCTTCGAAGTATACTCTTCTATTGGCTCTGTTTTTCCATTCAGGGCACTTCGTTGCTGGTTCACACTCAGGGTATTTAAGGTCTTTTTCACCTTTTCCTACTGCCTGTAGTTTACCATTTTGAACACCGTTTTTGATCAGATAGTTCTTAACGTTGTTTGCTCTTCTTTCAGATAATTTTTGGTTGTAAGCGTCAGTACCTCTTGTATCCGTAGCTCCGATTACATTGTAAGAACCAGTTGAAGAATTAATATAGTTTACTGCATTATTTAAAATTGGAGTATTTGATGGTAAAATTCTGTCAGAATTTAAGTCAAATTCAATTCCTTCCAATTTAGTTTCTGTTTCTACTACAGGTCCTGTTGTTGCTACCGGACATCCGTTGTTTTCAACAGGTCCAGGAACAGTTACACACTTATCGTAAAGGTCAATAACTCCGTCTAGGTCAGTATCAAGCGCAACTCCGGCACCATCCACTCTTGCCCCTGCAGGCGTATCAAGCTGTCTGTCCCAATCGTCACATACCCCATCGTTATCAGCATCTCCTTTTTTACAAACTTCGATATCCTGGTTTTTATTAGCCAGTACATCAAGTTTATAATAGATTTCCTGAAGTGGGTCATGCCACATTAAGTGAGATTCGTGTTTTCCAAGTTTTACAGAAAGACCTAAAGTAGCATTGAAGAAGTTGTCAGAAACCTGTTCAGAACGCTTGTTGATAGCGCTGTACGCATCACCACCACCATCAAATTCATCATCACCGGTTACCACATACATTAATCTCCCTTCAATATCAATTCTTCTGTTCACTTTGAACTTCAGACCTGTACCAGCCTGCATGAATAAAGATCCTAATTGGAAAGGCTTAATTTCAGTCATCAATCTCTGTTTGTTACTCCCGTCTTTCTGGTATGCTCTGTAGGCAATAGTACCAATACCTGCATATCCATGAAGTGCCCATCTGTAAGGAGAGTGGTTATCAACTCTTCTTAATAGGTTAGAAAAATTAATGTCTCCTAAAATAGAGATTGCATCATACTGAGTTCTTGCTCCTACTGCTGATGCATCTGGTGCTGCATTTTTAGTATTGAACCATCCTTGTCTGGTTTCACCTTTGTCATATTGTAAATTGATCCCAAAAGCATGGGTAATCGCTTTATCAATACTTACATAAGCTGAATATCCAAAAAGGTTTTTACCATTACCATTTTTGATAGAGGTCAAATCCGCTGACTGAAGAAGTGGAACACCTACCCCGGCAGAAATAGACCAATCGTTAAATCTTTTAGATTGATTGGTGAATGGGGAAACATTAGCAGATCCCGAAGAAAATGTATTAGGATACTCTCCTTTTGAAACTGCCGTTGAGTCTTGTGCATATGTGGCAGAAGGAATTGCCAAAGCTAATGCAACAATTGCTAAACTTAATTTCATAGTGTTATTTTTTTAAGTTAAGTTATTTTAAATGATTTTTTACGCTAAAAAGTGATATTGCGTTAATTTTTTTCAGGAGAAACTCGTTGATTTCTAATGTGTTTCATACAGTTGTCCTGAAAATAATGTTAAAGGTATGTAAAAAAATTCGTAGTAGAAAAAAAATAAACCGAAAAGAGTAATTCTTTTCGGTTTGTAAAGTATTTGAAAATTTATTTCTTCTTTTTCTTAGCAGGAACTTTTTTTACTGCTTTTTTTACAGGAGCATCTTCATAGTCTTTCTTTTTAATAGAATCCCATTCTGAACTTTCTATAAATCTTACAGTAACTTTTCTGTCTGCCATTCTTTCAGCATCTGAAGCTGATGCAGGAATTGTTGCTTCAGCAGAGCCTACTCCTCTTGATTTCAAGACATTTTCATTGATGCCTCTGTTTTCCAGAGCTCCTACTACAGCAGCTGCTCTTTCTTTAGAGAGTCTTAGATTGTACGCTGCATTTCCTTTGATATCCGTATGTCCTGTTAACAGATAGTTACCTCCGTTTTCTTTAATAATTGAAGCAGCCAGATCCAATTTCTCGTTAGATTCAGGTCTGATCGTTGCTTTATTAAAGTTGAAATAAATATCCTTAAGAGTTTTCTCTACTTCTACAGCAGTTTGTTTATTGTCTTTAACGATAGGACATCCGTTGTTTTCAACAGGTCCAGGAACAGTTACACACTTATCGTAAAGGTCAATAACTCCGTCTAAGTCAGTATCAAGCGCAACTCCGGCACCATCTACTCTTGCTCCTGCAGGAGTATCAAGCTGTCTGTCCCAATCGTCACATACCCCATCGTTATCAGCATCTCCTTTTTTACAAACTTCGATATCCTGGTTTTTATTAGCCAGTACATCAAGTTTATAATAGATTTCCTGAAGTGGGTCATGCCACATTACATGAGATTCATGCTTACCTAATTTGAAGGAAAGCCCTAAAGTAGCATTGAAGAAATTGTCAGAAACCTGCTCAGAACGCTTGTTGATAGCGCTGTACGCATCACCACCACCATCAAATTCATCATCACCGGTTACAACATACATTAATCTCCCTTCGATATCAATTCTTCTGTTCACTTTGAACTTCAGACCTGTACCAGCCTGGAAGAACAGAGAACCTAATTGAAAAGGCTTAATTTCAGTCATTAATGTCTGTTTGTTATTCCCGTCTTTCTGGTATGCTCTGTAGGCAATAGTACCAATACCTGCATATCCATGAAGTGCCCATCTGTAAGGAGAGTGGTTATCAACTCTTCTTAGTAGGTTAGAAAAATTAATGTCTCCTAAAATAGAGATTGCGTCATACTGAGTTCTTGCTCCTACTGCTGATGCATCTGGTGCTGCATTTTTAGTATTGAACCATCCTTGTCTGGTTTCACCTTTGTCATATTGTAAATTGATCCCAAAAGCATGGGTAATCGCTTTATCAATACTTACATAAGCTGAATATCCAAAAAGGTTTTTACCATTACCATTTTTGATAGAGGTCAAATCTGCTGACTGAAGAAGCGGGACACCTGCTCCTACTGAGATAGACCAATCATTAAATCTCTTGGATTGGCTGGTAAATGGAGTAACATTGGCAGATCCTGAAGAAAATGTATTTGGATATTTTCCACTAGTATCTGCAGTTGAGTCTTGTGCATATGTGGCAGAAGGAATTGCCAAAGCTAATGCTACAATTGCTAAACTTAATTTCATCGTGTATTATTATTTGATTTCTTTTTAGAAAAAGAAGTTTAAGTTTTTTTAAATTATTTAATTGGGCATCCGTTATTTTCAACAGGTCCTGGTACAGTTACGCACTTATCATAAAGGTCAATAACTCCATCCAGATCCATATCTAAAGCAACTCCGGCACCATCTACTCTTGCTCCTGCAGGAGTATCAAGTTGTCTGTCCCAATCATCGCATACTCCATCATTGTCTGCATCTCCTTTTTCGCAAACAACAAGGTCGGTACTTGCATTTTCAAGAACGCTGGTTCTGTAATAAGCTTCCTGAAGCGGATCATGCCATGCCAGGTGAGATTCTTGCTTTCCTAATTTGAAAGATAATCCTAAACTTACCGTCCAGGCATTATCAGATCTTCTGGAATTTAGCATATTATATTTTGAACCCGGAGTGGAAGGGTCATAATCATTAGGATCAGCCCATCCGCCACCATCGAATTCATCATCACCACTGATAATGTACATGGTTCTTGCTTCAACATCAATAAGTTTTGAAACATTGTATTTTATTCCCAGACCTCCCTGATAGAAGATAGAGTTGATATCAATGTCTTGCTTAATGAATAAAGGGGTTCTTCTTGGAGTAGTACTCCATCTGAATTCGTCATTGTCATGTAATGATGTTCTGAATCCCTGAACTCCAATCCCCATATATCCGTGGAAAGCCCATCTGTATGGAGAATGATTGTCTACTCTTCTGAATAAATTTGAGAAGTTGATATCTCCTAATAAAGAGATGTTGTCAAATTGTGTTGTTGCAGTAGCTACTCCTGATTTTACACCTGCAGCACCGGGAAGTTGGGCTGTCTGTTTCGTTTCTCCTCTCATATACATAACGCTTAATGCGAATGCATGTGTGATTTGTTTGTCCACGCTTACATAAGCATTATAACCCCAATTGGTCTTATCCTTGCGGATAGATTTTAAATCAGAGTGTACCATAAATGCAGGACCTCCTCCGACAGAAATAGACCAGTCTCTGAAACGTCTGGCTTTATTGTCAAAGGGTTGTACATTAGCGGAACCTGAGGAGAATGTATTAGGATACTCTGTGGAAGAGTTTACTGTAGTGCCGCTGTTCTGTGCGAAAGCTGCAATTGGCAATGATGTAGCCAATAATAATAAACCTAATTTCATACAATATGTTTTATGTTTTAAATAAAATCTTTCAATAATATTCTGGAAAAATCCCGTTCAAAAAGATGTTTTTTATGAGGGATTTCTAACCTTTCTGATTTAAAATTTAACTCATTATACTTAATGATATCAATGTCTATTATCCTGTCAGTATACCCTCCGGATACTTTTGAATCATTAATTCTTCCCATCTCAACTTCTATATTCTTAATACAATCAAGCAGTTGGATTGGTGAAAGATGTGTGAATATTATTGCTGCAATATTACAAAAAATATTGGAACTGGCAAACTCTACGGGGTCAGACATTAAATATTCGCTGATTTGTGAAATGTTATTTCCGGCATCATTTATCTTCTTTAATGCAAGCTCTACATTTTTTTTTTGCTCTCCTAAGTTACTTCCTAGTAACAAAACGACCTTATGCTGCGACATATTGTAAAATTGATTGATTTATGAGAAGTTTCTTCAAAAATGTTTTGGCAAATATAGTAGCAATTATCATACTTTGCTCTCTATTTTTCATCTTTTTCATTATGATGATTGTGTTCAGTTCGATGGGAAATGATAAGTCGGTGGCGGTGAAAAAGAACTCGGTTCTTACGATTAATTTAAAAACAAATATAATCGATAGTCCCACTGAAGAAGAGATGGGGTTGTTCGGATTAGGTGCCCAAAATAAAAGTATCCTTATATATGATGCATTGGAGGCTATTAATAAAGCAAAAACTGATGATAATATTAAAGGAATCAGTATAGAAACTGATTATTTATCTGCGGGTCTTACTCAAATTGATGATCTGAGAAATGCTATTGAAGATTTCAAGAAAAGCGGAAAGTTTGTATATGCTTATGGAAACGGAGTATCACAGTCGGCCTATTATTTAGGATCTGTTGCTGATAAATATTATCTTCACCCGGCAGGAATGATCGAATTAAAAGGTCTTTCTACGGAGGTTACTTTCTTTAAAGATTTTGCTGATAAATATGGAATAGGAATTGAAGTGATCCGTCACGGTAAATTTAAGTCTGCAGTAGAACCTTTTTTAAGAAATGATATTTCTCCTGAAAATAAAGAACAGCTAAGCACTCTTTTGAATGATCTTTGGAAAAACACTTCCAATAAAATGGCTGCTTCAAGAAAGATTGACACTGCTCAGTTCAGAACGATTACAGATAGTTTATACGGAATGATTCCTGAACAAGGCGTAAAATATAAACTTGCGGATAAACTTATCCAGAAATCAGAATATGAAGATCTTCTTAAAACGAAGTTAAATGTAAAAGATAAAGAAAAGCTTAATAAAGTTTCTTTGGCAAGCTATATCAATTCTTATGCAGAGGATGATCAATCTGGTGAAAAAATAGCTGTGCTTTATGCCTCCGGATCTATCAATAATGGTGATGAATACAATGATATTCATTCTGAAAAATATGTAAAGTATATCAAAAAACTTCAGGAAGATGATAAAGTGAAAGCGGTTGTTTTCAGAATCAACTCTCCGGGAGGAAGTGCAAATGCTTCAGACGAAATCTTATTTGAATTGCAGCAGCTGAAAAAGAAAAAGCCACTGATCGTTTCTTTTGGTGACTATGCAGCATCAGGAGGATATTATGTAGCCATGGCAGCGGATAAAATTTATTCAGAGCCTAATACACTTACCGGTTCTATCGGAGTGTTCGGGGTGATGCCTTATTATAAAGATATTGCGGCTAAAAACGGAATCCGTGCAGATATTGTTTCTACCAATGCCAACTCTATGTATTATTCCGGATTAAACGGAGTAACCCCTTACGGAGTAAATATGATGACAAGAAGTGTAGAAGGTACCTATAAGAGATTTGTACATTTTGTGACTCAGAACAGAAAGAAAACTTTTGAACAGATTGACAATGTAGGTGGCGGTAGAGTATGGAGTGGTGTTCGTGCTAAAGAAATAGGATTAGTAGACGAATTGGGTACTTTGACAGATGCAGTGAAGTTTGCCGCGCAGAAAGCAGGATTAAAATCTTACCATGTAGAGGCTTTTCCTAAGAGAATGTCTCCATTTGAGCAAATCTTCAAAGATCTGAACGAGGAAGATGTTTCTGCAAGAATCATTAAAAATAAAATAGGGAAGTCCAACTATGAAATATTGCAGCAGATTACAGATAAAAAACTACAGTCTGAGGTAAAAATGGAAATGCCTTATCAGATTAGAATCAACAACTAAACTAAATTTTATATTGTATACAAAAATCCCGGACCTGAAATTTCAGATCCGGGATTTTATTTTTTATCAGCGTTAATATCAGCTTTTCTTTGTTGCCATTCCGTAAATCCAGAGGATAATTAAAGCGCCTCCAATTGAGAGAATCCAGCTTCTAGGATTCCAGAATGAAGTGACATCTCCCCAGTGTAGAATGTAAACTCCTATAGCTCCTCCTATAAACGCTCCCAGAATTCCCAGGATAATAGTGATAAGCCATCCTCCTCCCTGAGTTCCCGGCATGATCATTTTAGCGATAGCACCTGCAATAAGACCAAATAAGATCCATGTTAATATTCCCATAGTTGCAAATTTTTTTATTGTTAATATTTAAAAATGATTTGTTTACTAATATAAGGGAAAACATGATATAAATCATCTTTTCTTGAAGAATGAGTCTACAAATTCCGTACCATTAAAAAGCTGTAAATCCTGCATTTTTTCGCCTACACCAATATATTTAACCGGAATTTGGAATTGATCGGAGATACCAATTACAACACCTCCTTTTGCTGTTCCGTCCAGTTTGGTTACTGCTAATGCATTTACTTCTGTAGCAGCGGTAAACTGTTTTGCCTGTTCGAAAGCATTCTGTCCTGTAGAGCCGTCAAGTACCAGTAGGATCTCATGGGGTGCATCAGGAATTACTTTCTGCATTACCCTTTTGATCTTGGAAAGTTCGTTCATCAGGTTGATTTTATTGTGAAGTCTTCCTGCCGTATCGATGATTACTACATCCGCGTTTTGTGCAACCGCACTTTGTACAGTGTCAAATGCTACGGAAGCAGGATCAGAGCCCATTTCCTGTTTTACAATAGGAACGCCCACTCTTTCGCTCCAGATGACAAGCTGGTCTACTGCAGCCGCTCTGAAGGTATCAGCCGCACCAAGAACCACCTTTTTACCTTCTGATTTGAACTGATGAGCCAGTTTCCCTATAGTCGTTGTTTTGCCCACTCCATTCACTCCTACAACCATGATGACATAAGGCTTTTTGGAAGTGTCAATATTTCCTGTACCGGCATGAGGATTTTCAAGCAATAATCCTGAAATCTCATCACGAAGAATTTTGTCAAGCTCGTTAACGCTTACATATTTGTCTCTGGCAACACGTTCTTCAATTCTTCCTATGATTTTGATAGTAGTAGAAGCGCCTACATCTGAAGCAATCAGTACTTCTTCAAGATCATCAAGTACCTCATCATCTACTTTACTTTTGCCGACTACGGCTTTCGTCATTTTTTCAAAGAATCCCTGGCTGGATTTTTCCAATCCTTTGTCTAAAGTTTCTTTTTCTTCTTTTTTGAAAATATTTTTAAACCAACTCATAGTTTTAGTTTATTCTTATTTATTTTTAATCACTGCTGTGGCTTCTACTTCTATAAGCACATCATCTCTGAAAAGCCTGCTCACTTCTACAAGGCTGCTTACAGGAGGATTTTGAAGATTGACATACAAATCCCTAACTTTTCTGAAATCAGCTGTTTTTTTGATATCTGTGGTGTAGATTACCAGTTTGATAATATCTTTTCCTGTGCCTTCATATTCTTTCAGGATGTTTTCAATATTTTTGAAAATCTGCTGTGCCTGATCTTCAATAGTATTCCCCACAACGTTACCCTCCAGATCCAGAGGCACCTGTCCGGATAATAAAACCATTTTAGAACTGCCACAGTCAATACTGACTGACTGAGATAATCCTTTTATGTTGAAAACTTTCGGCGAACTTTTATATTCTACAGGGTTCATTGTTTTCTGACTGAATGAAAATAGAAAAGTTGCTGTACATAACAGAACAAGAATCTTTTTCATATTTTGCTGATTAATAATCTGGTGAGCAAAGATAGCAAAAAAACTACCCAAAAAATGAGTGTTTTTTTTACATTATCTATAAAATATAGACTATCTCACCACGTTAAGCCCGTTGTATTGTGTATCTTTTTCTTATTTAAAATTATAGTTCTACCGTATCTCCAAGCATTGCAATATTAAATCCATTGGCCAGAACCGTTTTACTCTGCTGGCTATCCGGAATTAAAAGTTTGTTGGTGTGATTGAAGTGAATAAAGTAGATTTTCTTTTTTTCCTGAACCGGCAGGTTTTTAAAAAGCTCCATGCTTTCCGTTACAAATGGATGGGGAATTTCTGAGATATCTCTGAAACCTACTTCTTCAGCGTCATAAAACGTGGCATCTAAAAATGCATAATCAACCTTTTTGATGAAATCTGTAATGCTGTGCTTCCATGTATTCCATTTATCAATATCGGGTATAAATAAAGCCTTCTTATGGGGTCCCTGAATTAAGTATCCTACTGTTTCGGAGTATTCATCCCGATGGGGCACTAAAATAGGAGTGACCTGAAGATGAGGATTTATTTGTAGTGGCACTTCATTCTTCATTTCCCGGACTTCAATGTTTTTTAAATGAACCAATTGTGACCAGGGTCCGTTATTCTCAAAATACTTCTTAAGTATCGGCATAGCATACACCGGAACATTTTTAGAATTCATACCTTCTCTTCCCAAAAACATCAAACCTGTATAATGGCCAATGTGGGCATGCGTGATAAAAATTCCATCCGGAGCTGTTTTTTCCAATGTGCCGGATTTTTCCTGTAACCATTGAAGTTGTGAAGTAAAATCAGGACTGCTGTCGAAAATATAATTTTTTTGCAGATCGTAATCAATGACTCCCATTGATATAATTTTCCGATCTTGTCTGGGATGTTTCCAAAGATCAGCACAACAGCTTTTCTTACAGCCTGCCTGTGGTGAACCTGCATCCTGTACATTTCCAAGGACCGTTAAAACGACTCCTTTATTTGTATTTGTTTTAATACTTTGAGCCGAAATGGGACAGAAAATAATGGTGCCCAAAAGCAGCGTAAACAACGATTTCATTTGTATGTTTTTTAAGCATAAAAATAACAAAAAAACTACTCACAAAATATGAGTAGTTTTTTATATTGTAAACAAAGTACAGATTATTTCTTTAAATAACCATCTACTTCGTCAGCATTCATTACTTTTTCTTCGAAAACGTAAGCTCCTGATTTAGAAGACTTAACCATTTTCACCACTTTAGTCATTTTTTTAGACCCAGTTTGTAGGGTTGCTACTACTTTCTTTGCCATGGTAAGTTATTATTTATAAATTACTTAATTTCTTTGTGAAGGGTAGATCTCTTAAGAACAGGATTGTATTTTTTCAATTCCAATCTCTCTGTAGTGTTCTTTTTATTTTTTGTAGAAATGTATCTAGACATTCCTGGCATACCACTTTCTTTGTGCTCTGTACATTCAAGGATTACTTGAACTCTATTTCCTTTTTTTGCCATGATTTATTAATTCTTTTTAATCAATCCGTTTCTAGTAGCTCTTTCAATAGCTTCCTCGATTCCAATCTTGTTAATCACTCTCAATCCATGAGCTGATACTTTCAGTGTAACGTGCTTATCTTGCTCTGGAAGGTAAAACTTCTTCTCTAATAAGTTAATTTCAAAACGACGCTTCGTTTTGTTATTAGCGTGAGAAACGTTGTTACCAACCATTGCACGCTTTCCTGTTATTTGGCAAATTCTTGACATATCTCGATGTTCTTATTTGTATAATATTTGAGAGTGCAAAATAACGAAGAATTTTTTAGATAGACAAATCTTTTAGAAAATATTTGCAAATAAGTGGCTGATTAATAATCATGAATTTTTAAAATAGTAGAATCCTTGGGATACAGCAGTTAATCAGTGCTGATATATTTCATACAGGCTTTTTTTTAAGCAAAGAATTTAATATTCTATCTTTGTTTTTAATTAATCTAAATAAAAACAACTATGAGGAGGATTTATATTTTATGGTCTATGTTGCCTGTCAGTCTGATGGCTCAGAACTTTACTGAGGTGCAGACCAGCATGAATAATTTTTATTATTCAGCAGCTGATATTGCGGATATAGACAACAATGGTACGCTGGATATTGTACTCAATGGTGCAATAGATTCTGACGGTGATGGAAATGTAGACAGTACCTACAATGAAGTATATCAGAATAACGGGACGACTTTATTACCGTTTGCAGGATTAGGAGCAGATGTGACGCATCTGGGAGATATTAAGTTCATTGACTATAATAATGACGGGCTGATGGATATTGTTTCTACAGGACTCAGCTATTGGGATGTTGTTAATTATAAACAATACCGATTCAAAAATACCGGGACAGGATTTGTAAAAGAAGCAGAGTTACCCGGTAAAATATATGGTTCTCTGGAAGTTTTTGATTTTAATCATGACGGAAAACCTGATTATGCCATTAATGGTACTCAATATGCTCATGGAGGAGGTTTCGGAAATAGCCTGGATTATTATAAAAATACAGGGACTGATTTTGTTCTGACGGAAAACTGGGTGGATGGAACTCAGAGCGGAAGTTTTAAAGTGGTAGACCTTAATAACGATCATCTTCTGGATCTTGTGATTATCGGATCGGATATCAACGGGGATCCTGTATCCAAAGTATATATGAATCAGGCAGGGGTTCTGACTCATACTCAGGATCTTGCTCCCGTAGCAGTAGGGAAAATAGATTTTGCAGACTTTAATGCAGACGGTTTTCAGGATATCGTGGTGATTGGAAGGGATGCCAATGATGATGGGTATTTTGCCGTTTTAATGAATGATGGTACCGGTACACTGAATGCTCAGACCATTGCGGTAGGGGATATTTCAGATGCGGCATTAAGTGTTGGTGATCTTAATAATGATGGGTATTACGACTTTATCATTTCCGGGAATGAAAACTATAATGCCGTTGTGAAAACGTATATCTATAATGCATCCAATAATACATTTAATGAAGGAATCATAACGGGTATCCATGAACTGGGAGGTCCGGGGATGGTTCAGCTTTTTGATTTTAATAACGATCATCATCTGGATATCTTACTGGGTGGATTCGACTGGGCTGCTTCTGATTTGCCTTCACTAACGAAAGTATTTAAAAATAATGCTACAGCGGCCAATGCAAAACCTGCGGCACCTACTCAGCTGAATATGACGAAAAACGGAAACAGGTTCAATTTTACCTGGAGCGGAGCATCGGATGATAAAACTCCGGTGAATGCCTTACGTTATGAAATTACCGTAGGATCTACACAGGGAGCTCATGATATTGCTAAGTATGTAGTAACCACACCATCATGGTTTCTGGATCTTGATCCGTCCATTCAGAATGTATACTGGAGTGTAAAATCTATTGATGCTTCAAAAGTGTATTCTGATGCTTCTACTCAAAGTGTGCTGGGAACAGCGGACATCAAATCTGAAAAGCAACTTGTTATCTATCCTAATCCGGTATCAGATAAAGTGTATATCAAAGGCGAAAAAGTTTCAGAAGCCGAAATGTATTCGATGGATGGAAGAAAACTGAATATTAAGGTAAACGGAGATCAGTCTATTGATGTTTCTCATTTACCTAAAGGAGTATATTTATTAAAACTGAAGATAAAAAACGAAATAACCACCAGAAAACTTACGATTAAGTAATTGAATCAATTCTATCTTCTATCAATGAGAAAAGCCAGACGTCCAGCTGGCTTTTCTCTTTTTTTATGTAAAAAATCTGTAGAATTTGCGAGTATTCTATTTTCCCGCTGATCGTGTAGATCTTGTGTTATTTGTGGAAATATTTGCGCAATTCGTGTTTAAAAACTACGCTTTCTTCGTTTTCTTTTTAAACCATTCAATCAGGTAATAGAACAATAAAAATCCTAAGGCAAATAGGGAAAATCTTGAAAGAATATCTCCGGCTCTGGTATAGAATGTCATGGTATCATAAAGATTTACCTTTGCGAATAAGGCTGTTTGGTCACCATAGAAAGTATCAGCGGTGATCTCTCCTTTAGCATTGATATGCGCTGAAATCCCACTGTTGGCCGCACGGGCAATTTCTCTTCTGGTTTCAATAGCTCTTAATTTCGCGTAAGATAGAAGTTGTTTGTGTCCTTCTGTAACGCCCCACCAGGAATCGTTGGTCATAATGCCTAAGAAATTAGCTCCTTTTTTTACATAGTCTGTTACAAACTCCCCGTAAATACTTTCATAGCAGATAATCGGTGCCAGCTTCCCTTTATTGTAAGGGTTTGAAAAGGCAACTCTTTCTTTATCTGTCCCCAAAGAGGCTACGGTACCGCCAAGGTTCAGCATGGCATCTCCCAACAATGGTTTTAAAACATTCATATAAGGGAATATTTCTACACCCGGCACCAGTTTTCCCTTGTGATAAGCCTGAACTTTTTGGTTAGGAACCAGTTGAATCGCTGTATTATAGCTGCTCACCCAAACACCGCTATTGATTTGGTAGGCTTCTTTAGGTAAATCAGCCGGATTATAAAAAAAACGGTGGGAAGAAATTCCTGTAGCAAAAACAGATCCCGGATGATTGGATAAAAATCCTTTGATATTATTTAAAAGTAAACTCTTTTCAAAAGCTGTTTCAGAAATAGATCCTTTTCCCGGAAGCGCCGTTTCAGGAGCAATATAGTAATCAATCTTACCTGTTGAGTTTTTTTCAGCAAGAGCCAATAAATCCTGTTCTATGGTCAGACTGTCTTTTGAATATTTTTCAGCATAAGGATCAAGATCCGGCTGGAGCATCAGAACGCTTACCTGTCCGATAGGCTTTTCATCAAAACTATTGTATTTGATCACTGAAATAATCATTGGTAAGATAATTAAAGCCCCTACGATCGCAGAGTTTTTAATCAGATCTTTTCTTTTTCTTCCGGCTTCCCAGGTTCTTACCGTATAGAATATTAAAACATTAACCAAAAGAATCCAGAAGCTTCCCCCTGTGGCACCTAACGTGTCATACCATTGGATCAGCTTTGGGTAGTCTGAAAATACATTCCCCAGGTTCAGCCATGGCCATGTCAGTTCCCATCCCAAATGAAACTTCTCAAAGCTCATCCAGATGGCAATTAAAAATCCTAATCCCCAATAGGTTCCCTGAGCATTTTTGTACCAGTGATAACATTGGAATACCAAAGAATATAAAAGGGAATTTACCAGTACCGGGAATAATACAGCCATCATAGAGTGGCTTCCGTCAGGGTTTTTTGAGCCATACAGCCAGCCTGTAGTGACTACATTCCAGATCACAAAACATAAGTAAGATAATCCGAAGACGACCCAGCTTTTCCTTTTATAATCTGAGAATTTTGAAATTCCATGTTCCATCATCAGAAGAGGAACAAGGGCGAAAAATATAAAAAACGGAACTCCATAAGTTGGCCATGAAACCGACAGCAGCATTGCTGAAATAAGTGTAAGTAGAACGTATTTCATTAAATTATTTTAATACACAAATTTAATGTTTTTGAAATGAATATATTAGCAGTTCAATGTTAAAGAAAATATATAAAATCATTATTGTTCCCTATAGTCTGCTTTTGCTCTATCTGATGTTTTTAGGAATGGGCAGATTTCAGTACGAGGAAAATCTTATCACGATAGAACCTGTTTTTTCTACGATAAAATTTATTCAGGGTCCGAATAAGACGATCGATATTGTGACGATTGTTTTGGGCAATATTATTATGTTTATTCCTTTTGGATTTCTGGGCTGGATGATTCCCGAACTGAAAAAATTAAAGCCACTGATGTTTGGTTTTATCTCATGCATCTTAATTGTAGAAGCTCTTCAGTACTTTACAAGAATGGGAATATTTGAAGTAGATGATATCATCCTGAATACTTTTGGAGTTTATCTGGGATGGATATTGTGCAGCGCTATTGATAAAAGATTTAATTATTAAGTTCCTTCGCGCGCTTTTCGGCATTCAGAATTCCCTGTTTCAGAATTTCTTTGAAACTGTTTTCTTCAAACGTTTTTAAAGCAGCTTCAGTAGTTCCGCCTTTAGAAGCAACGTCTTTAATCAGTTCTTCAAGATTTTTGTCAGAATTATTAATCAGGTGATACGCTCCTAGCATGGTTTGTTTTACAAAAAGTTTGGAAAGGTTTTCTTCAATTCCCATTTCGACCCCTGCTTTAATCATGGCATCGATGATATAATAAAAATAAGCAGGACCACTTCCTGAAAGAGCTGTAACACCATCCAGAAGTTCTTCATCCTCAAGATAAACCGATCTTCCGGTACTGTTCAATAATCTTTCTATACTGATTAATTGACTGAAAGAGATTCCGTTAGCTGCGGTATATCCTGTAATTCCCATTCCCAAAAGGGTAGGAGAGTTCGGCATTGCTCTTACCACTAATGGATGATTCAGCGATTTCTGAATTTTTTCAATATTAATCCCTGCCATGATGGAGAGAACCATCTGGTTTTCTTTGAAGGTAAATTGAATATTTTGAGCAACGGTATGAAAATCCTGAGGCTTTACGGCAATAATGATTAAATCAGCATCGAGTTCCTGAATTTCTTCAAACGTAGAAATTTTAGAATGGGGAAATTCTTCAGCTATTTTGGAGATTTTTTCCTGATTTCTGATAATAAGATGAAGGTGTTCAGGTTTGATCAGTTCGTATTTCAAAAATGATTTTGAAAAAGAAAGTCCCATATTTCCGGCTCCAAGAATAGCTATTTTCATCACGAATTGTAATTTTTAAGCTAAAATAATGATTTTCCGGAGACTGGATATGAATTGATTCTGAATTAATTTTTATTGGAAAAAGCAAAGGTGCAAAGATTTTGAATAATAGATCGCTTTTAAGGGCAAGAATATTTCGACTTCAATCAACATGAGATTTTAAGCAATAGTGAAATAAAAAACAATGTCTAAAGGTCTGTGTCATCTGCGAAATCCGCGCGAGATTATATTACCTAAAATAGGTAGAGTTCAATTTTACCATAGATAAAATAAAAACTATATTATTGTTGGAAAATGCAAAGGCGTAAAGGTTTTGAATAATATGCCGTTTTAAGGCGCGAGAAAATCGGAGGTTTTCAGCAAGAGTGAGAATAAAATAAGATAAGGTTAATCCTTTTGTAGCACAAAGATCGAACAGTATTAAATTTTATCGAAGATAAAATCCTTGCGACTTTAAATAATAACGAAGAAAATAAAAGATCCTTGCGACTTTGCGTTTATCCAATACGTACAGATAATAAGAAAAAAAAGGCTGCATTCCAATAGAATCAGCCTTTGTATTTTTTAGATTAAATAATATTCACTTCCCGTTCAAGCTCTATTCCGAACTTTTCTTTCACAGAATTGATGATTTCTGTAGAAAAATCAAAAATTTCCTTTCCGGTAGCCTTTCCTGTAGCATTGATGATCACCAATGATTGAAGTTGGTGGGAAGCTGCATTTCCGATCTGCTTTCCTTTCCATCCACATTGCTCAATTAACCATCCTGCGGGTACTTTTACCATGTTTCCATTGGGATAACCCTGAATATTTTCAAATTGCTGTTTTAATGCTTCAAACTGGGCAAGAGGAATTGTCGGGTTCTTGAAAAAACTTCCGGCATTTCCAATTTTCTTAGGATCCGGCAGTTTGCTTTGTCTGATATGGATCACCGCTTTGGAAACATCCTGAATCGTAGGATTTTTAATGCCAAGATTTTCCAGTTCGGATTGGATAGCTCCATATTCGGTTTTGATACGATGTTCTTTTTGGGTAAGCTTAAAAGTGACTCCAAGAATAACATATCTGCCTTTTCCTTCCTGCTTGAAAATAGAATCTCTGTATCCGAATCTACATTGTTCAAGACTGAAGGTCCTCAGTTCAAGATTTTCCAGATCCAATGCCTCACAGCTTACAAAAACGTCTTTGATCTCTGTTCCGTAAGCCCCGATATTCTGCATAGGAGAAGTTCCCACATTTCCCGGAATTAAGGACAGGTTTTCAAGTCCTCCATAATTTTTTTGCAGGCAGTACATCACAAATTCATGCCAGTTTTCACCTGCTTTTGCGGTTACTAATACTTCATTTTCACTGATGTGTTCTTCGGAAATTCCTTTTAAATTCAGTTGAATAGCAAGACCGTCAAAATCTTTGGTAAGAAGAATGTTACTCCCGCCTCCCAAAAACAGAAGCTGAAGGGAATTCGTCTTCGAGAAAATGAGCGCCTCTTTTAATTCATCAATAGTACTGACTTCAGTAAAATAATGGGCTTTGGCTTCAACACCGAATGTGTTATAAGGTTTTAATGAAAAATTTTCCTGCATGTTTTATTTGTATTCTTTGGGAAGAATCTTGTCTAGTTGTTCTTTAAGTTGCTGTAGCTGTTTGTAATGTAAAGTGTCTGCATAAGCATTTACATAAATATGGGATTTTTTCGGAGTCCGGATCTGGAATGTTTCATCTATTCCGTCTACAGACTGTTGGCTGGGAGAACTTTTTATATGATCAAGATCTACAATATGGACTGATGATACAAGTTTTTTCCAGACTTCGGGATTGATGGCAGATGCCCATGCTTTATGGCTTTGTTGGGCTGTTATCCCTTTTTCTGCAAAAACAGAATCTTTTGTGGCTTTGATAATTCTGTAATTTCCAAGGCTTCCCCCAATATCAGATACACTGATGAATGTAATTTCGTGTGGATTTCTAGGGGGTGCCGACTGTTCTGTCTTTTTGGAATCACATGAAAAAAATGCCGACAGCAAAAGAATCGAAAACAGAATTTTCAGATGGAGTTTTTTTGTTGTCGGCATAGGATATATTTTACAGACTGAATTCTTCTCTGTACTTCTTTAAAGCTTCTTTCAGAATTTCAGCACTTCTTTTTAAATCTTCTTCTTTCAGAACATAGGCAATTCTCACCTGTTTCTTACCTAATTCAGGGTCGCTGTAGAACCCTCCTGCAGGGGCAACCATGATGGTTTCGTTATTAAGAGCGTATTTTTCAAGCAGCCACTGAGCAAATTTTTCAGTATCATCTACCGGAAGCTCTGCAACACAGTAGAAAGCACCTCTTGGTTTAGGGCAGATAACTCCAGGAATAGCATTTAAAAGATCTACCAATACATTTCTTCTGTGGGTATATTCTTCTCTTACTGCTCTGATATAAGGACCATCGTTCTGGTGTGCTGCTGTTGCTGCAATTTGTCCCAAAAGAACCGGGCTTAATCTTGCCTGTGCAAAAAGCATAGCTGCATTACGGATCTTGTTGGAACGGGTCACCATACATCCGATTCTTACTCCACACATAGAGTAACGCTTGGATTCTGAATCAATGATGATACAGTTTTCCGCTAATTCAGGGAAATCAAGCATGGAGATCTGCTGCTTTCCGTCATATACATATTCTCTGTATACTTCATCAGAGATGATTACAATATCGTATTTCAAAGCAATTTCTGCAAGTTTCTGAAGCTCCTCACGCGTATAAAGATATCCGGTAGGGTTTCCAGGGTTACAGATAATGATTGCTCTTGTTTTTTCTGTAATTTTTTTCTCGAATTCTTCAACAGGTGGCAAAGCAAAACCTGTGTCAATTGTAGAAGGTACTGCTACTACATTCACATCAAATGTGCTGGTGAAACCGTTGTAGTTGGCATAGTAAGGCTCAGGAATAATCACTTCATCCCCTTCATCACATAAAGTAGAGATGGCAAAGTTCAGGGCTTCAGAACCTCCATTGGTAACAATAAAGTTATCAGGGGTAAGATCTGAGAAACCTAATGAATGGTAGTATTCTGTAAGGGCTTTTCTGTATTCAATATTTCCTTCAGAAAGCGCATATTCCAATACTTTTAAATCGATGTTTTTTAAAGCATTTAACGCTGTTTCCGGAGTTTCAATATCAGGCTGCCCGATATTAAGGTGATATACTTTTATTCCTTTCTGTTTTGCTTGTAACGCAAAGGGAACCAGTTTTCTTACCGGCGATGGCGGCATATGCAGTGCTCTGTTTGAAATATTCGGCATTGTTCAAAAAATTTGTATGACAAAAATAGGATTTAATTTCTCAATAATAAAATTAAGAGTCAATTAAGAAATAGGAGAATGTTCTTTAATTTTTTTTTACTTCTGATAATTTTTGTGTATGTGAAATATTGATATTTGACCTTTTTTGAAATTATTTTATTTTTTGTTTAAAAAAAACTTTTTTGTATTGTTATTTTTACTAAATTTCGCCACAAATGTGATTAAAATGGCAATAAATTTATTTTCTAGAGTGGTACCTGCTATCGCTCTGTTTTCAGCCAGTGTACTCATGGCTCAAAATTATCAAACCATGCCGATTGCTTCAGGCTTAACCGCTGATGTAATTGCAAACGGTATCGGTTCTTCAACAATTTCTACAAATAATGACGTAGATGGAGTTTCATACGCTTTTGTAGCGAAAGATTTTCAGCTGACCTCTACAAGTGCAGCAATTACGTATGGTATTCCTGTAGATGGGCTCATTAATTCTGTAGTGGGAACAACTCCCGGATTAAGTTTCCAGCTGGCAAGTTTAAATGCAAATAATTCTTTAAGATTGGCTGCAACCAGTGATAACGGAACTTTGGCATTTACAACACCAAAGGCCGCAATCAAACTCTATATGCTTGCTGTAAGTGGAAGTGGTACTTCTACGGTAAGTGTAGTGGTTAATTTTACCGACGGCAGTTCACAGACATTTTCAAGTATAAGTCTTTCAGACTGGTATAATGGATCTAATTTTGCGATACAGGGAATAGGAAGAATTAAAAAGCCGGGGGCTACTCCAGCCAGTGGTGATGATGTGCCTTCTCCTGAAGGTGGAACCAATCCAAGATTATATCAAGCTGAATTGGCAATAGATGCAGCAAATCAGGCAAAACTAGTACAAAGTGTAACAGTAACTAAAGTTAGTGGTTCAGGGATACCGAATATTTTTGCTTTTTCAGCAGATGCCTATTCTGATTGTGCACCTCCTGTATTGCAGGCCGTTTCCGGAATCACAGCCAACTCAGCTTTAGTTTCATGGACAGGTAGTGCTGCCAGTTATGATGTATACCACAGTACTTCAAACACAATACCATCGGGTTCAGTAACGCCTACTTATCCGGGGATAACAGGTACAAGTACAACTATTGGAAGTCTTAATTCAAATACCACCTATTATTATTGGGTGAGATCCAATTGTAATACTGCTACCAGCCAAAGTGTATGGTCTTTTGCAGGAACATTTAAAACGGCTTGTTCTACTTTCACGGTTCCTTATACAGAAAACTTTGATACAACAAGTACAGGTTCCACTTCAAA
This sequence comes from Chryseobacterium culicis, assembly GCF_002979755.1. Lineage (NCBI taxonomy): Bacteria > Pseudomonadati > Bacteroidota > Flavobacteriia > Flavobacteriales > Weeksellaceae > Chryseobacterium > Chryseobacterium culicis. The sequence continues at coordinate 2,350,173 of NZ_PCPP01000001.1, read as the reverse complement.
TACGAATGCTCCAAGCTGTTGGGCATATCTGGAAAGTACCTCATTTGCAGGGTATGGATATGTAGCGGCATCCAATAGCTATTCAGCACCTAATTCTTATTATATGAATAATTCAAGTGGGACTACAGGCAGCCAAATGTTAGTGGCTCCTCCTACTATAAACCTTTCAGATGGTACGAAGCGTGTAAGATTTTATGCAAAAGCGGGGGGAAGTAATTATACATTATTAGTGGGAACACTTTCGAATCCTGCAGATCCGGCTTCTTTTACACAGATTGGAGCTCCTATTACCTTAACTACTACTCATACCCAATATACCGTTAATATTCCTGTAGGTTCTGATTTGCAATTGGCATTTAAACATGGATTGGGAGGTTCTTCACGTTCTATTTATATTGATAATATTACGGTTCAGAATATTCCTTCTTGTCTTGAGCCAACTGCTGTTACATCATCAAACGTGACAATGAATACAGCAACGATCGGTTGGACGGCACCAGCTTCTGCTCCTGCCAACGGATATGAAGTATATTACAGTACAACAAATACTGCACCTGATGCATCTACTGTTTTGAACGCTTCCAACTCTGCAACTTCTGCTACGACTTCAGCACCGCTGAGCTCTCTATCTACAGATACGAATTACTATGCATGGGTAAGATCTGCATGTAGTGCTAGTGACAAAAGTATCTGGAGTGATGTTACAGCATTCAGAACAGGCTACTGTCTGCCTTCATCTACTTCACAGAACTCATGGCTGTCTGACTTCAGTTCTACCGGAGGATTGGTAAATATGACGTATTCATCCGGTTCAAGTATTGCAGGTGGATATCAAAATTTAATAGCAAGCAATAACAAGATCATCAATGCTCCGGGATCTGACACTTCAGTGTCTTTCACTGCAGGAGGCCCTACATGTGGAATTGCAGTTTGGGTAGACTGGAATAATAATCTGACTTTTGAAGCTTCAGAAAGAATGTTTGTTACCAACACTTATATAACAAATGCTTCCGGAACGATTACTGTACCTGCAGGAACACCTCTTGGAAGTTATAGAATGAGAGTAGTAACTGATTATAACAGTACAGCACCATCAAACCCTTGTTCAGCTATCTCAAGAGGAGAATTCATTGATTTTACCTTTGAAGTAGCTACTTCATTATCAACTTCAGAAACCCATCTGAAGAAAAAAGAAGTGAATGTATATCCTAATCCTTTCAGAGATGTTCTTCATATTGCAGATATCAAAGATGTTAAATCTGTAACTGTTACAGATGTAGCGGGAAGAGTAGTGAAAACTATTGATAACCCAACTACAGAACTTCAGTTAGCTGAATTGAACGCTGGTTTATATTTAGTGACGATGAACTTTAAAGATGGCTCAAAATCAACAGTGAAAGCCATTAAGAAATAAAATTTTTTGAGTTAATAATTTCTGTAGGCAGTTGCATTCGTGTGGCTGCCTTTTTTTATGATTTGTTTGAATAATAATCTAAAATAATCGTATTTTAGAAAAAATTACCATATGCAGATTCAGTCAGTTTCCATAGAGGATTATATCTCAAAAATTCCTGAAGAAAGACAGGAAGCCTTCAAAAAGCTTTATGATACGGTGAATGACAACCTTCCTAAAGGTTTCGAAGAAGCCACAAATTATGGTATGGTAGGTTGGGTTGTTCCTTTGAAAACATATCCTGCAGGTTATCACTGTACACCGGGAACTCCACTGCCATTTTTAAGCGTAGCTTCTCAGAAGAATTTTATAGCATTGTATCATATGGGACTGTATTCCACACCGGAACTTCTCGACTGGTTTGTGGCAGAATATCCTAAACACTCCAAAAAAAAGCTGGATATGGGTAAATCCTGCGTACGTTTTAAAAAAGTAGAAGATATTCCATTTGAGCTGATTGCTGAACTCAGTAAAAAAATGACTGCTGATGATTGGATCAAAATTTATGAATCTCAGTATAAGAAATAAAAAAAGCTCTGAAATCTATTTGATTTCAGAGCTTTTTTTATGCTGGAAGCTGGAAGTTTGAAGCTGGAGGTAGTATTTGTATTTTTAGAATCACTGATTATCGTTTAATTGTTGGAAGCTGGAAGTCTGAAGCTGGAGGTAGTATTTGTATTTTAGAATCTCCAATTGTCATTTCATGATGAGCTTGATAAATATTTAAAAGTTAATTAAATGGTGTGTATTTATCCATCGACTTGCAGAAACTTCCATCCTCCAGCTTCCCTCTTCCTTTCTAAAAATGAATATCCCAGATTCCTGCTTTCCGTTCAAGCTCAATCAAAGCAGCGGCATTATCTGCAAGAGCCTGATAATAATCTTTTCGGACATTATTGTAAGTTCTTTGGGCATTCAGTACTTCCAGAATAGAGCTTTCTCCTCTTTTGTAGCTGTAGGTAATTCCTTCCAAGATGCTTTGTGCTTCTGAAAGCATCCCGTTTTGGAACTGTCTGAGCTGTTTCTGAGTTGCTGTATATTGCTGATAGGCCTGCATCACTTCAGCTTTTATACTTTGTTCAATTTGTTTGTATTCAACTTCTGCCTGAGAATGTGCCATTTCTGCAATCTTCAATCCTGCATTTCTTCTGTTGGAAAATTTCAAAGGAATACTGATACCCATTTTTACAGCATTTACGGTAGGGGAAGGTGCAATTTCGTTGGTCGCTTCTGTATGACGTTCCGCTCCCGCGCTGATGCCTAAGTCGATAATACGGTTGGCTTTTTCAAGATTGATCTGGCTTTTAGCTACTTCTGTATTTTGTCTTGCTGCCAATAAATCGGCTCTTTCATTCAAAGCTTGTAAGGTTAGATCGTCAATACTGAAATCCCTGTTGAAGGTATTAAAATCTCCGGCCACATCTCTGTTTGTTATCTTGCTGTCGCCAAGAAAGACTGATAAACTGGTGAGAGCCTGTTGTTCCGCACTCTCAGCCTGATATACTTCATTGAGTAAAGAAGCCGCTTCCAATTTACTCTGTTTGGACGTGACTAACGATATGGTTCCCAAACGGTAACGGATACTGTCGGACTTTGCCAGTTGCTGCATGTTTTTATAAGAATCCTGCTGTACTTCAAGCAAAGCTTTTGATTTTAAAGCATCAATATATCCTAAACTGGCATCTGCACGAAGATTCCTGAAGAAATCCTGCAGTTGTATTTTGCTCAGTTCAGATTGGTTTCTGGCCAGATTTACCCGTGCTTTTCTTTTACCACCCAATTCAAGCGTCCATCCCATTGATGCCCCATATACATATCCCATATTTTGATTCACTCCATTATTGGTGGTTTCCATTTCCAATTGGGGATCAGGAAACATATTAGCGGTCTGAATGGCAGCCTCAGCCATACTTACATTGTATTTTTGAGAAGCATATCCAAGATTTTTATTTCCCACAAGACTCAGGTATTCTTCAAATTGCAAAAGCTCTTTTTCCTGTGCCTTTATCTCTGTAATACTAAACCATACTATAGATAATATGATAATATGAACTTTAATTTTCATCTGATTTCAAATTTTGTTTTTCGTGGCGGCGTTCAGCCATAAAATAAATAGCCGGCAGCACGAAAAGTGTTAAAATAGTAGAGAACATTAACCCGTAGACAATTACCGTTGCCAGTGGACGCTGTACATCCGAACCGATGCCTGTAGCCAGTGAAGCTGGGAATAATCCAATTACAGCCACCGTTGCGGTCATCAATACAGGTCTGAAACGGTCTTTTGCTCCTTTGATGGCAGCCTGTTTCAGATCATATCCTTTCTTGCGCAGATCGTTGATATGAGAAATCATAATAACTCCATTCTGAATGGCAACTCCGAACAATGCGATAAATCCTACTGCCGAAGATACATTCAAGGACATTCCCCGTATGTTGAGTGCCAGCATTCCGCCAAATAATGCCAGTGGAACAATAGACATCAGTACCAAAGCCTGTCTGAAGTCTCCAAATGCACCATACAATAACAAGAACATAATTGCCAATGCCAGCGGAACAATAAATGCCAATCTGGAATAAGCCCTGTTTTGATTTTCAAACTGTCCACCCCATTTGATCTGGTATTTCTCATGGTCATATTGGATGTCTTTTTCAATTTTGTCCTGTGCTTTTTTCAAAAATGAAGAAAGATCCGTTCCTCTTAAGTTCAGCTTAACGGTAAGGTGTCGTTTGTTCATTTCTCTAGTAATGGTACTTTCACCAGTACTCAATTTCACTTCTGCTACCTGAGATAAAGGAATTTTAGCTCCGGAAGCTGAGGTAAGCATCAGATTTCCGATTTTATCCGGAGTATCACGGCTGTCTTCAGTATAACGACATGAAATATCATAGACTTTATTGCCAATGAAAATCTGAGAAATGGCTTTTCCTCCCAATGCCACTTCAATAAGGTCGGCAACATCAGCTACATTCAAGCCATACTGAGCAATTTTGTCTCTGTTAGCAATAATCTGTAATTGAGGCAATGGCGGTTCCTGATCTATGGCAAGGTCTGCCGAACCCGGAATTTGGTTTAAAGTAGACAATACATTTTCGGCAATACGTCTGGTTTCTTTAAAATCTTCTCCATACACCTTTACTACTAATTCGCTGTGAGCTCCTGAGATTTTATCCATTACTCCGTCAATCATAGGCTGGGAAAATCCTACGGTGAATCCCGGCATATCTTTATAATCTGCTGCAAGTTCTTTGATGAGGTCTGCTTTTGTTTTTCCTGCAGGCCATTCGCTGTAGGGTTTTATACCGATAGACACTTCAAAGTGGGAAGCAGTCCATGGGTCGGTACCGTCATCATTTCGACCAGCCTGAACCATCATATAAGTAATTTCAGGATGTTTTAAAGTGCGGGCACGTAAGGTGTCACTCATTTCTTTTGATTTAGCTAAAGAAATTCCGGGTGGCAGCTGTACCTGAAGCCAGATAGAACCTTCATCCAGCTCCGGAAGGAAGTCTTTTCCGACATTGTAGGAAAGAATTCCGGCAGATACCAAGACGATTGTAATAGGAATCATAACTCTTTTGGGAGCCTGCATTATTTTTTCAATGCTCTTTCCATAGGCGGTACTTACTTTCTCCAGCCATTTATTGTGATAGATCTTCTGGGGTTTGCGATAGATTACGTACGCTAATCCCGGAATCAGAAGCAATGCTACGGCGAGTGCTCCCAACAGGGCATATCCTATAGTAAAGGCCATGGGGGTAAATAATTTTTTTTCTACTCTTTCAAAAGCGAATAATGGAAGGTATGCTGTAATGATAATAATGGTTGAAAAGAAAATAGGTTTTGCCACTTCAATCACTCTTTGGGTTATCGTTTTTTCTTCCAGTGTTTCTTCAGGATTTTCTTCCCTTTTCTTCAGGATGGTTTCCAGCATGACAATCGCTCCGTCTACAATGATTCCAAAATCAATAGCTCCCAGTGAAAGCAGGTTGGCCGGAATATTGGTGAAATGCATTAATATAAAAGCAAATAATAAAGAAAGCGGAATGGTAATAGCTACCAGTAATGCTCCACGCCAGCTTCCAAGAAATACAATCAGTACAATAATAACCAATACAATTCCTTCAGTAAGAGTATGGGAAACTGTCGTAAGGGTAGTTTTTACAAGGTCTGTTCTGTCCAGGAAAGGATGGATCTTTACACCAAGAGGCAGTGTTTCGTTATTTAGTTCTTCAATCGCTTCATGTACTCCTTCCAGTACTTGTGAAGGGTTTTGACCTCTCAGTAAAAGAACAATTCCTTCCACGCTTTCAGAATAATTACGTTTTCGGTCTGTGTAGCCAAGAATTCCTTTTCTTTCCAGGTTTCCGTATTTCAGAGTTCCTACATCATTCAAAAAAACAGGAACCCCGTTTTGTGTTTTTACCACAATTTTTCCAAGATCATTTAAATCTTTTACCAATCCTATTCCGCGGATGACATAGGCAAGATTTCCGCGGGGAAGCATACTTCCTCCGGCACTTACATTGTTTTTGGAAATCGTTTCTGTTACTTCTGAGAGGGAAAGACTATACTGTTCAAGTTTATGTGGATCCAGTTCGATCTGAAACTGGGTGGTAATTCCCCCGAAATTCGTTACATCAGCAATTCCTGAAACCTGTTTGATCCTAGGAATGATGACAAATTTTTGCAAATCCGTCAATTCCCGAAGGCTGTGGTTGTTACTTTCGATAATATAACGATATACTTCGCCGATAGGAGAGGTGAGGGGATCTAATCCGGGCTGTGCACCATAAGGAAGATCCACATCTGTCAGTCTTTCCTGAATACGCTGGCGTGCCCAGTAATCATCTATGCCATCATCAAAAACCATAGTGATAATGGATAGCCCGAAGGTACTTTTGCTGCGCATGACATGCATTCCCGGAAGGCCGTTCAGTGATCTTTCTAAGGGAATGGTGATTTGCTGCTCTACTTCTTCAGCGGCCAGTCCCGGAACCTGTGTTACCACCTGGGAAGTTACGTCGGCAATATCAGGATAGGCTTCTATGGATAATCTGGTCCAGGAATAATATCCAAAGAACCCCAGTAAAAGGAAGAGAGCAAGCATGAGCCATCTCTTCTGTATAGAGATTGTAAGTAATTTTTTCATAGTTTCTGATTTCGCATCATTTTACATTATTTCGCATCCAGCATATAAATTCCTCCTTCCGTCATAATGGTTTCTCCGGATTTTAAACCTGAAATGATTCTTACTGTTTTCTGGTCGGTTTCCCCTGTTGTTACTGAGCGTTTTGCATATTGATGCTTTCCTGTTTTTACCCATACATATTGGGAATTGTCCTGTTGCATTAAAGCGGTCACGGGAATCATCACAGCTTTTTCAGGCGTTGTGGAAAAATTAACGGTAGCGTACATTCCCGGTTTTAGTTTTCTGTCGGGATTATCACATTCAATAAGGACTTTTATGCTTCGGGTATCTTCATCTACAATTTCATTGACGTGATATACTTTTCCTGTAATATTTCTGTCGGGATAGGCACTTACTTTTACTGAAACCTGATCTCCGGTATTCACAAAGCGGATGTCTTTTTCCTTGACATCACCGGAAATCCAGACTTTTGATAATTCTGCGATAATCATTACAGGATCTGCATCTCCTTTCAGATATTGACCGTTTACAATTTTATTGGAAATGATTTCTCCTTTTATGGGCGCTCTTACAATAAGAGGGCTTCCTATTCCTCCGCCTTTGCTGTTATAGACCTTCAAAGCAGAAGAGGCATTGGAAAGAGATGTTTTTTTATTTTTAAAATCCGTGTCTGCTTCATCCAGTTCTTTCTGAATACCTACACCGTTTTTGACAAGATCCTGCTGGCGTCTGTAATTTTTTTCTGCAAGCTGTACATCATTCAATGCATCTGTATAATCCTTTTGAACCGAAAAATAGTCGGAAGAAAGAATTTCAAAGAGCGGGCTTCCGGCAGAAACATTTTGTCCCAGCTGAATAAACGCTTGGGTTATTCTTCCTGAAAACGGACTTGCAATCTCTGCATAATGATTAGGGATCGCCTGGATTGTTCCGGCCGAGACTACACCATCGCTGTGTTCCTGTTCGGTAACAATCTGTGTTTTAATTTTTTTGAAAACAGGATTGTTTTCCGGGATGATAACCTGCTCGCCACGGGTTATTATTTCAGATTCTTTGTTTTGTTGAGATGTATTGTCTTTACAGGAGACTGCAAAAAGACTGATAAGAAATAAGATTACTTTTTTCATGACCTTAATAAAATTGAGTGCTATTGCTGATTGTTGCTTTTGTTTCGTTCTTTTTCTTGGTACTCACCAGTTTTTTGGTCCGGGCTTCCTTTTGTGAGGATAATGAGGGTCTCAGAAATATATTTGTGGAGACAATGAAGATTACAGTAATGAGTGCTTCTATAGGGTATCCGAGAGCACACAATGCGCCTATGGCTGCAGAACACCATAAAGTGGCCGCCGTATTTAATCCTCTCACGGTAAGGCCGTCTTTCATAATCACTCCACCGCCAAGGAAGCCAATTCCGCTAACGATATAAGAGGTGATTCTTCCGGCTGCATCCCCGCCAATTCTGATGGCAATCAATACGAATGCTGCTGATCCAATGCAAACCAAAGTGTTGGTTCGGAGACCTGCATTCTTTTTGCGCCACTGTCTTTCGAAGCCTATTCCTGCTCCCAGGCTGAATGCGGTTAGTAAACGAAGGGTAAATTCAAATGTATTCATAACTTTTCCTGTTTTTACAAAGCTTTTCAGCTGTATAGAAAAGTGAATACAACTAAAGCTTTTAAGATTGATAATTACGGTAAGGATCTGGGTCCATATGCTTTATTTTTTACTGTGCAAAAGTAGAAATGATTGCTTTTTTTTACCGTTAGAAAAGCTTTAGAATGTTATTAGAAAATCATTAGAGAAAATTACTTTGTATTTTTTTGATGATTCTACAAGGAATAATTATTTATTATATCCTATTAATATGTGTAAACTGTACCCATGGTAAGAGATAAAATTTCAATACATTTGAAGGCTGGTTTTTGTATGGTGAATTTCACAATTGCTCATACAAAATAAGAGCTTGTTTAATCCCTGAGATTTCCCTCCAAAACCTTTGAATTAGAAATGAAAAAATCAAACATAGCAATACCTGCTACATTGTTAGCCATTATATGTGTACAGGGCGGAGCTTCCATCGCGAAACAGCTTTTTCCTGCTATCGGAGCTATTGGTACGGTTACTTTAAGAATTGTACTTTCTGCCATATTGCTTACTTTGATTAATCGTCCGAAATTTTTACAGTTTGACAGACAGAAATGGAAATACTGTGCGATATACGGAATAGGTTTGGCAGCAATGAATCTTATTTTTTATATGGCCATTCAAAGAATTCCATTAGGACTAGCCGTCACGGTGGAATTTGCTGGTCCGTTATTTCTTGCGCTGGCTTTATCCCGTAAACTGCTGGATGTTGTGTGGGCGTTGCTGGCATGTGTCGGGATTTTACTGATTGTTCCATGGCAGAATGATCATGTAGATTTAATAGGACTTGGGCTTGCTTTCCTTGCGGGAATGTTCTGGGCAGTCTATATTATAATGGGCGGGAAGGTTTCCAAAATAATGGATGGAAAAGATGCGGTTACGACAGGAATGATATTCGCCAGCCTCGTGATTATTCCATTTACAATATGGGATGGTGCCGTTTTCAATCTTACTCCGAATATTTTTGTAAAAGGGCTGGGGGTGGCTATTCTTTCGAGTGCCTTACCTTTTTCACTGGAGATGATGGCATTGAAAAGGCTTCCTGCAAAAACTTTTAGTATTCTGATGAGCCTGGAACCTGCATTTGCTGCACTTTCCGGATTGGTTTTCCTGGCTGAAGAATTATCTTTTTTACAATGGATTTCTATTGCATGTGTCATTGCGGCTAGTATAGGAACAACCGTTTTCAATAAGAAATCCCTTTCTCACGAGTAGAGGTATGAAGTTTTTAAACCATTAAGCTAATTAAGGTTGTAAGAAAAGTTAAGATTCAAATAAATTTGAATGAAGATTTTGATCTATTAACTGATCACAAACTCCACGGTAAAAATAGTTTCATGATGATCTGATATCACCGTAATTTTTGCATGATGGAGCAAAATAATTTTCTCAGTGAGGAAAAGTCCTATTCCGTGGCCTTTTTCCTGTCTTGAAGTCTCACTTCTGTAAAAAGGTTTAAAAATATGGGATAAATTATCCTGAGGAATACTATTTCCCATATTGGTAAAGCGGATTTTAAGAACTTCTGAATGGGTTCTGACATCTATTGAACATGTATGTTCCGGTGAATATTTGCAGGCATTGTCAATGAGATTGTTGAAAGCAACCTGCAGAAGATATTCATTTCCCTGAATGATAAGCTGATGTTCTTCTAATGAATCTTCGATGTTTAATGAAACTTTATACCCGGGATTTTCTTTTATTATTTTGGTGTAAGATTCCAGAAGAATTTCATCAAGGCGGATTTCTGAAAAACTGATCTCGTTGGGATCATAGCTGGCTTTTGCAAGATCCATTAAGCTATTGGAAAGTTTTACCATATTGCGGGCATCTTCCAGTGCATATTGAATGGTTTCCTGATATTCTTCTTTGGATTTATCTTTTTCGGAGGCCAGTTCCAGTTCAGTAATAATAGCTGATAGAGGTGTTCTCAATTCGTGTGAGATATTGGAGACAAAATGTTTTTGGGAATCAAAAGAATTTTCAAGCCTTTCCAGCATTCCATTGAAATTTTGGGCAAGCTCATTGAGTTCGTCTTTTTCTTTTGTTGTTTTCAGGCGCAACTCTAGCTTTCCGGCAGTAATTTTTTTAATCTGAATGACCATTTCACTGAGTGGGCTCAATGCTTTTTTGGAAAGAAATATTCCTGCGAGATAAATAAGAATTAAAATACTGAAGAATGAAATAATACTGATGGTAAGAAGATGAGTCAAATATTCATATCCGTATTGATCATAAGCAGCCGCAGTGACAGCATACGATTTTCCTTCATAATGATACACCATCCCGATTACCTGCAAATTGTTTAAAAAGAAAGTGATTCTTTTTTTCTGGAATATCTGGGAAAGCATCTGCGGCGTTTCTTTTACATAATCTACTTTGGCATCATCATGATAGATCAGTTGTTTATTGATATCATAAATGGCTACCTGAACCTCATTAAGGGTTCTGGTATTGTTCTTATAAAGCTTATGCATTTCCTGTTCAGGAAGTGAACTTCTGAAAAATAAATCAGCCTTGGCAATGGCTTCATTCTGAAGTTCGCTGTAAAAAGATTTCTCCCTGGCTTCTTTGGATGAATAATAAATCGAAAAGCTGTATATCCCTAAAAGCATTGCCGTAATTAAGGTGAAAAGCAGCGTAAGTCTGGTTCTTATTTTCATCCGGATATTTTTAGTTTATCTTAATGATTATTGTACAATGCCTGACTCGTAGTCTTTTTTCAGAATAAATCCCATACCAGCTTTGGTGTGGATAAGTTTGGCCTCAAAATCTTTATCTATTTTCTTTCGGAGATAATTAATATATACATCAATAAAATTGGTTCCCGTATCAAAATGGGTTTCCCATACTTTCTCTGCAATTTCACTTCGGGAAAGAACTCTTTCTGAATTTTCCAGCATGAACTTTAAGAGGTTAAATTCTTTTGGGGTCAATTTTATCGGTGTATGATCACGGCTCACTGTTTTCTGCTCCAGATTCATTTCAATACCTTCATATTTAAGAACAAAAACTTTTTGCTGAAGCTGTTGCGAAAAACGTTTCAGGAGAACTTTAATTCTTGCTACCAGTTCTCTCATTTCAAAAGGTTTAGTCAGATAATCATCTGCTCCGGCATCAAATCCTTCCAGCTTGTCATCAGTGGTTCCCAATGCAGTTAGCATAATAACAGGAAGATGAGGTTTTAATGTTTTGATTTCATGGCAAAATTCAAGACCATCTTTTTTGGGTAATACAATATCTGTAACTACCAGATCAAAATGGGTCTGCATTGCCAATTTCAGACCTGTAATTCCGTCGTAAGCCACTGTTACCTCAAATTCAGATTCCTGAAATCCTTTTGCAATCAATTTTGAAAGCCTGTCATCGTCTTCAACTAATAAAATATGTGGCATAAGATTTTTGGAAATGTTTGGTGTGAAGAATAGATCAATATTCCCACAAATGTAATGAATTCTATTTTGTAATTTTGGCAACGAAAGTATAATAACATGTCTGAATTTAGAAAATCTTTTAGCTCAAAAATTAAAGAACTTATGGTTGCAGGACTTTTGTGCTGCTTAATGATCCTGTTGGTTCAGTGTAAAAATGCTCATTCTGGCAATGTACAGCTTAGAAATGGAGATCTTCTTTTTGTCATAGCAAAAGAATCCGGACTTTCCGGGGCGATTAATAATGTGACTCAAAAACAAAAAACAGCTTCATTTGATCATATAGGAATTCTTGAAAAAGAAGGGAACAGAATGTTTGTTCTGCATGCTGCGCCTAAAGGTGGTTCTCAGAAACAGGATTTCAATGATTTTATAAAAGATCAGAAAGAAGAAGGGCAGGAGGTGATTGTCTATCGTTTAAAGCCCGAATATCAGAAAGCAATTCCTGAAGCTATTAAAAAGGCACATTCCATGCTTGGAAAACCTTACAATTTCAATTATATTCTGGATGAAAATTCATATTACTGTTCAGATTTTGTGGAAAGAGCTTTTCGGGAAGAACATATTTTTAAATTGGAACCCATGACATTTATTGATCCTAAGACAGGAAAAACAAATGCATTCTGGGAAGAATTTTACACCAAAAAAAATCTGAAAGTCCCTGAAGGAGAGGCTGGTTGTAATCCTAATGGCCTTGCGGGTTCGGAGAAATTAGAAAGGATAAATACACTGTAAAATAGAGAGAGAAGCTTATAAGGCTTCTTTTTTTATGTTAAATTTTTAAAAATATTAGTCTACTAATTTGGTGGACTAATATTTTTTTATATTTTTGTCACAGATTTAAATGCAGAGCGCGATATGATCTAAGAGTGTTTAACCAAAAAATGTTTAGCGATGATTACACCTAATCCAGGCCTGCAGGTTTTACAAAATAAAATAAACCTGCCTAAAAAAGAATTATTATTGGAAATAGAGTTGAATGGGAAAATGAAATTTGAACATTTAATGAATACCATCTATAATCAATTAGGCATTTGCCATAGAGTGTTGTCAGCTAATGTAGAATACGTGAACGGATATAGTTTTGGTTCCGTACAGTTATATATTAATGTCAATTCAGAAGATTTTCAGCAGCTTGAATTCTATCTGAATAAAAATAAACTTATCAATACTACGGTAGAATATACCTGCAGAACCTATTTTTAAGTGAGATTCATATAGTTTTAATTACTCAAAGTGTCTGGTTTTTTACCGGGCACTTTTTTGTTTTATGCTAAAAGCAGATTAAGAAAACTAATCATTAATCGGTACAGAATTGAGGTTGGCTCAAGAGTGTTATTCTAAGCACAGGCCGAAAGTCTGTGAAGGTAGTTCATAAATGTAGTGAAGAATCTCATATATTGGATGACAATAAGATTCTTCCTTCGTCAGAATGACAAAGGTTAAACAAAAAAGCGCCCAGAATACCCTGAACGCTTTCGTATTATCAAATAAAATAATTTTAAATTCTTTCGATGTCAGCACCAATGGCTCTTAGTCTTCCATCAATATTTTCATATCCTCTGTCGATTTGTTCGATGTTGTGGATAATAGATTTTCCTTCTGCTGAAAGGGCTGCAATAAGAAGTGCATTTCCAGCTCTGATATCCGGGGAAACCATGGTTGTTCCTCTTAACGGAGCCTCCTGATTCAATCCGATTACGGTAGCTCTGTGCGGATCACATAAAATGATCTGAGCACCCATGTCAATTAACTTATCCACAAAGAATAATCTGGATTCAAACATTTTCTGATGAACCAGGATACTTCCTTTTGCCTGTGTTGCTACCACTAAAATAATAGATAATAAATCCGGCGTAAATCCAGGCCATGGCGCATCCGAAATCGTAAGGATAGATCCGTCAATAAATTTCTGAATTTTATAATGTTCCTGAGCTGGAATATAGATATCATCACCACTTTGCTCAAGTTCGATTCCTAATTTTCTGAATGTATTCGGGATAACACCAAGCTGGTTCCAGTTTACATTTTTAATGGTAATTTCAGATTTTGTCATGGCTGCAAGACCAATCCAGGAACCAATTTCTACCATATCCGGAAGCATGGTGTGCTCAGTTCCTCTAAGGTATTCAACCCCTTCAATGGTCAAAAGGTTTGATCCGATTCCTGAGATATTAGCACCCATTCTGTTCAGCATTTTGCATAATTGCTGAAGGTAAGGTTCACACGCAGCGTTATAGATTCTTGTTTTTCCTTTTGCCAGAGCCGCTGCCATTACGATATTAGCGGTTCCGGTTACAGAAGCTTCTTCCAATAAAATGAATTTTCCTTTCAGTTCTTTAGCTTTTAAAGAATAGAAATATTCCTCTTCATCATAATTGAATTCAGCACCTAATTCTACAAGTCCTTGAAAGTGAGTATCTAATCTTCTTCTTCCGATTTTGTCTCCTCCCGGAGTCGGCATATAAGCCTCTCCATAACGGGCAAGCATTGGACCCATCAACATAATAGAACCCCGTAATTTTGCTCCGTCTTTTTTGAACTCGTTAGATTTAATATAATCAAAATTAACCTGATCAGCTTTGAAAGTATAATCTCCCTGTCCGTTTTTAGTAATTTTTACCCCAAAATCTCCAAGAATTTCAATCAGTCTGTTAACATCATGGATATCAGGAATATTTTTGATTCTTACTTCTTCGTCCGTTAGGAGAACCGCACATAAAATTTGTAAAGCCTCATTTTTGGCTCCTTGTGGAGTTATTTCACCCTGCAGTCTTTTTCCTCCTCTTATCTGAAATGTTCCACTCATTATTTTCTGTTTTTATGATTGTTATTATGCCTTCTCTTGTTAGGCTGGTTATTATTTTTATTATTGCTGTTATTCCTGTTGTTATTGTTGTTATTTCGGTTGTTGTTATTATTATTGGTATAATAAATCTTACTTTTCTCAAGAGAATCTATTCCGGTAAGATCCAACCTGTTTTCAGACAGCTCTTTCAGGTGGCGGAAAATAACATCATCCGTCACATGTTCTTTATTATAGACATTATAAGACTTCTTCATATTGTTGGCAATCACTTCGATAAGGGCTTCTTTTTCATCACCCGTTTCCAGTTCGATTGCTTTTTCTATCAATTGAAGAATACTTTTTCCGTAGAACTTAAAGTCACCTTGAAGTTTTGGATATTCCATTCTTTTAGGTTTTTCTGCTAACTGTTCCATCGTTGGGAACGGATAAGGAGAATCTACATCCAGATCATGATTAGCAAGAATATAAAGATGGTCCCAAAGTTTATGTTTATAATTTTCCTCGTCGCGAAGTTGTGGGTTTCTCTGACCCATAAAATCGATGATTGCCATAGCCATTTCGTTCCTTTCCTCTTTGGTAGGAAGTTCTTTGCAGCGCTCAACCAACTGTTGTATAATTCTGCCATATTCTGGCATATGAAGCTGAGTTTTTTGGGTATTGTATTCCATAGTATGCAAATATATGGATTAAAAGAAAAATTGTTTCCAGAATCTTAAAAATTTATGATTTTTTAATGAAAAATTGAATAGCCTTTCTTCTTGATTTATTATGGAAAATGAAAATATTTCCCATTCATTTGAATTTGTTTTCAATAAAATTGTATCTTGTTTAATAGATTGATAATTAATTATTACGATGAAAAAAACAAACTTTTTCCTTTCTCTGCTGGCTTTGGCGCTATTGAGCTCTTGCCAGAACAGAGATGAAATGATTACGGAACCTGCCAGGCAGCAAGAGGTTCATGACAAAACAGTACATGTAACGAATCATGACGGTCGGCCTTTCAGTACTGGAAATGAGTCCGGATCTATGCAGGGTAAATTTGTAGCAGGTCCTGGCGGTGGAGTTCTGATGCAGGGCTTCTACTGGGATGTTCCGGAAGGAGGCAATTGGTGGAATACTGTTAAAGATAAATTAACAGCATGGTCCAATGCCGGAATTGGTGCTGTATGGCTACCTCCTGCATCAAAAGCACAGAACGGAGCTTATTCTATGGGATATGATCCTACAGATTATTATGATTTCGGAAATTTTAATCAGAATGGGAGCACAGAAACCCGCTTCGGATCAAGAACCGAACTGGAAGCATTGATTACCAAAGCACATACTGAAAATATGCAGGTGTATGCAGATATCGTGATCAATCATAACAGTGGAGGACAATCTGAAGCCAACCCTTTTACAGGGACTAACACCTGGACCAATTTTTCAGGAGTTGCATCAGGGAAATTTCAGAGAAATTATAATGATTTTTATAAAAATGCCTATGGAAATAATGATGAAGGAGCTTTCGGAGGTTTTCCGGATTTATGTCACGCCAATCCCCATGTACAGGACTGGCTTTGGGGAAGAGATGATTCTGTAGGTAAATATTATAAAAATGTGATGAAATTCGATGGCTGGAGGTTTGATTACGTTAAAGGATTCGGCCCTTGGGTAGTGAATACCTGGAATTCCAATGTAGGAGGATTTTCTGTCGGAGAATTATGGGATTCCAATGTAAATACACTGGAATGGTGGGCCAATAATGCCAACAGCTCTGTGTTTGATTTTGCTGCGTATTATAAAATGGATGAAGCTTTTGATAACGGAAATTTAAACGTTCTGAATGATGATATGATGTGGAAAAGAAATCCCTACAAAGCAGTTACTTTTGTAGCCAATCATGATACAGATATCATTTACAATAAAATGCCGGCATATGCCTATATCTTAACCCATGAAGGGTATCCCACTATTTTTTACAGAGACTATGAAGAATGGCTAAATAAAGAAAGATTGAATAACCTGATCTGGATCCATAACAATAAAGCTACCGGAACTACTTCTATCCTGTATACCGATAATGATGAATATATTGCTAGACGTAACGGTTATAATGGAAATCCAGGACTAGTTGTGTATATCAACACATCCTCAAATTGGCAGGAAAGATGGGTGGAAACCAATTGGAGCAGCCAGCAGATCAAAGACTTCACCGGAAGTTCAAGCTGGTATCCGACAACACAAGGAGATAAGTGGGTGAAAATTCAGTGCCCGCCAAATTCTTATTCTGTTTGGTCGCTTAATTTATGAGTAATGAATGATAATTGATAATTGATAATTGATTAAGCTGGTAAAAGACTGTTCTTCAGTTTAATTTCCATTAAACATTAAACATTAAACAAAAGCAATTATACGTTTTATTTGTCATTCCGTAGGAATCTCTACATGTATTATTTTTAATATTAATTTGTTGGAGACTCTTACGGAATGATATTTTAGAATAAGTTGAAAGAAATTTTTGTCAGACAAAGAAAATTATACCTGAATAAATTTTTTCTTCTGATGCTGATCCGGCAGATAACATTTCTGATTAGCCAGTTTCATCCTGTTTCGGGAAATAATATCATATACTTTATCACTTAAAGATGAAGGAAGAATTTTCCCGACAAAGGAAAGTTTATAAACTCCTCCCAACAAATTAGCGATTTCCAGTACAGCTCTTGATTTGATCTGATAATACCTTCCAGGTTTCCACAGATACATGGTATTGAATATACGGGTTTCCAAACCTCTTTCAGACAAAAACTGCTGTCCGAAATCAGACTGAAGAGAAGCAAACATGAATTGGTCTCTCTTGTCGCGCTCCAAAATCCATTGCACCCAGAAATTACATACTCCGCAATCTCCGTCAAAAAAAACAATATGTTTATTTTCCCAATTTTCCATGACTTTATTTATTAAACATGATTCCTCTCTCAGTGTCTTCTTTTACTTTTTTGAAATATTGAATAAGGTCTGTACGTTGCTCATCCGAAAGTTTAGCGCTTTGATGTCCCAAATAATAGGATTCAAGCGGCATTTCCTTTTTCTCAACCATTTCTATACATTCTTCCAGTTTATGAAGTTGTCTTTTAGGTTCATATACTGCAAAGGTAGAAAAATTAAGATGTTTTCTGCCTTCATTGATGTGATTTTTTACCCACCACGAAACAGGAGATATATTGCTGTACCAAGGGTACTTTGTTTCATTGGAATGACAATCATAACAAGAGGTTCTGAGAGTACGCGCAATTTTCTCCGGAGTATTTTTAATCTTCAAAAAATCCATCCCTGGTGTAGGTGGAGGATTTGTTCTATCAATGGGAAAAAACTGAATAATAATAAATGCAACAAGAATGACAACAATTACTTTTTTCATAGCAGATGTTCATGTTTGGTAACATAAAGATAAATAATTTATTTTTAGTGAGATAAAGCTGGAAGTACTTTTAGAAATTGTTGAAATAGCGTGTTTTTTTCATGAAGTTATTAAACTTCCTTCCTCCAGCCTCTAGCTTCTTTTTCCCCTTTAATTCCTTACGTTGAGTAATTCTAAATTGGCTTGTATTCCGCTGTTTTTATTTAAGTTAATATGAAAAATGACTAACTTAATACCACAATTATGTCTCAGCACAAAAGCGGTCGAAAATACTTGTTTATAGTTTTTAACTATCGTTGAAATAAAAATTAATAGATTGTGTATATCAATCAAACGTTGTAGGTTTGTCATGCTCTTATAACAGAGAATTTAAACTGTATTAATCAATATAAAAAATAAAATAAACGACAATGGAAAAAGATTTGAATGACATCAGTAAATGCCCGTTTCATAACGGAACAATGAAGAAGAGTGTAGCAGGGGGTGGAACCCAAAATGCTGATTGGTGGCCTGATCAGCTTAGAGTAGATCTTCTGCGCCAGCATTCTTCCCTTTCAGATCCTATGGATAAGGATTTCGATTATGCTAAAGCATTTGAAAACCTTGATCTGGAGGCTGTAAAAAAAGACCTTCATGCATTAATGACTGATTCCCAGGATTGGTGGCCGGCAGACTTTGGTCATTATGGTCCTCTGTTTATCCGTATGGCATGGCACAGTGCAGGAACATATCGTGTAGGTGACGGAAGAGGTGGAGCAGGAGCAGGGCAGCAACGTTTTGCCCCATTAAACAGCTGGCCGGATAACGTAAGTCTTGATAAAGCAAGAAGATTACTATGGCCAATTAAGCAGAAATACGGCAGAAATATATCATGGGCAGACCTTTTAATCCTTACAGGAAATATCGCTCTTGAATCCATGGGCTTTAAAACATTCGGATTTGCCGGAGGGCGTGCAGATGTCTGGGAACCAGATTCCGATGTGTATTGGGGATCAGAAAAAACATGGCTGGGAGGTGACTTACGTTATGCCCACGGTTCAGAGGGAGTAGCAGAGGGACATTCTGCAGTTCTTCCAACGGATGAAAAGGCAGATGGTGATATTCATTCAAGAAATCTGGAAAATCCATTGGCTGCTGTACAAATGGGACTTATCTATGTGAATCCTGAAGGTCCGGACGGAAATCCTGACCCGATTGCTGCTGCTAAAGATATTCGTGATACTTTCGGACGTATGGCGATGAATGATGAAGAAACGGTTGCCTTGATTGCCGGAGGACATACTTTCGGTAAAACCCATGGAGCCGGACCTGCAGATCATGTAGGTAAAGAACCTGAAGGAGCAGGAATTGAACAACAAGGACTAGGATGGTCTAGTAGTTATAAATCAGGAAGTGGAAGAGATGCTATTTCCAGTGGTCTGGAAGTAACATGGACTGAAACTCCAACTGAATGGAGTAATTATTTCTTTAAAAATCTTTTTGAAAATGAATGGGAACTGACAAAAAGCCCTGCCGGAGCTCATCAATGGGTTGCTAAGGATGGAGCGGATATTATTCCTGATGCATTTGATGCTGACAAAAAGCATAAACCAACAATGCTTACTACAGACCTTTCGTTGAGACTGGATCCTGTTTACGAAAAAATTTCAAGACATTTTTATGAAAATCCTGATGCGTTTGCCGATGCATTTGCAAGAGCATGGTTTAAACTTACGCACAGAGATATGGGACCGCGTGCCCGTTATCTGGGAACAGATGTACCACAGGAAGAACTGATCTGGCAGGATCCTATTCCTGAAGTAAACCACGAATTGGTGGACGGAAATGATGTGGAAGCATTAAAATCAAAAGTTTTAAATTCAGGATTGAGCAACGCTGAACTAATATCTACAGCATGGGCATCTGCTTCTACTTTCAGAGGAAGTGATAAGCGTGGTGGTGCCAATGGATCAAGAATCAGGCTGGAGCCACAAAGAAACTGGGAAGTGAATAATCCTTCACAATTAAATAAAGTACTAGGAGTACTGGAAGGAATTCAAAAAGAATTCAACGATTCTCAAAACGGAGGCAAAAAAATATCATTGGCCGATTTAATTGTACTGGCTGGTAATGCCGCAGTAGAAGTGGCTGCAAGAAATGCTGGTCAGGACGTAAAAGTTCCTTTTGCTCCGGGAAGAATGGATGCTTCTCAGGAACAGACGGATGTAGAATCTATGGGATATCTTGAACCTATTGCTGACGGATTCCGTAACTATCTGAAAAGAAGATTTACAGTGTCTACAGAGTCTTTATTGATTGACAAAGCCCAGTTATTAACACTTACTGCCCCTGAACTGACGGTACTGATAGGAGGAATGCGTGCTTTGGATACCAACTTTGACGGTTCAAAACATGGAGTATTTACCAGCCGTCCGGGAGCTCTTACCAACGATTTCTTTGTGAATCTTCTGGATATGGGAACGCAGTGGAAAGCAATGTCGGATGACAGAGAATTATATATGGGAACAGACCGTTCAACAGGACAGCCAAAATGGACAGCAACCCGTGCTGATCTTGTTTTCGGTTCCAATTCTGAATTGAGAGCAATCGCAGAAGTATACGGAAGTGCCGATGCAAAAGGAAAGTTTGTAAATGACTTTGTTGCAGCATGGACAAAGGTGATGAATCTGGATAGGTTTGATCTGGTTTAATAAATAAAAATGAAAATAAAAAAAGACAGCAGAAATGCTGTCTTTTTTGTTTTATTACAATTTTGAATGATTATTTTTTTAGATATAAAAAAAGAAAACCACCCTTAAAAAAGGATGGTTTGTAGACCCACAGGGATTCGAACCCCGACTGACGGTACCAAAAACCGGAGTGCTACCGTTACACTATAGGTCTGTTTCTATGCTGCGAAATTATAGAATTTATTTGAAATATGAAAATCTAAATTAAAGATTAGTTAACATAATGAGAGGGCAAATCCCTTTACTTATTGATATACAAATAATTATTTTTTAATAAAAATTTAAAAATAATCTGCTTTTATTAGGGAGAATAGCCGCTTCCAGATATTTTCTGGTCAGTTTTAAAGTGAATGACTCTTATGAATTCTCCGATGAATAGAGTCTCTCAGCCTCCTTCTTCCGGCTTCCATCCTTAAAATGCCGTTAAATAATAAAACCTTATCTTTGCAAAAAAATTGGGCTCCAAAAGTTGGAGTAACCCATTAATAACATATCCTGAGCAAAGCAAAAGGATTATTAAACATTTTTTATGTCAAATATTGTCGCAATCGTTGGGCGTCCCAACGTAGGAAAATCCACGCTTTTTAATCGTTTATTAGAAAGAAGAGAAGCTATTGTAGATTCTACAGCTGGTGTTACCAGAGACCGTCATTACGGAAAATCCGACTGGAATGGAGTAGACTTTACGGTAATTGATACCGGAGGTTATGATGTAGGTACAGATGATATCTTTGAAGAGGAAATCCGTAAGCAGGTACAATTGGCAGTGGATGAAGCAACTTCTATCATCTTCATGATGAATGTGGAAGAAGGACTTACTGATACAGACTACGAAATCTACAGACTTCTTAGAAGATCCAACAAGCCGATTTATATCGTTATCAACAAGGTAGATTCTGCAAAAGAAGAGCTTCCTGCAACTGAATTCTATCAGTTAGGAATTGAAAAATATTACACACTTTCTTCAGCTACAGGTTCCGGAACAGGAGATTTGTTAGATGATATCATTAAAGATTTTCCAACTACAGAATATAAAGATCCTTTTGAAGGGCTTCCAAAAATCACGATTGCAGGTCGTCCAAACGTAGGGAAATCTACGATGACCAATGCTTTATTGGATGTTGAAAGAAATATCGTTACTGATATTGCAGGAACTACCAGAGACAGTATCCAGACTTTATATAATAAATTCGGACATGAGTTTGTATTGGTAGATACTGCGGGGATGAGAAGAAAGTCTAAGGTAAACGAAGACCTTGAGTTCTATTCTGTAATGAGATCTATCCGTTCTATTGAATATTCTGACGTAGTAATCATTATGGTGGATGCTACACAGGGATGGGAATCTCAGGATATGAATATCTTCGGTTTGGCTCAGAAAAACAGAAAAGGAATTGTAATCCTTGTGAATAAATGGGATTTGATCGAAGACAAGCAGACCAATACGATGCGTGATTTCGAAAAATCAATCAAAGATAAAATTGGTCAGTTTCAGGATATTCCAATCTTATTCGTTTCAGCGTTAACGAAGCAGAGAATCTTAAAAGCGGTAGAATTGGCTATGGAGGTTTACGAAGACCGTAAGAAGAAAATTAAAACTTCAAAACTAAATGAAGTAATGCTTCCAATCTTCGAAAATACACCGCCACCGGCATTGAAAGGAAAATACATTAAAATTAAATATTGTGTACAACTTCCTACGCCGTCACCACAGTTTGTATTCTTCTGTAACCTTCCACAATATGTGAAAGAACCATATAAGAGATTTACTGAAAACCAGTTGAGAAAACAATTCGGGTTTACCGGAGTTCCTATTGAAGTGTATTTCAGACAAAAATAATGAGAACAAGTGTTCATCAGAAACTCCGGCAAGCTTTGCTTGCCGGAGTTTTTTATTAAATAAGAGCAGATTTTCTCCTCAAACCCAAACTTTCAATTCGTTTTTTAGTTGTAATTTTGCAGCAATTAATATCAATTAACTGAAATTAAAAAAATAAATTTTCATGCTTACTATTTTATCGCAACACTTTTCTCTTGTCAATGAATGGATCAACGAACTTAGAAACGTTGACATTCAACATGACCGAATGAGATTCAGAAGAAATATGGAAAGAATCGGGGAGATTGCCGCTTTTGAAATCAGTAAAGGACTGGAGTACAGAGAAGTTGAAATTCAAACTCCTTTAGATACAATAAAAAGCAGAGAAATTGCTGTGCAACCCGTTATTACAACTATCTTGAGAGCCGGAGTTCCATTATTCGAAGGAATCCTGAACTATCTTGACAGAGCAGACTGTGGTTTTGTAGCAGCCTACAGAAAACACGATGCCAACGATTATTTCTCTATCAAACAGGATTATCTGACTTGTCCGAGCATCGAGGGAAGACCTCTGATTGTGGCGGATCCGATGTTGGCAACTGGAGCTTCTTTAATTGAAGCGATCAAAGACTTATTAACCAACGGAAATCCAACCCAGCTTCATATTGTTGCAGCAATTGCATCAAAACAAGGGGTAGAGACCATTCAGAATGCTTATCCTGAAGCGCACATCTGGGTAGGAGCCATTGATGAACATTTGACTTCAAAAGGGTATATCACTCCAGGATTAGGAGATGCCGGAGACTTGAGCTACGGAGAAAAACTTCAGAGATAACTTAAGAAAGATTCCAGAAATCTTTAATTAAATTCAATAATAAATTGGGTCGTACTTTATCCATAGGATGCTTTGTGTCCGGAAGTACGGCCAATTTTCCGTTTGGAAGACTTCTGTAAACTCTCATACTCTCTTCAATAGTGACCATGTTATCTTTATCTCCTACCATAATTTGAGTTGGAGTAGTAATCGTAGCAAGATTATTTTCCAGAGGAGGATTTTTACCTAAATCAATCATTAAATCAGCAATAGCAGGAAGAAGCTGTTTCCATTTTGCTCCGTGCTGGGATTCTAAAAGTTGCGCATACTGCGGAATTTTTTCAAGAATAACATCCGGATTAAGCATTTTACTTTCTTTCAAAGACTGTTCCTCAGTCCAGTCGAATTTTGTTCCCAGTGTTATAATAGAATTTACATTTTCAGGATTTTCCATTGCGTAGCAAAGGGCAACATAACCTCCCATACTATGTCCGAAGATTGATACATCTGTTAAGGTATTCACTCTACAGTATTCGGAGAGTTCTTGGGTGTATTTTCCAATGTTAATGCCATCTGCAGGAAGTTCCTGATCTCCATGCCCTGAAAACAAAGGAGTGTGTACCGTAAAATATTGGGATAAAGTATTCAAATAAGGTTTGAAAATGTCGCTGTGACCTAAGGCTCCGTGCAGTAAAAGCAGATTTGGCATAGTGGTTTAGTTTCCGGAAAATTAGGAAAAAGAATTGAATGATGAAAATCGATTAATCAAGAAATGTTGGGTGTTTAAGAGTATTTTGAATGTAGTCTCAAAACAAGAACCGTGAATCCCGCACCTCGTACTCTGAATTTTTCACCCTATATCTTTCCTTCTCGAAACTCGAACCTCGAACCTCGTAACTCGCATCCCGCATCAAATATCCACAGCCATTACCAAAACACTCACTTTATTGTTTCCTGCATTTAAAATCTCCCATGCTACAGACGAAACGGTATTTCCTGTAGTGAAAACATCGTCAATCAAAAGAATATGCTTTCCGGTAATAGGTTGAGTGATGGAGAATGTATTGACAGATTCCAGTCTGTGTTGCTTATCCTTTAAAGCCTGTGCTTTTGAATAATGATTTCTTTTAATGAGTTGATG
This sequence comes from Chryseobacterium culicis, assembly GCF_002979755.1. NCBI lineage: Bacteria > Pseudomonadati > Bacteroidota > Flavobacteriia > Flavobacteriales > Weeksellaceae > Chryseobacterium > Chryseobacterium culicis. The sequence continues at coordinate 2,325,780 of NZ_PCPP01000001.1, read as the reverse complement.
ATTAAAAGGAATGTTGTAAAATGAAGATAAAGTTTCTGTGAATAAATGAAGTTGATTGTATCCGCGTTCCTTGAGTTTCTTGGGGTGAAGGGGTACGCTCATCAATAAATCAGGTTTTTCATCCTTGAATTCCAGGCGTTCGATGGTCCAGTCTGCAAGAATTTTTCCTGCCTTTTCCCTGCTTTTGTACTTTAGCTCATGAACAATCTGCCGACTTAAGCCTTCCTCTTCAAACTGTATTAAAGCATATGCGTTTTCAACCGGAAAAAATAAACTGCATTTTTCTTTGATCGGATTGCTTTCGAAATAATTATAATGGGTAAAATGAATCTGGGTAAGGCAAAGATCACATATCAAAAGTTCAGGATCAATGATTCTGTTGCAATGGATGCAATGGTTCGGAAACAATAAGTCTAATATCATAAATGTGTTTTGTACTAAGATAGAAAATAAAAGTCAATTAAGTCAATGGTCAATTTTACTTCGTAAGTGAATTGAAGGCGAAAAATTTCATAAACGAATACTTCATAACAGTATTAAAAATTCACAAGCGAAGCGAATTGACGATTCACCATTCATCATTTAGTTTTGTACTGGCACTAATCAACTTTTGCTCCCCGAAGGTAATAGTGAATAATTGTTAACGCTAATGTTCGCAATGTTTATTAATCTACACCATTTATTTTTTCGCAAAGGCATTTCATTAAGCAGATGGGGCAGACTTTTCTTTGCTGAGTGAAACGCCATAGCGCACGAAAAACTATAAAATATTAGAAAAATTTGCGAACTCTGCGTTTAAGATTAACGTATTATTCTTGGATTTAAAACACGTATCACGTATCTCAAAACCTATTAAAAATTCACAAGCGAAGCAAATTGACGATTCACCATTCACCTTCACCCTTTAATTCTCAAACCTCTTCCTTATCTTTTCCACAGAGCTTTTCATGCTCAGATTAAAATGTTCCTTTTCCAGCCTTACCGGAGGAGCTTGCCTTACTTCACAATCGGCAATACTGCATGATTCACAAGTAACACCTACATTGATCGTTTTTAAAGAAGGAGACTTGATGAAGCCTATTTTTTTGATCGTTTGAGTATTCAATAAAATCCCCAGACAATAACTTCTGTTGCTTCCATCCGAAAAAGGATTTCTCTGTGAGGTGGAAATAACCAGATAACTTATTCCCTGATCTTTGTAATGTGAGATCTGAGCATCTGTCAGAGTTTCATTTTCTTTTAAATCATCAAGATTTTTCACGGCAATCCATCTTCTGCAATAATGTTCGTTCATTGCATTGGCATGAGGAGCTTGCTGATGGTTCAGGTGGAGCTCTTTTAAAATCTGAATTTTATCTGAATTTTTCTTTTTTACCAGGCATAAATAAAACAGATCTTTGATTCCCATTTCAGCCGAAAGAATATTGGTAAGTCGGTAATAAAAAGTTTCAGGGGAGAGGGTAAAGCTGTTGATAAGATTCTCGAAATGGTTAGGTTCCCAAGTATTTTGCTGAAAGAACTCAGAAGTTTTTTCAATAACAGGTTGTTTTGAAATTAGCAGAGCTCCTGCGAAATAAGAAGCGTAAAAGTTATTCAGAATTTCTTCAAAACTACCAAAATCAAGCCAGGAATAAGTGTTCGGGCGGATTTTTAATTCCAGAACATTGAATCCAATTTCTTTTGCAAGGATAAAAGTTTTCTGATCCTTCTCAAGTTTTTGGTTCAATAGCAATAGTTTTTTCTCCGGAATAAAAAGCGACCGGAGATTATCCAGCGTTCCGTATTTTTCAAAATCTTCAGATTGAATGGTATAACTGAACTTTTCTATAAGAATTTTTTCCAGCACTTCAGATTTTAAATTTTTTCCGATTTGTAACTGGTTTTCCAGGATAAATACCCTTACTTTTTCCTCAATTTCCGGGAAATAATTATCGTACAACTCCTGGAATGATCTTAATACCGCAAAATAAAATCTTTCCTTTCCCAAATTATAATTCTGGGAAATTTCAATCAATGCATTGATGAAAGCAGTTACTTTTTTAGGGGCATCACTGATAATGCTGATCAGGTTATTTTTATTGATCCCAAACAGTTCCAGCGGAACTTCTTTAAAGAAATCAGACTGCAGGATTTCATTGAAAGGAGCAAGACTTTTATCAAGCTTGGTGGAAACCAGATCATCAAAAGTGCAATTCAAAGCATCAGAAAGCTGAATGATTTTATCATGCTTGGGATATTTTTTTCCGTTTTCAATCTCGTTGAGGTAAGACTTTGATAATCCTGTCTTTACAGCAAGATCCTGCAAAGACCAGTTTTTCTTTTGTCTCTGCTGTTTCAGTTTTAGCCCAAAAACTGTTTTGATAAAGTCGCTTTCTGAATTCATTACTCAAATATAAATAAATAGATGCGATTATTCGCATAATAAAATTTTAAATAAATTTAGCGAACGTTCGCTGTTTGTGAAAATTTTTATTTATGTTTGTAACATCAAATCACAAAATCAATAAGTTATGGAAACTAAGACTCAATTAGAAATTAAGGCACAGAAGCAGTTTGAGGAAATATTTACTCCTGATTTGGTAGATTTTCTGATTGCACTTCATCAGAATTTCAATCATAAAAGGCTTGAACTTTTAGAAGAAAGAAAAAACATACAGGAACATCTTGATGAAGGAAAACTTCCGGAATTCTTAAAAGAAACAGCAGAAATCCGAAACGGAAATTGGGTATGTGCTCCGCTTCCTGACGATATGCTGGACAGGAGAGTAGAAATTACCGGACCTGTGGACCGTAAGATGATTATCAATGCCCTGAATTCCGGAGCATCTACATTTATGGCTGATTTTGAAGATAGCACTTCGCCGGTATGGGAAAACTGTATTCAGGGGCAGATTAATCTTTCTGATGCGATTAACCGTACTATTGATTTTGTCAACGAAAAAGGAAAAGCATATACTCTTCATGAAAAAACTGCGGTTTTACAGGTTCGTCCACGCGGTCTTCATCTTCCGGAGAAGCATATTGAAATCAATGGAGAGAAAACTTCCGGTTCACTGATTGATTTTGGAATGTATTTTTTCAGAAATGCAACACCGCTTTTGGAAAAAGGAAGTGCCCCTTATTTTTATCTTCCAAAATTGGAACATTATAAAGAAGCACGCTGGTGGAATGAGGTTTTTGTTTTTGCTCAAAATTATCTGGGAATTCCGGAAGGAACGATTAAAGCCACTGTTTTAATCGAAACCATTACTGCCTCATTTCAGATTGATGAAATTTTATTTGAATTAAAAGAACACAGTGCAGGGCTGAATTGTGGCAGATGGGATTATATTTTCTCTTACATTAAAAAGTTCAGAAATCTTCCTGAATTTATTGTTCCGGACAGAGATCAGGTGACCATGAGTTCTCCTTTTATGAGTGCTTATTCAAAAAGAGTGATAGAAATATGTCATAAAAGAAATGTACATGCTATCGGTGGAATGGCCGCGCAGATTCCTGTAAAAGATAATGATGAAGCTAATAATGCTGCTTTTGAGAAAGTAAGAAATGATAAAGAACGGGAAGTGAAAAATGGTCATGACGGAACCTGGGTGGCACATCCGGCCTTAGTGACTGTCGCTAAAGAAATTTTTGATCAATATATGCCTTCCAAAAATCAGATCGATAAAAAATTTGAATACCATATAACGGAAAGCGACCTGTTGGAAATTCCCAAAGGAGAGATCACAGAGAAAGGGGTCCGAAAAAATATCAATGTAGGAATTCTTTACCTTGAAAGCTGGCTGATGGGAACGGGTGCTGCCGCCATTTATAATCTGATGGAAGATGCTGCCACTGCAGAGATTTCAAGAACCCAGATTTGGCAATGGCTAAAAAATGAAGCGGTACTGAGTGATGACAGAACATTAACCCGAAGTATGATTTTGCAGTGGGAAAAAGAAGAAATGGACAATATTGAAAAGTATGTGGGGGAATTTCGTTTCCAAAACGGGAAATTTAATCTTGCCAAAGAACTTTTCAATGAATTGATTTTCTCTGAAAAATTTGAAGAATTTCTGACCCTTAAAGCATATCCTTTTATTTAGGAAAAATGTTGGCTGCTGGTTTTATAGTTGCTGGTTGAAAACCAATTAACCATGGAATCAGAAACTAGCAATAAAATTAATCTCAAATCTAATCAAACAAAATCCAAATATTATGAAAACAAGACAAGAACAAATCCAGGCTATGGAGCAAGATTGGCTGACAAATCCACGCTGGAATGGGGTAAAAAGACCTTATACGGCAGAAGAAGTTTTAAAACTTCGCGGATCTTATACCATAGATTATACAATTGCTACAGAAATGTCCAAAAAATTCTGGGATAAATTAAATACCCAGGATTATGTGGCAGGACTTGGCGCATTGACAGGCAATCAGGCAGTACAGGAGGTAGATGCGGGACTGGAAGCTATTTATCTTTCAGGCTGGCAGGTAGCTGCAGATGCTAACTTATCAGGAGAAATGTATCCCGATCAGTCCTTGTATCCTGCCAATTCAGTGCCTTCTGTTGTAAAGAAAATAAATAATGCTTTATTGAGAGCAGATCAGGTACAATCTGTGAGCGGAACAGGAAATAAAGAATATCTGGTACCCATTATTGCAGACGCAGAAGCGGGCTTTGGTGGAAATCTGAATGCTTTTGAACTAATGAAACAGATGATTGAAGCTGGTGCAGCTGCCGTTCATTTTGAAGATCAGCTTTCTTCCGCAAAAAAATGTGGACATCTTGGAGGAAAAGTATTAGTACCCACTCAGGAAGCTATAAATAAACTGATTGCTGCTCGTCTGGCTGCCGATGTACTGGGAGTTCCGAGCCTTATTATTGCAAGAACAGACGCGGATGCTGCAGATTTACTGACTTCTGATATTGATGACAGAGATAAGAAATTTGTAACGGGAGAAAGAACTTCCGAAGGATTTTATGTAGTGAAAAACGGAGTAGAACAGGGGATCGACAGAGGTTTATCCTATGCTCCGTATGCAGACCTGATCTGGATGGAAACCTCAAATCCTGATCTGGAGCAGGCAAGAAGATTTGCAGAAGGAATTCATGCAAAATTCCCAGGAAAAATGCTGGCTTACAACTGTTCTCCTTCATTTAACTGGGCTGCAAGGCTGAGCGTAGAAGAAATGTCTACTTTCCGTGAGGAACTGGCTAAAATGGGATATAAATTTCAGTTTATTACGCTGGCAGGATTCCATGCGCTGAATACAGCTATGTTTGAACTGGCATTAGCATATAAAGAAAGAGGAATGGCGGGATATTCAGAACTTCAGGAGCGTGAGTTTGCATTACAGCAGAAAGGATTCAGAGCAGTGAAGCATCAGTCTTTTGTAGGAACAGGGTATTTTGATGAAATACAGAATATTGTTACCAATGGCTCTTCAGCCACTGTAGCAATGAAAGATTCTACAGAAACCGCACAATTCCATTAGTCATTTTTTCCATATTTTTTTGATGTTAAACCTTCTCTGTTGTGGGGAGGTTTTTCTGTATTGATGGTGATTAAGTTCGGTTTTAAGTCTCATTCGGGTAATGAAATGATAAATGAAAAATCCCCATGATAAATAATGAAAATTTGAATTATATTTGAGGACGAAAAAAAATATTAAAAATGAATTTAATCAAAGTACTTTTTATTACATTAGGATTAACACTTACTGCAAATGCTGCGAAAGCCCAACAGAAGATTGGAAGCGTGAATACTGATGAAATTTTTGCAAGTTTACCCGAAGCAAAAACTATAGGTACCACTATTGATAATCTAACTAAAACCAAGCAGACGGAAATTGAAAAACTGATTACTGAATATCAGAACAAACTGAAAGCGGCAAAAGATAAAGAGAAAACTCTGAGTGAAGCTAATAAAGAAGCGGTGACTAAAGAACTTATCGCTGCACAAACAGAACTGCAAGGTATTGGTAAGAAGATAGAAGAGGCTAGAGCACAGGCAGGTAAAGATATTGCTGCTAAACAAAGTGAATTGCTAACTCCTCTACAGCAAAAAGTAAGATCTGCTATTTCCTCTGCTGCCAAAGAAAGAGGTCTGAATTATATATTTGATGTGGCATCACAGGAATCTAATAATCTTGTTTACAACGATGGAAGTGAGGATATCACTGCTCTTGTGAAAAGTAAATTAGGAGCTACAGCAGCGCCTGCAAAACCTGCGGGAAAATCTAAATAAGAATTTCATTATACTGAATATTGTAACGGAATCATAACGTATGATTCCGTTTTTTTATGCAGAAAAGTGTAGGAAAGGATGAAGACAGTTCTGTTTTAAAATGATAAATTTGAGTAAACTTTCAGGAGAATGAACTTAATGTACGAAAAACAGATACGAGTAACAGAAGAACATATTGATCAGAATAACCATGTGAATAATGTACAGTATGTGCACTGGGTGGAAGAAGTAGCTGCTGAGCACTGGGATCTTTTAAAACATAAAACCGAATATATCAACGATGCCTGGATGCTTCTGGATCATCATATTCAATATAAAAAGCAGGTTTATCTGAATGATATCATCACCGTAAGAACTTATCCCATGACTCCTGAGGGAGCCAAGCAGCCAAGGAAAGTTGAATTTTATTGCAATGATGAACTTGTGGTAGCCTCCAGTACACTCTGGATTTTGTTTGATCCTGAAACCAAGAAAATCAAACGACTGGATCATGACTGGCTGGAGAAGTTTTTTTAATAACGAAAGAAAAGTAATAGACTGATTAAAATATTATCATGGAGTTTGAATACAAGAAGAATAAAATTTTAAGCAATTTGATATTTGGGTATTTTTATCTGTGTTTTACCATTTTTATTTCTGGTGCCATTTTACGTAAAATGATTCTGGAGTGGAATGACGTTTCGTTATCAAATATATTTTCCTTTACTATTCCTATTTTTCTGTTTTCTTTTCTTACTTATCTCTTTTTGGGAACTGCATTAATCAGAAGAAAATATTACCTAAAGAACTTACGGGAAGAAGTTAGAATTGATCCTTTAGAAAAACAAATTATAGTCTTGGATAAACGGAGTAGAAAAGAGAGAAAAATAGATTTTGAAAAGATTAAAGCAGTTGAGTTGTATTATTCTTGGAATTCAAATGCATTTTCATCCGATCTGGGATATTCTAAAATTGTGATTGAGAATAATGCTGAACCTATTTTGATTACTCAGAATAATATTAATCAATACCACATTTATAAAGCTTTTAAAAATAAGGTAACTATAAACAAGTCAAGATTTGTGAATAACTTATAAAGAAATGAATAGAGTCCAACCTCTTATGTTATTGGCTCTAAATTTGTTGCTTACAGATAGTAATTATCAATCAAAAACTAAATACACATGAAATTCTTTTCTTCACTGGCTTTGCTATTGCTGAGCATAGCAGGTTATAGTCAGGAAAATCCCTACTGGTTTACCGATGATATTAAAAAAAAGGTGGCAGACTCCACTCAAAGTCAGTCATGGAGAAGCCAGATGGCAGCAACGTATTATTCAATAAGCGGACAATATAAACCTGCACTGGAAAGTTGGGATATAACTTTTGGAAGGGTTAAAAAACTAAGTGCGACCGATAGCTTGAAGTTTACAAAATTAAATCCTGTTAAGGCAAAAGATTATATTTTGGAAAAAGCAGTGAATGAACAGATTGTTATCATTAATGAAGCTCATCACAATGCAAGCCACAGAAACTTTGCCTCTTCTTTACTTCAGGGTTTATATGACAAAGGATATCGGTATTTAGGAATTGAAACATTAGCGAATGATTCTTTAAACAGCAAAAAGTTTGCAACCCTCAGCAGTGGATATTATTCCAAAGAACCTGAATTCGGGAATTTTATTTATAATGCTCTGAAAATTGGGTTTACCCTTTTTCCATACGAGGCTGAAGGAAATAATAAAGAAAGGGAAATTGGAGAAGCACAGAATATCTTCAATTTTATGAAGAAAAACAAAGACGGGAAATATCTGATCTATTGCGGATATCAACATGCTTATGAAGGAATTCATAAATCATGGGAGAAAACAATGGCAGGAAGGCTTTCGGATTTAACAGGGATTAATCCGTTTACCATTGATCAGACTCAGTTTTCAGAAAAAAGCAATCTGAAGTATAATGAACCGCTATTAAGATTGGTACGTAATACTGTTCCTGTTGTTTTAAAAGATGAAAACCAGGAAATATATAATGGTGAAGACAAAGATTTGTATACCGATATTAAAATCATTCATCCCGTTACACAATATAGTAAAGGCAGACCAGATTGGATGCTGAATAAAAACAGAAAATTTTATAAGATTCCGGTTTCTAAAGTTTCCAGCTATCCGGTTTTGGTGTTAGCATACAGAAAGGGAGAGTTTGAACAAAAAGGAATTCCTGCTGATATCATTGAGCTCAACACTTCCAAAGACAATCGTTTTTTAATTCTGGATAAAGGAATTTATGATATTATGATTAAAGACAAAGAGTACAAAGTCATTAACATATTTGAAAAAATGATAAAATAATGTTTGAAATAGCTTGGTAGAAAAACGAGGTAATGAAAAGTAAGTTAAGAAAAATAACCATCAATGTTGTAGAATACTTGTATTCAGTTTCCGATCAATATCATTCCGAAACTAAAACTAATACTTTGACGGTAAAAGTTTTTTTTAAGGGACAAAAACAAACTCCTTTAATCATTAAATGTATGACTGTGGATGATTGTATTATGGGACAGCCTTTAAAGTCAGGGGTGAAGCTGATGAATAAAATCACGTGTTCAGAAGATGAGGTAAATCTCAATAAGCCACAATACATCAAACAGTTTATTTTGTTAGGATTAAAAAATGGATGGTCGGGCTTCAATTCAATGGAAATACAAAACGGATTTGATTATTTGAATGAATTAGGTTTTGAAACAGACAAGTTAAAACCAAGAACTACAGATAATCTTTTTCCTAATGTAATATAATAAGAAACATAGTTGTTTTTAATAAGGAAACATCAAACAAACATCTCCATGAAATCATCTGTTTTAACTCTATTATTTTCAAGTTTTTTCTTTACGGGTTACAGCCAGACGGCAGAACAGTCAAAAGCTATTGATAACTATATAAAAAAGGTTATTCAAATCAATGAAATACCGGGAATAGCGGTAGGAATCGTAACCCATAATAAAGTAACTTTTCAGAAATATTATGGAACAGAAACGCTGGAAAGTGATAAAAAAGTAGATTCCAATTCCATGTTCAGGGTATATTCTACTACAAAACTGATGTCAAATATTGGCCTTTTTAAGCTTGTTGAACAAGGGAAAGTATCCCTGGAAGATAAAATTTCAAAATATATTGACAATGTACCAACAGACTGGCAAAATGTTCAGGTAAAAAATCTTGTTTCTCATTCTTCAGGGCTGCCGGATTGGATTCGTTTCAGTGATATTTCCATAGATGCTCCCAATGCTGAAGTTATTGAGCGGTTGTCAAAAGAAAAAATGGAATTTGAAACAGGAAGTGATTATAGATACAATCAGACAAATTACATGCTGATCACCATGATCATTGAAAAAATAACGGGTGAGAAATTTGAAGACTATATCACAGAAAATCAGTTCTCAGACTCCCAAAATCAAGTGGTATTCTCCTCTGATTCTATGGAGAAAATTCCGAACAGAATTGTAAAGTATATCTACAACAATGATACCCATCACTATGATAAATCTACCTTTGTGGAAGGAAGAAGAGCTCACTCTGCCAATGGATTGGCTATTACGCTGCCTGCTTTTTTAGAATGGAGTATCCATCTTAGTAAGAATGATTTCCTGAAACCTTCCACACAAGACCTGATGTGGAAACCTTTTGAATATAAAAATAAAGATATCAAATTTACCCACGGCTGGGATATGTCAACTTTTAATAACATAAAATCATATCACTTTTCAGGTGGAAATGTTAGTGCATACAGAATTTATCCGGACCAGAATATGTCTATCGTGTTGATGTCCAGTGGATATAAAACCTTTCCTGTTTTTTATACCATGGTCAACCAGATTGCAGGCATCATGGATAAACAGTTGCTGAACCCATATACGCTGGCAGAGGAATATACAAGAACCGAATCTTTTGTTTATCCCGGACGTAAAAAAGAAATTTACGGCTACCGAAAAGAAAAAGACATTGTTATTTTTTCCTATCAGTTTCCTGAAAAACAAAGCACAGAGCTGATCAAGAATATTTCAGTGGCAGGCTCTTTTAATGACTGGAATCCTGATGATAAAGTATTTCAGATGAGTCTGAAAAAGAATAATACTTTTGAACTGTCAATCCCAACATCTAAGTTCGAAAAAGGAAAGACTTACCAGTTTAAATTTATAATGAATAAAAACGGTTGGCTTTCTGTACCTTCCAATGCAATCAATGTAGATGGATCTCAGGATAATAATTTAACGTTAAAAATTGATTAAAAAGAATAGGTAAAATCGTTGTAATAGAAACAGTCTCTTCTGTATTAAGCTGTTTTATCATATCTTTGTACTATGATACGTATTACAAAAATTTTTACATTCGAAACGGCTCACGTACTTTACAACTACGATGGGAAGTGTAAAAATATGCATGGACATTCTTATAAGCTGTTTGTAACAGTGAAAGGAAAACCGATCAATGATATTGAAAATCCTAAAAATGGAATGGTGGTAGATTTCGGAGATATTAAAAGTATCGTAAAGTCTGAAATCGTAGATGTATGGGACCATGCGGTTCTTGTCAATGCCCTGTCTCCTCACAAAGAATTAGGAGATGATCTTGAGCAGAAGGGACATAAAGTAATCTATTGCAGCTTCCAGCCAACCTGTGAAAACATGTTATATGCCATTGCTGCTAAAATCAAATCAAGACTTCCTGAAGGAATTTCTTTAGCTTATCTTAAGCTTCATGAGACAGAAAACTCTTATGGAGAATGGTTTGCAGAAGATAATCAATAATTTTATCCCACAAAACTCAGAAAGTGCTAAAAACAACAATTAATTTAGAGCCTGGAAAAAAAGTATACTTTGCTTCGGATCAGCATTTTGGAGCTCCTACACCCAAGGAAAGTAAGGTGCGTGAGGAGAAGTTTATACGCTGGATGGACGAGATCAAAGAAGATGCTCAGGTTTTATTTTTAATGGGTGATCTTTTTGATTTCTGGCACGAATGGAAGCATGTTATTCCTAAAGGGTACGTGCGCGTGCTTGGAAAAATTGCAGAATTGAAAGACCGGGGAATTCACATTTATTTCTTTGTCGGAAACCATGATCTCTGGATGAAAGATTATCTGGAAGAAGAGATTGGGTGCACGGTATTCTACCAGAAACAATATTTTGAAATGGGAGGGAAGCAGTTTCTGCTGGCTCATGGAGATGGATTAGGACCCGGAGACAAAGGATATAAAAGAATGAAAAAACTATTCACAAACCCTGTGGCACAATGGTTCTTCAAATGGCTTCATCCGGATATTGCAATGAAAATTGCTTTGTATATGTCCCAAAAAAATAAAATGATCTCCGGAGAAGAAGACAAAGCATTCCTTGGAGAAGATAAAGAATTTCTGATTATTTATTCCAAAGAAAAGCTGAAAACGCAGAAGATTGATTACTTTATCTACGGACACAGGCATTTGCCAATGGTGCTGGATCTGGAACAGAATGCAAAATATATCAATCTTGGAGACTGGATTTCCTATTTCACTTATGGGGTTTTTGAAAAGGATTTTGAACTCAGGACTTTTGAAAAATAAAGCAAAAAAAATTACCCCTAAAAGAGGTAACTTTCGAACGGGTGGAAAACCCATTCTTGTTTTTAATCCATATTCCGTTTAGATAATTGCAATAAGTCTACCAAAATAGGTTTCATACATTAAAAAATTATTAAATATCAATATATTGCTTATGTAACTACTTTGTAATGAGGTAGTTGTAAGGTTGGAAAAAGTTATGGAATTAAATAATATATTCAACATACAAACTGAACAGGATTTCCTGAATGCATCATTGAAAACATTTCGTTATCAATATGAAAATGTTGAAATATACAGGAAATTTGTTGATTTTCTGAAGGTTAACCCCGATGAGGTGGACAGTCTGGTAAAGATTCCTTTCCTGCCTATTGAAATGTTTAAAAACCATCAGATTCTGGATAAAAATGCTGCTGCAGATCTTTTCTTTCAGAGTTCAGGAACCACCCAGATGAATCTTTCCAAACATTTCATAGCAGATCCGGATCTTTATGAAGAAAGCATTTATAAAAGTTTTGAACAGTTTATCGGAAAACCGGAAGACTTTATTTTTCTGGGTTTACTCCCAAGTTATCTTGAGAAACAAAATTCATCACTGATCTATATGGTAGATTATCTGATGAAGAAATCTGCCAAACCGGAAAACGGATATTTCCTTTATAATCATTCCGAACTCTTTGAGCTTTTGAATACACTGCAGGGTAAAAAAGTTATTCTTTTCGGAGTTTCTTTTGCCTTATTAGACTTTCTGGATTACTGTCATTCTGAGCAAAGCGAAGAATCTCTAAATTTTCCTGAAAATTTAGTGGTGATAGAAACCGGTGGTATGAAAGGACGAAAGGAAGAAATGACAAAGGATGAATTGTTGAAAATCTTGCAGGAAGGACTTAAAACAGACAAAATCTATTCGGAATACTCTATGACAGAGTTGCTTTCACAGGCTTATTCCCTTGGAAATAACGAATATGAATGTCCAAACTGGATGAGAATTATGGTTCGAAATGCAGAAGATCCTTTAGCTTACGAAAAAGAAGGACGTACAGGAGCTATTAACATCATTGATCTTGCCAACACCCATTCCTGTTCATTTATTGCCACACAGGATTTAGGAAAAATAGTCGGAGATAAATTTCAGGTACTGGGAAGAATAGACCATTCTGATATCAGAGGATGCAGTCTGCTGGTGAGTTGATGATTTTGGACATAAGAGGACAATTGTGAATGGTCAATTCGCTTCGCTTGTCAATTTTAACGATGACTTAAAGTTTGCTTTTAAATCTGACATTATCATTAATACTTTTTACATTGTACATTTTACCATCTACCCATGATCAAAATAGAAGAACTTATACATGCCTATATTCATTCACACTGCGATTTTGAAAAAGAAATTGTACTGACGAATTATTTTCAGGCAGATTGGGAAGCGGATATTCTGATCATAGATTCAGATGGGGGAAGCCATGAAATAGAGATCAAACTTTCAAAAAGTGATTTTAAAAATGATTTCAAAAAATCATACCTGAATAAAGATACCGGAGAAAAATTTCTGAAACATGATAAAATTTCCTGTGGAGATTATATGTGCAATGCTTTCAGTTTCTTGCTCCCGATGGGAATGGTAGATGCAGTCCTTATCCCTGAACACTGCGGAATCATTGAATTCTATCATAACGTTGATACCTGGGAAACTGAATTTTATCTGATCCGCAACCCTAAACCGCTTCATGAAGATTCTTACTGGAAGTTAAATGATAAAGATCTTTTTATCAGAAAAATGGCTTTGAATCTTCTCCAGCGTAAAATGGAAATCAAAGGAAAACACGAAGAACTGATCTTCAAAAATCCTTTTGAAATCAAGAAACTGAAATAAGATCAAAAATTTTTTTTAACGCAAAGTTTAATTTCTTATTGATATGTCTTAAGGATGCAAAGAAGGAATCAATTTCATTGATTCTTACTAAGCAAACATTACAATTAGCTTCATCAGCGATGTAGTCGTAACCACTTTGCTCCCTTGAATAAAAGCTCTCCTTCATAAAATCTTTGCGTTTACAAAGAATTTCAAAGCAATTTATTCAAAATCAGAAAATAAAAAAATCCTGCCGCCTGACAGGATTTTATAATGGGATATTATTTTAAAACTAATCTGCAATTTCAGCAGTATCTCTCTGAAGTAAGAACTTGTAGATCAATCCGCCTACAACTCCTCCCAAAATTGGGGCTACCCAGAACAGCCAAAGCTGTGACATCGCAATTCCTCCCATAAAGACTGCCTGAGAAAGTGATCTTGCAGGGTTTACAGAAGTATTCGTAATCGGGATAGAAATCAGGTGAATCAAAGTAAGAGCAAGACCAATGGCAAGACCGGCAAATTTACCGTTAGCCCATTTGTCTGTAGCTCCCATGATTACAATTAGGAAAAAAGCAGTGAGTAAGAATTCAGCAAGAAATGCAGCTCCCATACTGAAAGCTTTTCCATTGTAAACGGCCTCTCCGTAAAAGTTTGTGGCGAAATCTCCGGGTTTTGAGAATTCCACCGCTCCGGCACCGTTAAGGATCGTATATAGGCATCCTGCTGCTACAATTGCTCCCAGACACTGGGCTACAATGTAAGGAACAAGGTCTTTTGCAGGAAATCTTCCTCCCGCTAAAAGTCCGAAAGAAACAGCCGGATTAAAATGCCCTCCTGAGATATGACCCACAGCGTAAGCCATCGTAAGAACAGTAAGACCGAAGGCCAAGGCAACTCCTAAAAGTCCGATGCCAATGTCTGGAACACCAGCTGCGAAAACAGCGCTTCCACACCCTCCGAAAACAAGCCAAAATGTGCCGAAAAATTCAGCGAAAAGTTTTTTTATCATGTTGTTTATTGTTTAAAGTATCTCAAATGTAAAATTTAAATCTTAAAGTAAAAAGCAAAAACTGAAAAAATATTTCAAAAAAGTGGGAACAAAAATTGCAAAATCTGTAATTTGGTGTAAAGTTTGTTTGGGATTTATTTAGAGAGTATTATCGTAGGTTTTGAAAGATATAACATAAATGTTTTATCTTTCATTTGTAATTTTAAAGGATGGTGAATGAGAAAGTTTCTTTGTGTGGTCTTTGTACCTTTTATTTATAGTTTACATTATTCGCAGACAGCTAAAAAAGCTTTTCCCTGCTATGATCTTGCCACTGTATTGAAGGTTGAGCCTACGCCACTTTATAAACCTCATCTTGATGCCTCAAAGAGTTTTGGGGTACAATTGCTGAAAGATTCCAAAACCATACAGAAATATATCAACAAAGGGAAATTCCACAAAATAAAAAAATCCGGTAAAGGATATCAGGTTCAGAGACTTGATTATAGTAGGGCTTATATGGTATCCAAAGCAAAAACTACCTTGGAAAAAATAGGTTCCAAGTTCAGCAAGGACACAAAAGGCGGTACATTTACTGTTTCCTCCATTACCAGAACTCTTGAAGACCAGTGCAGGCTGAGAAGAGTGAATTCTAATGCCTCATTAGGAATTAGTTCTCATAATTATGGGAACTCTTTTGACATTTCTTATATTAGGTTCAACAATGTTTTAAAATACAATCCGAAAATGGAAGCTGCTCTGGAGAAAGTTTTAAAGTATTATGAGAAGGCTGGTAGAATATATTATATCAAAGAGAAGCAACAGAGCTGTTATCATATTACTGTGAAAAATTATTAATTAAAATCCTCTTGCATAGCATGTTTAGTTTGTATATTTTTATACGACTAAAAACTATGCTTATGTCAACATTAAACATTGTAGACTATATGCTGCCTGTAGAAGAATGTAGAGCAGCGTCAAACCAGTGGAAAGCATCTCTTGCTGACTTTTCCAAAATTCAAAAACTTATCCCTACCAACTATGTTTTTAATATTTCCAGAGAGCACCTTGAATGGATGAAGGGGTTTAAGGATTATAAAGACTTCTGTGCGGCAGTAGGAATTTACAGAGACCGATTGATTCTTATCTTTTATCCTATGAATAACGATGGGGTAAAAATAGATGTAAAAGAATATCCATACAGCTTCCTTACCGAGCTGGAAAAAGATCTGAGACTCCAGGAAATCCAAGAATATACGCTTATTAGAAATGCGGTTCTGTCTAAAGATCTTGAGAGCATGGAAAAAAATGCCAATATGGGACTTCCGGTTTCCAATACCCCAATTCTTGAGCAGGATAAAGCCGTAGATGCTATTGAACGCTGGAGAAATCAAGGGATGGATTGGTTTTATAAAGAGACCAGAGAAAATCAAGGAAGTGGAATTTTCAGAAAATTCTATGTTCCTACAGCAGACCTTTGCCTTTCAGATGATGGTTTAGCAGGTATTACCTGTTCTTTTGGAATCAGATACAATGACATTTACGGGAAAATGTTGGTAACGCTTATTTTTATCTCTTTCCGTGAAAATCTTAGGAGTGCAGAACTTGGAGCCGAATCAATTTCCAATACTTACGACTGGGCAAAACCATGTCCGCCGATCTGCCGTATACCGGATGTAGAAGTTGGAGGCGAATTTTAAAAATGATAAACTAAGGAATGGCTGGACTTTATAAGGCAATTTTATTCCTGAATTATGCACTGCTCCTATCTGTTATACTGCTGGGAGCAGCAAAATACCGCATATTAAATCATAAAGAAAAGCAGTATTTTCATTGTATTGCTTTTCTTTTTTTTATTGAGCTGCTGAATCTTGCTCTGCCTTATATCTTCAGATTGAATGATACTTCATTTCTTTATCCTTTGTACATTGCAGGAGAGTTTTTTCTACTGACTGGTTTATTTATCAGAAAACTGGACTTACCAAAATCTGTTCTTGGAGGTACCGCACTGATCGCGGCAGGTTTTATGATCTCGAAATATGGATTTGACTATCCTGGAAATGCCGATATCGCGAAAGTGGTTTCCAATATTATCATTATCTGTCTTTCCGGATTTACCCTGATCCGTGAGATTAAGAATACATCTTTGCAGAACCGTTTTCTTCTTGTAGATGCCAGTATTTTCTTCTATTACTCAGTCTCTGTATTTATCTTTATCATCCAGCACCAGATAGCGAATCTGTCAGAAAACGATTATTATATTATTCTCAGTGCCAATAATATTCTTTCGAGTATTTTGTACTGTTCATTTTTATACACTTTTTTCAAATTAAAGAAGTAACTTTAAATATCAATCTGCTGATCCTTATAATTGTTACCATAACAGTTATAGTATCCTTTATTCTGTTAGCTTACAGAGCTTTTATAACCAGAATAATTAAAGAGAAAAATGTACAGCATGAGGCGGAAGTTCTTCATCAGAAAAAATTAGTACTGGAAAACATCAAAGCCCAGGAAGAAGAAAGAAAAAGAATTGCAGTCATGATTCATGATGATATCGGAAACCGACTCAATATTCTTTCCTTATGGCTCAATAACCTTGATACCCAGGGTGATGAGCTGATCAAGAAAAATATCTATGGTCAGATGTCTTCCCTGATTGATGCTGCCAGAAGTATTTCCCATTCATTATACCCCGTAAACCTGGAATCAGTGGGACTGGTTTTATACGCTGAAGAATTAATAGCCAACCTTTCCCATAAAATTAATATTTCCCTGCAGGTAATGCCGGGATATGAAAAGAAAGATCTTTTTGTGGAAGTACAGCTGTACAGGATTATTCAGGAGTTTACTACGAATGTGATCAAACACTCGGATGCCACTGATCTTTGGATTTACATTAAGGATTATCCTGAAAATATGGCAGTGGTGATTTCCGACAACGGACAGGGTTTTGAATACGAAGAAGTAAAAAAAGGAATGGGAATTAAAAATATTGAATCCCGCATCAAATCAATGAATGCCACACACAAATGGAAAAAAACATTTTCAAACAAAGGAAGTCGTTTAATCATAAAAATTCCAAAATATCATGAGTTCCCAAATCAAACTAGCACTGATTGATGATGAACAGCTGATCCTCGAAGGGGTAAAAATGTTGCTGTCCAATGAAAAAAATATATCGGTGAACCTTACCGCAGATAATGGCCCCGATTTTATAGAAGACCTCGGAAAACTTTCAAAAGATGAATTTCCTGATATTGCTCTCGTAGATGTTCAGATGAAACCTATGAACGGTTTTGAACTGGTAGAAATCCTGAAGGAAAAATATCCTGATCTTAAAATTATTATCCTGTCATCCCATTATAAAACCTCTATTCTTGGATATATGGTCAAGCTGGGTGTATCTGCATTTCTTCCGAAAAATTCGAATAAGAAAACCTTCATTGATGCCATTACAATGGTGGATAAAAATGGGGTCTTTTTCACGGCTGAAGACCATCAGATGCTGTTTACATACATGAATAGCTCTGCCAAGAAAAATTCTCTTTTTGAAACAGAAGATGAATTATCCGAAAGAGAAAAAGATGTGGTTAAACTCATCTGTCAGGAATTTACCAACAACGAAATAGGAGAAAAGCTTTTTATCAGCCCAAGAACTGTAGAGAGTCATAGGCAGCGTATCCTGGAAAAGATCGGAGCTAAAAATACGGTGGGAATAGTGATCTATGCCATTGTTAATAATATTTACTCTCTTGAAAAAATATAATTTGATTCCGTAGAAATACGGATTTTTTTATTTGGTACTTTTCACTCTAGCTCGCTTTGTTTTTCTTCTGTTATTTTGAAATGTCTCTTTTGGGGATGTTAATTGAAAAAACACAAACAAGATCTGTAATAAAAAATTAAAGTAAAAACATGAATGGCAGCAGAGTGATTTCCGTCGGGATTTTCTTTGACGGAACAGGAAATAATGGGGTAAATATTCTTTCACCGGATAAACCACTGAATAATAATGAAAGCTATTATGGTACATTTACCAACATCTATAAATTATACAGTTTATTTGCGGGAGATGAAAAAATATATATTGAAGGAATCGGTACTGTAACGGGCAATGAAGATAGTAACTTTGCTATGGCAACCTGTGCAAATCCACCCTATGGAAGAGGATATTCTTCCGATGATAAACTTCAGAAAGCTGGAGATTTTGTGCAGCAGATTGCTGATGATAAGACAAAAGAATATCATTTTTATATATACGGATTCGGAAGAGGAGGTATGCTGGCAAGAACTTTCTGTAACCAGCTTTTAACGTATTATGCGGTGGGAAATTGCAGGATAAAATTTTTGGGTGTCTTTGATACCGTAGAGTCCAAACCTTTTAATACCTATAATATGAAAATGCCTGTACAGGTAGAGAATGCTTTGCATATCTGTGCAGTCAATGAAAGCAGGTTTTTCTTTCCGCTTACCGGGTTTTTTGAAAACTCGGTAATCATGCAGGATCAGAAATCAGAAAATCAGTCATCTGTCTGGAAAGAAATTTTTGTGCCCGGAGATCATGCTGATATAGGTGGTGGATATCTGGAAGGACCGCAATCTGTTTATATTTCTACAGATTTCATGAATATCGAAGATTTGCATCACTACATCTCAGATATCAGAAATGAAAAAACCAATGTTGATGGAAATAAAATCTGGGAGGCATTACTCTCGGAATATAAAATAGAAACGGTTAATGGGCTTTCACAGGCTTATGTGTGCCGTGATAAAGTATACAATGACCTGTCAAAAGTATATGGAAAACTGATGATGGATGAAACCAATGCAAAATCCTTGATCTTTAGTACAGAGAATGAAGCATATTTTGGAACAGATTATAATAAACATTCCTTTCTTAGTCGTTTTTATACCAAAATGAAAGAATATTTAAAAGACCTTTCCATCAACAAAAAACCAATATATGACTTCGGAAGATTTGCAGATTATACCCATATCTCATCAAACTTTGGACTGTACAGTGATAGTTTCCAGTACAGAACTCAGCGGGAAATTAATATTGAGTTGATCAACAACGGACTCAATGTCTCAAGCAGCACCTCTGTAGATGAAGCAAGCCAGACAAGACTTTCTGTAGAGCTTCACTTGCCGGAAGACAGTTTTGTTGCTGATTTCCTTTATGGGACAAGCGTTCCCAATAATGATATCTGGGTTCGTACCATTTTAAAAACGCCGGCAACTATTATATTAAATGAAATGAAGAATTAGTGCCCAAGCTTCTCAGTTTTAAATTTAGGTTAGGAGACATCTGCTTGGTGTCTCCTTTTTTATGTTTTATGTATTACATATAGGGAAAAAAGGCAACAAGTGCAAAAATTGGGGCTAAGCAAAAAGTTTGGCTAATCTGAATAGAAATGGTTCTTCACATTCGGATAAAACTAAAATTCTCATAATGTACTACTGTAAACCAACAACTGTAAAAATATTTTATTCTATAAATAATTCAATATTATTTTAAATATTTCATTATATAATGAAATATAACTTATTAAATTATATATTTATGTTTTAAGTGTTTAATTTGCATTAAATGAGTAGATTAACATAATTAAATTTTTCTCTTTTGATTGATTTATGTTCTTATATTAGTTACTCAATTTTATAAATTTATTACAATCATGAAAAAATTATTATTTATTGCTATGGCTGGTATAGCAGGTTTTGCAAGTGCAAAAGGAAACTTGGAGAAAGTAAATTCTAAAGCAAAAGAAGTTACAGCGGTTACTAAAAAAACCGTCTTGTCAAAGAAAAATACTAAAACTAAAGCAAAAGCAGCATTCTTTGCTGAATGTAGAACAGTAGTAGTATCTTGCACATCAGCATATACTTGCCAAGATTGGTCTGAGGGTCAATGGAATACTTGGGGATCCAATATTCAAAGTAATTACTGTATGTATGACAGTCCATATACTCCTTAACTAACTGAATATAAAGAATAAAATTAATTAATTAGATTAATCTAAAAAGAAAACGTTCAAAAAATAGTTTGTGTTTACCTTTGAAAAGTTACTTGTTTAATTACAATTAAAAAAGAGTGTATACAAAGTTTTTTTGAGCGTTTCTTGTAAATGATACATTATGAATTTTATAAAAAAACACACTTTAATAATTATATTTTTATTTATTTTCTCTATTTCATTTTCTCAGACAGCTATGAGTGATTCGTTAAGGGGTGAGTTTACCTACTTACTTCAGTACAAGCCTAATAATCTAAATCGAGACTACATTATAAAAGAATTATATTCATTACAAATAACTGATAAACGTTCTTTTTTCAGTAGTGAAAATAAACTGAAATTTGATTCTGCTTTTTCAGCAGCATATAATAAAAAAAGTAATATTATTGATTTAAGTGGCATTCCTGCCTCAAGATCTAACTTTTTAATTATCCAAACAAATGAAAATTCAGAATTTTACGAATCAGTCGGGATGACTCTGCTATCATATAATAGTCCGGTAATTCGTAATTGGAAGCTAGTTAATGAGACAAAAGTAATTAACTCTATTAACTGTAAAAAAGCAGAAGTAAATTATAAAGGTAGAGATTGGGTAGCTTGGTATTCAACCGAAATTCCTTTTCCCTATGGTCCATACAAATTCAGTGGTCTCCCTGGATTAATTGTAAAAATAGCTGATAAAACGGGAGATTATGATTATGAATTAGTTAAAGCAGTATCTAGCTCCAAATTAAAAGGTAAAACCATTACAATAAAAAAAATACGATACGAAGGGGCTAAATTAGTCACGCAAAAAGAATTATCAGATGCAAGAGCAAATTTTAGAGCAAATGCAAAACGTGAGTTAGAAAGTATGGGTACTGTATTTTCAGAAGGGCAAAACAAACCAAAAATAAGTGAAGCAGAGAAAAAAGGGCATAACCCTATTGAGCTAGAGTAATGAAACTCGGATCATTATTCCTTTGTGATTCCTCTAATGTATATAATAAAAATTTGCTCTCAAAATGGAGGAAATTTCTGTTTACTAAGATCTCTATCTGTTTTTGATTTAGAAAGAAAACAATTCAAAACTGGGCAGTTTTTTTATTTCTGGGCTATTCATTTCTTTTTCCGTATTTTTGCACCCGAAAATTCATTATTCATTACTAATTATTAATTAAGATGCTTTCGGTTCAAAGTTTAGGATTACATCATTCAGGAAATTATTTATTTCAAAATGTCAATTTCACCATTAAAAAGGATGATAAAGTAGGTCTGGTAGGTAAAAATGGAGCGGGTAAATCCACTTTATTAAAAATGCTGTCCGGAGAAATTAATTTCTATGAAGGAGAAGTGGTGACGGAAGGAAGTGTTACCATTGGTTTCCTGAAGCAGGATCTTGATTTTGTAAAAGGAAGAACGGTATGGGCGGAAACCATGCAGGCTTTTGAACAGATTAATGCCTGGAAAGATGAGCTTGAAGAGGTGAATCATCAAATGACTGTCAGAACAGATTATGAAAGCGATTCTTACACGGATCTGATTAATAAAATGACCGAACTGAACGACCTTTTGATGAACCATGATGCCTATAATCTTGAAGGTGACATGGAAAAAGTGTTATTTGGTTTAGGATTTAAAGCAGACGATTTCCAAAAAATCACTGATGAATTTTCCGGAGGATGGAGAATGAGAATCGAATTGGCAAAATTACTTCTTCAGAAGAATGATATTATGCTTCTCGATGAGCCTACCAACCACCTGGATATGGAATCCATCATCTGGTTGGAGAACTTCCTGAAAGACTATCCCGGAGCTATTGTTCTGGTAAGTCACGATAAACAGTTTATGACAGCGGTTTGTAACCGTACTTTTGATATCAACAATAAAAAAGTTGACGATTATAAAGCCAACTATTCCAAATATCTTGTCATGAGAGAAGATCGCCGTGAAAAACTGATTCAGGCTAAAAAGAATCAGGATGCGGAGATCAAGCAGATGGAAGACAATATTAATAAGTTCCGTGCCAGTGCTACCAAAGCCTCTTTTGCACAGTCGCTTATTAAGAAATTAGATAAAATTGAACGTATCGAAGTGGATAACGAGGACGTTTCAAAATTCAATATCCGTTTCGTACAGTCTATGGTTCCGGGGAAAGTAATCTTCGAAGCTGCAAATCTTGGAAAAGCATATGGGCAGAAACAGATTTTTGACAATGTAGATTTTATCGTTCAGAGAGGAGACAGAATTGCTCTTTTAGGACAGAACGGACAGGGAAAAACAACGTTAGCTAAAATTTTAGCAGGAGATATCAAAGACTACTCAGGAGCTTGGAATCTTGGTCATAATGTAAACATCGGTTACTTTGCACAGAATCAGGAAGAGGTGTTGACCCCCAATAAAACGGTTCTGGAAGAAGCAGAAGATGCGGCAACAGAAGAAACAAGACCTAGAGTAAGAGACTTATTAGGATCTTTCCTTTTCCAGGGTGATGCCGTTACTAAGAAAACAAAAGTACTTTCCGGAGGTGAGAGAAACCGTCTGGCGCTTTGTAAACTATTGCTTCGTCCTTTCAACACATTGATCATGGATGAACCTACCAATCACCTGGACATCCAGTCTAAAGAAATCATCAAGCTGGCGCTGCAGAATTTTGAAGGAACCCTAATTGTAATCTCGCACGACAGAGAATTCCTTCAGGGACTTTGTGATAAGATCTATGAATTCCGTGATGGGAAAATGAAAGAATTCCTTGGGGATATCAATGAATATCTTGAATACAGACAAAAGGAAACCATCAGAGAGATTTCTGCAGAAAAGGCGAAACTTCATAGCGAAGTAAAGGTAGAGCCTAAGAAAGTGGAAGAAAAACCTGTTGTAAGCAGCCAGTCTTCAAATATTGTCAGTAAAGAACAAAAAAATATTCAGAATAAAATCAAGAAAGTAGAAGAGAAAATTTCTGAGCTTGAAACAAAAGTAGAAGAAATGGAAGCTTCTTTTGCCAAAGAAAACCCTTCAGATGAAACCTTAGAACAATATAATAAAGCTAAGGAAGAGCTGGATACCGCTTTGCAGGAATGGGAATATCTTGGAACCCAACTGGATTAAACGAAATATAAATGCTTCATTAACTAAAAATTATGAAGCATTTTTTTTGTAACAAAATCTTACTCATTTCTACATATTATCAATAGTCATTAAGTAATTTAATAAAACTTTAAGGAAACAATTAAATTATTTTCATAATTTTGAACCATGATTTTTAAAGAAAGCAGAAACCTAAAGAGTTTTATCTCCAAGCTATTGTTTGGAGTATATTTCCTTGCGCTGCTTTCTCAAAGCTTTCACCACCACGATTCAGTAGATTATTTTAAGGCATTTCATCTTAAAAAAGTCGAGAATACGATGACGAAAGCCGTTACTAAAGAGAAAGCTGGCGACTGTCTGGCCTGCCACTTTTTGGTTACCGGACATACATTAGCTCCTGAAGAATTCAATTTTACTTTTGAGCATTACAGCCATGAAGTAAAACAGATCATCGCCATCCAGGAGAAAATCTGGTCACAGACCAAATTCACTTTTCAGCTTCGGGGACCGCCCGCACTTTCATAATTCATAGATTCTATAGGGTTTAAAGTTTGATACTTTAAGTTCAATGTTTAATACTTAAAATTTTAAGTTTAAGGTTCAACGTTGTTGGGAAACAACGGATAGCTTGTAATTGATATTTAATTACCGCTTCTAACTTCTCATTAGACATTATACTTTTTACATTGTACAACATACATTTTACAATTAAACTAACCCTTCCACAAATTTTAACGAAAATGTACCTTATTGAAAAAGGGTACGCAATCAATCTATTTACAATGAAATTGATATATTGCCTGCTGCTGATCTTTTGCGGATCAGTATTTACAAGTGCACAAAAAACTTATACTGTAGAGGGAACCGTTCATGATTTCCATGATAAAACATTGCTGGACAATGCGGTGATTAAAATCGGGAACTTTACAGCTAAAACAAACAAGAAAGGTCAATTTTCTTTTGACAAAATTCCTGCAGGGAAGTATACACTCATTGCACAACATCCTGATTGCAATGATTATACTGAAAATATAGGAGTTGATCAGGATGTTCATCTGGTGATTACGCTGGAACATCACGTCAAAGACATCGAAACAGTGACGGTTCACGGAAGTCACAAGAACAACGGAAGCATGGTGGTGAAAACCCTTGATAAATCAATGATTTCAAGAAATGTTACCGAAAACTTAGGAAATTTACTAACCAATATTTCCGGTGTTAACGTTCTTAAAACAGGAAATAATATTGCAAAACCTATTATCCATGGACTTTATGGAAGCCGGGTTTCTATTATGAATGATGGGGTAAAGCTTGCTGAACAGGAATGGGGCGTAGAACATGCACCTAACGTAGATGTCAATAATTTTGAACATATTGACGTGATTAAAGGAGCATCGGCTTTGAAGTATGGAGCCGGAGCGGTAGGAGGAGTCGTTGTTTTACAGCCTCAGGTTTTACCTAAAAAAGATACAATCATGGGAAATGTTTCTCTTTCCGGAATTTCTAACGGAAGAGGAGCTGATCTTAATGTAAAACTGGCAAAAACCTGGGAAAACGGCTGGGCCATAAAAACCAATGGAAGCTATAAAAAACTGGGTGATCTTGAAGCTCCGGATTATGGCTTGATGAATACAGGGCTTGAAAGCTCCGGATTTAATTTTGGTGTTCAGAAGATGACCTTTGAAAAAGGTTTTTCATTTGATTATTATCTGACGAAAAGCACAGTCGGGATTCTTAGAAGTTCTCACGTAGGGAATTCTGAAGATCTGCGTAATGCTCTTACTTCACCAGAACCAATCTACCAAAGGGATTTTAGTTATGATATCGATAATCCTAAACAGGAAATTGAGCATCATATTGCTAAAGTTTCTGCTTATAAAAGGTTTGAAAATTTTGGAAAAATCACGGCTACGTATAGCTTCCAGTACAATCATAGAAAGGAATATGATATAAGACGTACAGAACAACTTAGCAAAAAACCTGCACTGGATCTTGAGCTGATCACCAATGATCTGAATGTGAACCACCTGATCGAAAGAGGAAAATGGAATCTTGAAACAGGGATTAATGCAGGATATCAGAATAACTATTCCAATACTCAGACCGAGGCAAGGCGTCTTGTCCCGAATTATGACAGATATTATGCAGGAATCTATTCCGTATTAAAATATAAAATTGCACCTGAGCTGGATCTTGAACTGGGAGGCCGATACGATTATGATCATTATGATGTAACAAAATGGTATGATCTGAGCGACTGGAATAAGCAATATGCCGCAGATTATTCAGACTTTGTAGTGAGAATCAACCAAAACAGAATTCTTACCAACCCATCTTTAAGTTATAATAATATTTCAGTAAACGGAGGAATTGTTTATCATCCATCTGAATATTTTGACCTGAAATTTAACTACGCAAGAGTTTCAAGATCTCCGAATATTGCCGAACTCTTTGCAGACGGGCTTCACCATTCCGCAGCCATTATTGAAAGAGGAGATATGAGAATGAAAAGCGAGACAGGAAATCAGTTTAATTTGGTGGCAGACGTTAAAGCACATGTCTTAAAAGGATTAAGTATTTCGGTAAACCCGTATTTCTTTTATACTCAGAATTTCATCAACCAGATTCCTACAGGATATCAGAATACGCAATGGGGTGGGGCTTTTGTAGTTTACAACTATCAGCAGATCAATGCAAAAATGTATGGAATTGATATTGATGCTCAGCTGAAAATTACAGATAATCTGACCTATAAGGGAAGCGGTTCCTATGTGTATGGACAGGATACAACCCATAATGTACCCCTTATCCTCATGATGCCTCCGAATTTTAACAATTCATTGGAATTCAATAAAAAAGAATGGAAAAACTTCTATGTTTCAGTAAGTAACAATACCTATCTGAAACAGACAAGATTTCCGGTTTATAATGTTCCAATCAGACTATTCGATTCAGATGGAAATGCTTACAATGAAGAAGTAGATATCTCTACACCTCCAAACGGATATTCGCTTTGGAACCTTCAGACAGGGGTGAATCTGTCTAAAAATTTCGGAATTGATTTTTCAGTCCGAAATGTATTCAATACGTCTTACAGAGATTATCTGAACAGACTTCGTTTCTTTTCCAACGAAATGGGAAGAAACTTTATTTTAACTCTTAAATATCAATTTTAATTATTTAAAATCAAAAACATGAAAAATATTTTTAAAAATACGACTCTTATCTTAGGACTTTTATTCTTCGCAGTTTCATTAAGCTTAACCTCGTGTAACAGAAGCGATGACGAAGCAGATGACCTTCCTCAGGAAGAACTTTCAGATGTTCTCTTAAGAGTTACCGATGTAGCTACAGGAACGCCGGTGGTGTATGATTATCAGGTGAACAGTACCACCAATCCAAATGTTAAATTGATTAACGGGCATACCTATAATGTGGAAGTAATTTTCAAGAATGGTGATGAAGATGCGACTCAGGAAATTAAAGAGGCTAAAAATGAACATTTCTTAGTCTATAACTTTCCCAACTCTGATATTACTTTAACGCGTACCGATGATGAATCTTCCAAAAGAGATGATGGAAATCGCGTAGGGTTGAAAACAAAATGGGTCGTAAATACGGCTGTAAAAAATGCTTCTGCACCTAGTCAATTGGTTCTTACTCTGTTCCATGAACCGGTAACGGTTTCTGAAACTTCTGCAGTGAGCGGAAATGGAGTGGTTTACGGAACTCATACAGGAGGTGAAACAGATGCACAGGCTAACTATAATATTACGAATTAATATATCCTTTAATCTTGTTTGGGCCACCGGAATGTTCCGGTGGCTTTTTATTTAACAATATTTGGCTTTATAAGTTGATTTTAAATGGGTTTTTTTCATAAAAAATTCATATTTTTGCAACCTAAAATTTTAATCAATAATGAAGGTTACCGCACAAAACCATGATGACGTAAGTGCATTGCTTACAGTAACATTGGAAAAATCTGACTACAAAGAAAAAGTAGAGAAGCAGTTGATTAATTATGCTAAAAATGCGCAAGTTCCTGGATTCAGAAAAGGGAAAGTGCCTTTGAGTATGGTTAAAAAACAATATGAAGCAGGTATTGCATTTGAAGAAATCAACAGACAGGTTTCTGATGCATTGAACAACTATGTTAATGAAAACAAATTAAGATTAGTTGGTCAGCCTATTCCTCAGCCAGTAAACGAACTAGATTACAACGCTGATCAATTAGAAGTTGCTTTCGAAGTAGGATTTGAGCCTGAATTCACTATAGATTTAGCTAAATATGAAGCTCCTCACTACAAAGTAGAAGCTTCTGATAAAGAAATCGGTAAGAGCATTGAAAACATGCAGAAGCGTTTCGCTGAGCAGGTTCCTCAAGATAAAATCACTAAAGATTCTTACATTGCTTTAGAAGTTTCTCAGGTTGTGGAAGAAGATGCTGAAGGAGAGCACCACCACCACCCAAAAAACCTTACCATTACTGCTGAAAACAAAGAAGCTTTCAAATTGGTAAAAGGGTTGAAAATGGACGGATCTGTAAAAGTTACGAAAGAAACTCTTGCAGGTGATGAAGAATTAGCTAAAGAATTAGGATTCGGCAAAGAAGAAGTTGAGCACCTACACCACAATGAACTAGAAGTAAAAGTAAAAGATTTCTATTCATTAGATTTAGCTGAGCTTAACCAGGATCTATTCGACAAAGTATACGGAGAAGGAAACATCAAGTCTGAAGATGAGCTTAAAGATAAAGTGAAAACTGAATTAGACGAGTACTTCCAACAGAATGCTGATGTTCACTTCGTGAATAAAGTATTGGAACAAGTAACTGAGAAAGAAGAAGTAAAACTTCCTGAATCTTTCCTAGTGAAGTGGTTGTTATTCTCTAACCAGAACATCCAGTCTGAAGATCAGGCTAAAGAAATTCTTGAAGCTGAGAAAAACCAATTGAGATACCAGATCATCGAAGGTAAATTGATGACTGAGAACGAAATCAACCTTGACTATGCTGATGTATTAGGCCAGGCTGAGCAGTTGGTGAAAAACCAATTAGCAATCTACGGAATCCACCACTTAGGGGATGAAGAAATTCAAAAATATGCTGTTGAAATGTTGAAAGACCAAGAGCAGGTAAGACAAATTTCTTCTGAAGTTGCTATGGCTAAACTGAAAGATGTAATTCTTGAAAAAGCAAGCAAAAAAGAAACTAAAATTTCTCACGACGAATTTTTAGAAGAACTTAAGAAATAATTATACTCAGATATAAATATTTGAAAACCGTCAATTTTTTGGCGGTTTTTTTATTATCCATCCACACCTAAAAATTCATTATTTATCACTCATCATCACTCAATTATCATTCATTACTAATTGCTCATTACTCATTATTTATTTGTATGTCCGCCAATATTCCTATATTTACCCTTTAAACTTTATTATAAATATGAAAAAGATCATCATTCCGTTTTTCTGCGCTGTACTTTTCTCAGTGCCTGCAGCAGCTCAGAAAAAAGGGGCTGCATCTGCCAAAACAGAAGCTGTAAAATCAAAACAGACACCTAAAGAAATTGTTGATAATTATTTCAAAGCACTAGGTGGAAAAGATAAATTAGACGCTGTGAAATCTACTATTACAGATAACACGGTTGCGGTACAGGGAATGGAAATTCAAATGACGACTAAGAAATTAGGAAATAAATTCAAGTCTGTACAATCTTTCATGGGAAAAGAAATGGTTCAGTTGTTTGACGGTGAGAAAGGATACTTTGATCAGATGGGAACTAAATCAGATATTCCTGCTGATAAAATTGCCGAGTTGAAGAAAGGAAAACCTATTGATGCCCTGGCTTTTGATGCTTCTAATTTCCAGACAGTAAGTACAGAGAAATTAGACGGAAAAGACTATAATGTTTTGTCTTCAGACAAAGGAAAGTTTTATTTCGATGCAGCAACCGGACTTTTGTACAAAACGGATGCTGGAGAAGGTAAAGCAACCATTAAAAGCTATATGGCGGTAGATGGAATACAGTTCCCGGCTGAAGTAGATGCTGAAGGCGGAGGTCAGAAAATGACAATTAAAACGACCAAAGTGGTAATCAACTCAGGAGTTACAGATGCTGATTTTAAATAAACAACTATTTTTTTAATCAGCTTTTTATCCAATATACAAAAACCGCAGATCTCTCTGCGGTTTTTATTTTTGTATTCAAATACATATCGGTTAAGAACCGTATTCTTTTTTCCATTCGCCAGCAGCTTCGCTCAGAACCGTGTAGAATTCTTCGCCATATTTTCTGATCAATGGAGTTTTTAAAAACTTATAAACAGGAACCTGAAGTTCTTTTCCGAGTGTACATGCATCGCTGCATACATTCCATTCGTGATAATTCAATGCGGTAAACGCTGAATATTCTGTAACACGGATTGGGTAAAGGTGGCAGGAGATAGGTTTTTGCCAGTCCACGGCACCATCTTCGTACGCTTTTTCAATACCACATTTGGTAATCCCTTTTTCATCGAAAGTTACATAGGCACATTCGCGGTTCTCCACCATTGGAGTAACATACATTCCGTCGTGTGGATCAGTAGTCCATGTTCCCTGCTCTTCAAGGGCTTTAATTCCCTCTTGGGTAAGGTAAGGTTTTATTTGATCAAAAATACGGTCCAATATCTCAAGCTCGTTTTTATCTAACGGAGCTCCCACATCTCCTTCCACACAACATGCACCTTTACATTTCGTAAGGTTGCAAACAAATTCTTCGGAAAAAATTTCCTCTGAAATCAATTTATCGTCTATCTGAATCATAATTTTCTAAAATAAATCAAAAACTGTACCTGCTTTAAAGGTCAGTAAGCTAATAATAATAAGCCATACACTGGCTTCCCGCATCCAGTATTTGGGTAAAAATCTCATCATTCTGCTCAGAATAATACTTGAAGGAAATGCCAGAAGCAGCAGATATTCATAGCTTTTATTCATATATAAAATGATGGAAACAAGCTGCGCTACAGAAAAGACCAGCAGGAAAGTATATTTATATCTGCTTATCGGACTTTTCTTGTTATAGTTTTTAAAGTGGTCATATACCGCATAGATAAGCATCAGAACCACAGGAATCAATGGTAAAAGCTCTGTGTAATCTGTTACCGGCTTCATTTTTCCAAATGGGAAATAATCGATATTCCATGAGGTGAACTGAACGAAATACATGACAGAAAAATAACTGAACGTAATCAGAACAATTCCTAAAAGAAATCTGAAAAGATTCAACCCGATTTTGGCGGAGGTTGCAATGACGTGGATAATCACAAAAACAGCCATCGGCCATGTCGTAGGAAGAAAAATAAAATTCAGTGCTACAATAGCCCCTACCAATACGTAGGATTTCTTCCTGATATCTTCATCTGCGCTGGTCAGAAGCAGGATAAGAAACGAGTTCGTAAGCAGCGAGACAGCGATTCCTATATCCAGATTTCCGGGGTACAACCCAAAAATGAAAAATGTATACAGAAATAAAGGCAGATGGGTCTGATAATTAAGGGCAATACTGTGAAAACAAAAATATCCCAAAGCAATTCCCAGAAAAGTTATTCCGGCAATTATAGCTTCGTAAGTGTTGAAATTCAGTATGTTAAATATTATGACTACTAAAAGAAGAAAACCAATATAAACAGGAATTGAAAAAATATTGCTTTCTTTTGAAAGTAATTTAAACATTTTTTATAAATTTGTACAAAGTTAATTTAAAAAAGGAAAATAATGACGTCTTTCTTTCTATTCTTAAGTAAAGTTTTCAAATGGACTTTCGGTTTCTTTGATACTTTCGGTAATGTTTTAAACTGGATTTTATTTGCAGTTTGCTGTGTATTATTTACTTATTGGTGCTATGTACTTGTAGTAACATTAGGTGGAGACAAAGATAAAGACTATTATTCTCCAACGGAAGGTAAGAATCCTTACTACGATCCGAATATCTACAAAAAAGAAGGTTAATTAATTGGTTATATAGTAAAAAACCGATCAAACAATATGCTTTGATCGGTTTTTTTATTACTAACGATTAAAATTTCTTTTTCTTAGTCGTGAATTGGAAGTACCAGCACAGGAATACTTGAACTTTTCGTAATTCCTTTTGTTAAGCTTCCCACGAATACATCATAAATTCCGCTTCTGCCATGTGATCCCATCACAATATAATCTGCATTTTTTGCCTTTGCATGTTCCAGAATAATATCTTTGGCAAGTCCCTGTTTTAACAGGTGCTCACAGTCGATATCATGGCCGATGATTCTTTGCTCAATTTTATTAAGCTGCACCAGCTCTTCTCTGATTTCGTTGGCTTCCACTTCAGGGAAATATTGAAATCCCATATCACCAATGGCAAAGCCGATATCTGATGGTGCTACGTGGATCAGGTAAATTCTGCCGTTAAGCTGTTTTGCAAATTTTATGGCACCGTCTACCAATTGGTCTGTCTTGTCCCCAAAATCTACGGGTAATACAATGTTTATCATAACCTCTAATTTTGTTACCTAAAGATAGGAAAAATTTGCCAGAACAGGTGTTAAAATATAATAATATTATAAGAAGAAAAGCAGTTTTTTTAGTTTCAAAATTTTCCTTAAAAAAATAAAAAATTTAAATTATTTGATATAAATAATCTGTGTTTTGTTTCTGTAAAGATTGGGAATAATGTTTTGTTTTCATTTTTATATCATAAAAGCAGAATTTTATGTTTTTATTTATATTTTAAAAAATAGTTAATTTTACTAAATTAATTAATGTGATTTACAATTATCATTGATTAAATATTAAATTAATTAACTTTATTTTTAACACAAATGAATTTATTTTTTCTAAATTGTTTCACTGTCGAAATTTTTACGGCAGATGTTTGATATTGGTGTAAAAGCGTGGAATTACGCAAAAATAGCTTTCAGTACAGAAAAGCCCCAATATTTACGTAAACAGCAATACAAAAGTTTTATTTTATCCCTATGGGAATATGGAGATTCGGGGTATTGGTTCACTATTTTAGAAAGTGACCGATACAGGGAAATTCTTTCCTACAGACCGCGGCTTTTCCTGAAACCTTTTAAGGCTTACCTTTCCACCCGGTATGATATCAGAAGGAAAATCAAAATTATCTGTGATACTTATGATTTTATTTATGATCATAATCTTAAAAAGATTATCCATAAGGACGATTGGGTGATCTGTGAATTTCCTTTAAAAAATAATTTACCGGGAAGGCTGGAAATTGGATATAACGACCGCTACAGAAAAGAAGGTGAATTGGTTTTTTCTTTAGTTATTGATCATCTCCATGGTAAAATAGCTTCGGTTTCCTTTTCATTGGAAAGAAATAAAAAGGATGAGTGGGTGTGCAAAATCGGCTGCCTGCAGGGCCGGCCTGCAATTGATGGGACGTATGTTACAAAAGAAGCTCAAAAACTCATGTACGGAATAAGGCCTAAGTCTTTTTTGATAGAGATCCTGCAGGAGTTTTGTAAAGAATTTGATGTGAAATTAATTATGGGAATTGGTGGAAAGTATCAGGTACAGAACAAGAAACATTTTATCCATCTTCCGTTTATCCACACCATCTGTTTTTCGTATGATAATTTTTGGAAAGAAATTGGGGGACGGAATACTGGAATAGGTTGGTATATATTGCCATTGGAAACCTCCAGAAAAAATATGGATGATATCAAATCAGAGAAAAGAGCATCCTACAAAAAAAGATATGCCCTGATGGACTTTGTAAAAGAAAGCTTATGTATTTATTTGAGATAATAAATTGATTATTAATCAGATGTGGATTTTATTTTAAATTTTGTTTATGAAAAAGTGCATAGCTTATACTCTCAGGCTGACAGGTGATTACAAAATTATTTTTACCCTATATATTGTTGTGGCTGCGGTGACGGCATTAGTCAATTATTTGAGTGGTCCTCAATCTTACAACAATTATTTGCTGTATAAATATGTTTTTGTGAATACACAGGAGCAGAAAAATCTTTTTTTGCAATATCCCAGTCTTTTTTTTGACAGTAATCATTACGGAGTCTTTCTCAGTGCGGTTATTGCTCCTTTTGCCATACTGCAGGATGGAGTGGGAATGATAGCCTGGAATATAGGGAATGCTGTTGTATTTCTCTTTGCATTGTATAAGCTGCCTTTTTCCGATAAGGAAAAATCTTATTTTGCATGGCTGTGTTTACAGGAGTTTATAACTGCTTCCTTGTACTATCAATTCAATGTGGCGTTAACAGGACTTTTGATACTTTCTGCAATTTATATTTATGAAAGAAAAGAAGTTAAATCCGTTAGTGCTATTGTGATCCTGTTTTTTGTTAAGATTTATGGGATCGTAGGCCTTACTCAGTTTCCGTTTGTTAAAAATAAATTTAGGTTTATTATTTCAGGGCTTATAGTTGGAGGAATATGCTTTGTGATTCCTATGATCTATTCAAGCCCTGAATTTGTTATTCAGAGTTATTATGACTGGTTTCATTCTCTAGTTGACAAAAACACGGAAAACCAAATACTGGGAAATAAACAGGATATCTCATTAATGGGTGTTTTCAGGAGAATTTCAGGGGATTCTTCTATTTCAAATCTTGTGTTCTTAGCTTTTGGAATACCTCTATTTGCGGTACCGTATATCAGGATCAGACAATATCAATATTATACTTTCCGTCTGATGATTCTCAGTTCAGCTTTATTATTTTTGGTATTGTTTAGCTCAGGTTCTGAATCTCCTACTTATATTATTACTGTAGCAGGGGTGATGATCTGGTTTTTTCTTCAAAAAGAAAAGACTCCTTTTCTGATTGGATTATTGGTTTTGGTTATCATTTTTACCTGCTTTTCAACATCGGATTTGTTTCCGGCATCCATTAAAAAGAATTATATCATCAAATATTCTTTAAAAGCTGTACCCTGTATTATAATATGGTTTAGGGTAGTCTACGAGTTGCTGACTAAAGATTTTGAAAATGATTACAGTTTTTAAAGGATCGGAACGGATAGAACAGAACTGTTGAAATTTCAGATATGCAATAAAAAAGCAATAGTTCTCAAACTATTGCTTTTGTTTATTATGGATGGAATATTGTTGTTTTACATTATTCTGATGTCCAGTATTTTTTCCTCTTCAAGATAAGCTTCCAGGATGTCATTTTCCTCTACCTTTCCAACTCCTTTTGGCGTTCCTGTGAAAATAAGGTCACCCACTCTTAACGTAAAATACTGAGAAGCGAAAGCAATAATATCATCAAAGTTGAACAGCATATCTTTCGTATTGCCATCCTGAACCTTGTCTTTATTTTTTAATAATGAAAACTGAAGGTTCTCAAGACTGAAGTTTTCTTTTTTGAAGAAACTGCTTACCACAGCAGAACCGTCAAAACCTTTGGCAAGTTCCCAGGGAAGTCCTTTTGATTTCAGCTCACTCTGAAGATCTCTCGCTGTAAAATCGATTCCAAGACCTATTTCTTCATAATGTTTATTAGCGGATTCTTTCTGGATATATTTTCCTCCCTTTGAAATTTTTACTACCACTTCAAGCTCGTAGTGAATATCATTCGAAAATTCAGGAATGTAAAAATCATTTCCTTTTAAAACGGCTGTATCCGGCTTCATAAAGATAACAGGATTCTCAGGAATTTCATTTCCTAATTCTTTCGCATGCTCGCTGTAGTTTCTTCCTATGCAGATGATTTTCATAACTTTATTGATTAATTTACTATACCTTTAAAATATCCTTTTCCTTCTACTATATATTTTTCCGGACCATATCTTCTTTGAACTTTAAGTTCGGTATATCCGAAGATGCTGTCTCCTTTTTGATAAGATTCCTTATTCAGAATAAGTTTACTATCCAAAACCTTATAATATTCTTCCGTATTCAGAAAATCAAAAGGCTTGATATTGTCTGTATATGAATACGGTGAAACTTTATATCGGTTCTGTATAATATCGATTTGATACCCACCGCCACTAAAACCGTCTCCAACAGAAAATATAATGTTCAGTGTTGGATTTCTGTTAATATAACAACTGTAATACTCAAAGCTTGTGCTGTCTGATGTTATTTTGAAATCATTGGTTTTATTATCTTCACCCTTCTGACTCCAAAGAGTGGCCTGTTTCTGTTGATTAAATGCTTTAAAAAGAGGTTTTTGACTCAAACTGTGATCAATTTCAACACTTTTCCATACCAATAAAAACTTTCCCGTTATGAAAACAAGAAAACCAAGAATGATGATGAGTGAAATCTTTCCAATCCTTTTGATCATATCAAGCTTTAATGAGTGAATTCATTCCCGCAATAATAACATTTGAATTTATGACTGGTCAGAAAAGAAATCCCAAAGAAACTGGTCGCACTGTCATCCCTGTAAATATGATTGGAACCACATTTCGGGCAGACAAAATCAAACTCAGGATCTTCAATGGTGTGTTCCACTTCCAATGAATATTGCTCATTCTCTTTATAATCCTGCAGGATTTGCTGAGCTTTTTCCTGGTCATCCTCAAATACCTGAAGCTGTATGCCTCCTACTGCCTGCGACAAAAGCCAATCCGACTGGATCAGTTGCTCATTTGCAATGAAACTGTTGATGCCATTTTCGGCCAGTATCTGCTTGTCCCTGTTGGCTTCCAGGGCAGTTTCATAAAATTTAAAACGAACCAGTTCAGACATAGTTAAAATCTGCTTGAAAGTTGAATCTTAGTGAAAACCTTCTTGGTATACAACGGAAAGTCAGCATTCTGAAGCCATCCGAAATACCCTAAATCTTTTTGGAACACGGCTTTCACTCCTTGTCCTTTGTATTTCCCAAAGTTGAAAACTTCTTCCATTTTTTCATTATATCCGATGAATCCGGCAAGATCCGCATTCTTGTTATGGAATGTGAATTCACTTAGCGGTGCTATTTCATTCGGAATATCATCGTATTTTCCCACCTGAGCATCCAGAACTTCAAATGTTGCCATAACATCAGCTTCTGCAGAATGGGCATTTTCCAATGTTTTTCCACAGTAAAACTGATAAGCAGCTCCTAAGTTTCTAGGTTCTTTCTTGTGAAAAATAGTCTGTGCATCTACCAATCTGAACTTACTCAGATCAAAATCCATTCCTACTCTTAAAAGTTCTTCTGCCAAAAGAGGAACATCAAATCTGTTGGAATTAAATCCTCCCAAATCAGTTCCGGTAATCATTTCCATAATTTTAGAAGCAATATCTCTGAAGGTAGGAGCATCTTTTACATCTTCATCATAAATTCCGTGGATTTCACTGCTTTCTTTTGGAATAGACATTTCCGGATTTACACGCCATGTTTTGCTTTCTCTGGAGGCATCCGGATTTACTTTTAAAATACAGATTTCAACGATTCTGTCTTTTCCGATGTTTGTTCCTGTGGTTTCCAGGTCAAAAATACAAAGTGGTTTATGGAGTTTTAAATTCATGTTGATAATTAATAATTTGAAATGTGTTTTATTTAAATAAATTATTTTAACTGTCCCTGAAAAATAAGAGACACCAATATATAATAAATAACAAGCATAGGAATTCCTACTACCTGAAATATAGCGAGAATAGCAATTCCTCCTACCAGTAATACTACTTTAGGATAGTTGTCTTTTAATTGTTTGGATTTGAACTTCATGGCCATCATCTTGATCGGGCTGATCAGCAGCCATGAGGTAATAAGAGTGAGCAGAATCAACAGCAATTCATTATCAAACAAAAAGCTGAAAGCCCCGGTTTCTTTAAAGGCATAATAAAGACCGAACAATAAAACGGTGTTTGTAGGGGTATTCAATCCTTTGAAATAATAACGCTGCTCTTCATCAAGATTGAAGATCGCAAGTCTCAGGCAGGAAAATACGGTAACGATTAATCCCAGATACTTGATTTCAAACGGAAAGTGAATTCCCAGCAGCTCTGCCCCAAAAGGTTCAAGTGCTTTATACATCGTAAGCCCAGGAATTACCCCAAAGCTCACCATATCTGCAAGAGAATCCAGTTGAAGCCCCAAATTGGAGTTTGATTTTACAGCTCTGGCTACAAAGCCGTCAAAGAAATCAAAAA
This sequence comes from Chryseobacterium culicis, assembly GCF_002979755.1. Taxonomy (NCBI): domain Bacteria; kingdom Pseudomonadati; phylum Bacteroidota; class Flavobacteriia; order Flavobacteriales; family Weeksellaceae; genus Chryseobacterium; species Chryseobacterium culicis. The sequence continues at coordinate 2,287,936 of NZ_PCPP01000001.1, read as the reverse complement.
TTGAAGAGAGAACAAGGCAGATTGCCGTAGTCTGATAATCTCCTAAAATTAAATGTATTGCCCCTACACAACCTGCAAATAAGTTAGCCAGGGTTAAGGCATTGGCCAGATTATTCTTTATAAAATCCATAAGCACAAAATTACAGTTTTTAAAAATTCTAACTCAAAATAATCTGAACTAAAAAATGCATTAAAGTGATTTTGATGTAAATTTGCTCCATGAAATTTTTAAAAGGATTTAGAAAACAGGAAGTTCTGGCATTAGTTTACAGGATTTTTTTAGCCTATGTTTTTTATCAGATTGCCAGACTCTTATTCTGGTATTTTAATAAAGATCTGATTAAAGTTGATTCTGTTTCGGAATATATAAAGCTGGCTTTCCATGGTACTGCTTTTGATACCACCGCTATTCTGTATGTCAACGCACTATTTATACTCCTTAGTTTATTACCCTTAGTAATCAATACGAAGAAAGTTTTTCAGAAAATTCTTTTCTGGCTGTATTTCATTACCAACGGTATTGCTTACGCTATGAATTTCGGGGATTTTATTTACTATAAATTTTCTCAGGCAAGGCTTACTTCGGCAGTATTTCAAGTGGCCGAACATGAATCCAATGTATCTAAAACACTGATGATCTCTGTTGGAGAGCATCCTTTTGTGCTGATCTGGTTTGTTGTTTTGATGATCTTATGGGTTTTCCTTTACAAAAGAGTGAAAATAGAAGAGGTGAAACCTTTGAAATTGCTTCCTTACTTTATTACTTCCATTCTTACTTTGTGTATTACAGCTGTATTAGTGGTGGGAGGAATAAGAGGAGATTTTAAACACAGTACAAGACCTATTAATATGGTGGATGCTACCCGTTTTGTAACCAATCCTCTGCAGGGAAATATGGTTCTTAACAGTACATTTTCTTTTTTCAGGACCTTAAATACCAATAACTTTAAGGAAGTTCATTTCGTAGATGAAAAATATATTGAAGAAAATGTGCAGCCTTATAAAGTGTATGACAGAAAAGTAGAGAACCGTCCCAATATCGTTATTTTCATTGTAGAATCTTTCGGAAGAGAATATTCAGGAACTTTTAATAAAGATAAAAATATTAAAGATTACGTTTCTTACACTCCGTTCATGGATAGTTTAGCGACTCAGAGTCTTATTTTTCCCAATACTTTTGCGAACGGAAGACAGTCTATTCATGGAATGAGCAGTGTGTTGGCCGGAATTCCGAGCCTTACCGATGCATTTACGGGATCTCCGTATTCCAATCAGAAAATTCAGTCTATCGTTTCGGTGTGTAATGATCTTGGGTATGATACTTCTTTTTATCATGGAGCACCTAATGGATCTATGGGATTCCTTGGATTTGGAAATATTTTAGGATTTAAACATTATTTCGGAAAAACAGAATACAACCACGATGAAGATTTTGACGGAATGTGGGCGATATGGGATGAGCCATTCCTTCAGTATTTTGCTAAAAATGTAGGAAAAAAACAGCCTTTTATGACTACTGTATTTACGGCTTCATCACATCACCCTTTTAAGATCCCTGAAAAATATAACGGGAAATTTAAAAAAGGGAAAATTGAAATTCATGAGCCGATGCAGTATACAGACTATGCGATCAAAAAATATTTTGAAACGGCTAAAAAACAGCCTTGGTACAATAATACCATCTTTGTTTTCACAGGAGATCATACTAATCAGGTGTATTATCCGGAATATGAAAGAGCAATGAACCGCTATGCCGTTCCGCTGGTTTTTTATTCTCCGAATCCTGAATATCAGTTAAAAGGAGTGAGCCAGGATATAGCACAACAGGCAGATATCTATCCTACATTAGCAGATCTTATTGGATACAACAAACCCATCAGAAGCTGGGGCAGAAGTTTGGTAAGTGATAAAAAATATCCTTTCATTGTAGTGAATTCAGATGGAAGTACAGACCAGTTCATGATTGGAAACTATATTTACCGTTTTGATGGAAAAGAAATCATCGGAGTGTATAATCAATCTGATTTAAGCCTTGAAAAGAATCTGATTAATGAGGTTAAAAACCCTGAAGTGGAAGCTGGAAAGAAAACTGCGAAAGCCTGGTATCAGGATTATATGGATAGGGTGATTAACAGGAAGCTGTATTAAGAGAGAAAAGATAAGTTGTAAATAAACTGGTTTGCTTTTTTTACCTCTTTATGCTTTGTATAATAAAAGTTTTTGTTCGTTGAAAATTAATTTATATTTTTATCAATACGTAGATAAGAATATTGTATAAAAATTAAAACTATAAGAAATATGAAAAAAATATTGTTAACGTTCGCCCTTTCTTTTTGTGGTGTGCTTACTTTTGCCCAGATTGAAGGTAAGTGGAAAACAATAGATGATGAAACAAAACAGGCAAAATCTATTGTTGAAGTGTACAAAAAATCAGACGGAAAATATTATGGGAAAGTTTCCCAGTTGTTGATAAAGCCAGCTGATCCAAACTGTACAGCTTGTAAGGATGACAGAAAAGGAAAACCAATTTTAGGATTGGAAATCATCAGAGGCCTGAAAAAAGATGGTGATGAGTTTACCGGAGGAACAATTACGGATCCTAAAACCGGAAAAACTTATAAATGTACCATTACAAGAAGCGGGGATAAGCTGAATGTAAGAGGTTACTTAGGATTATCTTTATTAGGAAGAACCCAGGTTTGGGATAAAGCTAATTAATTTAAGTTTAAATAGAATTTAAAATGGCATTTCAGAAATGAGATGCCATTTTTTATGGATGAAAATTCTTAGGAACTTGGAAACGCCACAATAACGAAGCATAAAGGAGGAAAATTAATTTTAAATACAGTTAATATTATGACTTCTCATGGAAATGAAGAGCGTTTTTATTATGTGTATAATAAAAAAACACTATTTTTGTAGTCTAAATTTTTCGAATAAATATGGCAGAATATACTTTTCGTGAGGTAATTGCACAGGCAATGAGCGAGGAAATGCGTAAAGACGAATCCATCTTTTTAATGGGGGAGGAAGTTGCAGAATACAATGGTGCTTATAAGGCTTCAAAAGGAATGCTGGATGAGTTTGGCCCTAAAAGAGTAATCGATACCCCAATTGCAGAACTTGGTTTTACAGGAATTGCTGTGGGTGCTGCGATGAATGGTAACAGACCAATTGTAGAGTATATGACATTCAATTTCTCATTGGTAGGAATTGATCAGATTATCAATAATGCGGCTAAAATCCGTCAGATGAGTGGTGGACAATGGAATTGCCCAATTGTTTTCCGTGGTCCTACAGCTTCTGCAGGTCAATTAGGAGCTACCCATTCTCAGGCTTTTGAAAACTGGTTTGCAAACATTCCCGGCCTTAAAGTAGTAGTTCCTTCAAATCCTTACGATGCGAAAGGGTTGTTGAAAACTGCAATTCAGGATAATGATCCGGTTATTTTCATGGAATCTGAGCAGATGTATGGAGATAAAATGGAAATTCCTGAAGAAGAATATTATTTACCAATAGGAAAAGCAGATATCAAGAGAGAAGGTACAGATGTTACTTTGGTTTCTTTTGGTAAGATCATGAAGCTGGCTTTACAGGCTGCTGAAGATATGGCTAAAGAAGGAATCTCTGTAGAAGTTATCGACCTTAGAACGGTTCGTCCTCTTGATTTTGATACTGTTTTAGCCTCTGTGAAGAAAACAAACAGATTGGTTATTTTAGAAGAAGCTTGGCCATTTGCTTCTATATCTTCTGAAATTACTTATATGGTACAGCAAAAAGCATTTGATTATTTAGATGCTCCTATCAAGAGAATTACTACTCCTGATGCACCTGCACCTTACTCTGCTGCATTATTTGCAGAATGGTTCCCTAAACTTGAAAAAGTAAAAGAGGAAATCAAAAAAGCGATGTACGTAAAATAGTTATAGAAAAAAACTTCCGAAAGGAAGTTTTTTCATTTATTATATTCATGAAGAAAAATTCTTGACGTCATAAAATTAGTATAAATTTGCGCCTTTAAAATAAATTAAGCTGATATGGCAGAAGTTACAGAAGATGGTTACCACTTCGACATAAAGAAACTTTCCTTTATTGGAGTTTTAGTGTCTCTAGGAATAGTTTTTGGAGATATTGGTACCTCTCCGCTTTACGTAATGAAAGCAATTGTGAATGCAAGATCCCAAGGGAGCAATATGCCTTTCAATGAATACATAGAGGGAGCACTCTCGTGTATTATTTGGACGCTTACCCTTCAGACTACAATCAAATATGTGATCATTGCTTTGAGAGCAGATAATAAAGGCGAAGGAGGAATTCTGGCCTTGTTTTCATTGGTAAGAAACCTTAAGAAAGGATGGTTGTACCTCATTGCAATTGTTGGTGCTGCTGCCCTTATTGCGGACGGAGTAATTACCCCATCACTGACGGTAATGTCAGCTATTGAAGGTCTTGAAATTTATAATCCTCACACTCCCATTGTGCCTATTACAATCGGAATACTGATCGCCATTTTTGTGGTACAGCAATTCGGAACCAGCTTTATAGGAAAGTTTTTTGGTCCTGTGATGGTTGTTTGGTTCCTTGTATTAGGAGGATTGGGAGTAATGCATTTGAGTGAGAATTTTGAGATTTTAAGATCATTCAATCCATATTACGCCTATAAACTTATTGTCAACTCACCGAGTGCCATTGTTATTTTAGGAGCTGTTTTTCTTTGTACAACCGGAGCAGAAGCCCTTTATTCTGACTTAGGACACTGTGGGGCTAAAAATATCAGAGTAAGCTGGGCATTCGTTAAGATTATGCTTATTCTTAATTACCTTGGACAGGGTGCATGGCTTTTGACTAATTATAACAAACCAGGATTCTCTGTAGTAAACCCATTCTTTGGAATCATGGAAGAATGGATGATCATTCCGGGAGTAATTCTTGCAACAGCTGCCGCAATTATTGCCAGCCAGGCATTAATTACAGGTTCTTTCACCATATTCTCAGAAGCAATGTCTCTAAACCTTTGGCCAAATCAGAAAATTGATTATCCTTCAGGGGTGAAAGGACAAATGTATATCCCAAGAATCAACTGGGGACTTCTTATCCTTTGTATTATTGTTGTGCTGCATTTCAGGGAATCTGGAAAAATGGAAGCCGCTTATGGACTTTCCATTACAGTGACAATGTTGATGACTACCGTCCTGTTAGTCTTCTGGCTGTTGAAACAAAGAGTAAGCAAAATATTAATTTTATTTTTTGCCTTTGTTTATATGGCTATTGAATTAGGTTTCTTCAGTGCTAATATTATCAAGTTCATGGAAGGTGGATGGATTACTGTTGTATTGGCAGGTTCTATCGGAGTTTCTATGTATGCCTGGTATAACGGAAGACTGATCAAAACAAGATTTATCCAGTTTGTGAAAATAGAAAAGTATGTGTCTATCCTTAAAGACATGAAGCTGGATGAAACCATTCCGAAATACGCTACTAATCTTGCTTACCTGAGCAGAGCAAAAAGAAATGATGAAGTAGAATCAAAAATTATCTATTCCATCATCAAAAAGCAGCCAAAAAGAGCAGATCATTACTTTATCCTGAGCATCGTAAACCAGGAAGATCCATATACCTTCAGATATACCGTAGATGAAATTCTTCCGGGTACGGTGTATAAGATTAATTTCCTTTTAGGATTCAAAGTAGACCGTAGAATCAATGATTATTTCAACATGGTACTTAAAGATTTAATGGCAGACGGAACCATTCCTTCAAGAAGCAGCCATCCTTCTTTAAGAGCGCACGATATACCGCCGGATCTTAAATATGTGATCATAGATAACACCTATATCAACGATATTCTTTTAACTGTTAAACAGAAGATTACTCTTAATATTTACAACTTTGTGAAGTATATCGGAAGTGATGACTTTAAGGCGTGGGGAGTATCTTCCCATAACGTTGAAGTGGAATCTGCACCGATCACAGAACTTACGGTGTATGACAATAAGATTGAGCAATCCGGGTATTTCCGTCACAATTCTTAATCCTCTAGTATTTAACCATAATATCTATTTAAATAAAATTCAATAAATTTGTAGATAATTTTTTTAATGGATACAATACAAAAAGAAAAAAATATAGCTTTGATCAAGGATGTTTTGAGAAACTACTTATTAGAAAAAGGGTTCAGAAACACACCTGAAAGATATACGATATTGGAAGAGATTTATAATATGGATCATCACTTTAATGTTGATGATCTGTATCTTCTGATGATGCAGAAAAAATATCATGTTTCCAAAGCAACAATTTATAACACTATTGAAATTTTCCTTGATGCAGGTTTGATCCGTAAGCATCAGTTCGGAGAAAAAACATTGACCTCTTCATCATATGAAAAGTCTTATTTTGACAAACAGCATGACCACCTGGTGATCTACAAAAAAGACTCTGATAAAGAGATTGAAGAAATTATTGAATTCTGCGACCCAAGAATCCAAGGAATCAAAGAAGCCATTGAAGAAGCATTTGGCGTAAAAATTGATTCTCATTCGCTATATTTCTATGGCACTAAGAATGACTAATTAATGAGAATAGCCCTTTTTCTGTTAATCTTTATTTCTACGCTAAGTTTTGCGCAGGATAAAACTCCTGTGAAGAGAGATCCTTATTTGCAGGCTCCTTCACCGACTCAGCCTAAACAGGTAAGACCTGAAGATAAAGTAAAGATCATCCACGCGGACGAAATTAAGAAAGATCCTGAAAAATACGACGGGAATCAATATTTTACCGGTCATGTTCAGATCGAACACCAAGGCTCTATTCTTACAGCAGATGAAGTCATTCTGTATAATGAGGAAAACTTTGTAAAAGCAATAGGCAATACAAGACTTCAAAACACTGACGGCTCTGTAATCACAGCAGGAGAAATGGAATATGATGCCAATACCCAAAAAGGTGTTGCCAGAAAAAATGTGGTCTTAACCGATCCTAAGCAAACCATAAAAACAGATATCCTCTATTATGACAGGCTGGCTAATCAGGCTTATTTTAATACAGGAGGAACAATCTCTGACGGGCAGAATGTAACCTATGCCAAAGTAGGAACTTACTTTCTGAATACGCGGGTGGTGGATCTTACCGGAAATGTGAAAATTGAAACTCCTCAATATACCATAGAAGGTCCCAACATCAAGCAAAATCAAAATACAAAAATTGCTGATTTTTTAGGCCCTACAACCATTACCAGCAAAACCAATCCGAGAAACAGAATCTATACCGAAAAAGGAACTTATAAAATGGATTCCAAGGAGGCTTTTCTAACCAAAAACTCCAGGATTTATTATAATGAGAAAATTCTTACCGGTGATGATATGTATTACAATCAGATTTCCGGATTCGGTAAAGCAACAGGAAATGTAACCCTGGATGATCCTAAAGAAAAAAGATATATAAAAGGAGGTTACGGAGAGATTTTTGAGAAAAAAGACTCCGCAATGATGACGAAAAATCCTTACGCAGTAAAAGTAATGGAAAAAGACTCCATTTATTTTGCAGCAGAAAAAATAATCTCTTATCAGAGACCGGACTCATTGGATATCAAAGTTAAGAAAAGTTACCTGAGAGCCTTCAAAAAAGCCCGTATTTATAAATCCAATGCACAGGGAAGAGCAGACTCTATTGCCTTCAATGAAACAGACGGAATTATGCATATGTATACCAATCCGATTCTTTGGAGTGGCGAAAAACAGGTTACCGGAGATAAAGTAGAAGCTTACTTCAATACCCAGACAGAGGATATTGATTCATTAAAAGTCATCGGAAATGCTTTTGCCATCAGTAAAGTAGACTCATTAACGCTGAAAGATGAGTTCAACCAGGTGAAAGGAAAATTCATGACGGTTTACTATGAGAAAAATGCAATTAAAGAGGCAAGAGTAGTGGGGAATGCCCAGGCTATTGTATATGTTGATGATACCGATCAGGAAACAAAAAAACAGGAAAGAATAGGAATAACCCTTTCAACATGTGGAATTATCGGAGCATTGTTTGAAGAAAGAGCTTTACAAATTATTTCGTGTAGTATTGGAGCTGTATCAGATACTTATCCTATGAGTATGATAGAACCTTCGAAAAGAAAGTTCCCGGATTTTAACTGGAATACCAAAGACCGGATCCGAAAATGGCAGGATATCCTTGTAGACACTCCGAATAACGAAGAAATACAATATACGGCTGATAGTGAGCTATTCGATAAAGCTCAGAAAGCTATAGATGACGAAAAAGCGAAAGAAGAAGCTAAAAAGCCTAAACGAACCAGAAAATAATAGAAAAGACCAGTAAGCCCTGGTCTTTTTTGTATATTAATTTTAGCATGTAATGAATCTTTTATAGCTTTGCTGAAATTTTTGGAGACAATGGAAATGCATAAAGATTTTTTTCTATATCAGGCACAAACCACAAAGTTTGCAGCGGGTTTTGAAGTTGAAAAAGCTGAAGGAAGCTATATTTATGGAACAGACGGAAAGAAATATCTTGACTTTGTAGCAGGAGTTTCTGCCAATACTTTGGGACATTCGCATCCTAAAATTGTGAATGCTATCAAAGAGCAGGCTGATAAATACCTTCACGTAATGGTGTACGGTGAATATGCCCAGGAAAAACCTACAGCATTATGCAGATTGCTGGCAGAAGCTACTCCGGATCCATTGGAAGTTACTTATCTTGTCAATAGTGGTGCTGAAGCCATTGATGGAAGTTTGAAGCTGGCAAAACGATATACAGGGAGAGAAGAAATTGTTTCCTTTAAAGACTCTTATCACGGAAATACCCATGGAGCGTTGAGCGTTTCCGGAAATGAAACCCACAAAAGAGAATTCCGTCCTTTACTGCCAATGGTTTCTTTCATTGAATTTAATAATGAAAATGACTTCGATAAAATCACAGAGAAAACAGCATGTGTTATCCTTGAAACCATTCAGGGAGCAGCAGGCTTTCTGGTGCCTAATAACGACTATCTGATCAAACTGAAGAGAAAATGTGAAGAAGTAGGAGCACTTTTGATTTTAGATGAAATACAGCCAGGATTTGGAAGAACAGGGAAACTATTCTCTTTCGAACACTTTGGAATCGTTCCGGACATTCTGGTAATGGGGAAAGGAATGGGAGGAGGAGTTCCTGTAGGAGCTTTTATGAGTTCCAGAGAAATTATGGAAACCCTTTCACATTCACCAAAGCTAGGTCATATTACTACTTTTGGAGGAAACCCATTGATTGCAGCAGCGAGTTATGCTACTTTAAAAGAAGTGCTGGAAAGCGGTTTAATGAATGAAGTAGAGGAAAAAGAGAAGTTGTTCAGAGAACTTTTAGTTCATCCTAAAATTAAAAATATCAACGGTAAAGGTCTAATGCTTGCTGTGAACTTAGGAACTCCCGAATATACCCTGGAAGTGGCAAAAAAATGTATGGAAAAAGGGCTTATTGTTTTCTGGCAGCTGTACAGAAATGAATATCTGAGAATCTCTCCACCTCTTACATTATCTCTGGACGAAATCAGAGAAGGATGTCAGATTATTCTAGATATACTGAATGAAAATTAAAGATAAAGTCTCTCTGGAAAGGAGAGATTTTTTTATGTTTTGCATGGCAGTTTTAAGCCCTAATATTTAACATAATAAGGATTTGAATCCCGTGATAAATATCATACTGATTCTATAAAAAAGTAATTGTTTTTTTGCGTAATAAAAAAATTAATTTATATATTGCGGGACGATAAAACAAAGATTATATGGCGAAACATAAAGTCCATTACGAATTTCCAATGCACTGTTTATCAGAGATTTTATATGAATATCTGGCGACTGCAGAAGGATTGTCTGAATGGTTTGCGGATGAGGTAACAGAGAAAGGCGATGATTTCTTTTTTAGCTGGGGCGGAGGACCTGCTGAGAAGGCCACTTTGATCAGATATAAGCCTGAAGGTTTCGTGCGTTTCAGATGGGAAGAAGATGAAGGAACAAAAAATTTCTTTGAAATGACTATCACAATTGATGATATTACAGAAGATCTTGCTTTAAATATTACAGACTTCTGTGAAGAAGGTGATGAAGAGGAAAATGCAATGTATTGGGAAAATCTTATTGAGAACCTAAGAATAAAACTAGGTGCGGCATAATACCGGGCAATATTAAATGATAAAACTGATGAACGATTTATCGTTCATTATTTTTTTGTAAATAAATCACATCAAAAATTGGAAAATCAATATTTTACATCAGACGAGTTAAATGTAAAGAACAGAGCTTTTCTTTGGGGCGACTCAGTGAAGGTTTCTTTTTTTGTAAGAAATGGTGAATTGATCATGGACGAAGAATGTTATTTCTTCCTGATGGCTTCCATGAGAAAGATGAGAATGAATATTCCTTTGACTTATACGCTGGAGTTTTTCCAGACCCTTTTTCAAAAAGAAATTATAGAAGGGAAAGAAGTTAAGAACGGAATTATCAATTTCCAGGTGTTCAGAAATAATGATGGCGTGACATTGGCAAAATCTTCTGTTTCTTATTTTTACGAAGTAACAGAAATGGCTGATGTGCTTGCAGTTCATCAAAGACCTTTAGAATTGGATTTGACTAAAGAAATTAACGTTAATAACAATCTTCTGAGCAATATCAGGGTTCACTGTCCGGAAAATATCTACGGAGCGATCTATGCGCAGGAAAATGACCTTGATGACGTTATTCTTCTGAATCCAAACAAAAGAATTGCACGTACTACTGCGGGAAATCTTCTTTTTTTAGAAGGGGATGTTATCAAAGTACCCAAGCAGACTGAAGGAGCATACATTTCTCCTTTGATGGAAAATTTTGTTACTTTTTTACATAAGAATAATCTTGCGGATATCCAGGAACACGAAATTATCGCATTCGAATCTCAGAAAGCTGAAGAAATTTTAATGATTTCTGATGAGAAAGGTATATTTTCTGTAGGTAAGATAAGAAATAAGACTTTTGAAACGACCCGCTTCTCTGAATTGGTAGAAAGCTGGAAACAAAGTTTTAATCAATAGAAATTGACAAACCCGGTAAACAACAAAGTTCCAGAAGTCCTTTACCGGGTTTTATTCTGAGTAAATCAGAAATTGTTATTTTATTTAATATTCGTTGATGATCTCAACAAATTTCTGTGCAATTTCTTTCTGCCCCTTTTCACTGGTAATATAATTCCTGTTATCAGAATTATTGATAAACCCAAGTTCTACCAATACAGCAGCTGCTTTGGTTTCTCTTAGCATGTGAAGGTTACGTTCCTCAATTTTACGGGTATTGAATTTCTTGTAGATTTTTCCGGCCAATTCCTTTGAAACATCAGAATTCTGAACATACACTTCAAATCCGTTGTCAGATCTTTCTGTTTGAGGAGAACTGTTAACGTGAAGAGAAATGACCATTTCGGGGTTCAGCTTATTGATCATATCTGTTCTCTCGGCAAGAGTAGGAGCGCTATCTGAATCCCTGGTTAAAATAACTTCATATTTATCCTGGCTTTCATTGACCTTCTGTATTTCCTTAGCAACACTTAATGAAATATTTTTTTCCAGAATTTCACCATGAATAGCCCCAAAATCATTTCCGCCATGGCCGGCATCTATGACAATATACTTTTTGTTGATAGGAGTAAATGATAAAAACGCTGTAGAAAATATTGATAAAGCAAGTAATGTAATACCTTTCATATCAGTGATTTTAGTTTTCCAAAGAACGGAAAAACTTTCTTTAAAATTGGTTAAAGGAATCTTAAAGTTTGTTAATTATCAGAGTGATACGAAAAATATACTTTTAGTTCAATGAGATGTCTTCAGGTGAATTGGCCCAGAGAAGAAATTCTCCTCCAAGATTCTGCATGATAGACTTCCAAAGCGTCTGATCATTGGGTAACGTGTAATCAAGATTGTAAACATCCACTACCGTCCACATTTTCCTTTGAACCTCCATATCCAGCTGGTTCGAAGACCATCCGGAATACCCTGAAAATATTTTGATATGATTAATATCCAGTTCACTGCTTAAAACAGCGTTAATGATCCGTTCAATATCTTCTGTAAGGTAGTATTCATCAGTGATGTCTGTATAGATCTCTGTGACTCTTTTCCCTTTTACGATGAAAAATACCTTGTCGTTTTCTACAGGACCTCCATCATAGACCTCAATTTTAAAGTCAAAAAAATCTTTGAACTTGCTACTCATCTGGCTGTTCTTTTTATTCAATATCAAACCAAATGCACCACTTTCATTATGTTCAATAACCAATACCACCGATCTTGAAAAAATATCGCCGGAAATGTCAGGTGTCGAGATTAATATTTTACCTTTGTATGAGTGATTCATACTCAAATTTAATAAAAAATATTTATGGAAAACCTGCACGACAAAAGAAAAGTGTACGATAAATCCCAACTTATTGAAAGTGAGATAAAACAAAATCCAATTGAACAGTTTAGAGACTGGTTTTTGGAGGCAAGTGAGAGCCCGATGATCTCAGAAGCTAATGCTATGGCGGTTTCTACAGTAGAGGAAGATGGATGTCCGAGAACGAGAATGGTACTTCTTAAAGCATATACCCATGAAGGGTTTATTTTTTATACCAACTACAACAGCAGAAAGGGAAAAGCAATAGAAAATAATCATAAAGCATGTCTGCATTTTTTCTGGCCTAATCTTGAAAGGCAGATTATTATCAAAGCGGATCTTGAAAAGGTAGCAGAAAATCTGAGTGACGGTTATTTTCATTCAAGACCAAAAGGAAGCCAGCTGGGAGCTGTTGTTTCTCCACAAAGCCAGGTAATTCCAAACAAGGAGTTTTTAGAGGAAAAATTGAAAGAATTAGAAAAGGAATATGAAAATACTGAGGTGCCAAGGCCTGCCAATTGGGGCGGATATCTTGCCAGACCTTATGAAATAGAGTTCTGGCAGGGAAGACCCAACCGTCTTCATGACAGGATTATTTATCAGCTTGAAGATCTCGACTGGAAAATTTCAAGACTGGCACCCTAATGGGGAAATGAGAGGTTAGAAGTGGTGGTTTTTAATATGAGACAAACCACTTGAAAATATAAACTCTGTAATTCAATAGGAGCGGGCTTTAGCCCGCTTATTTTTATTATGCATAATGATAGGGGCTTCAGCCAAAACTTATTTAGTTTGAACAGAACAATGACAAGATATGCTGTACTATATTAACATTTAAGTTTTGGCTAAAGCCGTGGGAATTGATATTTATTTTTAAACGGGCTAAAGCCCGTTCCTATTGAATGACTATTTTTTTTAATACATCATAGGTTTCCACTATCAATAGAGGCGGGCTTTAGCCCGCTTATTTTTATTATGCATAATGATAGGGGCTTTAGCCAAAACTTAATAATTCTTACTCCTTAAAACTTCTTAATGGTTTAATTCTCTATCATCTTTTTTAAAATAAAAAAAAGGCTGTTTCTTAGAAACAGCCCTTGAATTTTCGTAATCTGAATGATTATTTTTTCTTAGCACCTGAAACTGCATTTGATAAATCAGCTCCAGCTTTGAATTTAGCAACTTTTTTAGCAGCGATCTTGATCGGTTTTTTAGTTGCAGGGTTAATACCTTGTCTAGCTGCTCTCTCAGCTACTGAGAAAGTACCAAAACCTACTAAAGAAACTTTTCCGTCTTTTTTCTTTAAAGTAGTTGTAACGTTACCGATGAAAGATTCTAAAGCAGCTTTTGCTGCAACTTTAGTGATACCTGCATCTTTTGCGATTGCGTCGATTAATTCAGACTTGTTCATAATTTTTAATATTAAAGTTAGTTCGTAATTATAGCAAATATAGTACTATTTTCTAATTGTGCAATTTTTTTATTAAAACTTGTAAAATTTTTTTGCTTTTCACTCAAATCAGTTAAAATATGATAATTCCACGTTTCACAGAAAATCTACGTTACAGGCTACTAAAATCATGCCAAATGCTTATGTTTATTGACTTTAGCAAAAAGTTAATATTATTTTTTGTATTTATTAAATCCTAAATTCTATATAAACAATTAATATTTTTGACCATATGATTATTAAATTTATAAGTAATTTTTATATTTCTTGTATTTTGTGAAATTAAACCCCTGTGTTTGTGGGAGTTTTTAAATGATAGTAAAGACCTGTTTTATTAATTTTTATTAATAAATTTGCAACATGCTAATAGAAGTTTTCAAGTCTAAGATTCATAGGGTGAGAGTAACAGCCTCTGACCTTAATTATATAGGGAGTATAACGATTGATGAAGATCTTATAGAAGCTGCCGGTCTGGTAGTGGGAGAAAGGGTCTATATCGTGAATGTAAATAACGGAGAACGTTTTGATACCTACGTGATCAAAGGGAAAAGAAAATCAGGAGAAGTTTGTCTGAACGGACCTGCAGCAAGAAAAGTACAGAAAGATGATATCATCATCATTATTGCTTATGCTCAGATGACTCCGGAGGAGGCAAAAGACTTCCAGCCGAAGATCGTTTTCCCGGATGAAAAAACAAACCTTCTTACGTAGGACATGGAGAAAACATCAAAAAGTCCGGTAAAATCAATACTTACAATAGTGATATCGCTTGCTTTTGCAGGCTTTTTTTTATGGCTTGCCCTAAGGGGACTGGATTTTAAAGTCATTCAAAAGTCACTGGCTAAAGCCAATTATATTTGGGTATTGTTTGCCTCCGTATTTGGTCTTCTTGCTTACTGGTTCAGAGCCATCCGCTGGAATCTGATGCTGGAACCCATGGGACACAGAATTTCAAACTCCAATGCTCTTTGGTCTATATCATTTGGATACCTGATGAACCTTACCATTCCGAGAAGTGGTGAAGTAGCGAGAGCTACAGCTTTATATGGAGTGGAAAAAGTACCTGTAGACAAATCTTTTGGAACAATCATTTTGGAAAGAGTGGTGGATTTGGTTTGTATGATGGGATTTTTAGGATTGACCTTATTGTTTAAATATGATGCGATTCTGTCATTTTATAAAAACTCTGGAGTGAATATTAATCCTAATAAGATATTATTGATCCTTTCCATTCTGATAGGAGGGACAGTTTTGTTTTTTGTGTTTAAAAAGAAACTTTCAGGTATTCCGTTTTTAGGAAAGGTCGTTAATTTTATTGATGGGATTTTTCAAGGATTAACTTCTATTTTTAAATTAAAAGAAAAGGGAAAATTCATCCTTTATACATTAGGAATCTGGATTTGCTATTATCTGGCAGCCTATCTTGTCTGCTTTGCTCTGCCTGAAACTTCAGGATTTACCTTTGCAGACGGCTTTTTCATTATTGTAGTGGGAACATTGGGAATGATTATCCCTGCCAGTGGAGGAATCGGAGCCTATAATCTTGCGATGAAGTACGGTTTTATGGCCCTCTTTATTTCAGTAGGAAAAAGCGCAGATTTCGGAGGGGAAATGGGACTTACCTATTCCTTTATTTCTTTACCGCTGCAGATTGTGATTATGCTGGTAATGGGGTTGATCTCTATTCCTATGCTGGCAAAAGCAAGAAATGCTGCTGTTTCGGATCAAGAATTTGAAAATTAATTCAAAATACATTTATACAATACAAGGTTCAATTTTTTAATTGAACCTTTTTTTATGGTCATTTTGTGATGTAAATCGTTTTAATGAAGCTGTATACATCATTTTTTTATCAATAAATTTGGTCAATTCGTAAATCACTTCTATCTTAATGCAAAAAATAATCATAATATAAAACACTATGGCAATTAATCTACAGAAAGGGCAAAAGATCGAGATAGGATTAACTAAAATGACGATTGGATTAGGCTGGGATCCGAATGAAGGAACCGGCTACGATTTTGACCTGGATGCTTCTGCAATCATGATTGATTCTGACAGAAAATTAGTAAGTGAAGAATACTTTGTTTTTTACAATAACCTGAATTCTCCGGACGGAGCGCTTACCCATACAGGAGATGATCCTAGTGGTAAAAACAGTGATGGTGACGATGATGAAGCGATCGTTATAGATCTTGATAAAGTAGATTCAAGAGTGGAAGAGATTCTTTTTGTGGTTACTATTGAAGATTTTGAAAGAAGAAGACAAAATTTCGGACAGGTTAGAAACTCCTATATCAGAGTAGTAGATAATCATTCAAACCAGGAAATTGCAAAATATGAACTGGATGAAGATTTCTCCATTGAAACAGGAGTAGAGTTCGGAAGGCTGTACAAAAGAAACGGAAGCTGGAAATTTGAAGCTTCAGGAATAGGATACAGAGCAGATCTGGGCTTCTTCCTTGAGAAATACTACAAAGGACAAATCATCAAATAAATCATCAAATACACAAAAACTATAACTATGGCAATTAATTTACAGAAAGGACAAACGATAGATTTAAGAAAGAATGACCGCGGAGAAAGCGTTTATGATCTTTCAAAAGTAACCATCGGTTTAGGATGGGATGTCAGAAAACAAGGCAGTGGATTCTTTGGGAAACTGTTCAGTAAAGAAGCTGAATATGACCTTGATGCAGTAGCTTTTCTTTTAGATGGCAACGGAAAAGTAGCTAATCTTGGAAGAACCGTTCAGACTAATGACGGAAGACAGATGGGACTTTATCAGGGAGATGTGGTTTTCTTCAATTCTATGCAGCACCCAAGCGGGAATGTTTGGCTTACAGGAGATAACAGAACCGGAGCCGGAGATGGAGATGATGAGCAGATTATTGTAAGGCTGGATCAGCTGGATCAAAGCTATCAGAAAATTGTATTCATTGTCACTATTTATCAGGGAAGAACCAATAACCAGCATTTCGGAATGATTGAAAATGCATTTATCCGTGCGGTGGATGCTTCAGGAAAAGAAATTACAAAATACAGCCTTTCCGGCGATTCAAGTATGAACGGAAAATGCGCCATGGTTTTTGCAGAGGCATACCGCCATAATGGTGACTGGAAATTCCGTGCTGTAGGTGAGCCGCATAATACTGATAACTTTATCGATATTCTGAGACAGCAGTACGCTTATTCCAACTAGATTTTCACTTTTTTTCAACTCAAATAAAAGCCGGCTTGGAAGTCTCCGACTCCCTCCGCCGGCTTCAGAATTAATATTTGTCTATAATGAGCAGGAGATTATTAGCTTATTTTTTATTGGATACTTCAGGTTCTATGAACGGAGAACCTATTCAGGCATTGAATAACGGTTTCAACGGCCTTATCAGTATGTTGCGTGCAGACCCGCAGGCGATGGACAGTTTACATGTAAGTGTTATTACTTTCGATAGAGAGGTTAAGAATATCATACCCTTAACAGATCTGGCGAGTTTTTATCCTATGGAAATTACCTGTCCGGATAGTGGGCCAACTCATACCGGAGCTGCATTGGAAATGGTTTCTGAACTGGTTCAGAAAGAACTCGTAAAAGAATCGGCGGATGCAAAAGGAGACTGGCAGCCGTTACTTTTTATATTTACGGACGGGAAACCTTCGGATATCCAGAAATACAGACAAATGATGCCTGTGATCAGAGGTTTGGAATTTGGAGCCATCGTAGGGTGTGCAGCTGGTCCGAAAGCAGATGAACAGTTTCTGAAAGAACTGACGGATCATGTGGTAAAACTAGATACTACAGATGCCATTACGCTTTCTTCCTTTTTCAAATGGGTGAGTTCTTCCATTACACAGGGAGGACATTCTCAGAATACGGGAGAAAATATCACCTTACCTCCGCCACCATCGGAACTTAATATTATTATTTAAAAAATTGTCTTTACACCATGAGAAGACTGCCTATTTATTTTTTAGTAGATATCTCCGAATCTATGGTAGGAGAACCTATTGAGCAGGTACAGGAAGGTATCGCCAATATCATCAGGGATTTGAAAAAAGATCCCTATTCACTCGAAACGGTTTACATTTCTGTTATTGGTTTTGCAGGGGAAGCTGAAGTCATTACTCCAATGCAGGATATTATCAGCTTTTATCCCCCTAAGATTCCAATTGGAAGCGGAACGTCACTTTCACAGGGCTTAATCAAAGTAATGGATTGTATCGACAGAGATATTGTGAAAACCACCTATGAGAGAAAAGGCGACTGGAAACCTATTGTTTTCCTCTTTACGGACGGAGTGCCTACCGATGATGCTACCAAAGCCATTGAACGATGGAATACCAAATACAATGGAAAATCCAATACGATTGCCGTATCTATAGGAGAAAATACCAATTATAAACTTCTTGGTTCTCTGGCAGATCATGTTTTGCTGTTCAATAATTCAGATGAAAATTCCTATAAAGAGTTTTTCAAGTGGGTAACGGACTCTATTAAAACTACCAGCCAGAGTGTTACAGAAGCAAAAAAAGAAGGCATTAATTTATCTAAAATTGATTCCCTTATTCTGGAAAAAGTAGATCCTGAAATGGAACAGAAATTTCCGGACAATAATTTTGTAGTACTGAACGGAAAATGTCAGGAAACTGAAAAGCTTTATCTGATGAAGTTTAAAAAAGCATTTGCGGAATCCAGCATACCGGGAATGGCTACACGGTATTACAGATTGGATGGTGCCTATAAAATTGATGAAAAAGCGTACTACAGACTTTCTTCAAATCAGAAAACCCACCTTAAAATCAATATAGAAGAACTGGATGGAGGAACTTCATGTCCTCACTGTGCCAATCCCATTGCACTGGCTACCTGCTCATGCGGAGGAATTCATTGTCTGAGAGGAGAAGGATACAGTAAATGTCCATGGTGCGGAACGTCGGATTATTACGGTTTTTCCGGAGGTGGATTTGATATTAACAGAACTTTGGGCTAATGATGGGTAAATTTTTCCGGAAATCAGCCGGTGAATCTAAACCGAAGACTGTGGAACAAGCTGTAATTTATAAAGAAAAAGAAGAATTCAAAGATGTTCATTGGGCATTGAAGAATGCCAGTGCTAAACAGTTTTATGAATTTCCTCTTGACATGGACGATTTTCCGAACATAAAAATTCAGAATATCGGGAATCTCGAAGAAGCAGGACTTACTTTTGAAAACAATACCATTTCAGGAACTCCGGTAACCAACAATATGTACCATCTGGATGTTCAGTTTTATCACATTCATGATCAAAGTCAGATTGAAACAAAAAAGATCCAGCTGTTTGTCAACGCAGATCCGAAAGATTTGTGGAAAAATATTCCCAGTGATAAAAATGCCATTTTTTATAAATCTGAAGAAGACTCATTCAAAGGTTTATTTTCAGATAAAAAAATTGTTGTGGCTTCCAAAAGAGGGCGCTTCCATGCTCATGAAGGAAAATTCCGGGAAGATGATTTTGCAGTAAATACTTTTCCTGCAGGCTGGAATATTGTTTCTGTTTCAGATGGAGCAGGTTCGGCAACAGCAGCAAGAGAAGGTTCAAAACTGGCTACAACAACAATCAATCAGTTTTTCAGTTCAGAAGAAATTTTAAATCAGATTGAAAATAATATCAATCGTCTTTATGCTGCCCAATCCTCTAATGAAGAACAATCGGAAGCCAAACAAAATGTTATACATATTTTATCGGAAGGTGTTTTATCTGTTTATCAGGCTTTGGAAAAATCCGCAGCAGAAAACTCTCTTTCTGTGAATGACCTGCATGCAACACTTATTTTTGCTTTGCTTAAAAAGTTCAGTTTCGGATATGTTATTCTAAGTTTTGGAGTAGGAGACTGCCCGATTAACCTCATCAATACCGACTTTTCTGAAGTTAAACTTTTAAATAAAATGGATGTGGGAGAATTTGGTGGAGGTACCCGCTTTATCACGATGAAAGAAATTTTCAACGATACAATGGCTTCCCGCTTCAGGATTACCTGTGTTAAGGATTTTTCATACCTCGTGCTGATGACCGATGGTATTTATGACCCTAAATTTATCACAGAAAACAAACTGGAAGACACTGAAAGCTGGAAATCACTTTTTGAAGACCTTGCCGGAAATAATGATGACCGGACGAAAGCTGATTTTATGAATGATGATAAAATTAACGAAGAACTTTTGATCTGGAGTGATTTCTGGAGCAGAGGAAATCACGATGACCGTACATTGGCAATAATCTATTGATATCATGAAAAAGACCATTAAAGTTGTTTCTGTTCTGGACACAGCCAAATCCTATGAATATGTAGATGAAAACCCTATCAGGGGCGGAGTGAAAGATGTGTATTTTTCTCCCGATAAAGAATATGTGGTGGCTTTCTACCGAAGTCCTTTGGATGAAGGACAAAAAGAGAGGATCAAGAGAATTGTTTCTATTTATCTGCAGAGTATACAGAATGGAAATGCCTCAGAGTACTTTTTGAACGAAATATTCGGATGGCCTTACGATATTGTGGAAAGAGATAAGCTCACAGGAATTGTGGTTCCTGTTTACCATCATAAATTTTATTTTGCCAAAGGATATATCGGTTCAGATAATATCCAGGGACAGGATAAAGTGGGAAAATGGTTTACAGCTCCGATGTTCAGAAATCAACAATATCCTTTAAGACTGGATCAGTCAGAACTTGGAGATTGGCTGAGTTATTTTCAGATTGCGGTGAACATCAGCCGGGGAGTGAAAAAACTGCATCAGATGGGGCTGGCACATTCCGATTTATCTTACAATAATATTCTGGTGGATCCCGTTACAAAATCTGCCTGTATTATTGATATTGACGGGCTTGTTGTTCCAAAGCTGTTTCCGCCGGAAGTGATAGGAACAGCAGATTTTATTGCCCCTGAAGTGTTGAAAACAAAACATTTGAGTCTTCAGGATCCACACAGACATCTGCCTAACCAAAAAACAGACCTGCATGCCCTTGCTGTACTGATTTATATGTATCTGCTAAGAAGACATCCGCTCCGTGGAGGAAAAATCTGGGATCTGGATTCCGAAAATGACGAAATATTATCCATGGGTGAAAAAGCAATGTTTGTAGAACACCCGGAAAATTCTTCCAATCAGGTAAAACCCGATCATCTTAGAAAATGGGATGCATTCTGGGGAGATCCTCAGCAGATTCCTTATACCGTTACGGGTCCTTATATCTCAGAATTGTTCCGTAAAACATTTATAGACGGATTACATGATCCAATCAGGAGGCCTACTGCCAACGAATGGGAAACCGCTTTATTGAAAACCGTAGATCTGATACAGCCTTGCCATAATTCCGGCTGTAATGAAAAATGGTATGTTTTTGATAATACCAGCAATCCGAAATGTCCGTTCTGTGGAACTCCGCATCAGGGTACTTTACCCATACTAGACTTATATTTCAAATTTGATGATGAGGTATGGAAGCCGGAAAATCACAGGCTGATGGTCTATCATAATCAGTATTTATTCAAATGGCATGTTTCCAGAAAAGTGATAAGAAATGAAAACCTGACAATGCCGGATAAAATGCCTGTGGGATATTTTACATTCCATCAGGGAAAATGGGTACTTGTCAACCAAAGCTTATCAGGAATGAAAGATGTCACAGAACAGAAAGAAATTCCACCCGGTTCTATGGTTGAACTGACAGATGGAAAAAAAATACTGCTGTCTGCAGAAGAAGGGGGAAGGCTGATCTATGTAACGATGGCGAATCAGTAAAAATTAAACTATAATTAAGGCCTGCTTCAGGGAGTATCATTCTGAATGGAATGAAATGGAGTGAAGAATCTCATATGCTATTTATGTATGAGATTCTTCCTTCGTCAGAATGACAAAACCATATTATTTCATCAAAGGAAACATTCAACGGCTTTAGCCAAAACTTTTAAAAAATTATTTACTGCCTTTCCGTTTCCATAAAATAAGAATACTCATCTTCCCCTGTAATCTTAAACCCAAGACTGGTGTAAAGATGTTGTGCTTTATTGGTTTTTAAGACACTTAATGATACTATTTTTCCGGCTAAGGAAGCTTCTTCCAGAATATCTGACAAAATCTTTTTCCCAAGACCTTTACCTTGTTGGCTGGGATCAATCTGAAGTTGCAGAACCTCAATGTTGGTAAATGTTCGGTCTACTTTTAACAGTCCGACGGGCTGATTGTCTAAAAGAATAATATCAGCTTTTTCAAACTGGTACAGAACTCTTTGCAGGGTGGTTTCTCTGTCGGTAGAAAGTCCTGAAGTCTCATAATGAGGATTCATGGTTTTCATTCTCAGATCAAGAAGAAAATCAATATCGGTATCATCAGCTTTTTTGTATTGAAGGTCAAAATTCATATTCAAAAATAAAAATTAGAGTACTTACTTTAATGCAATTTTTAGTCCCATTTCTTCTTTCATGTGTAATAAAACTTCTGCATTTCCTCTGGCATCATCTACCGGATTATGGGTATGTTCGGTTTTACGCAGATGTTTCCATTGGGCAAAAGTATCTTTTTCCAGTCCGCAAAAAAGATCAGAAAGTCTTCTCGAAGAAAAGCCAAAAGGATTCCGTCCGATAAAATGATGGAAATACCAGCAGATAAACATCCAGTCGAAACCATTATTATCACTGATGAATATTGGTCTGCCTTTAGAATGTATTTTAATCCAGTCTTCAAAGGCAAGCATTACCTTTTCCGGATCATCAAAATTCATTGTTTCTTCTCTGCTGAAACCGGAAACCGCTAAAGCATCAGGGTTAAATTTTTCAGAAATAGGCTTCAGTTTTCCATAAAAGGTGGTGTCCAGTTCCTCATTCACAAGTACTGCTCCGAAGCAGACCATGGAAAAATCTCCTGGAATAGGGCCATCTGACTCTATGTCGACCATGATGTAGCTCATTGGAAAATAGTTTTTAGAAAACGAAGATATTGAAATTAGTTGAAGGAAGGAAGATGGGAGAGGGAAGCTGGAAGTTATTTTTGTATTGTAGAGAACTTCTGTGTTTTTTAATTTTAACTTCTGTTTTAAAAATATTCTATCAAAAAACTTTATAAGTTCATCGTCTATCAAAAACTTCCCTCCTCCAGCTCCCTTCTTCCCGCTTTATATCAGCTCAAAAAAGCCCCTTTTCCCGATCTTTATTTTGGTTTGAGGGATCAGTTCCATTTCTTCATTGGAGTCCGTTATTTTACTGTTATTGATTTGAACTCCTCCATTCTCAATCAGTCTCCGGATTGCCGATTTGCTGAGGTCACTTTTAAGATGATGACAAAGTTCCACAAGAGATATCCTGTTTCTAATATTTCCCAAAGAACTTATAGAAACAGGCTCATACTTTTTCTCTTCAAAATTTTTATTCTGAAACTGATTGATAAAAAACTGTTCTGCATTTTCTGCTGAAGCAGCATCGTGGTATTGGGTAATGATGTTTTTAGCGATCTGTTTTTTAATATCCATGGGATTTTCCCCTTTTGCTATTCCGGAAAAAAGTGCTGTTTTTTCTTCCATGGAAAAATCCGTAGCCAGGTTGATGAATTCTTCAATCAATGCATCCGGAATAGACATGGTTTTTCCAAACATCTCGTTAGGTTCATCCGTAAGTCCGATAATATTGTTCAGAGATTTGCTCATCTTTTCCTTTCCGTCAAGACCTCTCAGCAATGGCATACACATCACAATCTGAGCAGGCATCTGGTGTACTTCCTGAAGCTGTCTTCCCATGGTACAGTTAAAAAGCTGATCTGTGCCGCCCATTTCAATGTCACATTCAATTTTTACAGAATCAAAACCCTGAAGAATTGGGTATACCAGTTCATGCATGGCGATAGGTGTATTTTCTGTAAACCTTTTATTAAAATCATTGCGGTGCATCAACTGGGCAACGGTAACTTTTGAAAGTAACTGGATTACCTCAGAAAAGTCCAGCGTGTCCAGCCAGTCAGAATTGAACACAATCTTTGTCTTCTGAACATCAATGACCTTGGAAAGTTGATTGATATACGTCTGGGCATTGTGTTGTACATCTTCAGCACTTAAGGGTTGTCGTGCTTTGTTTTTTCCGGTAGGATCACCAATTCTGGCAGTAAAACTTCCTACCACAATGATAATCTGATGTCCCAGATCCTGAAACTGCTTCAGTTTTTTTAATACCACGGCATGTCCCAGATGAAGATCCGGAGCCGTAGGATCAAATCCTAACTTGATGGAAAGTTTTCTATTTTCCTTTTTGGCTTGGGCTAATTTTTCTTCCAGCCCATTTTCAGGCAGGATGATGGCCACATTTTCTTGTAATGAATGAATCATGTTGAATAGTTTTAAAATGAAAAAACCCGGACAGGGACTGTCCGGGTTCTATATATACGTTAGATTATTTTATTGGATTACAGATATAGAAAGTCTTCCCGAACGATAGCCCGGAGTGTAATATTCACTGAAGAATGGAAGACGTAATATACTGTTTAGATGTTTCATTGTTGGGTAAATATACAGGAATTTCCTGAGGATCCAATATTTAAACCATTAAGACGCATTGCAGGGTTATAACAAGATTTGTTTTTAAATAAAAACTTAACCATCCATCAATCTTAATGGCTTAAAATAATGGTTCAAAACAATTTTACTTGCGGTTTTTGAAGCTAATTTCATGCCATAAATCCTTTAAAAGCAAAATAGAGGATAAAGAGATAAAAACTGTATTTTATTATTTTTTTTGCCAGTTTATAAGAACCCAATAGAACAGGGTTGATATCTTGTTTTTCTACAGATGTTTTCATAAAGTAAAAATTAATAGTTAAATACAGGTTCGGAAAATAAATTTTCAACCTGACTTTTCCAGATTTCCAGATCTTCGGAAGAAGCTTTATCTGCTTTATCAAAAAATAAATGTCTTATGATTTCCAGTCCGGAGTACATGAAAATACCATGATCAGAAGTTAAAGTCAGGGCTTTATCCATTCCTGTTTTTTCATATTCTTCATGAGATTTCCCATGAGTATTGAGAATAACGGTCTTTTTGCCTTTCAAAAGCCCTTTTTGGATGCCCTGATCATAGCGGTAAGCAAAACCATAACTGAAAACGCGGTCTATATAGCCCTTCATGATTGCAGGAAGACCTGTCCACCAGATAGGATAGATAAATGTAATCTGCTCTGCCCATGAAATGTGCTCCTGCTCAATTTTTATATCCTTTGATACTTTTCCCAAACGTTGTTCCTGCATATCAGCCAAGGAAAGAACCGGATCAAAACCGATGGTATACAGATCTCTCACGATAACTTCCTGATTACGGGATTGGAGTGTTTCCACAACAGTATTTAAAAGATGATGATTTAAACTGTTATCATTAGGGTGCGCGTAAATGATTAAATGTCTCATTACTTTGATTGTTTAGATTAATGAGACAAAAGTAGTCTGGTGTACGTTTCGAAAATTGTAAGAAAACGAAATGACCTATTTCGTTTTTGGGTTGCAGATCTCCTGCTGGAATTTTAAATACTGAGCAGGAGAAATGTTGATAAAATGCTTGAAATCATGAATAAGCTGGCTTTGATCATAATAACCACACTCATCAATAATGACAAACCATTTGACCTGATTTTGTTTTTCGGTTTCCTCTTCAATAATTTTGATGGCTTTTAAAAAACGGTTGTAACGGTTAAGTTCTTTTAAAGAATACCCAAACTGCTCTTTCTGTTTTCGCTGGATGTTTCTTTCTGTTTGATGAGTCTGTTCAGCAATGACTTTAACAGGGTTTAGAAGATCATTCTCAAAACTGCTCAGAAGCTGGCTGGTAATATCCCGATCTTGCAGATAAGGTCTGCAGAATTCTAAGATATGATTCACCTGTTCTGTAGTAGCATGTAATGCTGTCAGCTGATGCCACAGATCTGTAAAACAGTTTTCTTTCAACAGTTCATCCGGATGTTTTACCGATTGCATAATGGATATTTTCCCAAAAAATCTAAAGAATGCATCATCTTTAAAATTGGCGACAAGAATAGAACATCCTGCCGGAAGCGTATAGTCAAAAGATTGTCTCACCGGACCGAATACCATACATTTATCAACACTTATGATGGTCTTTTCCCGTGTAGACATCGTGGCACTTTCTCCGAAACAAAATAACAGGATCGTCTGATAAGTGGGTAAAAGTGTTTTGGTTACTGATATCTCAGAAGTATTTTCAGCAAAATAAAAATGAGTAAATACATTTTCAAATTCCTGAGGAACTGAAATTCTATACTCATTATATTCCGGTTGTAATTCCATCAATCTTAAAATTAAAAGATAAGTGTTTTTGCCATTTTATAATTCATCATAGCAATTCCTTTTACATACACTGTTTGCTCCATAACAACCTGAAAACCGTTTTTTTCAAAAAAGGGTCTGGCTGTTTTGCTCACATTAGCTGTAAGTTCTCTCTCATGATGTTGCAGGGCTTCTTTTTCAACCCAATTGTAAAGCATTGAGGCAATTCCTTTATGCTGATAATCTTTGTGTACAAAAAGCAGGTCAATGTAATTTCCCTGATCAAGAGTACAGAATCCCACCATTTTATTTTCGGTGAGAGCAATCAAAACATGCTGATCTCTCATCATTTTCATCCACCTTTCCTTGTTCTCTGCACCGGATTTCCATGCTTCAAGCTGTTGAAGATCATAGTCTTTTTTACATATCTCGTCTATAGTTGCTGTGAAAAGCTGCAGCATCTCCGGGAGATCATCGTTAATCCCTTTTCTGATGGTCATGTTATGACTGTTGAATATATTGTTCTTCATACAGTTTTTGCTGTTCTTTATTGAGAATCGGATAAAAAAGATTCATCTGCAGAAGCGTATAGTGGTGTATTGCCTCTTTCTGACCGAGTTTTAATATAAGCCTGTTGTGGGTAAGCCAGTTGTCTGCAATGATGAAAATCTGTTCAACAAGTCCATCTATAATAAAATGAGGAACATCTTTCTGAAATATATTGCTCTTCTGAAGATCTGAAAAGATCTGCTGAAATTCTTCTTTCCTGCTGAAATTAATCCCTTCATAGCTGGCTTTGATATCAGGATTTTGATTCAGAATATCTATAAAATTGATGAAGATGAAACGATAAGAATAAAAAATTCTGCAGATAGAATACGTGAACTGATAAAGATCATCCAGTGTTTTATCCTCTGTTTTTTTCATTTGTTTCAGCAGCTCATCCATTTTCAGAGTAAGCTCAGAGAAAAGGATTTTAATGAGGTCTTCTGAATGTCTGAAATGATAATGCAGATTTCCCGCACTGATATTGAGTTCAGCCGCAATATGCCTGGTGGTAATATTGTTGTACCCCTTGTCATTAAATAATTCCAGTGCTTTAGACAGAATTTTATCCTTGGTCTTCATCATCCAAAGATAAGAATATAAGAACGGATATAAATCATATTTTTAAAATTAGAACAATTGTTCTAATTTGATATATTTGCAGGATTAAATCTTATAAAAATGGAAGGGAAGCAAAAGTTCAATTATGAATCAGCGGATCAAACTGAAAAAGAAAATACAACAGATCCCCAGGAAGTTATATCAAAAATACTGCAGGTAATTCTTGGGATCATAATGGCAGTACTGCATATGTGATGAACAAAAGAATTTCATTTTGGTTCCTGATAGGATTGGCGGTTTGGGGACTCATTATTCTGCTGAGACGAAACGGAATTTTTATTCCCGTTATCAATGATCATTTTACAGATTGTATTACAGTTCCTATGTATTGTTATCTGATAGAATATATCATGAATTCTGTGCTGGGCTATTACTGGAAACCTGATCTGAAATTTGTATTGACTTCAGTGCTTTATCTGTCTTTTTTGTTTGAAGTGCTTTGCCCGAAACTATCCCCTCATTTTACAGGAGATTTTTGGGATGGGATGGCTTATTTCGCAGGTGGAATGGTATATTACTTTTTTATTCTCCGGCGAGGCAATAAAAGAGCCAACAGTTCCACATCGTAAAAGTAGACTGCTGGCTGTGTTATAGTTTTTATCCTGGTTCAATAATTATTCATACTGAATGTTGAGATTCAGTGATGTATAGAAGACAATTATTGAGTGCAGGATGTTACATAGGCAGGTAAATATTTTTTAAGTTCATCAATATTGAAGTTTTCTTTTGGTATTTTTGTGTTAGATTAAAACATACTCAGTTCAATGCATGACAAGCTTTTACAACATATTTATTCCGGCCATGATTTGAGTCAGGAAGAAACAGAAGCAGTCAAAAAATATTTTGAGCCTGTATCATTTTCAAAAAATATCATTATAGAAGAGGCGGGAAAAATACCTCAATATCTTTATTATATTGTTTCAGGCTACCTCAGACTTTTTTATACCGATGAAAATGGCCATGAAGTAACCACTCATATCAACTGTCCGCCTGGATTTTTTACCTCTTATTCAGATTATATCAACAGTACAGTTTCTGAAAATAATTTAGAAGCGATCACCGATGCTCAACTTTTGAGCATCTCCCAAGAAAACCTGAATCATTTGATCGGCCAAAGCCAGGCGATGAAGGATTTTAGTATTTCAATTTTTCAACAATCGATTACCTATAACGAAAAACGTTCCAGAGAGTTATCTGTTTTAAATGCTGAACAGCGATACCTGAAACTCATGAATGATTATCCTGGCATCATTCAAAATGTTCCTATCCAATACATCGCATCATTTTTAGGAATGAAGCCAGAAAGCCTGAGCAGAATCCGGAGGAAAATAATTAACTAACAAAAGTCAAGTGGTTCTGGAATGGGGAAGATGAACTTTGCAGCATTAAAATTAATGTAATGACAAAGAATAATATAAGTCTTGTTTCAGGAGCAAATGGACATCTGGGAAATAATTTAGTCAGATTTTTACTGGAAAAAGGGATTCCGGTAAGAGCTGCTGTAAGAAATACAAAAAACAAAAAACCTTTTGACGGATTGGATTGTGAGCTGGTACAAGCGGATATTACCGACAAAGCTTCTTTTGTAAAAGCATTGCAGGGAGTGGAAACATTCTATGCTGTAGGCGCTTCTTTCAAATTATGGGCTAAAAATCCTAAAAAGGAAATCTATGAAGTAAACATCAATGGTACGCGGAATACTATTGAAGCTGCCGCAGAAGCAGGCGTAAAAAAAATAGTATATGTAAGTTCTATTGCTGCTCTCAATTATACAAACTTACCTACCAGAGAAAGCAATGGTTATAATCCGGATCGAAGAGATATGTATTATAATTCTAAGAATGACGGGGAGAAACTGGCATTTGATCTGGCTTTAAAACTAGGGATAGAATTAGTTTCGGTGATGCCTTCTGCCATGATTGGAAGTAAAGCATTTTTACCACTCAATGTTTCTTATGGTATACTGAAGCTTATTCTCAACAAAAAAATTCCTGTAGATACAAAAATTACCCTGAACTGGATAGATGTGAAGGATGTTGCAGAAGGATGTTTTTTAGCCGCTGAAAAAGGACGTTCGGGTGAACGTTATATTTTGGCCAATGAAAAATGCATGACGATCACAGATACAACTATTCTGGCCAATACCCTTTATCCAGAGCTGAAGCTGAATATTCCCCGTTCCGTTCCCAAAGGAATTCTGGTTACCATTGCTGCTCTCATGGAACTTACCGCAAAATTGAGTGGAAAACCACCCGTACTTACCCGAAAAGATATTGCCATGTTTTCCGGATTACAACAGGATTTTGATATTTCTAAAGCCAGAAATGAATTAGGATTCAATCCTAAAAGTCCTGAACACGCTGTGACAGAAGCGTTAGAGTATCTCATGAAAAATCCTGAAATGCTGCGAGAGGTTTAAGAAGCTTCTGTTTATTGATTCTCAAGTTTGATGATAGAACCTTTGTAAAACTTGGTCAGATCATACAGATCGGTAAAATAATGCTGAAGATTCGGGATGATGGCAGGATCAAAATCTTTCAAACTGCACTGGTCTTCAGCCAGAAGATATAAAGACTGGTTATCCGGTTTCAGATATTCACAAAGGATATTATCCGGATGCTGTTCTCTGTTGATAATCTCTGTCAGAAAAATCCCGTAGATCAGGAATTGATTGAAATTTTTGGAGTCTACAATATAATTCATATCCTGCTTCAGAAGTTTTTCATAATCTGAAAGAATCTGAAGGAAATTTTCGGCATGAATGTTAGTCGGAATTTCATAAAAAAGATCAATACCATTAATGAAAAGCTGTGTTTTGGTTTCCTCATGATCTGAAGAATATACCTTATGAAACCATTGAAAAATAAGCAGAAGTTCTTCCTGGCTAAGTTCTTCAACAGAATCTTTTACTTTTTCTTTAATTGTTTCAAGGGTATTTTTCGCTTCAGGCGCAAGGAATTTCAGAATATTTTCTTCTTCACGGCTGAGCTTATTGTACAAATTTATTTTGGCAATAATGGGATTGGTTTTGATGAAATACAGTTCTTCCGCCATAGGTATTTACCAAATTAGATTTCAAATGGTTATTTAAATATACAAAATATGCTTTAACCACATGAAAAAAAATAATATGCAATGAATGGTATGGCTACTTTACCGTTTCATGCAGCGCTATTCTGTTGCCTTCCGAATCTTCAAATTCTGCTACCGCAAAACCATATTTTTCATCTATCCTTTTAGGGTAAAGAACAGAACCTCCCTGTTGTAGAACTTTTTCCAATGTTTGGTCAATATTTTCTGCTTTAAAATAAATAATGACACCATTTTTGGAAGGTTTGTAGACATCTCCTTTAGCTAATGCTCCTGTTATACCACTGTTTTTTTCTTCAAATGGAAACAATGCCATCTCATAGCGGTCTATGATTTCTTTCTCAAAACTAAAGTTGAAAACAGCAGAATAGAACTTTTCAGCACGCGCCAGATCATGCACGGGAATTTCAAAGTAGACAACAGGATTGGAAGATTTCATATTTTTTAAAGGATTAGGTTTCTGTGATTGACTGCAAGATACGGTTAGCAATATAAATATCAAAAAGAGTGACAGTGATTTCATGATTGGAAGTTTAAATGGCAAATAGGATTTCCTGAATCTAAAATAAAGTTTTTATCTCAATTTCAAAAATAGATAGACTTATCTATTTTTTATCTACATTTGTAAAAATTTTCACGATGAAAAAAGAAAAAGTACGCGAGAGGATTATCAGGGTTGCTTCAGAATTGTTTTATAAACAAGGGTATAATTCTACGGGGATCAATCAGATTATTGCAGAAGCGAATATTGCCATTGGGTCTTTGTACAATCATTTTTCATCCAAAAATGATCTTCTTCAGGCCTATCTTATCAAAGAGGAGCTTGGCTGGTTTGAAGGATATGAAAACAGTATATCCACGATTTCAGACCCGAAAGAAAAACTTCTTGCCCTCATTGACTACAGAAAAAAACTGCAGCAGGCCTCAAAATTTGCAGGCTGTCATTTCATTAAAATTGTCTCCGAAATAGGAGAGGGAAATCCTTCTGTTTCCGCTTTTGCTACGCAGCATAAAGAAAAACAAAAGGATCTGATTAGAACACTTGCCCATGAATATGGAACAGAGGCGAAGCTGACTGACACAGATTCAATAGCAGATCATATTTTTCTGCTCATCGAAGGAGCTGTTGTTACCTCTACAATCAACAAACAAA
Organism: Chryseobacterium culicis; assembly: GCF_002979755.1. NCBI lineage: Bacteria > Pseudomonadati > Bacteroidota > Flavobacteriia > Flavobacteriales > Weeksellaceae > Chryseobacterium > Chryseobacterium culicis. The sequence goes on along the minus strand of NZ_PCPP01000001.1, from coordinate 2,256,387 downwards.
CTGATTCTTTTGACCAGATAAAAAAAATTGTTCAGGGTTTATTGCCCTAATTTTTTTTTAATTATTAAAAAATAGATATATCTATATAAAAATGAAACATAAGTATTTGAATTTGTTAGTGATATTATTGGGTCAGTTGTTGGTAATAATGGATATTTTTATCATCAATGTGTCTATACCTTCCATACAGCGTGACCTTCATGCTTCTCATGGAGAAATGCAGTTCATGATTGCCGCTTATCTTATAGGATTTGCTTCTTTACTGATTACAGGAGGCAGATTGGGAGATCTGTACGGAAGAAAAAGGATTTATATTTTCGGATTGATTGCCTTTATGATAAGTTCTATTGTTTGTGGAGTTTCTGTAGGAGCTGGTCAGCTGGTAATTTCAAGATTTGTACAAGGAATCAGTGCTGCCATGATGGCTCCTCAGGTACTTTCCATGATACAGATTTTATTTCCCGTTCATCAGGAACGCACCAAAGCGATGGGATGGTATGGAACTACTATCGGGATTGGAACCGTTTTGGGACAGTTTCTCGGAGGATACTTTTCATCTTTGACTGTTATGGAAGAGCCATGGAGACTTATTTTTCTGATGAATATTCCCATCTGCATACCCGCTATTTTTCTTAGCCTGAAATTATTGAACGAATCTAAAATACCTGTAAAACAATCTTTCAATGCTGGTGGAGTTCTCATTCTTTCTGCAGGATTGTTCTGTGCAACGTATGCTTTGACAATGTCTGAACATGAAGGTCTTCATCTTAAAAATGTTTCATTAATGATTATTTCCGGTGGAATTTTATTCAGTTTTATAAAAAACCAGAAGAAGAGAATCCAAAATGAACGTTCCTATCTGATTGATTTTGAATTATTCCGTTATCAAAATTTCAATTTGGGAATTGTGGCGGTTTCTTTCTTTTTTATTATGCTGGATTCCTATTTTTATATTCTGTCTCTGTTTTTTCAGGATGGACTAAAGATGAGCCCGTTAGAGGCTGGAGAGATCATTGTTTTTCAGGGATTGGGTTTTATTTTAGCTTCAGTCATTTCTGTAAAGCTCATTTTGAAATATGGGAAAAAAGCCCTGATAGCAGGGCTTGGCTTTATAATCTTGATTCTTATGCTTCAGTTATTTTTATTCAGGATGCAGACTGGTTTTCCCGTTTTCTGTCTGCTTTTATTTTTGTATGGGCTGGGAATAGGATCTATTATTCCTTCACTGGCGAATATTGCCTTATCAGGAATGTCTGAAAAATTGATTGGAAATGCTTCCGGGGTTTATAATACTTTTCAACAGATTGCTGCTATAGTCGGGATTGTTGCTGTAGGAAGTATTTTCTATTATTTTCTGGGAACAAAACCTTCCGTACAGCAGTATCACAATGCCTTTTCCGTTACTTTACTGATTAATATTCTATGTTTGATTTTTGTAATGGCCTGTATTTTTAAGGTTCCGGATTATGTTCTTCCTGAAATGAAAAACAGAAAATAAAACTAAGGTTTCTTTGCTGAGGTTTTGATTGCTTGTAAAGCAGCCTTAGCAATATTTTGGGTAATTTCTGTAGGAGAGTGGCAGTCACAATTGCTGAGTCCTATCACATAGAGATCTTCACCTGGAATGTAAATTCCCATGCTTTTAAATCCGAAGACACTTCCTCCATGCTCACGGTCAGGAATTCCATTGATGTCTTTCAAGTGCCATCCGTATCCATAGGTAAACTCTTCACCATTGTTCAGCTTATACTTTTGAAAAGCTTTTTGGGTTTCATTTAAATCCAATAATAAATTTTGGTTTAAGGCCTGCTGCCATTTCAACATATCGTCTGTTGTGGACATCAATGAACCGGAAGAAAACGGAACACTGAAACTGATTACGGTTTTATTCACAAATCCATGTTCTTTTTTGTGATAGCCGTACGCTCTCTGAGGAATTACTTTTCTGTCGGAAGCATAATAAGAATGGGTCATTCCTGCTTTATCAAAGATGTTTTTCTTGATAAAATCCTCATAAGAAGTTCCGGAAACCAGCTCAATGATGTATCCCAACACGACATACCCGGAGTTATTGTAATCAAACTTCTCACCTGGTGCAAAATCGACAGGTTCGTTTTTGAAAAAATTGACCATTTCTTCAGGCTTCATTTCTTTTTGAGCAATAGAAGGCAATGATTTTATTTTCGTAAAATCTTTAATTCCTGAAGTATGGGTCAGAAGGTGGTGAATGGTAATCTTATCTCCGTTAGGATAATCTTTGATGTATTTCGAAATGGGATCATTAACATTAAGTTTTCCCTGCTGTTCAAGCATGAGAATCGCCACAGCAGTAAACTGTTTGGTCATTGATCCGATCTGGAAAACATGATCCGGCGTCATATTGACATTGAGTTCAAGATTGGCTTTTCCAAATGCCTTACGATAGAGACTTTTTCCGTTTTGTGAAATTAAAAAAACACCTCCCGGTTCCTCTTTATTTCCAAATTCAGTCTGGATAATACTGTCAATTTTCTTTTCATATCCTTTTGTTTGTGCCTCCATTGTTTGAATTAAAAACGGTAGTAAAACAAAAGCGGTTATCAATTTTTTAATAATCATAAGTATGTAATTTGTTATACAAAGATATAATTTATTTTTATTACTATGTTATACAATATAGCTGTTGATATAAATTTTAATTCCTGCATAATTCAGAATCCTTATAATGATTATTGTACCCGTTTGGTTTTTAATCGAACTCCTGTAGAAATGATAATTAAATGATATTGATGGTTATTGTCACTTAAAAACTGATACCCGTCCTCAGATTCGGGATTGTCAAAAAAAGAATGTTGTGACTCAGGATAAATCTTGGTTTTTTCACCGTCTTTATCAAGGATATAGAGAAAATGATCTTCTAAGATAACAGTGAAAACCTGTGACTGATCTGCTTCAAGAGCAAACTTTCCGGTGTATTGTTTTAGAATCTCATCAGGAACTTCAATGGCTTTTTTGTTAATCTTCTGAGGAATTTGATAAGGTTGGCCGTTTAAAAGATTAATAATATCTTCTGTCACCTTCTGAAATGGAATATCTGTGAAATTTGAGGTGAAAATAAAAGTAATACCCGATTTTAAATCCTGATAATAATAGGCTCTGTAGCCGGGCCGGCCTCCTGCCTGTATCAATTGGCTGTTGTTTCCGAACATTGTAAGGATAAGATCTTTTCTGAGATGCTTCCCCGAAATAAGTTGTTTGCTGAAATTATACAGATCATCCGTAGTTGAAAAATAGTTTCCGGTCTCAAATCTGTTGATATTGTTCTGAGGAACCGGGGTAATTTTGCCATTTTCACCTGAAAATCCATAAGCAAAATCTGATAATGACTGGGCAGAGTTGAACTCACCCGTATTCTTTAGCTGATACTTTTTGATGATTTCTGTCTGAATGAAATCCCAATACCCTTTATCCGATACTTTACCAATAATGTAGTGAAGAATGAAATATCCTACATTTGAATATAAAGTTTGCGTTCCAGGCTCGAATTGCAGTGCTTCCTGTCTGGCCAGTTCTATTATTTTGTCAAGACTCAGATGGTCATATTTTTCATAGTCTTTGATTTCTCTTGGCAATCCGGATTGATGAAATAAAAGATTCTCAATAGAAATTTTTTCACCATTGGGAAAATCTCTGATGTATAGATTAAGAGGATCTGAAAGCTTGATTTTTCCCTGCTCAGCAAGTTTTAAGATTCCATATTTTACAAAGATCTTGGAAACTGAAGCAATGATGAATTTACTGTTTCTGTTCACCTTTAATGCTTTGTCTTCATGGGGAATGTTATATGTTTTATCAAGAAGAATTGTATTGTTTTTGGCAATTTTTACATTCCCATTAAAATTTTTCAGATTGGTCAGCGCTGTAAAATAGCGATCCAGCTCTTTCCCATATTGCTGAGCAGAAAACTTGAGGGAAAAAATAAATAGGAAGAAAAGTGTCAAGAGCTTCATAATCTGTAGTTTGAGGTCAAACAAATATACATTTTAATCAGTTATGAATACTTTTTCACAGAGTTGCCTATAATTTCCTGATGAGAATGGGATAAGATTTTTATCTGATTTACTTTTTATTCTCACGCATTGCTTTAATCAGCTTATCATTACGTTGATCTGCTCTTGCATTATTTAAAGAAAGTACCGCCCAGATTGCAGCAGGAAGCCATCCGATCAGTGTGATCTGTAAAATCAGACAAATAATTCCGGTGAGAATTTTTCCACGGACCATGAAAGATAAGAAAGGAAGTAATATGGCTAGTAACATGATTTTAAGTTTTTAATTGAACTGATTTTAACGGGACTGAGGATCAAAATACGCTTTAAAAGTAAGAGGATCTTCAATGGCATCCTCAGCTTCTTCAAGATATTCCAAATACTCTTCCTGATGTTTTTCCATATAAATAAGCACAATGGCCAGGTTTACAAAAAGATTTTTGTCTTTAGAACCCAAATCTAATGCCATTTTTAAGTAGGCCAGCGCCTTTTCATTTTCACCCATATCAGAATAAACAGCACCAATACTAATTAAAGCTGCCGTATTTTTAGGCTCAATAAGCAAAATTTCATCTAATTCTTTGACTAATAGATCGTTTAAAGTGTCCCAATGGTCTTCATTTTCCCATCTTTTAGCCTGAAGTTTTTTTACGTTTTCTAATCTTAGTGTTATACTGCTCATTATTTAAAATTACAGAATGGATGTTTATTTATAAAGTACAAATTTAGCTTTCTTAGAATAGATATGCTGTTTTTTTAAGAGTAAAAAGAATTTCAGTATTTTTTATTCTTTCAGTCCATCCAGTATCGCTGCTTTCAGTATTTCAATGTTGATATCTTTCAGAGCTTTGAATTTAATACAATATCCTGTTACGCTGGCTTTACCTATTTTTTCTCCATACGTTTCGGATAAATATTTTTTATCACTGATGTTCATAACATAGATTGAGATACCGGTTGTATTGGCGCTCATTCCAATTTGGTAAAAGTCTCGGGTTTTTCCACCTGCATATTGCAAGGTATACAATCCATATCCGATATTAGGATTAGAAACAGTTTTATTTTCACTGTCTTTACCATCAAGAAACCATAGCTGGCATTCCGGCATGAGCTCAAGAATGATTTGATGAAGTTCCTGCATATCATTACGTTTTGGTTCTGGCTGGCTGTGGATATAATTTTGGATTTGTTCTTGAATATTCATGTGAAAGAAGGAAATGTTTGAGTTTATTGAGCGACTAATTTAAAACAAAAAGAACAGCAATCGCTGTCCTTTTTACATTTATTTTTTCTGTCACAATCTGAATATATATCCTATCCAAATGCTCTTTTTAATAAGCTCTCTACTTTCGGCTCACTGCCTCTGAAACTTTTATAAAGCTCCATTGGATCTTTTGTTCCCCCTGAAGACAGCAATACTTTATACTTGGCAGCAATTTCAGGATTGAAAATTCCGTTTTCCTTGAAATACTGGAAAGCATCAGCATCCAGAACTTCTGCCCATTTGTAAGAATAATATCCTGCAGAATATCCTCCCTGGAAAATATGAGAGAAACTAGGACTCATTGCCGTTTCTGAATTTGAAGGATAAAGAGTGGTTGCTTGGGTATACTTATCTTCAAACTCTTTTACACTTTCTTTCTCTAATTCTTCAACTTTCGTATGATAGTTCATATCCAGAAGTCCGAAACCTAATTGTCTTAAAGTCTGATAGCCTTCCATAAAGTTTTTAGACTGCTCAATCTTTTCAATTTTTTCGTCAGGAAGTACTTCTCCTGTTTTGTAATGCTTTGCAAACGTTTTTAAGAACTCAGGTTCATAACAGAAGTTTTCCAGAAACTGTGATGGAAGTTCCACAAAATCCCATTTTACAGATGTTCCGGAAAGGGTAGGATATTGGGTATCCGCCATCATTCCGTGAAGAGCATGCCCGAATTCATGGAATAAAGTAGTCACTTCCTGGAATGTCAGTAAGCTAGGAGTATCTTTTGTCGGTTTGCTGAAGTTGCAGACAATGGAAATATGCGGACGGGAATTTTCACCGTTTTGTTTATACTGATTTTTGTAGCTGGTCATCCATGCGCCGGCTCTTTTCCCTTTTCTTGGAAAATAATCAACGTATAAAAGAGATTTGTAAGTCTCGTTCTCTTTTACTTCATATACTTTTACATCCTCGTGGTATTTCGGAATATCATTTCTTTCCTCAAAAGTTAATCCAAAAAGTTGTTCCGCCAACCCGAATACGGCTTCCTGTACCTGATCTAACGGAAAATAAGGTTTCAGTTCCTCATCATTCAGATCATATTTCTCTTTACGAAGTTTTTCAGCATAAAATGCGTGATCGTAGCCCTGCATTTCTTCAATTCCGTCAGCTTTTGCTAAAGCTTTTAATTCTTCAATTTCTTTATCAGCATAAGGTTTTGCTTTGGTTAGAAGTTCATTCAAAAAGTCAATAACTTTTACCGGAGACTTAGCCATTCTCTCTTCAAGAACAAAATCTGCATAGTTTTTATATCCGATAAGCTCAGCTTTCTGTTGTTTAAGAGTAAGCAATTCTTTGATCAGATTCTGGTTGTCATATTCTCCGCCGTCAAAAGATTTTTTACCATTGGCTAAGGCGAGTTCCTTTCTCAGTTCACGGTTTTCAGCATAGGTCATAAACGGAATATAGCTTGGATACTGTAACGTCACTACCCAACCTTCAAGATTTCTTTCTTTTGCTTCCTCCGCATATTGATCGATGATTGCTTCAGGAATTCCTGCAAGATCTTCTTTATTGGTAATGTGTTTAAAATAAGCATTGGTAGATGCCAGTACATTTTGTCCGAACTGTAAAGACTTTAAAGAAAGATCCATACTGATTTTCTTTAATTTTTCCTTGTCTTCCTCATTCAATAAAGCTCCGCTTCTTACAAAACCTTTGTAGGTTTCATTCAAAAGCATTTTCTGCTCTTCGTTGAGATTATAATTTTCCTTTTCATCATATACTTTTTTGATTTTGTTGAAAAGGGCTTCGTTTTGAGAGATTTTTGAAGAATATTCTGTTAAGATCGGGGAAACTTCCTGAGCGATTTGCTGAATTTCGTCGCTGGTTTCTGCAGAATTTAAATTGAAAAAAATATTGGATACCACATCCAGCTGCTCTCCTGAATAGGCCAGTGCTTCAATTACATTTTCAAAAGTAGGCGCTTCAGGATTGTTGACAATAGCCTCAATTTCTTCTTCAGATTTTTGAATCAATTCCTGAAATGCCGGAAGATAATCTTCATTTTTGATGGCATTGAATGGTGCCGAATGGTATGGAGTGTTAAATTTTTCTGTTAAAATATTCATTTTTTGATCTTTTTATATAAAGTAAATTTAATGATTCATTGGGAATCAAAGCTGAAACGCGCAAAAATAATGCCTCACTGGCGAGTTATGACAAAAATACCTTATCTTTATTTAATCTTGTCATATGGAAAGAGGGAGTGATGTAGGAATATTTAATTTTGAGAACAGATTTAAAAGTCATCATTAAAATAAATAACCTTAAATATATAGACTATGAAAACACTCTTAAAAATTATTGGTACCATCATTGTACTGATTATTATCTATGCTGTCATTGCCATGCTCGCTTTCAGTAAAGATTACCACTATGAAAAATCTATTGTTATCAATGCACCACAGGAAAAAGTATGGAGCTATGCAGGGAATTTAAAAGGATATAACCAATGGGATCCTTTTTCTAAAGCTGATAAAAACATTGTCATTACGTATTCAGGAAACGGAGATAAAGTAGGAGATTCCTATCACTGGAAAGGAGATAAAAATGTAGGTGAAGGAGAGCAATCCATTACTGAGCTGATACCCAACCAGAAAATGAGTACAAAACTTCACTTTATAAAACCTTTTGAAGGAGATATGAAAGCCAATTTCATGTTGGTTCCTGAAGGAAGTGGTACCAAAGTAACCTGGATGATAGATAATGAACTGACTCCCATGATGAAGATTATGAAACCTTTGATGAATGGCAATATGGACAAAATGTTCAGCCAGGGGCTGGGCGATCTGAAAAAACTTGCTGAAAAATAAAATGAAAGCCTTGTAAACTTTACAAGGCTTTTTTATTACAGTCCATTATTGGAACTGAATCCCATTTTCTTTCTCCTTTATTTTTGTAAACGTTATTTTTTATAAAGCCCAAGAATATTATTCTAAAAATATTATCTTTATATAAAGAATAGATTGTATGGAGAAGATTGTATTTGAAAAAAGTGATATCAGAGACTTTGTAAAGACTACCATCGCAGAGAAAATTGAAAAATTGAAAAACTTTATCGCATTTACCCTGGAAGCCAGCCGCGACATCAAAAAAACTCCGAAATATGACAGCATGAGAGAAGAAATGCAGGAGGAGATCTATCAGATGCAGCGACAATTGGGAGCTTTGAATGATCTTAAAAGAAATATGGCAAAAGTTCTCAATACGGCCACTGAAAGAGTGCAGCTCGGTTCATTGGTGATTACCAATAAAGCCAGATTCTATATTTCTGTGTCACTGGGAGAATTCTTTTTTGAAGGAGACAGGTTCTACGCCATATCTCCGGAAAGTCCTATGGCTAAAGAGATGATGGGCAGAAAGGGCGGTGATGAATTTACTTTAAACAAAATCCATCAGAAGATTGTTGAAGTATTGTAGAATATCAATCTTTATATACAGACTTTGAATAGGAAACCGCATGAAAAATGGTTTTCTATACTCTTTTTTATCCTGAAAAAGGTTAGTCATAATCAGGACGTAAATACTTAACATTTTAAATGGAAGAGATTGAATTCCATGTTGTAAATTTGCAGGTATGAATAATGCATCCATTTTAAAAGAAATCATAGAGCAAAGAAGAAGTATTTTTCCAAAAGATTATACTGATACAGAGATATCTCAGGAAGTATTGGAGGGAATTTTAAATGCGGCCACATTTGCTCCTAACCACAAACGTACCAAACCTTGGCGTTTCAAAATATTCAAAGGAGAAGAAAAAGCACAGCTTGCATCAGAAATGCAGGCTATCTATAAGACAGTTACACCGGAACAGCTTTTCTTAGAGAAAAAATACAACGATATTGGTTTTAAAATCAATAAAGCTGATGCTGTAGTTTCCATTGTGGTCAATTTCAGCGGAATGGTTCCTGAATGGGAAGAAATAGCGGCTACCTCAATGGCGGTTCAGAACATGTATCTTACCTGTACCGCAAATAATATCGGATGCTACTGGAGTTCGCCTAAAATTGTAGAGGAGTTGAAAAACTCTTTAACCATTGAAGAAAACCAGAAATGTCTGGGACTTTTCTATATGGGAACAATATAATATGGTTTTAATATAACAATCTGAAAATTTACCAATGTAACAATCAGTTTAAAAAAGGACCAAAATATTGTTTCCCTATTAGATTGATAAATTGTTATATTTATTAATTGTTAAATTAGAATTTTTGTTTATCTTTGCACTCTTAAATATTTAACTGGGACGAGTTCCCGTAAAATTCAAACATTATGTCAGTAAAAATCAGATTACAAAGACACGGTAAAAAAGGAAAACCTTTTTTCCACATCGTGGTTGCAGATTCTAGAGCTAGAAGAGATGGTAGATTCATCGAAAAACTAGGAACTTACAACCCAATTACTAATCCAGCAACTATCGAATTGAACGTTGATTCTGCTGTACAGTGGTTAAACAACGGTGCTCAGCCTACTGATACTGCTAGAGCTATTCTATCTTACAAAGGTGCTCTTTACAAAAAACACTTACAAGGTGGTGTAGCTAAAGGTGCTTTTGACGAAGCTGAAGCTGAAAAAAGATTCAATGCTTGGGTAGAAGCTAAAGATTCTAAAGTACAAGGTAAAGTAGAAGGTTTAGCAACTGCTAAAGCTGACGCTAAGAAAGCTGCTTTAGAAGCTGAAGTAAAAGTAAACGAAGCTAGAATTGCTGCTGCTGCACAAGCTGAAGCTGATGCTAAAGCTGCTGAAGAAGCTGCAAACGCACCTGCTGAAGAAGTTGTTGCTGAAGCTACAGAAGGAGAAGCTCCTGCTGCTGAAACTGAAGAAAACACTGAAGCTTAAGAACAAACCCTGTTATGCGTAAAGAAGATTGCTATTTTTTAGGTAAAATCACACGCAGACATGGACTTGCGGGTAACGTAATCCTTAAATTGGATACCGATCAACCCGAGCTTTACAATAAATTGGAATCAATATTCGTTGAAATCAACGGATTATTGGTTCCATTTTTTATTGAAAAATCATCATGGAGCAAACTGGATGCTCTGAATCTTGCATTCAAAAACTCTTCTGAGTCTATGGTGGATCAGGTGTTAGGTAAAAGTGTTTACCTTCCGCTTACTTCACTGCCTAAACTTTCAGGAAAACAATTCTATTACCACGAGATCATCGGATTTGAAATTTTTGATCAAAATGATAGCAACTGTGGGGTGATCAGATCCGTAAACGATCAGACAGCACAGGTATATTTCATTACCAATCTGGATGGAAAAGAAGTGGTCATTCCTATGATCAAAGACTGGATTCTTGAAGTTGACAGAGAAGAAAGAACCATCAAAATGGAACTTCCTGAAGGTCTTATTGATGTTTTTCTTATTCCTTCAAAGAAAGACGAATAATTTGCAATAAGCAATAAGCTATTCTTTCACTATTTTCACATTACTATTTTCATTACTGATTATTCATTACTCATTACTCATTTTTAATGCGGGTAAAAGATAATCCTGTACTATTTTTTCAGATTGCTGGTGGGCATAGGGTTTATTATAGGCTTGTGCAGTAATCACTATGACAACTGGTATTTGGGTGAAAATAATGATTTTGTTTCCTCCATTTCCACTAGACTGGAAAGCTTCATAACTATTGTTTCCTACTGTATAAACTTTTCTCCAGAATAAATATCCATATCCTTCAAAATCAGGGTTATCTGTGAAGTAATTGGTGAAAGATTTCTTAATCCAGTCTTGGGTCAAAATCGTTTTCCCATTCCAGATTCCGTTATTTTTATACAGCTGCCCGAATTTTGCAAAATCAAGAGCTTTCATGCGTAATCCTCCGGCCAGAGAAGGTTTTTGCTGTGGGGTAAACTGCCATTTGTAATTCGTAATTCCAAGAGGATGAAATAGTTTTTTATCTGCATAGTTTTTCAGACCTTGTGGAACTGTTTTATCTAAAATATCTCCGGTTAACACAACCCCGGCTGTGAAATAACTCCAGTTTTTTCCTATTGAATTCTCAGTCATCGGCAGATCCAGAGTAAACTTTACCCAGTTCTCAGTCGGATACATATTTTCTTCATTTCCTGGAGATTCATAATTTTCATCATTTCCATCAAATCCGGAACTCATGGTCAATAAACTTTTTAGGGTAACATTTTCTTTTTGAGAAGAATCGTTTTTAAACTGATTCAGGTTATAAAATTCCTTCAGATTTTGATCTTCACTTTTTAAATATCCTTCTTTGATCGCAATTCCTGTCAATGCCGAAGAAAATGATTTTCCTACTGAGCGGGTGTCCTGCAGAGAATCTCTTCCGGAACCGTTGAAATATTCTTCAAGAAGTAATTTTCCGTCTTTTATAATGACAATTCCGGTTATATTTTTAAACCTGTTTTCTGCAATTTTCCTGTTCAGAGATTTGATGATCTCTGTATTCATTTTCTCATGAGAAATCTTCCATCCGCTATGGGGTGGTATAGGCTGAATGACAATCTGCTGCTCCGTAATATTTTGAGAAGGAACAGTAAGGTTGATGTGCCCTTCTGCAATAACAGGCCCTGTTTTGATTGTGGAAACATGGAGATAAGGACGTATTTCGATTTTTAAGAGGTGATTTCCTGATGCCAAAGCATCAATTCCATTATGTGCCATATAAAAACGCATCCATAAATACCTTCCCCATGAATCTTCATTTTTACTGCTGATAAGAGGAATTCGCAATGTCGTTTTGACTTTTTTATTTTCTGCTGTACCTGCTCCTGTATTGAGATTTTCTGTATAAATCAGCTTTCCGTCCACATAAAATGAGAACTGATAATTTCCTTTTTTGAGAAGTTCTTCCGCTGTCCAGTTGGGTTCAAGCTGATGCAGATAGTTGACAAGAGAGTTATCAAAGAAAGCATGAATGGCAAGATCTCCGTTTTCATGAAATACTGTAGAATTAAGAATATCCGAATCTTTCAGATTTTCCAGGGCAATATTTTGAGTAAGAAAAATAATTTTTCCGGTATATTTTTTTTGAATGGGATTCTCAGTTTTCTCTGGATTGACTATGTTTTTATTTTGTCCGTGATAAAGATAAAATGTAAAAATAAGGATCAATAATAGAACAGGTTTCATTGCTAGAAGTATTTAAACAAAAGTAACAAACTTCTTCGTGGTAAAATAGAATGAAATTAACATTACTGTTTTATGATTTGCGATCTATTCTAATTGAACAGTTTTCTAAATTCTCCCGGAGACTGATTCGTCTTTTGTTTAAAGAGTTTACTGAAAGATTGAGGATGTTCAAATCCCAGTTCATAGGCAATTTCACTTACCGATAAATTTGTGGTACTCAAACGCTCTTTGGCGGAATCAATTAATCTATTCTGAATATGCTGCTGGGTATTTTGCTGCGTATGCAAACGGAGCAGTGTTCCCAGATAATTGGGAGAAATATTCATTTGTTCGGCAATGGTTTTTACCGATGGAATACCATTTTCAAGGAGGTTTCCGTTTTCAAAATATTGAGAAAGGAGGTCTTCGAATTTATACAACAATTCATGACTTGATTTTTTTCTGGTGAAAAATTGACGTTCATAAAAACGGTCAGAGTAAACCAGCAATAATTCAATCTGGGCGATAATCAATTCCTGGGTAAATTTATCCGTATTGGACTGATATTCCCGTTCAATATTTTTAAAAATCTCTACAAGGATTTTCTCTTCCTTATCAGAAAGGAAAAGTGCCTCTTTTACCTGATAACTGAAGAAGTCATATGATTTTATTTTTCTGGTTAACGAAGTATTCCACAGAAAATCAGGATGAATCAGCAATAAAAATCCGGTGGGTTCTACTTCAATATCTGGATTGATTTCAAGACTTAAATATTGCTGTGGCGAAACAAAACACAACACTCCTGAATCAAAATCATATTGCTGTTGCCCATAATTGAATTTTGGAGTGACATTCTTTTTCAAACCAATTGAATAAAAACACTGAATCCACTTCAGTTCTTCATTTTCAACGATATAACGAACCTTGCTGTAATCTATCACACTGATCAACGGATGCTCAGGATTAGGAAGCCCACAGAAAGCATGAAAATCTGATATAGAATTAAAACGAACGGGTTGTTTCATAAGAGCTAAGTTAGTTGTTTTTGTAAAAAGTGTATTGCATGATCTTAAAAAGTCTTCGGCTCCGCTCTGACTGACTTTTGTAACACTTTATATTGAATTCATCTGTAAACATTGAAACATCAAGTATCAGGAATGTCATCCTGAACGTAGCCGAAGGATATTATTATCAGATTAAATGGCAGTAGAAACAGTTAAACTTTCCCATTTCTCAGCATCTTTCTTTAAAATATCAATTTTATTATGGAGAAACTCCACCGTTCCTACCCCCAATAATAAATGTACAGGAGGATTTTTCTCTTTACTGATCTGGATGAGAACATCAGCTGCTTTTTCAGGATCATTGGGTTGGTTTCCGTTGATTTCATTGAGATGTGCCTGTTCAGAATTTCTTGCCGCTTCGTAAGCCTGAATAGGATTTGAAGGCGTTTTTACAGAATCTTTAGTTAAAAAATCGGTACGGAAATATCCGGGATAAACCACAGTAGCATGAACTCCGAAGTCTTTTACTTCTTCGGCCAGTGCTTCCGTAAATCCGGCCACTGCAAATTTTGTAGAACAGTAAATTCCCCAGCCCGGAAAATTAGCAGAATATCCGCCAACAGAAGAAATATTGAAGATGTTCCCTGATCTTTGTTCACGAAGGTAAGGCATAGCATTTCTGATCACATTCAATGTTCCGAAAACATTCACAGCATAATTTTCTCTTGCTTCTTCATCGGTAAGTTCTTCCAGCGTTCCGATTTGTCCATATCCCGCATTGTTGACAACCACATCAATTCGTCCGAAGTGTTCAACCGTTTTTTCAATGGCAGATTTTATATCATTATTGTCTGTAATGTTGACGCTAAGTGGAAGGAAGTTTACTGATGTTTCTCCGATAGTGGAGATCAGGGATTCAACGGTACGGCTTGTGGCAGCAACCTGAAATCCCTCGGATAGTAATTTTTTTACCAACTCGAATCCTAAGCCTTTTGAAGCTCCTGTCACGAACCATACTTTTTTTGTTTCCATTTGTAAATATTTTTTTGTTTAAATGATGGTACAAAGATGGAAACTTACCATAGGGTAAATGTAGCCGAATCGGGGAATGATGTATCCAAATCGTGAATGATGATCTCTCAAAATGTGATTCTGATGCAGGAAGAATATCTTTAGTGTGCAATTGTTTGAAACATCCCCTTTACTTTCAAATAGAGGTTCAATGATTTTTCAAAAGATTCCTGTATTTCAAAGGGGTAATTCCAATATTTTCCTTAAAACACCGGATAAAATGACTCTGGTCTGAAAAACCGCATTCCAGAGCAACATCTGTTAAAGTATGAGGTAGCGCAAGAAGTTCCAGAGATTTATTAAGTTTTAATTTTCTTAGGTATTCGCCAAGATTACAATGGAAATATTTGTGGAAATCCCTGCTGATATGAATAGGGTGAATGTCCAGTATATTGGAAAGTTCAGTGAGACTGAGGTTTTCTGTAAAGCTTTCATGTAAAATTTCATTAATCCGACTTACCCACACGGGTTTTCTTTCCGAGCTTTCCTTCTGATGGGTTAACTGGCTGAAAAGGTTTACTAACAGCTGATTAACAGCCAGTTCAAAAGAAATATCGTAAGTTTTGGTTTCTTTGAACATCTGATACACCAATAGTTTTAAGGCCGGATTTTTTATATTAATGCTGCCTTCCACTTTATTTTTCTGAATATCAAAACGGTCAAACCAGCTTTGGGAGAGCTCGATATGAAAACCTCTTGTAAAAACATCAGGTTTACTATTGTAATGCGGATCTTCCCAATGATGGTACAATAATGTTCCGGCAGAACAGCTGTAAGTTTCTTTTTTATTTCCTTCCGTCATATTGCCCTGAAGCAGGAAGGTAAAGTAAGCATTCTCATGATAATGCCAGTCTACGTAAGGATGTGTATATTCCGTATCAGTGATGGTTAATCCTTCTAAATTAACCCGTTGATTGGTTTCCCCAAAATATTCGCCGTTACGAAGCGTATTCATGATAAATTTTGTTTTAATCGGTCAATCTGTTCATACATTTTATTAAAAAAAATTTTCCTCTCTCTGTTCCCGGATTCATTCAGTGATCTTGAGTTTTTGATCTGATGTTCAAAATAGCTCAGAGAATCTTCACAGGTGATTTTATCATTGGTCATCATATATCCGAACATGCTGAAAGGAACAAAAAAAGAACATTGCTCTTCATTTTTGAATAAAATACTGTTGTTTAAAATTACTAAATCATTCACATATATTTGGAAATTAGTTTTTTCCAGTGTTTTGATTTCAAGTCCTTCCAGCAATTTTCTCAGATCCTCCAGAATAAGATCCACATCATTCTTTTTTAACAATCCCATTTCATAATAAAATGAGATTTGTCTCAATGCACTCATAATGGTGGTGTCATTCCATATTTCCGTTACATTTTGTTTATCATAAAGGTCTTTCAGCATTTCATTTTTTACAGAATGGTACTCCATATTAAATTCGTGAAAAGGACTTAAGAATTTATCCTGGTTCAGGAGATTCATCCAGACATAAAATTTGAAACGGGACAGCACTGAATCTGAAATCGTATAAAAAAACGGGATGTCTTTTGCTGAATAAAATACTTTAGAATTGGTAATATTCTGAAAAACATTCAAAATCTTTAAAGAGTTCTCGAAGTAGTTGAGAAGATCTTCGGTAGTTTTTACAGGCTGTGTTCTTTTGACTACCAACTGGTTTTCCGTTCCCAGAAACTGATCCAGTGAGATCTGATAGTATTTGGCTAGTTCCAGTGCTTCCTCAAAACTAAACTTCGCTTTCAAAGAAGTTCTTCTGTGAGCTGCATCGTAGCTGATATTAAGGATGTTGGCAATTTCATCATTTAAAGATTTTTCACCGATTTTTCTTCGGATTTCCTTGAGGAGAGCTTCCTGGTGCATAGTTTTGTGATTTTCACAAATGTAGTATTTTTTTTAATTTTTTTTCACATTCGGAACTGAGCCTTTCGCTGATAATTTTGAACTGTAATTTTAAAATAACGAGTTATGAAAACACGAATTTTATTAGCAGCAGTTCTTTTATTCAGTAGCCTGATATATGCATCAGACAGTTTAAAAGCAGATTCTTTGAAACCGAGATTAATTGCAGCTTCACCTTCAAAGAATGTCAAGAACGTCAACGGAATTCTATTTAAATATTATGATGAAGAAGATCATTTTAAACCTAAAAAAGTAAATGGATTAGGGATGGGATTCAACGTTATGGGTATTTTCCTTCCTCCATTAATGCTTTTTACTTTACAGCCGGATCATTGGAATCTTAATAATGATTATGTAATTCTTCCCCGCGAAAAGATGAATACCATTAACGGACTTCAGCTTTCACTGATCAATATGGAACCCACGGTCACCAATGGTCTAGAGATCAATATATCGAGTAATGTGAATACCTATGCGGTAACCCACGGGATGTCTGTTTCTCCATTTTTTAATCTGCATCATGAGATGAAAGGGGTTTCTGTAGCACCATTAGCCAATATCGGGCAGAAATGCAGGGGAATACAGATCGGTCTGTATAATAAATGCAAGGATTTCAGAGGAATACAGATTGGTGGATGGAATGAAAACGGAAGGAGAAAACTCCCTCTCATCAACTGGAATTTCAAGAAACAAAAAACAAATCAGGCGTTATGAAAAAGTTCGTTGTCATCACCGCAATATTTCTATGTGGCTTTCTGAAAGCCCAATTTGAAGAAGTCAAAGAGAAAAAATGGCTGGTCATTCTTCTCAGCACCAGAATTGAAGGGACTTCACTGGATAACAAGGCATTCCTGTCAATAGGAACGAAACTTACTGATGGTGATAAAAATTACTACAGCTTAAGAGGCCACTTTAACTGGTGGGATGAAAGAAGATTACTGGTGATTCCGGAGTTTGATTATTTCAGAAAAGTTGTTTCCTTTCAGGATGGCGCAGAGGTATCCTCTTTATATGCAGGCGCGGGAGTTTCACCTTATGCAGTTTCGCCCAAGGCAGGAATCAACTTCTACCACTTCTTGTGTGCAGAATTCGGGTACAATTTCGAATATAATACCTATAAACCTTTTCCTATCAAAGGATTCCGTTACGGTGTAGGAATTAATCTCGTCTTTTAAATAATTAATACAATGATTATGAAACCAAAAATCAGATTTAAAAAGGCAACCTCTCCTTTCTATTCAGAATTGCGCGAAGAGGTGAAAGTATTACTGACAGATGAAGTGACAAAAAAGGCAGGCAGATTAATGATTGTGAAATTTCTGTTTTATTCTTTGAGCTTCCTGCTGCTATATGCTAATCTTTTTAATCCTTATATGGAAGATAAGAATTGGGCAGTAGCTTTGAATTATATTGTCCTGGGGCTTACGGGAATACTATTGGCTTTTAATTGTGCTCATGATTGTGTACACAATACATTTTCCAGGTATAAAAAGGTGAATCAGATTATTTATTATATCACATTTAATCTGCAGGGAGTGAATGCAAGACTGTGGAGAACAAGACATATTGCATCCCATCATGTATTTCCCAATGTGGATGGCTGTGATGCGGATATTGATGATAATATTTTTTTACGGCTGTCTGCACATCATCCCAAAAGAAGAATCCATGCTTATCAGCATTTATATGCTACCGTACTGTATTGTTTTTACACCTTGCATTGGATTGTCATTAAAGATTTTATATATGTCAGAAAAAAAGAATTGGCCAATCTCAGAAATCAGAGACATTCCATAATGTCTGTGGCTGAAGTTATCCTGTTAAAATTAGCTTACTTCAGCTATATGTTGATTTTGCCTGTGCTTTTTACTGATATTCCGATGTTGACGGTTATTGTTTCTTTTATTATCATGCATGTGACAATTTCGTTGTTTTTTGTGCTGACCCTGATCATTTCTCACCTGAGCCTTGAAACCGATTTTCCCAAAGCGGATGATAAAGGATATCTGCCCTATGATTATTATGAACATCAGTTAGCCGTTTCATTGGATTATCACCCAACCAGCAGATTGGCCAACTGGATTTTCGGAGGATTCAATTCCCACGCAGCACATCATCTTTTTCCCGGTTTACCACACACCGTTTATACGATTATTACTCCGGCGATCCGAAAAGCAGCAGCCAGAAGTAATTTTCCATACCATGAGAAAAGTATTGTGAAAGCTGTTGTTTCTCACTATCGATATCTCAAAAAATTAAGTAAATGATTTTAAACCATAAAATACTTCACTATGAAAAATGATAAACTGATCTTATTTTTATTGATGTTGCCGGCACTTATTTTTTCACAAAATACTGCAACAGATACATTGAAGACCAATATTGAAGAGTCTTTTGATTATAAAAAATATTATGACTGTGATTTTGGAGAGGGGAATGTTTTGATTGTGATTAAAAAAGGAAAAGAATTTACAGACCTTACAGATTTAAGAAAATCAGGGAAAGGATTTGCGATTAAAATGGAAGCTATATACAGTATGGAGTTTAATGACGGGAAAAGATATGAATCAAGTGTGGTAAAAAAAATTACACAGGATAGTATTTCAATCACAAACTTTTTTAATGAGAATGCGGCGAAACTGGCGGGACAACCTTTTACGTTGATTACTTACCCGCTTTCCTCTTTGAAATATGTCCGTTTTATTGATGACAGAATGTTATCTCTCTACGGTAAAAAAAATATCCAGAAAAATTTTGATCTGATTGTGAAAAAAATGGACCGTGCGAAAATGTGTCCTGCTATTATTCAATTTAAAGACAGAAACGGCGAGATGAAAGTCTGTCATTTCTACCTGACATCTCAGGGATACGATCTATTGTATGAAAATAATGGTAAAGTGTATTATCTGGAAGGTAAAGTAGAATGGAAATGATATTTGAAAAGGATATAATATTAGTTTGTATTCACTTTTTGTTGAATTATTGTTCTAGATTTTAATGAAAATATGGATGAATACATGGAAAAAAGCAAAAGGAGTGGTGTATCTACTGAAGAAAAATAATATTTTTGTAATATAGCTAGGATGAATGATGAAAATAAAATCTTTACTACTGTTTTTTATTATAGGGGTTGTGTTTTATCATGCACAAACCCTTAATATTAGAAAAAATTCTCTGGAAGAAAGTACTTATGAAGAATTGGAAAAAGAATTCTATAACAGTGCTGTGGGAGAAGAAAACAGTAAAAGTATTGCCGATTATTATCTTAAAAAGGCAAAATCTGAAAAAAATACCACTCAGATTGCTGAAGGATATGTTATGCTTCATTTTACTGAAGATTTACCCAACGCATTAAAATATTTAGACAGCTTACAGTACATCACAAAAAAATCCAAAGAAAACACCTATCCGGCTAGAATTTATCTGCTAAGAGGAAATTTATACTCTAAGAATGACAATCTTCAATCTGCATTCAATAATTATATCCTGGGACTGAAATATGCAAAAGAAAAAGGAAATAAGAGGCAGATTGCTATGGCACATATCAGTATTGCTTATCTGAACAATTATATAGGAAAACATGCAGAGACAGCAAAAGTACTGAGACACTATGCTTATGATACAGATTATATGAACGAAGATGAGATAAATTCTCTCAAACTGAATCTGGCAGATGCTTATATAGAGATCAATAAAATGGATTCTGCTTATGTATTGATAAAGGATGGGTTGCTGGATTCTAAAAAAAATAAAGATGTTTACCGATATCATCAGAATCTTGGGCTGCTTGGATATTATAATCTGCATTCCAGAAATTATCAGAAAGCCATCGATGGCTTATTGGAATGCGAAAAATATTTCTTTACAAAAAGTAATGGCAGTAAAAGAAACCAGAATTATACCCTTTTGTATTTAGGGAAATCCTATGCCGGGCTGAAAGAAAAAGAGAAAACAGTAGGCTTTTTCCAGAAGATAGATTCTTTGGTTCTTAAAACAAATTATATCTACCCCGAGCTGAGAGATGTATATACCTACCTGATTGATTATTATAAAGAAAACGGTGATAAAGAAAAGCAGCTGTATTATGTGGATCGCTTTTTAAAGGTGGATCAGGTGCTGGATATGCAGTTCAGGTATATTTCCAGGGAGCTTCCGAGAAGATATGATACTCCGGAACTACAGCAGGAGAAAGAAAGTATTACCAATGAGCTTACGAAAAGGAAAAGTCTTTTCTATATTGTTTTAAGTCTTTTGTTGATTTCACATTTATTATTTATCAACGTTTATTTTAAATATAAAAAATCTGAAAAGAACTATAAGAAGATTGCTCAGGATCTTATTCAGTCCGTTAATGAAAATAGGGTAGGGAAAAATACAGATCCGGAAACCCCAATCGAAATTCATTCTGAGATTCTTCCGGTAGAAAATACAGAAAATTCTGAGGACAAAACATCCAGAACCATTTCTGAAGATATTGCCCAGACTATTTTAAAAGAACTTGAGATATTTGAAAACAAAGATCAGTTTTTGAATAAAGGAATTACATTGGGAAGTCTTGCCAAAAAAATAAAAACAAACTCGAAATATTTGTCGGAAATTATCAATACTTACAAAGGAAAAAACTTTGCTACTTATCTCAACGATCTCCGTATTGATTATGCCATCAGTAGATTGGCCAATGACAGAAAATTCAGGTCTTATAAAATTCCTTTTATTGCTGAAGAATTGGGATATAATAATGAACAGGCCTTCACTTTAGCCTTCAAAAAACGCACCGGAACACCACTTTCTATCTATCTGAAAGAAATCGAAAATATGTCTTCGAATCAAGGTTAATCGATTGATTTTTAATATTTTATTATTTATAAATTCATGATTTTAGGTATATAAATTTATGAATCTATAAAGCATTCACTTGTATCGTTATTCTACTTCCTGCATCTTTGCTTCAGGTAAAAACACAACCTTTTATTTTGTATGTAAACAGTACAAGATATTATTCCAAACTAACGGTTAATTAAAAGATCAGGGTTAGGAACTGGATAACAAAATTATTAACGAAGCTGGTAGCAATGAGAAATGATAACCAGTAAAAAACAAAATGTAAAGCATGAAATATTTGTTCAGAATTTAGAGATGTAAAAGTGTAGTGATCATTTGAAAAATCATAAACAGTTAAAATTAAAATCCGTTGAATCCAAAACAATGTTTAAAAGTATAGTATAGTCTAAAAATGGATGTATGACCTGGTAATTTACCACGAACTTAGCACTTAAAAACTAATAACCATTTCAATAAAACTAATTCCATGAAAGCTCAGAGTAAATCAAATTTATTCTTTCTAAAGGTGATAATGTAAGTGTGTTCATTCCGGGTCAATACGGATTTTATTGAAGTTCAGGACAATATTGAGTGGAAATGTAACCTGAAAATGAAGAAGGGTTGGCAGATGAAAAAAGGTGAATTTCCTGAACTGAAAGTCTAAATACCTGTTAAATGATTTTTAAAGACAGCGCAATCATTAAGTTGCGCTGTTTTTTTGTAACTTTGCAGACATTAATTTTTATATAAAAAATTTATCATCAACAAATGAAAAAGCAAACGATCAAAGAAGTCCTAAAGGATTACAAGAAAGTATTACATCATGACATTACCGTTTACGGATGGGTAAGATCCTTCCGTGCAAATCGCTTTATTGCGCTTAATGATGGTTCTACGATTAATAATTTGCAGATAGTTGTTGATTTCGAAAATTTTGATGAAGCAATCATCAAGAATATCAGTACTGCTTCTTCTCTGAAAGTAGTAGGTGAAGTGGTAGAAAGCCAGGGAGCAGGACAGTCTGTGGAAATTATCGCTAAAAAGATTATTGTTTTAGGAGATAACTTTACAGAAGAACTTCAGAGTACCATTCTTCAGCCTAAGAAACACAGCCTTGAAAAGCTTCGTGAGCAGGCACACTTAAGATTCAGAACGAACCTTTTCGGAGCTGTGTTCAGAGTGCGTCACGCTGTAAGTTTTGCAGTTCACTCATTCTTCAACCAAAACCAGTTCTTCTATATCAACACTCCGGTTATTACAGGAGCAGATGCAGAAGGAGCAGGTGAAATGTTTGGAGTAACAAACTTTGACCTGAACAACATGCCTAAAACTGAAGAAGGAGAAATTGATTTTGCACAGGATTTCTTCGGTAAAAAAACAAACCTTACCGTTTCAGGACAGCTTGAAGGAGAAACTGCAGCAATGGGATTAGGAAGAATCTATACTTTCGGACCTACTTTCCGTGCTGAAAATTCCAACACAACAAGACACCTTGCAGAATTCTGGATGATTGAGCCGGAAGTGGCATTCAACAACCTTGAAGACAATATCGACCTTGCGGAAGATTTCTTAAAATATGTGATCCAGTATGTATTGGATAACTGTAAAGATGATCTTGAATTCTTAGACAACCGTTTTGCAGAAGAGCAAAAAACAAAACCTGAGAAAGAAAGAGCAAAAGAAGGACTTATCGAAAAACTTCAGAATGTAGTGGCTAAGCGTTTCAAACGTGTAAGCTATACGGAAGCTATCGAAATCTTATTGAATTCTAAAGAAAACAAAAAAGGAAAATTCGCTTACCCGGTTGAAAGTTGGGGAACTGACCTTCAGTCTGAGCATGAAAGATACCTTGTTGAGAAACATTTTGAAAGCCCGGTAGTCTTATTTGATTATCCGAAAGAAATCAAAGCTTTCTACATGAAACTGAATGATGATAACAAAACCGTTGCCGCTATGGATGTTCTTTTCCCTGGTATCGGTGAGATCATCGGTGGATCAGAAAGAGAAGCAAGACTAGATGTTTTAAAACAGAAAATGGCAGATATGCACGTAGATGAGCATGAACTTTGGTGGTATCTTGATACCAGAAAATTCGGTTCTGTGCCACATGCAGGCTTTGGTTTAGGACTGGAAAGATTAGTTCTTTTCGTAACAGGAATGACGAATATCAGAGATGTAATTCCTTTCCCAAGAACGCCGAAAAGCGCTGAATTCTAACACAATAAAAAAAGCCTTAATCACAAGTTAAGGCTTTTTTTATTATTTAATAGTTTATTATATTAGGGTAAGTAATGCAAAAATCATGCTAAATGTGTTTTTTATCAAATAAATTTATTAAATTCGTAGAATATGTTATGTTAAAACGCAAATAAGAATATGCTTAAACAACACTTACAACTCAAATTAGGACAGAAGCTGGCCCCTCAGCAGATCCAGTTGATGAAGCTTATTCAGCTTCATACTCTTGAATTTGAAGAGGAGTTGGAGAGAGAGTTAGAAGAAAACCCAGCTTTGGAAATTGCAAAAGAAGATTCTAAGGAAGATGAATATTCTTCTCTTGAAGACGCTTATCAGGATGAGGGTACAGAAAGCATTGAAACAGATTTCGACGTCAATGAATATATCTATGACGATGAACCAAGCTATAAAACCGCATCCAGCAACTATTCTCCGGATGATGAAGAATTTGATAACGAGAGTCTTTTAACGGAAGGACAGTCTTTATATGATTATCTTACAGAACAGATTCATTTGGTGAATATCAGTGCTGAAGATCTGAAGATTGCAGAATACCTTATCGGGAATTTAGATACAGACGGATATCTGAGAAGAGAAATCAAGTCTATTGTTGACGATTTAGCTTTCTCGCAGGGAATTTATACCACAAAAGAAAGAGTGGAAGATATCCTTGAGAATTATGTTCAGAAACTGGATCCACCCGGAGTGGGAGCAAGAGGTCTGCAGGAATGTCTGTTATTACAGATTGAAAAGAAAGTAAGCTCAGATAAAGCGGTTTCTTTGGCTGCCAATATCTTAAGACATCAGTTTGAAGCTTTAACCAACAAGCATTATAACAAAATCATTCAGAAATATGATATTGAAGAAGATGATCTGAAAGATGCTCTGGATGAAATCTCAAAACTATCTCCTAAAGTGGGAGGAAATTTTGATACACAGACGATTACAATCAATCAGGAAATTATCCCGGATTTTGTTATTCAGGTGAAAGACGGCCAGGTAATTCCTATGCTGAACAGTAAAAATGCACCTACTTTAAGAGTTTCTGAAGAATATAAAGATATTCTGACTACGTATTCCCATGATAAAAACTCATCGGAACACAAGCAGGCTGCTTTATTTATTAAACAAAAACTGGATGCTGCAAAATGGTATATCGATGCGATTAATCAGCGTCAGAATACCTTATTACAGACCATTACAGCGATTGTAAAGTTCCAGAAGGATTACTTTATCACAGGAGACGAAAAGTCACTGAAGCCAATGATCCTGAAAGATGTTGCAGATATTACAGGATTTGATATTTCTACCATTTCAAGAGTCGTAAAAAGTAAATATGCAGATACTCCTAATGGTATTGTATACCTTAAAGATCTGTTCTCAGACAGTTTAACGAATGACGATGGAGAAGAAGTTTCTACCAAAGAGATCAAAACCCATCTTCAGGAAGTTATCAATAAAGAAAATAAAAGAAAACCGCTTACAGATGATGCATTAGTAGTCATTCTGAAAGAACAGGGTTACAATATTGCCAGAAGAACGATTGCTAAATATCGTGAACAGCTCAATATTCCTGTAGCAAGGTTAAGAAAAGAACTTTAACAATATAAAAAAGCATTTCAATCTGAAATGCTTTTTTTGTTACGGAGTGTATTTAAGTTTTCATTACTTCTTTTAATATAAAAAGTTTCTCGAACGTATTTCAGTACCGTATTTCTACTGAGTAAAATCCAATCGTTTCTCCCGACATTTGATTAATTAATTTATAACTGAACCATTAATCATCTGCTTATGTCCACAAGAACCGTTCAATTTAGTGTTGAAGTGAAAAATATAACCATCACTTCAGGAAGTTTCCAAGTTTTTGGAATTGTTGAAAATTTCATTGGCGCTGTTAATGAAAAAACGCCATTTGAAAACAATACTTTCAGTGTTGAAGTTAAGAATGCAGAATCTGAATATTACGCTGTAACTGTTTGGGTGCATGAATATATAATTGAAAATACTCTATACAAAATTGAAGGTGAACCTTTAAGTTTATTAGCGACATTTTATCTTCCTGATACCCTTGATCCAGTCATTGTGAATCCTGAATCCTCTATCGCTTCAATCTATACATTTGCACGTATGACAAAAGTAGATGACAATGGAACAGTGCGCATTTCAGGAACCGAAAGAAATATGAAAATCGCTTATGGAATGAAGAAGAATCTATATAAAACAGAAGGAGCCATCGGAGATATGATCAGTACTTCACCAAATGGTTTTGAAACGAACAGTTATCCCATGTTCAACTCTTTATGTAATTTATACTATTATTCTTTAACAAACCCAATCATCAGTAAAGGAAAACCTTTTTACAGACAATTTTTGGATTATGCCTGGCACGAACCTTCGGAATCAAACAAAAACTTTCTTCAGGCTATGCGAAATCTAATATATGATCCTTGCCATAATGCAGACCATATTTATCAGATGCTTTTTGGATTGGAAGAAATGTACTCCAATTCATTAGTATCCATGAAAAATATGACTGAGGATCAAAAGATTCCCAATAACTGGACACTTACATTAAAAAGTAATTCTTCAGGAGCAAAGAATTTTCTTCCGAGTGGTGCCGCATTTGTTGTTTTTGATGCAGATGATAATGCGTGGATTGCCAATAATTTCCGGGCCGGTTCTCCGGATTCCGGAACACACTGTCCTGTTTACAAATATGATGCTACTCCTGCCGATTTTTCTCCTGTTCAGGGTGGCGGATTACTTGGAGTCGCTTTTGGAGCTGCAGTGAGCCCGGATAAAAAATATATTTCCTTCGGTAATTTCGGCTGGGGCTCAGAATATAATAATCCACAAGAGGGAAGTATTTCTCGTTTTTATTATAAAGACGGAAAGCCCGTAAGTCCTTCCAATGGCTTTACATTAGGGCTTTCCCGTGTCCAGGGAATGGAATATGATAATCAGGGAAATCTTTGGATGGCTTCAGTGGGCTGTCAGGAACCTTTTGCACCTGCCAATCCGGGAGTTTATCCTTTTGAAAGCGAACCGAGCGCAGTGGTTGTTTATCTAAAACCTGAAGATGGTGACTTCGGGAAGGGGCCCACAGAGGGATCAACTCTTATTTGTAATGAATTTCCCGTAAAAAGATCACCTGATTTGCCTCCGTTACCAATCCAAACTCCTTACTTGAAAATATTTGATGTAATTCCTGATCATAAAGGAAGTGCTTATGTTTCCTGTATTGGAAATTATGATAAAGATGTTCCTGAAAACTGTGCTTTTTCAGCAGTTTATAAAGTTGCAATTGAAGGAAATCAATTGGTGGTTACAAATAGCTGGTTTAGTAATTACTCTGAAAGTGCCAATAAGCAGGAAGGTTACGAATCACTTCGTCAGATTGCAATAAATGGTAATGGTGATGTTGTTGTGGTAGGAGTAAGCAGTAGCCGTGCCACGGTTCTTAGCAAAGACCTTTCAACCGTTTTGGGGTATTACGATGTCAATACTTATGCTCCCTGGGGAGTTAAAATAGATAAAAATGAGACTGTTTTTCTAGCCAATTTTGGTCATGAAACAGATTTTAAGAATAATCCTACGCTGGATATGCAGGGGCCTTTTGGAGTAACAATGCTTCGTGATATTTCAAAACCCGAAACAGCAATGTTACTTACTCTTCCTACAGGAGGTTCAGAGGTTACTTTAGCGAACGGATATCCCTTATACGGTACTCAGCATAAACCCAAATTACCAGGATCAAAATATGAAGAGTTACGGATGCAATGTTATCAGCCCATTATGAGGCTTACTTCAACAAATATTGACGGCGCAGGAAATCTTTGGTGTATGAATAACTGGAAACCTTCAGCCCTCGTAGATGTTTTTGATAACCCTGGTGGCGACGGAGTGGTAATTTTCCTGGGAATTGCGGAACCTGAATAAAAATATCTTAGTTATTTGAACTATTAAATGTTCATGATTTTTTAATACTGTAAGATAAGTCAGATATAAATTCATAAAAAACCTGTTTAAGCTTAAACAGGTTTTTTGATAATGGATGTTAATCTATTTATAGCTTTACTCGTGTTGAATTAATCTTTAAAACTGCCTAATTCAAGCTCTTTCATAGAAATTTCCCGCATTTCTACCTTTCTTATCTTTCCAGAAATAGTCATTGGGAATTCATCTACAAATTTCCAGTATTTCGGAACTTTATAATGGGCAATTCTTCCTTTGCAGTATTCCTGCAGTTCTTCTGCAGTGAGGGTAAATCCTTTTCTCACTTTTACCCAC
This sequence comes from Chryseobacterium culicis, assembly GCF_002979755.1. Classification (NCBI taxonomy): domain Bacteria; kingdom Pseudomonadati; phylum Bacteroidota; class Flavobacteriia; order Flavobacteriales; family Weeksellaceae; genus Chryseobacterium; species Chryseobacterium culicis. Next base: position 2,228,657 of record NZ_PCPP01000001.1, on the reverse strand, counting down.
GCCATCACTTCTTCCCCAAACTTTTCACTCGGAACCCCTATGATCTGAACATCCAGAATATGGGTATAGGTATATAAAAAGTCCTCAATTTCCTTAGGCGAAATATTTTCTCCGCCACGAATGATGAGGTCTTTTATCCTTCCGGAAATGGTAATATAGCCGTCTTTATCCATTACTGCCATGTCTCCGGTATGCATCCAGCGGGCTTCATCCAGTACTTTCTTAGTATTTTCAGGATCATTCCAGTATTTCAGCATTACGGAATAGCCTCTTGTGCAGAGCTCACCATGTTCTCCACGTTTTAAAGTTCTGCCATTTTCATCAATGATTTTTATCTCAAGGTGATCCTGAACAGTTCCTACGGTACCAACCTGTTTCTCCAACGGTGTTCCAATTAAAGTCTGAGTAGATACAGGTGAAGTTTCCGTCATTCCGTAGCAGATGCTCATCTCTTTAATATTCATGAGATTTTCCACTTTCTTCATAATTTCCGGAGGGCACACGGAACCAGCCATAACACCGGTTCTTAGGCTTGAAAAATCATAGGTGTCAAAATCTTTTACTGCCAGTTCAGCAATAAACATTGTGGGTACTCCATACAAAGAAGTACATTTTTCGTCCGAAACAGCTTTTAAAGTAATCTCCGGATCAAAACTGTCATTGGGAATCACCATACAGGCTCCGTGTGCCGTACAGCACATATTTCCGATCACCATTCCGAAGCAATGGTAAAAAGGGACGGGAATACAGACACGGTCTTGCTGAGTATATTTTAACCTGATACCAATGAAATAACCATTGTTGAGAATATTATGATGGGAAAGGGTAACGCCTTTCGGGAAACCGGTAGTTCCTGAAGTGTATTGAATGTTAACAGGATCATCAAACTGTACATGTTCTTCAAAACTGTGAAGCATTTCATCTGATATTTCCTGGCCGTTATTAACAAATTCTTCCCAGTTTTCATCAAAGAATATTTCGTGCTCAAGGGTTGGACACACTTCTTTTGCATATTCAACCATTTCTTTATAATTGCTGGATTTAAAGCTTAAAGAAGAAAAAATAAAACGAACTTCAGACTGATTGAGAACATAGGTCAGTTCATGAGTTCTGTAGGCTGGATTGATATTCACTAAAATAGTTCCTATTCTTGCAGTGGCATACTGCAAAAGTACCCATTCATAACGGTTGGAAGACCAGATTCCGATTCTGTCACCCGCTTTTGCTCCTAAAAACAATAAAGCTTTTGCAACAGCTGTTGTCTGATTGTAAAATTCCTGGTAAGTAGCTCTGTAATTCTGATGAACGCAGACTAATGCTTCCTGATGGGGATATTTTTCGACAGTACTTTTAAGATTCGCTCCGATAGTCTGTCCTAATAATGAAACCTCAGAAGTTCCATACACATAAGATAAGGGCATAGTTTAAGATTTGGTGGAATAAAATTAGCAATTATATCCCGAACTATGCCTATGTATATTAATTTTCCTGAGAATCTATTTCTTTAAGCTGCTTTAGGTTTTTGTCAAGCTTTTTAATAATTGTCCCGTATACCAGTCTGTAATAAAACCAGATCATAGAGACTGCAAGCAACGAGCTTACGGCAATGCCAACAATAACAATCGCAAGGTTGGAGCCACTAGGCTGTATATTCTGAGAATCTAATATATAAAAGATGAAAGCGATCAGTACAAAAGTGAATATTAACAATAAAACAATACTGATGAGAATAAAAGCATTGACGGTTGTTTTGAATTTAATGATTCGGGTAATAAGCCCTTTCAGATTTTCCTCAATCTTTATTTTTCGGTAATTCTGATAGAATTTCAATACAAAATAAGCTGTAATTAATAAACTTAAGACTTTTATAGCCAGATAAGCATGACCGAAATTGTTTTCAGCTTCTGGAGATTCCTGAGCTCCTAATCGCTCCAACATTTTACGGAAGCTGTCTGATTCCTCTTCCGGGAAAAAGTAAAACAGTCCCAACACAGAAAAGAACAGGAATTCTATAACACTGATCCAGAAAATATATTTCACATAGTTACGTGATTTTCTATTCAACATCTGAAGAATCTCAGTGTTGTCATATTTATCTTGTACAGGTTGTTCCTGCCATGTTTTCTTAAAGCTATCTAAATCAAATTCAGGCATATTTTTCCATCTGTTCTTTAAGGGTTTTCTTTAATCTGTTCATTTTCACGCGTGCATTGACTTCAGTGATTCCGAGGTTTTCTGCAATGTCCTTGTAAGGCAGATCGTCAAGATACATCATGACAATGGCTCTTTCTACATTCGGAAGAGTCTTGATTACAGTATACAAAAGCGATACCTGCTGCTGTTTTTCATCGTCATCTTCCACAAAATCTTTATGGTTGATGTCCAGCTCATTCGTAGGAAGGCTTTTGCTTTTTTTTCTAAAGAGGGTAATGGCTGTATTGAGCGCTACACGGTACATCCATGTGGAAATTTTAGAATTTCCTTTAAAGGAATCATAGCTTCTCCAGAGTTGTAACACAATTTCCTGGAAAAGATCCTCTTCATCTTCCAGAGAATTTGTGTACAGACGCGATACTTTAATAATCAGTCCCTGATTATCCTTGATAAGCTGCGCAAATTCTTTTTCTCTGGAATCCATAGATATATAATGGCACGAAGATAATAATAAAGTGGTAATTGGTGAAAATTATAACAAAAAATCGTAAAAGCTAGACTACAGAATCGTGAACATGCTTTAAATATTGTAGCATGTAATTCATATTCTCATCAAAAAACAAAAGAAAAATATTTATATATCTACTCATTTACATAGGGCTTAAAACCATTGAGCCTTTCTGAACTTTTACCTTTTTACCGCAAAATTTGTGTACCTTTGCCTCCGCGAGAAAATCGGCTTGTTGATTCTTGTTTCGACAAGGGTAGGAAAGTCCGGACACCATAGAGCAGCAAAGCGGATAACATCCGTCACCCGTGAGGGTAGGACAAGTGCAACAGAAAGCAGGTACAGTTCGGCTGTAGTGAAACCAGGTAAACTCTTTGCGGTGCAATGGTAAGTATATCGGTTCTTTTCAGCAATGGAAATAGGGGCGGCTCGTCCTGAAAACCGAGGGGTAATCAGCTCAAGTGTTGCAGCAATGTACCACGTAGATAAATAACAGGCGCTTCTTCGGAAGTACAGAATCCGGCTTATAGATTTTCTCGTGATTTTTTTTAAAAATTGGAAGTCAGAGGATGTAAGAGTGAAGTTTTTAAACCTCCATCTTCATGCTTCCATCTTCCAACCTCATTTATTCGCTTTCCAATTGTTTTTTAGATTCCTGAAGTTCTTGTCTGTCTTTATCAGAAAGTGTAGGATATTTAAGATTCATTTTTTCAAGTGTATCAATAATGATCTGGATAGCAGCTACTCTTGCAAACCATTTGCTGTCAGCGGGAAGCACATACCAGGGAGCATGGTCTTTTGATGTTTCGTTGATCGCGTTTTCGTAAGCCTCCATATATTGATCGAATAATGCTCTTTCCGGAAGATCTCCCGCAGAGAATTTCCAGTTTTTTTCCTGTTCGTCAATTCTGTCCAGAAGTCTTTTTTTCTGTTCATCCTTGGAAACATGCAAAAAGATCTTAACAACTGTAGTTCCGTTTTGTGAAAGGTGTTTTTCAAAATTCCGGATGCTTTCATATCTGTTTTCCCAGAATTTGCTGTCAAAGTCTTTTACGGAAGACCATGTTTTTTCACTTAAATTATATTCAGGGTGCACCTTACAAACCAGAACACTTTCATAATGAGAACGGTTGAAAATTCCAATCATTCCTTTCTGTGGCAATGCAAGATAATGTCTCCATAAAAAATCATGGGAATATTCTTTGGAACTTGGGGTTTTAAAACTGGTCACATTACATCCCTGAGGATTCACTCCTCCGAAAACATGCTCTATCATACTGTCTTTTCCAGCAGCATCCATAGCCTGTAATACAACAAGCAAAGACTGGCTTCCGTCAGCATATAATTTTTCCTGCAGTTCACGAAGTTTTTCTTTCTCCTGAATCAGCATTTGCTCTCCTTCTTCTTTAGTAAGCTTTCCTTTATAAGAAGTTGACGTTTTTTTTATCGAAAATTTTCCATTTACCTTAAAGTCATCTGAGAAATCGGTGTCCATATATTTTTAAGATTAAAAGATTAAAAGATTAAAAGATTAAAAGATTAAAAGATCTTGTTCTTTAAATTCAATAGGGGTGGGCTTTAGCCCAGCCATTATAAAGAAAAATAAAACCGAAGGCTTCAGCTAAAACCTAGATAATATATTTGATCAACATCAATACATTTACTGCCACCTATTACCTATCATCTGCCTCCTAATCAAACATAAATGTAATAAAAAAACCGCCTCAATAGAGACGGTTCTTTTATTTTTTTGAGTAGAGCTTACTTTGCAGCAGCTTTTTTAGCAAGTTTTGCAGCTTTTTTCTCAGCCTTAGCAGCTTCTTTCTGCTCAGCAGCAGTCAATACTTTTGGCTCAGGAGCGTTAGCATCTACGTTACCTTTGATGTAGATTACACTTCTGTTGTTGGCAGGATCATTAGAAAAAACCTCAATCATTTTGTTGAAAGGGCCAGGAATAGCAGTGTTGTATCCAACCTTGATCTTAGCTGATTTCCCAGGCATAATAGGATCTTGGCTGAATTCAGGAGTTGTACATCCACAAGAAGGTTTTACATTTGAAAGGATCAAAGGCTTATCACCTGAGTTCGTTACAGTAAAGAATCTTGTACCATCAGCATTAGGCTTAATAGTACCGTAATCGAAAGTTGTTTTATCAAATGTAATTGTTTGTGCAGATGCCAGAGCAAATGTCCCGAATAGTGCAATTCCTGCAATTAATTTTTTCATATTCTTGAATGTTAATACGTTTGTTAGATAAATTTTGTGAAACAAAGTTAAAAATTATTTTAATTCATGCTTAAAAATTTTTTTCTTTAGACTATTTTTGCAAATTGCAAGCCAAAGAAATAGAATTTATGCAGATTTCAGAAAAGTACAATCCACAGGAAACAGAACAAAAATGGTACAATTACTGGTTGGAAAACAAATTTTTCCATTCAGAGCCTAATGACAAACCACCGTATACCGTGGTCATTCCTCCGCCAAACGTGACGGGGATATTACACATGGGGCATATGTTGAATAATACCCTTCAAGATGTTCTGGTCCGTCGTGCAAGAATGCGCGGATTTAATGCTTGTTGGATTCCGGGAACAGATCACGCTTCAATTGCTACTGAAGCTAAAGTTGTTGCTAAACTGAAGTCTGAAGGAGTCAATAAGTCAGATATTACCCGTGAAGAATTTTTAACGCATGCCTGGGACTGGACCAATAAATATGGAGGGACCATCCTTGAGCAGTTGAAAAAATTAGGATGTTCGTGTGATTGGGACAGAACCCGATTCACTTTGGAAGACAAACTTTCGCAGCAGGTTATCAAAAGCTTTGTAGACCTTTATAACAAAGGATTGATCTACAGAGGGTACAGAATGGTAAACTGGGATCCGGAAGCGAAAACCAATATTTCCGACGAAGAAGTAATATTTAAAGAACAGAACGGGAAATTGTATTTCCTTAAATATAAAATTGAAGGTTCAGAAGAATTCCTTTCAGTAGCAACTACGCGTCCTGAAACTATTTTCGGGGATACCGCCGTATGTATCAATCCTAATGATGAAAGATATGCTCACCTGAAAGGTAAAAATGTAATTGTACCGATCGTTAACCGAGTAATCCCAATTATTGAGGATGAATATGTTGATATAGAATTCGGAACAGGAGCTTTGAAAATTACACCTGCCCATGATATCAATGATTACGAAATCGGACAGAAACATCAGCTGAAAATGATTGATGCACTGGATGATGATGGAAATCTTAACGAACATGGTTTACATTATGCCGGAAAGAACAGATTTGATGTAAGAAAGCAGATCGCTAAAGAACTTGAAGAGAAAGATCTTTTGTTGAAGGCAGAAGATTATGTAAACAAAGTAGGAACTTCTGAGAGAACAGGCGCTGTTATTGAACCTAAAGTTTCAGTACAATGGTTCCTTAAAATGTCTGAAATTGCTAAACCAGCTTTGGATGTAGTAATGGATGACGAAGTGAAGTTCTATCCGGAGAAGTTTAAAAATACCTACAAGCACTGGATGGAAAACATCCGTGACTGGAATATTTCCCGTCAGCTTTGGTGGGGACAGCAGATTCCTGCTTACTATTATGGAGAAGGGGATGAAGATTTTGTAGTTGCAGAAACTAAAGAAGCTGCTTTAGAACTGGCAAAACAAAAAACAGGAAATTCAACTCTGACGATAGAAAACCTTAGACAGGATGATGATGCATTGGATACATGGTTCTCATCTTGGTTATGGCCAATGTCTGTATTTGATGGATTGCTTGATCCTGAAAATAAAGATATCAACTATTATTACCCAACATCTGATCTGGTTACAGGTCCGGATATTATTTTCTTCTGGGTAGCCAGAATGATTATGGCCGGATTGGAATATAGAAAAGAAGTTCCATTTAAGAATGTGTATTTTACAGGAATTGTAAGAGATAAGCAGAGAAGAAAGATGTCAAAATCTCTTGGAAACTCTCCGGATCCTCTTGAATTAATGGATAAATATGGAGCAGATGGAGTACGTGTAGGAATTCTATTGAGCTCTGCAGCAGGAAATGACCTTCTTTTTGATGAAGATTTAATGCTTCAGGGAAGAAACTTCATGACGAAGATCTGGAATGCATTCCGTCTGATCAACATGTGGAATCATGAAGATAAGCCCGCTATTGCTACAGACACACAGGCTATTGAATGGTTTGAAAATAAGCTGAATAAAACAATTGCCGAAATTAATGATCAGTTCGAGAAATTCAGAATTTCTGATGCCCTGCATTTGATCTATAAATTAATTTGGGATGATTTTTGTGGGTGGTACCTTGAAGCGATCAAGCCAAATTATGGAGAAGGAATTTCTAAGGATGTTTATAACAAAACAATATATTTCTTTGAAGAGCTGATGAAGTTACTTCACCCGTTCATGCCTTTCCTTACAGAGGAATTATGGCAGACTATTTCGGAAAGAAGTATTGATGAAGCTTTAGTTATTGCTCAACAGAAAGAAGCTGGTAAGTTTGATGAGACCATTATTAAGAATTTTGAAACGGCAGCAGAATTGATTTCCGGAGTTAGAAATTACCGTCAGACAAAAGGAATTTCACCAAGAGAAGCTGCTGAGGTATATACCAATGCTACTGAATTTGCCAATGAAGATGTAGTAAGAAAATTAGCAAATATTTCTGAAATTCACTTCGGGCAGAAAACAGATAAGCCAAGCTTTACATTCCTGGTAGGAGCTACTGAAGTTTCTATTCCTTTAAGTGAAAACTTAGATTTAGGTGAGGAAAAAGCTAAAACTGAAGAAGAAGTAAAATATTTAAAAGGGTTCTTAATTTCAGTAGAAAAGAAGCTTTCCAATGAAAAATTTGTTGCGAATGCTAAGCCTGAAGTGGTAGAAGGAGAACGTAAGAAGCAAAAAGATGCTCAGGATAAGATTGCGATCCTTGAAGAGAAACTGAAAAGTTTATAAAGTATAGACAATAAATTTTGTCAAAATCTCAGGCTGGATACACATGAAGAATTGTATCCAGCCTGATGGTTTAAAGAATAAATAAAATGACACACATAGAAAACATACAAAAACTATTCTCGAAAGACTTTGTAGAAAGTCCGTTGCTGGAAAGTTTTGAAGTAGGGAAGATCTACCTTTCAAGTGGAAAGATTGTTACCTGTGATCCTTTGATCACTAATGATATGCTTCCTTTTACCACAGAATTTCCCAAAGGAGATTTTTCTGTAATGATCCATAAAGAAAGAGAGAGCAACTGTGTAGCCTATGCCGAAATTATATTCAGTAATTCTGAAATTAAAGAATGGAAAATGGCCACTACAGCAGGACAGAATATAAAAGATCTTGCGAAAGAAGAAGTATTCGGATATCCTGTAGAAAGCGGGATGGGATGTTTCATGGATGTGGATACCCAAAACAGTCTGAACGAACTTGAACAGCGATTGTATCAAAATAAAGGAGGTGATTTTATGGGAATCTACGAAGAATTTTTCCATGACTACTTCTTTGATGAAAATGGCGCAATAGATCAGTATGCCTTTCTTAAACCTGCAAAGGAACATCCCGGAACTATATTTGCTTTTGAAACCGGATATGGAGAAGGATTTTATGCCAGCTATATAGCATATAACAAAGATCAACAGCCAGTGAAAATAATTACTGAATTTATAGAAATAAGTTAATTTTAAATTAGCTATTTTTGAGACACAATTTTTGTCAGTTATAAATTTTAAAGCTAATACAAAACACAATGAATTTCTCATCAGAACAACCCCGTATTATTGTTGTGGGCAGCTCATCGATAGATTTGGTTCTTGAAACCGAAAAACTCCCTTTGCCTAATGAAACGGTTTTAGCCGTTAAGTCAGATAGTTATTTTGGGGGTAAGGGTGCTAATCAATCAGTAGGTACAGCCAGGCTGGGAGCGAGTGTATACTTTATCGGATGTGTAGGAATGGATCCTCTTGGGCAGCAGATTATGAGAAATCTGGTAAGTGAAAATGTGAATGTAGGATTTGTTCATGAAACAGATAAAGAAGCTACGGGAACAGCCTATGTAACCACTTCCCACGGAAATGCAGCTATTGTTGTAGTACCGGCAGCCAATAAATACCTTAGCAAATCACATATAGACGAGGCAGATAAGTATTTTCATACCACAGATCTTGTGCTGATACAGCTTGAAGTTTCTATGGATGTTGTAGAGCATACCGTTAGAAAAGCTAAGAAATACGGAAAAAAAGTAGGATTATACGCTTCACCTGCCATGAGAGTCAGTGAAGAAATTTTGGAAATGGTTGATTTTATTGTTGCTAAAAGCAATGAATTGTACGTTATTTTCGGGGAAGAAAAAAGAGAAGAGGTTCTTAAAAAATATTTCAATAAAGTTTTTGTAAGAGATGATACCAATTCCACCATTTATTTTGATGGTACAGAAATGAAATATTACAGAAACGATAAGGATGAAAAAGTATATAAAATGGGGATGGGTGATGCATTTACGTCAGGATTTGCCATTGCGATGTGCCATGGGAATTCTATCGAAGAATGTGTAAAATTCGGAAATGAAGTCTCATCAAGAGTTTCCGGAGGTAAAGGCTCTCAGACAGGACTTCCGAGAATCTCAGATTTCTTTTCCTAAAGCTATTTACGACATATCAAAAGTCTGAAACTTAACATAAAAATATAAGTAAAATGTCCACTTTTATAGTGGATTTTTTCTTTTTATACTATGGAAAAACTAATACTAACCACAGAAGATCATGTCACGCTGACCGCCCATTTGTTTAAACCGGAAAAAGATAATGGGAAATTATTACTGATCAACTCAGCAACTGGGGTAAAACAGCAGGTTTATTTTTCTTTTGCCAGCTATTTTTCTGAACAGGGATTTACCGTAATTACTTATGATTACCGGGGAATTGGACTTTCCAAACCGAAAGATATGAGAGGATTTCATGGTTCTATGAGACTATGGGGTTCCAAAGATTATAAATCGGTAACTCAATATATCAAATCAGCTTTTAAAGAACACCAAAAATACTGTTTAGGCCATTCTGTAGGCGCATTGATTCTGGGAATGAATGAAGATTCCAAAATCTTCGAAGAATTTGTTTTTGTGGGAACCCAAAATGCTTTTGTTGGAAACCTTAAAGGGATGACAAAAGTTGAAGCGTATTTAGGCTTTGGAATTGCTCAGCCGTTAACGACTTCATTGTTAGGATATTTTCCCGCTCATTGGTTCGGACTGGGAGAAAGTCTTCCAAAAAATTGCGCATATGACTGGAGAACCTTAATTTTAAACAAGAAATCAACCAACAGATTGTTGGAGAAAATTGATAACTTTTCTGAAAATTTGACACAGAAAGTATTTGTAATTCGGGCGGAAGATGATGTATGGCTGACAGAGAAAGGTGTGTTGAGTTTATTAAATGACACCTATCCTAATCTTAAACCCACTTACAGGTTAGTAAATGTTTCAGAATCTGATAAAAAAGAAATCGGACATGTCAATTTTTTTAGAAGTTACAACAACAAGCTTTGGGATATTATTTTAAATGAACTGATAGATAAATGAAAAGTACGATTAACAACACAGTAGCATTTGTAAAAGAAAAATTAGAAGGAGCTGAAGCAGGACACGACTGGTTTCATATTGAAAGAGTCTGGAAACTGGCCGCTAAAATAGCAGAAACAGAAGATTGTAACAAAGAAGTAGTAGAATTGTCTGCTCTTCTTCATGATATTGCCGATCCTAAATTTCATAACGGTGATGAAACCATTGCTCCCCAAATATCCAGAGCATTTCTTGAAGAACAGGGCGTTTCTGAAGAAATCATCCGTAAGGTGTTATTTGTGATTGAAAATATTTCATTTAAAAACAGAGATCAGGCACCGGAGAATCCTCCTATTGAGCTTCAGATTGTACAGGATGCCGACCGTATTGATGCGATAGGAGCTATCGGAATTGCCAGAACATTCAACTTTGGAGGTTTTAAAAATAATCTGATGTACCACCCGGATATGAAACCAAAATTGGGAATGTCCAAAGAAGAATATAAAAAATCTAACGGGACAACCATTAATCATTTCTATGAAAAATTATTGCTTCTGAAAGATATGATGAATACTAAAAAAGGAAAAGAAATGGCAGAAGAAAGACATCAGTATATGATGAATTTCCTTGATCAGTTTTATAAAGAATGGAATGTAGACTAGAAAATATAACCTGAACAAAGAGAAAGAGAGAAAGTCCTTTTTCATGATCGGGTAAAATTAAAAAAATGACCTCAGATATAGATAAAATAAAGAGAAGAAGTATCTTTGTAGAATATGACACTCATTATTTTTATAATATTTCTGGCTTGTGTTCTTTCCTTGATCCTGTTTAAGGTTAAATCAGGAAGTATGGCCAAGTGGGCGAAGCTGTTTCGTATCGTAACAGTAGTTTTTTCAATTTCTGTTTTTACGTATTGGTTTATCAAGAAAAGTGCTGTGGCATTTGTGGATAATTCTGTGGGGCTGCAGGTGGTTAATAAACTTCCGCAGGCATTGGATTTTTACCTAATCAAAGTAAACAAAACAGAGCAAAATACAAACCTTGAGCCTAAGCATATAGGGAAAATACGTCCGGAATATTACAGGATAGAATACCTGAAAATGGATAAGTCTGATGAATACTGGATTGTAGGCTATCTTGGAAAGAAAAACCTGGTGTACTTTTCTCAGCATTCTGTACCCAATAAGAATATCGATCAGATTGTAGAAGTACAGAATTATATTAATCAAAGTATGAAACTTTCTGAAGCTGCCAAAAAGCAGGTAGATGCCTATAATTATGAGAATACAAAATTAGGAATCTGGATTACACTGGACTTTCTGCTTCTATTTCTCAATCTGGTATTGCTCCTTAGAAAAAATAAATAAAAAAGGTAATGAGTTTCAAATACTCATTACCTTTTTTGTTAAGGATAATCCAGAATCTGCATAATCCGTTCTTTAAATTCTTCAGGACAGGCTTTGATCAGCTTATCCTTATTCTGTTTACTGATTTCTTTGGGTTCGAGCCATTTGCTCTTATTGGAATTCAAACTGTGATTATCATACACTCTTTTTATGGTATGATTTTCATAAAAGATATATTCATCACCAAGCCAGTTATTGGTAATACTGATTGTACAAATTTCCTTTTCCATGATTTATGTTTTTTAAAGTATAATGATTGTTGGAAAACATTATACTCTAAGATACGAATTTTTTCATGATGAAAAGGAAGTTTTACCTATACCGAATTTATTCTATTTAAATTTAAAAAAGCGTTCCTGTACTCTCTGTCGCCATTTGTGGAATATGAATATCAGTTTTCCATTCTTCATTCACTTTTTTGATGAAATAAGCAGATAATAATGGAGAGGCTTTTTCAATATTCTGATGTACGAAAAAGTAAAGATTCTGAAGTCCTTCTTTCTTCCATTTGGTGAGATGTTTCAACCAGTCATCCAGTCTTTCGTAGTCGCTTTCTGCATTGGCTCCTACATAGCGGATAAATGCGTTGGGGGTTGTAAGACGCATATGAAGCATATCTCTTCTTCCGGCAGTATCTACAATGATATTGGTGATGTTATGGGCTTCAAAGAGCTCACAGGTTGTATTCAGGATTTCCTCATCAGTAAACCATTCCGTATTTCGGAGTTCGATTGCTAAAGGAACTTCTTTAGGCCATTCCTTTACAAATTTTTCCAGTCTGTCATAATCCTTAGGTTTAAAATTATCATGAAGCTGCAGGAAAGCCATTCCCAGTTTTTCATCAAAATTAATAACCGAAGATGCGAATTGTGTCACCGGATCTGTTACATCAATCAGTCTTCTGAAATGGGAAACCGTATTGGTGATCTTTGGGAAAAATTTAAAGTCTGGCGGAGTTTTTTCTTTCCATGTTGTTACCTGGTCAGGGGTTGGCATTCCGTAGAACGTAGCATTCAGTTCGATAGAATTAAACTGAGTGGCATAATAGGTCAGTTCGTCTTTAGTTCCTTTAGGATAAAACCCTTTAAGGTCTGTTTTGTTCCATTTTGCACATCCGATAGAAATGTTTTCCAGACTTTTTTTATTGAGTGCCAGTATTTCTTTAGTTCTGGGATGGTCTTTAGGTAATGTGAAATCTATTTTTGAAGGGTCTTCTACTTGTCCGAATTTCATATCTGTAGTTTTGGTATTAAACAATAAACACAAATATAAACCAAAAATTTCAGAGCATTTCTTTGAAAAACGACAAAAGCACACCTCTCGGTATGCTTTTGTAAATATAGCGTGTTTATTACTTGGTCCTATGCCTCACAGCTTGAACATGAAACGAAGTTAACCATCATTTCTTTTGAAACGGATGAACTTCTTTGGTAGTAAAGCGTTTTTACTCCTTTTTTCCAAGCTTCAATATAAAGATAGTTTACATCTTTTACAGGCATTGTAGAAGGAATCTGAAGATTCAGTGATTGTGCCTGGTCAATGTATTGCTGTCTCTGTGCTGCCTGAGAAATAATCTCCATCGGAGAAATTTCTTTGAATGTTTTGAATACTGCTTTTTCTTCAGGAGTAAGCTCATTCAGGTGTTGTACCGATCCGTGGTTCAACATGATGGTTCTCCACGTTTCTTCATTATCCAGTCCTTTTTCTTTCAAAAGTTTTGCCAGGTATTTGTTCTTACGCATAAAGTTTCCTTTAGCAAGACCTGCTTTATAATAGTTTGAAGAGAAAGGCTCAATTCCAGGGGAAGTTTGTCCCAGGATTGCAGAACTTGAAGTGGTAGGAGCGATAGCCATTGTGGTGGTATTTCTTAATCCATATCCTTTCAATACGTCCGGTTCTCCATAGATGTTGGCAAGTTCTCTTGAAGCTTGCTCAGCCTGTTCTTTAATATGTCTGAATGCTCTTGCATTGAACTGAGTTGCTTCGAAGCTTTCAAACGGAATCATATTTTTCTGTAAATAAGAATGGTATCCTAAAACTCCTAATCCAAGAGCTCTGTGACGCATGGCGAAGTTTCTTGCTCCCTGCAGATAATAATTACCTTCAGTTTTGTCAATAAACTCAGATAATACAGCATCCAGGAAGTATACTGCTAATTTTACAGCATCTGTATCTTTCCACTCATCGTACAATTCAAGGTTCATGGAAGATAGACAGCAGATGAAAGATTCTTCCATTGTGGATGGAAGCATGATCTCAGAACAAAGGTTACTTGCGTTCACCGTCATTCCCAAATCTTTATACACCTGAGGTTTATTTCTGTTTACGTTGTCTGTGAAGAAAATATAAGGAAGACCTTTTTGCTGACGGCTTTCCAATACTCTTGCCCAAACTTTACGTTTCTCCATATCACCGTCAATCATATCCTGCATCCAGTAATCGGGTACACATACTCCGGTAAACAGGTTCTGAATCGGGCTACCGATATCTTTAATGGATAAAAATTCTTCAATATCTCCGTGGTCAATATCTAAGTAAGCAGCAAAAGCACCTCTTCTTACGCCTCCTTGAGAAACAACATCCATTGCCGTATCGAAAAGCTTCATGAATGAAACTGCTCCTGAAGATTTTCCGTTATCCGTTACAGCGGTTCCTCTGTTTCTCAATTCTCCGAAATACCCTGAAGTACCTCCTCCGATTTTAGTCTGCATGATTACTTCACCCATTTTGTGAGTAATACCTTCAATGCTGTCCGGAATGTGAGCGTTGAAACATGAGATAGGAAGACCTCTTTCTGTTCCCATATTCGCCCATACAGGAGAAGAGAAACTGATCCATCCTTTTGTGATCATTTCTTTGAATGCAGGTTGAAGTTCAGGTTTGTATAACCTTTTTGCAGCGGCAGTGGTAATTCTGTCGATAGCTCCGTCTACCGTTTCACCTTTCAACAGATATCCTCTGTTCAGCATCTGCTCAGACTCTTCATTGAGCCACCATATATTTGAATTTTGCTCTTCCATAGATGTTATATTTTCGAATTCCGGAATGAGAGAATCACTCCGGAATTTTGTTTTTTTTATATTATTGATTGTAAAAGTTCTACTTTGTGGGAACCGTTCAGTCCGCTTTCATCTCTTAATCTCTGAAATTCTTTAAAAGACGGAACATTCAAAACTTCATGCTGAACTTCTTCATTGATGTAGTTTGAATAATGTACAAAAGTAACACCATCTTCCTTTACATAAACTTTATATTCAAAGGTGGAAGGATTTAAATTTTTGAAATCTTCCAGAAACTTTTGGATATTGGTTTTATTGTTTGGAACAAATTCGGGGTTTACCGTATAGGTTACAATTACATTGATCATTTCTTTTGTATTTGTGCTTTATTCATGAACAGCAATTCCACTATATTGTCAGAAAAGGGTAATCCTAATACTGACTGCTTTGACGCTCGCTTCGCTCGCGCCCTCCGTATTAAAACAAATCGTTTGCAGTAATACTCTTATCGTGCTTCGTATAGTCTACAGGTCTTTTTGCAAAGAAATCATCTAATGAATTGGCAAAAACTTCTTCCTCGAACCATACCATTGGTCTGTATTGTTCAGGGGTGATGTTGTATCTTGTTTTCATATTGATTTTCTTCAAGCTGTCATCTACACGGTATTTCATGAAGTTAAGAAGATCTTCTTTAGAAACGTTGTCGATTTCTCCCAATTCAAAGATCCAGCTAAGGATATCCCCTTCTCTTGCGATAGACTCGTCTACTAAGGTGTAGATATCTTCAATATCGCTGTCTGTTAATAAGTCAGGTTGTTCCTCACGGATTTTGTTGATCAGGTAGATTCCTGCATTCGCGTGAATTTGCTCATCTACTGAAGTCCATGCGATGATATTGGAAACATTTTTCATGAATCCTTTGAATCTTGTGAAAGAAAGGATAATCGCAAACTGCGAGAAAAGAGACACATTTTCCACTAAAATACTGAATAACAATAAAGCAGAAACATACTCTTTCGGAGTCGCAGAATTAGCATGCTTTAACGCATTTCCTAAGAACTCGATTCTTCCTTTTACAGCAGGAATTTCGATTACGTTAAGAAACTCGTCGTTATATCCTAGTACCTCTAATAAACGGGAATATGCTTCAGAATGGCGAAACTCGCACTCTGCAAAAGTAGATCCTAATCCATTGAATTCCGGCTTTGGTAGGTGGTTGTATAAATTCCCCCAGAATGTCTTTACAGACACCTCGATCTGTGCAATGGCTAACAGCGCATTTTTCACAGCATGCTTTTCATGTGGTTCCAACTGCGAATGAAAATCCTGAACATCTGCAGTAAAGTCCACTTCCGAATGCACCCAGAACGATTTGTTGATGGCTTCTACAAACTGAAGAACCTCCGGGTATTCAAATGGCTTATAGCTTACTCTTTTATCAAAAATTCCCATATTAAATATCTTTATAATTAAATAATTTAGATCCTTGTGGATAACGTTCCGGAAATACTTAACTTTTTGTTTATCTGTAAGTTGTGAATTAAAGTTATTCACTTCTCCAAATTCATATTTCTTGTAAAGAACTAATAGCAAAGTTCGAAAAAAAGAACTGATTTTGAAAGAGCTAAATACTAATAGGCTGACTTTTAGCCTGAAAAGTTTTCCACATTTACATGAAAGGGGCTCGAATAATAGGCTGGACAGCAATCCTGGGGATAAATAGATGGAAATACTAAGTTACGGTTAAACAAAATATCGTAAAGTGTTATTAATAAAGGGCTGTGGTGTTAAACAAAAAAATATTTGAATAAATTTTTATTCTTGTAACAATTTGAAAATATCATCTACTTATTGGGTATAAAACATACATCACTTAATGTTAGTAATTCAGGATTTAAATAAGTCATACGATACAGGGAAAAGCAAACTTCATGTCCTTAAAGGAATTAATCTGAATATTTCTGAAGGAGAGTTTGTTTCTATTATGGGGAGTTCCGGTTCCGGAAAATCTACACTTCTTAATATTATTGGTATTCTGGATGAAAAAGATTCAGGAACCTATGAATTGGATGGAGTTCCTATCGAACATTTATCTGAAGTAAAAGCTGCGGAATACAGAAGTAGGTTTTTAGGATTTATTTTTCAGTCTTTTAACCTTATCAATTATAAAACGGCTTTGGAAAATGTAGCCCTTCCTCTGTACTATCAGAATGTACCGAGAAAAGAGCGAAACCAGAAAGCGATGGAATACCTGGAGAAAGTAGGATTGGCACAATGGGCCAATCACCTTCCAAGTGAACTTTCCGGAGGACAGAAACAGAGGGTAGCTATTGCAAGAGCTTTAATTACCGATCCAAAAGTGGTGCTGGCAGATGAACCGACGGGAGCACTGGACTCCAAAACCACTCATGATATTATGAAGCTTCTTCAGGATATCAATAATGAAGGAAAAACTATTATCGTGGTAACCCACGAACCGGATGTTGCTGCACAAACCAAAAGAAATGTAGTACTGAAAGACGGGATTATTGAAAGTGATGAGTTTATTAAGCAGATTGTATTATAAGTGAATGGTCAATGGTCAATGGTCAATTTTGCTTCGCAAATGAATTTTACAATGAGGAGGACAAATAATTTATAACACACACACAAATGAATATGAAAAAAAATAAAAATGTTTTTAAATCTAAACCATTATAAGCTTGATGTTTATCAGTCAGCCAGAGAATTAAGAATAGAATGTTATAAAATTTTATCAAAAATTCCGGATAATGAAAAGTTTAATATAATCGACCAGATAAGGAGAGCTTCTACTTCTGTAGTATTAAATATTACTGAAGGATGTTCAAGAAAATCTGAACTGGAAAGGAAAAGGTATTTTGAAATTGCCAGAGGATCGGTTATTGAGTTGGATTCTTGTTTTGATATTGTTATAGATTGTAATTATATTGAAAGACAAGGATTGACAAAAATTGAAAATTTAATAAAAACAACATTTATTTTATTGAGTAAAATGTTGAAAAGAGATTAGAAATGTGAAAAGTAATTAGGTCGTAATTAAAGTCTGCTGAAGAATAAAATTGACAACAACGTTAATTGACTTCGAAGAAAATTGAGAGCGGAGCTAATTGACTTTTTTACAAAGTAAAAAAATAAAAACTATGTTTGACCTAGATCGTTGGCAGGAAATATTCAGTTCTATCCGGAGTAATGTACTTAGGACGGTGCTTTCAGGCTTTACTGTAGCTTTGGGACTGTTTATTTTCATTGTACTTTTTGGAATTGGAAAAGGACTTCAGAATGCATTTTCTGAAGGGTTTGCAGGAGATGCTAAAAATCTTATTATTTTTTCTACAGGAAAAACCTCTTTAGCATATAAAGGTCTTCAGTCTGATCGAAGTATAACAATGAATAACTCAGACTATGACTTTTTAATTAATGCAGATAAGGAAAAAGCCGGACCTTCCAGCCCGAGATATACTGCCAGTTTAATGGTGAAATATGGAAAGGAAAGTGGTCTTTATCAGATTAATGGGGCTGAACCAGGAGAGCAAGTCATTGAAAACAGAAAAATGATTGATGGCAGGTATCTGACGGCTATGGATTTGGAAAGGAAATTAAATGTTGCGGTTATTGGAAGAATGGTTCAGAGGGATTTGATCAAAAATGGAAGTCCGATAGGAAAAGAACTCGATATTAATGGAACGATGTATAAGGTTATTGGAGTTTTTTCAGATGATGGAGGAGATCGGGATGAAAGACATATTACTGTCCCCATTACGACTTTACAGCAGATGAAGAAAGGCTCTGATACAGTAAATATAGCCTATATTACCTACAATGATAAACTGACTCCGGAACAGGCCATTAAATATGGTGATGAACTTAAAGATAAACTAAAAGCGAGAAAAAGTGTTTCTCCTGATGATGAAAAAGGGATACGGGTATGGAATAATGCCCAAAACATGAATGATACATTTATGTTTATGGCGGTTCTTACAGCAATTGTTGGATTCATTGGTCTAGGGACGCTGCTTGCCGGAATTATTGGGATCAGTAACATTATGGTGTATATCGTAAAAGAAAGAACCAAGGAGATCGGAGTACGAAAGGCTATTGGGGCAAAACCAAGCGGCATTGTAGGTCTGATTGTTCAGGAAAGTGTTGTAATCACAGTGGTATCCGGACTTATTGGAGTAGGAGTTGGAGTTTTAACATTGAGCCTTATCGGCGATAGTCTTGAAGAATTCTTCATCAAAAGTCCAAGCGTAGGCTGGGGAGCCATTATTATGGCATTCATTGCCCTGATTTTCTCAGGATTAATTGCAGGATTTGTTCCGGCATACAGAGCTTCAAGAATCAAACCGATCGAAGCATTGAGAACAGAGTAATTTACAAAAAAAGATAAACGGATTAATGAAATTCATAACTCATAATTTATAACTTATAATTCAAAAAGGTGAATATCATATTTAAAAAAGATACTTGGCAGGAGATCTATTATTCATTGAGGAATAATAAACTCCGAACATTTCTTACCATGATCGGCGTAGGATGGGGAATGTTTTTGTATGTAAGCCTTCTTGGAGCAGCAAAAGGAATGGAGAATGGTTTTGATAAATTATTTTCCGGTTTTGCCACCAACTCAATATTTCTTTGGGCACAGAAAACCTCTATTCCTTATGAAGGATTTCCTAAAGGACGGGAAGTTCACCTGAACTTGAACGACATGGAAATGCTGAAAAGAAAAGTGACAGCAATAGACTATATATCACCACAAAATGCAAGAGGAAGCTTTACGGGAACACCGGGAGAATCTATGTCCAGAAACGGAAAGAACGGAACCTATTCGCTTACCGGAGACTACTCTGTAGGAAATAAAATTTCAGAAAAGAAGCTGATCTTCGGACGCTATATCAATGATGCCGATGTTTCAGGAAATAAAAATGTAGTAGTGATCGGAGAAGAAATTTATAAAAACTTCTTTGATGCCAAGAAAAAAGAAAATCCCATTGGGAAATCAATCAATATTAAAGGGTTATTCTTTAATGTAATTGGAGTTTTCAGAGTGAAAAAAGGAGGAGGATTTGAAAATGACCAAACGGCTTTCATTCCACTTTCTACCTATACAAAAATGTATAATGCAGGAGATCAGATTGACTTGTTTGCTATTGTCAGTAAGCCCAATGCCAATGTGAACTCTGTAGAAGAAGATGTAAAGCAGGTTTTAAAAACAAAAAATAAAGTTTCACCTGAAGATACCAATGCTTTCGGAAGTTTCAACCTTGGAAAAGAGTTTAAAAAACTGACAGGTTTTCTTACGGGAATGCAGTTGTTAACAATTATCGTGGGGACACTTACCATTTTGGCGGGAGTAATTGCCATTTCGAATATCCTGTTGATTACCGTAAAAGAAAGAACCAAAGAAATCGGGATCAGAAGAGCATTAGGAGCGAAACCGGCAGAAGTAAGAAATCAGATTTTGCTGGAAAGTGTGGTCATCACACTCTCCTCGGGATTATTAGGTTTTATGTTTGGGATTTTTGTGCTGATGATTCTTAATGCAGTTACCCAGGGACAGGATTCATTTCCTTTCTATAATCCGACAGTCAACTATGGGAATGTATTTGCTGCGATGGCTGTAATGGTGATTCTGGGACTGATAATCGGGATGATTCCTGCACAGAGAGCTGTAAAAATCAGACCTATTGAAGCATTAAGAACAGAGTAATTAATTTGACGATAAAACAATTTGAAAATAAAGATAAATGATTAATAAATGTACAGAATCAATCTTTTAATCTTTAAATTTTTCAATCTATTTAATAAAAAATAAACTATACATATGAAAAAGAAATTCACCTGGAAAAAAGCCATTTATATTGTGTTGGGGCTTTTATTTGCAGTGGCATTGTTCTCGGGGCTTGGCTATCTTATAAAATCAAACTCTAAAGAAGGTGAGGAGTTCCTTACCCGTAAACCTACTGTCCAGAATATGGATGATAAGGTAATGGCGACAGGAAAAATTGTTCCCAAAGAAGAAATTGAAATTAAACCCAATATTGCAGGGATTATAGATAAAATCTTAGTAAAAGAAGGAGATAAAGTAGAAGTAGGACAGTTGATTGCTACCGTTAAAATCGTTCCAAGCATCTCTGAAGTAAACGCATCTCAGCAGGAAGTTCAGAATGCGCAGATTCAGATCAGCAATGCTCAGATGAATGTAGGAAATATGCAGAAGCAGTTTGAAATGCAGGAAAGACTATACAAGCAGGGAGTAGCCTCTAAACAGGAGTATCTGAACGCTCAGCAGCAGTTGTTTTCTCAACAACAAACTTTGAAAAATGCTCAACAGCAATTGAATACTGCTCAAAAAAGATTACAGATCGCTAAGACAGGAGCAACTCCTGAACTTAAAGGGCAGGGATTAGCAACTACTGAGATCCGTTCCAAAGCTTCAGGTACTGTACTTGAAGTTCCGGTAAAAGCAGGAAGCCAGGTAATTGAAGCCAATAACTTTAACGCTGGTACTACAATCTGTTCCGTAGCAGATCTGAATGTTCTGATCTTTAAAGGTGAAATTGATGAAGCACAAGCTGGAAAACTGAGTGAGGGAATGGATATGAACATCGTAATCGGTGCTCTGCAAAACAAAACTTTCCCTGGAAAACTGACCATGATTGCTCCTAAAGGAAAAGATAATGCAGGAACAATCAAATTTCCGGTAGAAGGGAACGTAACTAATCCTAATAATGAGTATATTAGAGCAGGTTTTTCTGCAAACGGTGAAATTGTTTTAAGTTCTCAGAAAAATGCTTTATTATTGGATGAGTCTTTAGTTCAGTATGAAAAGAAACAAGGAAAAGATGTAGCTTTCGTAGAAGTAAAACAAAAAGATGGGAAATTCAAGAAAGTATATTTGAAATTGGGAGCAAGTGACGGTATCAACGTTCAGATTCTTCCAGGATCAAATATCACAAAAGAAACTGAAATAAAAGTTTGGAATCCGTCTGATAAAGACAAAGAAGAACTAAAAGAAAAAGCGAATAAAAAATAATAAACTACACTATACACTTTTAAACTGTGAATCCTGGAGAATTTTGTTCTCCGGGATTCTTTTTTTATGTCAAAACCGTTTACAGGAGTAAATTCCTATATTTGAATCAGATAAACCCATAAAAATGTGCAGATACGCTGCGAAAACTTATAAATCACACTATGTATGTTTTAAATGCCGAAAATCATTTAAACAACCTGATAGTGCGGATATCTTACGTCGGATTGAAAAAGAGAAAATATATCATGAACCCGATGGGAAATCAATTCGTAAGATAGGATACGTTTTTACAAAAGCAGAAACAAAAGAGTTACAGAAAATTGTTTCAGAGATTGAAAACAGAACGATAAAATGTCCTGAGTGCGCAAGTGTCATGGCTGATCTTGGAAAAGATTTCAAGGCCCCTAAAAAAACAGCAGTCAAAGAATGGAAAATCATAGAAAGTCTTTTTAAAACTGGAAAATGCTTTCATAGCTGTGGCTGCGATGGAATAGGCTATATTCCTAAAAATCCTAAAGACTACGAAACATACCTGAATGATATTTTAAAAACGTATCAGGAATATTTAGCGGCCTGTCAGAAGACTCCTATGGAAGAATGTCCTAAAAAGATGGAAGAAATTAAGTATTGGTCTGGCAATATTCAGAAGATTAAAACTGAAATTATTAATAATAGCTTTGAAATAATGTAAGTGTAACAAAAAAGAGATTTAGACTGTCTTACTTTTAAACTCCAAACGATACCTCTATGAAAAAAGACTACTGGATTCTGATTCTTTTTATCATTGCCAAGTTTGCACTCCAATACTCACTGATAAGTCCTGAGTATGAGCTGCACAGAGATGAATACCTGCATCTTGATCAGGCAAACCATCTTGCATGGGGATATCTCTCAGTTCCTCCGGTTAATTCCTGGCTGGCCTGGATGATTAAAATGCTGGGGAATTCTATATTTTGGGTTAAATTTTTTCCAGCTTTATTCGGAGCTTTAACCATTGTGCTGACATGGAAGATCGTTGAAGAACTTAATGGAAGACTGTTTGCTAAAATACTTGCCGCTTCAGGAATTCTGTTCTCAGTACTTCTCAGGGTAAATATGTTGTTTCAGCCAACGTCTTTAGAAATTTTTCTGTGGCTGTTTCTTTATTATAGTTTGATTAAATATTTTGATTCCCAAAAAGTAAAATGGATTTATATAGGAGCCGTTATTTTCGGAATTGGAATATTAAACAAATACAATATTGCTTTTTCACTATTGGGGCTTGTTCCTGCATTATTATTAACAGAGCAGAGAAAGATTTTTATGCAGCCCCATGTGTATTGGGCATCGCTTTTAGCTTTAATTATCATTTTTCCTAACCTTCTCTGGCAGTATCAGAATCAGTTTCCGGTTATTCATCATATGAAAGAGCTTTCAGAAAAACAGCTTGTCCATGTAAATAGGATGGATTTTATGAAATCTCAGGTATTATTCTTCATTGGAGCTGCCTTTGTAATAATTGCTGGATGGGGAGCACTGTTGTTGTATA
Organism: Chryseobacterium culicis; assembly: GCF_002979755.1. Lineage (NCBI taxonomy): Bacteria > Pseudomonadati > Bacteroidota > Flavobacteriia > Flavobacteriales > Weeksellaceae > Chryseobacterium > Chryseobacterium culicis. Next base: position 2,205,436 of record NZ_PCPP01000001.1, on the reverse strand, counting down.
AACCTTTTGAGAAATTCAGATTTTTCTTCTGGAGTTATATCATTACGATCACCCTGTTTTTGTTTTTTAAAGCAAAAGATTATTATGCAATAGGACTTTATCCCGTATATATTGCTTTTGGAGCTGTTTTTCTTGGAAATGTATTTGAAAATGGCTGGAAGAGATTCTTGAAACCTGTCAGTATTCTCATTCCTGTACTATTATTTCTCCCTTTATATCATGTCGCCTTTCCAAATAAAAGCCCCGAATATATTGAATCCCATCAGGAACAGTACAGGAAATTCGGACTACTTCGCTGGGAAGATGGAAAAGACCATCCTTTGCCACAGGATTTTGCCGATATGCAGGGCTGGAAAGAGTTGGCTCAAAAAGTTGATAAAGAATATTCTGAACTGTCAAAGTCCGGAAATACCATGGTATTATGTGATAATTACGGACAGGCAGGAGCCATTAATTATTATTCAAAAATTGGTGTAAAAGCAATGTCATTTCATGCAGACTATATCAATTGGATAGATTTGAGTAAAAAATATAAAAATGTTATAAGGGTAAAAGATGCTCCCGAAGCAGGAAAAGAACTGAATGAATCCGGTTCTTTCTTTGAAGTTGCCCGATTAAAAGATTCCATTGCCAATCCATATGCAAGAGAAAGGGGTACCGCAATTTTCAGTTTGCAGGGAGCTAAAATAGATGTCAATAAAAGAATTCAGGACGAAATTGATGAGATTAAAGATGAATGGAAATGATAGCAAAGAAATACTAATTGGTTTAAATGATCAAAGAAATAGATAAAAAACATTATTGCAACTTTATTGCATTAGTAAATTTTATGCTAACTTTGCACTATCAACTATCAACTATCAACTATCAACTATCAACTATCAACTATCAACTATCAACTATCAACTATCAACTATCAACTATCAACTATCAACTATCAACTATCAACTGAACTATGGAAAACAAAAACTTTGATGTCATTATAATAGGAGGGAGCTATTCAGGATTATCAGCAGGAATGTCATTAGGAAGATCTTTAAGAAATATTCTCATTATTGATAACGGAAAACCTTGTAACAGGCAGACTCCTCATTCTCATAATTTTGTGACCCACGATGGCAAAACACCCGCAGAAATTGCAAAGCTGGCAAAAGAAGATGTAGAAAAATACAGTACGGTCAGGTTTTACAATGGAACAGTGGTGAAAACAGAAAAAACAACTGAAGGTTTTGAAATTGAAACTTCATCCGGTGAAAAATTTCAGGCTAAAAAACTGATCCTGGCATCAGGAGTAAAAGATCTTATGCCGGATATTCCCGGATTTGCAGAATGCTGGGGAATCTCTGTTATACATTGCCCGTACTGCCATGGCTATGAAGTGAAAAATGAAGTAACCGGGATTCTTTCCAATGGAGACATGGCCTACGAATTTTCTAAACTGATTTTTAATCTGACCAAAAGCCTCACCTTATTCACCAATGGAAAAGCTGTTCTTACTGATGAACAGATTGAAAAACTGAAGCAGAATAAAATCATTCTGAACGAGGAGGAAATTGGAGAAATAAAACATGAAAACGGATCCATTCAGAAAATTATTTTCAAAAACGGAAAAGAAGTTCCCTTACAGGCGTTATATGCCAAAATTCCTTTTGAACAAAATATCAATGTATCCGATGATCTGGGATGTGAACTGACAGAACAGGGGTTTATTAAAGTAGATATGATGCAGAAAACAAATGTTCCCGGGCTCTTTGCCTGTGGAGATAATGTGACCATGATGCGTTCTGTAGCCAATGCAGTTGCACAGGGAAGTTTTGCTGGTGCTGTCGTAAATAAAGAGCTTTCTGATGAAGAATTTTAATAGCTTTCTTATTTAAACTTTAAAAAACCGCAAAAGTCACAAAAGTTTTCATTTTAAAACAATTTAGTTCATTTAAGTAAGTTTAAAATGAGTCCGCAGAAAAGTTTCACATAAGATGAAAATCAAAGATTTTTATGAAACTAAGGTGTACTTTATGCATAAATTTGGGGCCTATAAAATTTAAGTATTTAAACTTTTGGGTCTTTTATGGTTAAAATAACCAATGTAAAAGTTGATACGGTTTTAATATAAAAGGAGGTGTTTTTTTATTTTTTAGTGTTTAAAAATCATTTTTTCCATAGAGAAATCTCAACGAAAATTCCGTACATTTGGGGTGAAAATTTCAAAAACTAAAAGTAAAATGGATATTATTTTCGACCTGATTGAAAAGGAAAGACAAAGACAAACTCATGGATTAGAGCTTATCGCATCAGAAAACTTTGTTTCTGAAAACGTGATGAAAGCAATGGGAAGTGTACTGACAAATAAATATGCTGAAGGATATCCCGGAAAAAGATATTACGGAGGATGTGAAGTAGTAGATGAGGTTGAAACTTTAGCAATTAACAGAGCTAAAGAGCTTTTCGGAGTAGACTATGTGAATGTTCAGCCACATTCCGGTTCTCAGGCGAATGCTGCCATTTATCTTGCCGTTTTGAAGCCAGGTGATAAAATCATGGGGATGGACCTTTCAATGGGAGGACACCTTACTCACGGTTCTGCAGTGAATTTTTCTGGTATTCAGTATAACGTAGTTTCTTACGGAGTTCAGCAGGAAACAGGTCTTATTGATTATGACCAAATGAGAGAAGTTGCACTAAGAGAAAAACCAAAAATGCTTATCGCAGGTTTCTCAGCATATTCAAGAGATTTGGATTATGCTAAATTCAGAGAGGTAGCAGATGAAGTTGGAGCAACTCTTTGGGCAGATATCGCTCACCCGGCTGGATTAGTAGCAAAAGGATTATTAAACTCACCATTCGAACACTGTCATGTAGTAACTACCACTACTCACAAAACCCTTAGAGGGCCACGAGGAGGGATGATCATGATGGGTAAAGATTTTGAAAATACATACGGCCACAAAACTCCAAAAGGAGAAATCAAAATGATGAGCCAAGTATTGGATGGTGCTGTATTCCCAGGTATTCAGGGAGGGCCGCTTGAGCATGTGATTGCTGGTAAAGCGGTAGCTTTCGGTGAAGCCTTAGATGTACAGTTCGAAACATATGCAAAACAGGTTAAATCTAACGCTCAGGCATTATCAAAAGCGATGATCGACAGAGGGTTTGATATCGTAAGTGGAGGTACAGACAATCACTTGATGCTGGTAGACCTTAGAAATAAAGGAGTAAACGGTAAGGAAACCGAAAAAGCATTAGTACTTGCTGATATTACTTGTAACAAAAACATGGTTCCTTTTGATGATAAATCTCCATTTACAACATCTGGGATCAGATTGGGAACTGCAGCCATTACAACAAGAGGATTGAAAGAAAATGATATGGATACTATTGCCGGATTGATTTCTGATGTAGTAGACAATATCAAAAATGAAGAGGTTCTTGGATCTGTAAGAAAAAAGGTAAACGAATTAATGGAAGGTAAAGCTCTGTTTAATTACTAACAGGCATTCCAATATCATATAAAGAATGAGCAGTCTGCTCATTCTTTTTTTATTCAAATGGAAAAGAAATCTTATACTTTTGACGAAATTAAACAGAAACTGGTGAATTACTGTGTTTATCAGGATCGTTGTCATGCAGAAGTGGAGCTGAAGATGAGAGAGTTTCTCCTTATTGAGGAAGCAAAAGAAGATATTATTTTATTTCTCCTGAAAGAAAATTATCTGAACGAAGAAAGATTTACCCGAAGCTATATCAGAGGTAAGTTTTACATCAAGCACTGGGGAAAGACCAAAATTAAAATGAATCTGAAGCAGAAACAGATTTCTGAAAGGTTAATCAGCTCATGTTTTGATGAGATTGATGATTCAGACTATGAGAAGACGATCAGAAAGATTTTTGAAGATTACTATTCCAGACAAACTGGCTTGAAAGAATATCAAAAAAAAACCAAAACAATAAAACATTTAATGAGTAAAGGTTTTGAATATGAAAAAATAATTGATATTTTTGACTGAATATTAACGAATTTAAAAAAAAACTTGACTTATGACTTTTCGTAAAAAAACAATCAGTTCATTGAAAAAGATTGATACATAAAGATTTAATAAATAATTTTTTTAAAAACAGCTAAAATAAAGAATATTCACAAATAAATGTCATTTTTATAAGTATTCTTATGGTATGATTTTTGTCGGTGGCTTTAGCTGTATCGCAATGAAATTGTTAGATTTTATAAATATAACATCAAATTTATTTTTGATTTCAGCATATTGAAATAAATTTATTTTACTTTTGTATGATTGTATCGGAATTATCTTTGATTGGATAGTTAGATATTATACCTTAATTAAATATGAACACCAATATAGACAATGTACAATTCTCTTAGAAAAACAATATTTGGAGGGGATAATGTTGTCAATCTCTCAGACGTAAGATATCTTCCAAGATGGATAATTCTTGTAATAGACATTATTATCCTAGTCATATCTTTATTTCTTTCTACTTACATTATCGCAAGAATTACCAAGCAGGAATTTATCTACCATGATGATAAAAGTTTAATTTTCGCTTTTATTATTCTCGTAAATGCTGCTTTTATGTATGTCTTCAAGACCTATGCCGGTATTATTCGTCATTCAACATTTATAGACTTATTTAAGCTTCTGATATCCTGTTTTTGCACAATGCTGACTATCGGAACAGTAAATATTTGCTATTTCTGGACCACAGGAAGTAAGTTCATCCTTACTCCTTATCTGATGCTTTATTTTGTAATTTCATTTATGGGATTATTCCTTTTCAGATTATATGTGAAAGAGTTTTTCCATATTGTAAGGGAGTACAGAAGAAGTGCACTGAAAAAAAGAATCCTGGTATTGGGAATTGATGAACAATCTATTGCCATTGCACGCGCTATTCTTGATAATCCGAGCCTGCCTTATCAGGTAGTGGGCTTTTTGACACAAAGAACAGATTCTAAAAGGGCGTCTCTGCTAGGAAAGCCTATTTATGAAAAACAAAAAATAGAAGAAAACTCCAAAGAAGATCTTATTATTGATGGTGTCCTCATTGTTAAAGAGATGATGGCCAGAGATGAGATGAATTCATGGGTGAATTTATTCTTAGAGAAGGATCTTAACGTCTTTAAAGCACCGTCTGTACAAAAATTGAGAGACAGTGATTTGGGTGGATCGATTAGAAATCTTCAAATTGAGGATTTATTAAATAGAAAACCTATCAAAATTCAGAACGAAAAGGTTAAAAGCAGACATTCTGATAAAACAGTACTTGTAACCGGTGGGGCAGGATCCATAGGAAGTGAAATTGTAAGACAGGTTGCTCTTTTCAACCCTTCTTTGATTGTTATTCTGGATCAGGCAGAAACACCGCTTTATGAAATTGAACTTGAAATGAGAGAGAAATTTCCTCATATTCCTTTCAAATTTGTTTTAGGAGATGTTTCCAATCATCACAGAATGGAATCCCTGTTCCAGACCTATAACTTCTCAATGGTATACCATGCAGCAGCTTATAAACATGTTCCTCTGGTAGAAGAAAATCCTCATGAAGCCATTTTTGTTAATATATTAGGCTCAAAGATTGTTGCAAAGCTATCTAGCAAATATAAAGTGAACAGGTTCGTAATGGTATCTACAGATAAAGCTGTAAATCCAACTAACGTAATGGGAGCTTCAAAACGAGCTGCAGAACTTTTTGTTCAGTCCCTTCAAAATGTAGAAGGTAACGTGACCAAGTTTATTACCACAAGATTTGGAAATGTATTAGGATCCAACGGTTCTGTGATTCCCCATTTTAAAAAGCAAATTGAAGCTGGAGGTCCTGTAACCATTACGCATCCGGAAATTGTAAGATATTTCATGACTATTCCTGAGGCCTGTGAACTTGTACTTCAGGCCGGAACAATGGGAGAAGGAGGGGAAATTTTTGTCTTTGATATGGGTGAACCCGTTAAAATTATTGATCTTGCAAAAAGAATGATAAAGCTATCAGGATTCGAACCTAATATTGATATTAAGATCATTTATACAGGATTGAGACCTGGGGAAAAGCTGTATGAAGAACTCTTGAGTGATGATGCAAAAACACTTCCCACTCATAATGACAAAATCATGATCTCCAAAGATCCTTCTATGGGATTCACAGAAATAGATACGCTTACTAAAGAAATTACTAAAGCATCTCTTAGAAGAGATAAAGTAGAAGTAGTAAGGATTCTTAAAACAATAGTTCCAGAATTCCGAAGCAATAATTCAATTTATGAGGCTCTAGATAAATAGAAAAAATATAAATGTATATTTGCACAATTTAACAATATAATGAAAGGAAAAATATTAGCAGTAGTTTTGGCATCCTCATTAGTGATTTCCTGTAAAGTGAATCCCAATGCTAAGAATGATTTAAATTATATGCAGAATATAGAACAGGTTGCAATCAGTGCCTCTGCTAAAAATTCAGCAAATACAATCCAGGTAGGAGATCAGCTTATTATTCTGATCACTGCAAAAGATATGGATGTTGTAAAGCCTTTTAATCAGAATTATTCTTCATCAGAACTTATCCAGACCAATGCAATAGCAGGAGGAAATACTCCTAATCAGGGCTCTACAATTATGTCGGGACCAACATATATTGTAGATGCAAATGGAAATATTGACTTTCCAATATTGGGGAAACTGAGTACATCAGATAAAAGTTTGACAGCCTTCAAAGATGAACTAAGGGAAAAAATGACGAAATACGTTATTAATCCAACAGTTAATATAAAACTTGCTAACTTTAAAGTTACCATATTAGGGGAAGTAAACAGACAAGGAGACTATGTAGTAGCAAATGGACAGGCAACGATCTTAAATGCATTAGGGATGGCCGGCGATTTGACTCAATATGGAAAAAGAGAAGATATATTGGTTGTCAGAACTGAAAATGGGGTTGTTTCTCACGGCCGTATTAACCTTCAGGATGCTAATTTGATAAATTCTCCATATTACAATCTGAAGCAAGGCGATGCTATTATTGTTTCTTCAAACAATACAAAAGATGTTATAGCAAAACAGAATCCCAACACAGGACTTTATCTGACCGCCATTTCTATTGCGGTTACAGCAGTTGCCGTAGTAGTAAGTTTATTTAATAAGAAATAAAAAATTGATGGATAACCAATCTTCACAATTTTCTGAAGTAGAAAACAACTCAAATAAAATTAATTTTAGCGAAATAGTCAAACCATACTTAAGGAGATGGCCATGGTTTATTTTTTGTGCTATGATAGCTTTAACTATAGGCTATTTTGCAATAAAATTTATGACACCAGTCTATTATGTTGAAACAACCTTACTTATAAAAGATTCCAAAAATTCATCTTCAAATAATGATTTAGGAGTTCTTTCTGATTTATCAGGATTGGGAGGAATGAAAACTAATAGTATTTCCAATGAGATTGAAGTCTTGAAATCAAAAAAACTGATGAGGGATGTGGTTATCAATAAAAACCTTCAGACCAATGTCATTGTTAAAGGAAAAGTAAGCCGAGTTGAGCTTTATAAAGAATCTTCTCCTATTGAAGTAAAAGTTGTAAATGAGAAAACATCCAAAAGTGCAAATAACCTTATTAATGTAGAATTAAAAGGAGAGGAAATCTCGATACATTATGAAGGACAAAAAAAGGATATTGTTTCTGGTTATGGAAGAATGATAAGTCTTCCCTTTGCTAATATTATCATCACTAAAAATGCAGGATATAACCCTAAAGCATCCCCTAATGTTGATAAAAAGAATTTAGAATTAATCGTATCATCGGTTGAAGCGAAGGTTAATTCTTTAACAGGGGCTCTTAGCGTTGATTTAGCGAATAAAGAAGCCACTGTACTTAGGCTTTCAATGAATTACCCGGTAGTTTCAAAGGCACAAGATATTCTTAATTCATTAGTTATTGCTTATAATAATGATGCTATTTTGGATAAAAACCAAGAGTCTAAAAAGACATTGGATTTTATTGAAGACAGAGTAAGAAAACTTTCAGTAGAACTTGGCCAGGTTGAAAATGAAAAAGAAAGTTTTAAATCAAAAAATAATCTTACTGATCTTGAAACCGAAGCTAAAATAGATCTTGAAAGTTCTGCAGCAGCTCGTGGAAAGCAACTGGATCTTGATGCACAAATAGAATTGACAAATTCTTTGATTGCTTTCATGTCGAAACAAGGACAATATCAGGTTTTACCAGTAAATATTGGACTAAATAATCCTGAAGCTGCTTCAGGGATTACTTCCTATAACCAATTAATATTGCAAAGAGCAAGGTTGCTGGAATCTGCAACTACAGAAAACCCTTTAGTTATTGAGGCTAGTAAACAAATAAATGCAATGCGTACCTCTGTGGTTCAAACCCTTCAAAAAAATAAGGACGGATTAGAACTTGCCAAAAATGAATATGTAGGAGAACAAAACAAAGTAACAGGAAAAATAGCCAGAATTCCTTCTATAGAGAAAATATTTAGAGGAATAGAAAGACAACAAAAAATTAAAGAAAACCTTTATTTATTACTATTACAGAAAAGGGAAGAAACAGCTATCGCACAATCCATTACAGCACCAAAAGCAAGAGTAATCGATACGGCTTATGCTTTTGCAAATCCTGTAGCACCGAAGACCCAAGCGATCTTATTTGCTTCATTATTTCTTGGATTACTTGTTCCTTTTATTATTATTTACATGTTGCAATTATTTAATAATAAAGTGGTTACGAAACATGATCTTGAAAAGCTGGTGCATGCACCTATTATTGCTGAATTACCAAGTCTTGAAAAAGGAGATTCTGAAATAGTAAAAATGAATGATATTACTCCTATGGCGGAAGCATTCAGAATTCTTATTACCAATATGAATTTCATGCTTTCAAAGGAGAAAAAAGGAAAAGTTGTATTTGTTACTTCAACAGTAAAGGGAGAAGGAAAAACATTTACTTCGGTGAATTTAGCTTTAACACTGGCAAACCCTAAGAAAAAAGCAATTATCATCGGATCCGATATCAGGAATCCTCAGCTTCAAAGATATAATCCTGCAAGAAAAGGACTTGCCGGACTTACAGAATATCTTTATAATGATGAGACTAAACTTCAAGACATCATTCATGTATCATCTTTTAACCCTTATCTGGATGTAATTTATTCAGGAATGATTCCTCCTAACCCAACAGAATTGTTATCCAACGGACGTTATGAGAGCCTTCTAAGCGAATTGAAAGATAAATATGAATATATTATTCTTGATACCGCACCATTGCTTCTTGTAACAGATACTTTCCTTATTGCCGAACTTTCTGACATCACCATTTATGTCTCCAGATCTAAATACACAGAAAAGGCATTATTAGATTTTGCCAATAGCAATATCGATCAGAAAAAAATCAAAAATGTAGGATTTGTGCTTAATGATGTAAGCAGGGAGAATTTAGGATATAGCAACAAATATGGTTATGGTTATAACCAGCATACAGAACAATCTTGGTTTCAAAAAATAAAAAATAAACTTAGTTAATGATAACACCATATAAAATAGCGGTTATAGGCCAGGGTTATGTAGGTCTTCCTTTATCTCTTGAATTTGCAGATCACTATCCTGTTTTTGGTTTTGATATTAATGCACAGCGTGTTGACCAGCTTAATAACGGGAAAGATATAACGCTAGAAGCCGATGTTGATAAACTAAATAACGGACTGAAAAAATATACGGAATCCAATGGTTCTTTAGGCTATAAAGCAACAAGCCTGCTGTCAGATATTTCTGAAGCTAATGTATTCATTGTAACAGTTCCTACCCCTATTGATAAATATAATGCTCCGGATCTGAATCCATTGATTTCTGCCTCAAAAATGTTAGGAGAAATTATCAAAAAAGGGGATATTATTATTTATGAATCTACAGTTTTTCCTGGATGTACAGAAGAAGAATGTGTACCGGTTCTTGAAAAATATTCAGCACTTAAGTTTAATGAAGACTTTTTTGTAGGATATTCTCCGGAAAGAATTAATCCGGGAGATAAAGTAAATACCCTTACAAGTGTTAAAAAAGTAACATCAGGTTCTACGGAAAAAATTGCTGAAGAAGTAGATCAACTCTATAAGAAAATTATTACTGCAGGAACCCATAAAGCACCTAGCATTAAAGTTGCCGAAGCCTCAAAAGCTATTGAAAATGCACAGAGAGACGTTAATATTTCTTTTGTTAACGAACTCGCTTTAATTTTTGATAGAGTAGGTATCGATACCAATGATGTATTGGAAGCGGCAGGAACAAAATATAACTTCCTTAAATATAAACCGGGATTAGTAGGCGGACACTGTATTTCCGTAGATCCTTATTATCTTGCCCATAAAGCAGAGCAGTTAGGGTACCACCCGGATGTTATCTTATCAGGTAGACGTGTAAACGACTCTATTGCAAAATTTGTTGCAGCTAAAGTAGTGAAGCTTCTTATTGCAAAAGGAGGGGTGATCAAAAACTCTAATGCCTTGATTTTAGGAGTTACCTTCAAAGAAAACTGTCCGGATGTCAGAAATACTAAAGTTGTAGATATTTATAGAGAACTTGCTGACTACGGAGTAAATGTTGATATTTATGATCCATGGGCTAGTAAAGAGGAAGTAAAACATGAATATGGAATTGATATTCTGGATGCTCTTGAAGAAGGAAAAAAGTATGATTCTTTAGTAATTGCAGTATCTCATAACGAGTTTCTGGAAATGGATCTGGATCAGCTTAAAAAAGAAAATGCCGTGGTTTTTGATACCAAAGCATGTTTAGACAGAAATCTGGTAGATGCAAGATTATAACAGATAATGAACTATGATATTATAATCATTGGTGCAGGTTTAGTAGGATTGGCTACAGCCTATCAGACTCAACTGAAAAATCCTGATTCTAAGATTTTAATTTTGGAAAAAGAAAACGATGTTGCATTGCACCAATCGGGACACAACAGCGGAGTAATCCATAGTGGAATCTATTATAAACCAGGCAGTCTCAAAGCAAAAAATTGTATTGAAGGGTATAACTCGGTCATTAATTTTGCTGAAAAATACGGAATACGATATGACCTTTGTGGGAAGATAATTGTAGCGACTTCACAGGAAGAATTACCCCTTTTAGATAATATTTATAAAAGAGGAGTTGAAAACGGTCTACAGGACTTAAAATACCTTTCAAGAGAAGAGTTCCGTGAAATTGAACCCCACTGTGAAGGAGTAAAAGCAATCAAAGTTCCACAAACCGGAATTATTGACTATCCGGGAATAGCCAAAAAAATAAAAGAGCTTTTTGAAGAATTAGGAGGAGAAGTAAGATTTAATAATGAAGTAAAAAATATCATTGATAAAGGATCTGAAATTATTGTAAACACCAATATTTCCGAATTTAAAACCAAAAAGCTGATTTCTTGTGCAGGATTGTATTCCGACAAGATAACTAAAATGACCAACGAAAAAAACGATGTGGTCATTATTCCTTTCAGAGGAGAATATTATAAAATTAAGGACGAAAAAAAATATCTGGTAAAACATCTTATTTATCCAGTACCTGATCCTAGTTTTCCATTTCTTGGAGTCCACTTTACCAGAATGATTGATGGTAATATTGAAGCTGGACCCAATGCTGTTCTGGCATTCAAAAAAGAAGGATACCATTTTTTTGATTTCAATTTCAACGAGACCATGCAGACTATGCTATGGCCAGGATTTAGAAAAATTGTAGCAAAATATGGAAAAACGGGAATGGGAGAAATGCACCGTTCACTTTCCAAATCTGCATTTACAAAAGCACTTCAGAAACTTTTACCGGAAATACAGGAAAGTGACCTTGTAGTAGGAGGCTCAGGAGTAAGAGCTCAGGCTTGTGATAGAAATGGAGGACTGATTGATGATTTTGATATCGTGAAAAATGGAAATATTATTCACGTTAGAAATGCTCCTTCTCCAGCAGCTACTTCCTGCCTTTCTATAGGAAATAAAATAAGTGAGCTTATCATGAATTAAAAAATGCACCTCTACGTGCACTCAAAAAACTAAAATATGAAAATTCAAATGGTTGACCTTAAAGGTCAATACCTGAAAATAAAAGAAGACGTAGACATCAGTATCCAGGAATGTATTGATAATACAGCATTTATTAACGGTCCTGCTGTAAAAGAATTTCAACAGGATTTTGAAAAATATCTGGGAGTAAAACATGTTATTCCATGTGCTAACG